>NZ_BSQC01000002.1:0-558211 GCF_030268145.1 Brucella sp. NBRC 12950
GTATTCCCTATCAGAGCCGTGGAAGACTACCACGTTGATAGGCCGGGTGTGGAAGTGCGGCAACGCATGTAGCTTACCGGTACTAATAGCTCGATCGACTTGATCACTCCCATTTACAATATCCATCGAACGAAGTTCGATAGTTTGTTTTGTCCTCACGCTGTCGCAGCTAACGCTGCTTCGCTGCGGACGGCGCGTCGCACAAGCGACGGCACACAGTCGTGTGCTTATTGTTTATCAGCGCCTGAAAACAACTCAATATCAGCACGAAAGACAACAGCTTCTCATATTTGTGTTCTTCGCCGACCTGGTGGTTATGGCGGAGCGGCTGCACCCGATCCCATTCCGAACTCGGCCGTGAAACGCTCCAGCGCCAATGGTACTTTGTCTTAAGACACGGGAGAGTAGGTCGCTGCCAGGTCTGCTAAGCACACAAATATCAATCATCTTCTCAAAACCATACAAAACAGACCATTCAACGCGGCAACCGCGAAAAAATACCCAACCGGTTCATAATAAACACCCTGGCGCGGGGTGGAGCAGCCCGGTAGCTCGTCAGGCTCATAACCTGAAGGCCGCAGGTTCAAATCCTGCCCCCGCAACCAAATAGAACCCAAAACCCTCAATCAATTCAAACGGTTGGCTGAGGGTTTTTTGTTGCCTGAAATCCATCAAACTTACCAAAATCTAGTTTCATCAGTTATTACAGTGCCTTAGCCAAAATTGGTTCAAATCGGGGGTGGCTTCAAACGCAACCACATACAATATGTAACGACCGTAGTTTGGGGCAGGGGACAACCCAAAAAAGTGCGAGCCTGGCGGTATATGTTGATGTTTGTCTAGCGCGGGTTGTTATGAAGCATCCAAGACAATCGAAAGGCAGCTTTGCGCCTTCATGCCGGACGTTCGAGCTTCCGAAAAGTTTTCTGTAGGCGGTCATTTCGCTTTTCATACTACTAGCGACTGCGAAGGGGTGGGCAGCGGTCGGGCAGCTTTTTCTTGGGAAGAATGGCAACGGGACATTCGCTCTCAGGTTTACGGCCTGTTCTTCCCCTGCTGATCAATCAAGACTGCCTGCTGCCATCGGCTTGGCGCTTTGTCGGTGCGGTGAACGCAGCCCGCCCAACAGCATGGGCGTTTCTCTCCCTCCAACAGTTCGTCACAGGTTCGCTCTATGCGACGCTGGCGCGTCTTTGGCTGTTTCGCATCATCCACCCAGCAGATGAATTCATTCCGGCCGAGCGGCGTCAGGCTTTCCCACAGCACGAAGACATTCGGATCCGATTGCAGGGCCGCCTGAAGATCCGCGCGTGCCTCGTGAACAGTGCCGTGTGGAAAAGTGTTCGCCATGCAACCTCCAAACAATGTCGCTAGCAACCCGGGCGGCGGCGAGCCATTTGACCGCCGTCGTCAGGTTACTTTTTGTCCTGCGCCAATGTGTGTGCGACAACTGCGTTAGCGTGCCCGTGTCCCATTCCATGCTCGTTCTTCAACATTGCGACGAGATCCATGTGCTTTGCCGGGAGACCCTTACGTACCAAATCCTGCCAATGGACGATGGGACGGCCGTACTTCTTTTCAATTGAAGGGAAGTAGGAGGCTGGGCCCTTGGCCGGTTCGTCGGTCATTAGTGAATTTACCCCATGTTGTAGGTAGCACCAAATATCGCCCGAATCGGGAATGAGCGCAATATGCTGCGAGGAGCAGCTTTCAGCGAAGTCTCACCATGAAATTGACGGCTGACATGGGGTCGGAAACTGTCGTAGACGCAAACAGAGCGGGAACCTTCCCAATTGTTTCTATTCGGATTCTTCGTTCTCGGAAAACCGTTGCAAAGCCCCCGGGTTAACGACAATGATAGATCGATAGGTGTGGTTAACCCAACCGGCTGCAACAAAACGTTGCATTGCCGTGTTGACCTGTTGCCGGGAAGCGTTGGCCATGACACCAAGGTCACTTTGAGATAAGCCAATGGTCATGTCGCCCAACCAGCCTGCCCGTTGAAGCACTGCAGCAATCCGGCGCACAACATCGCGCTTTTGCAAGTCGTGAACGATGCGAAGAAGAACATCAACAGTAATTACAGTGTTCATGCCGATCGCGCGAAAGACGCCGGAATCGCGTGCTGCCATCTTTTCGAGAGCTTCGAGCGGTACATGCATCATCCAGGCGCCACCAAGCGCCCTCATTTCAATACGACGTGGTTGGCCGGACAAAAAAGGACCTTCGCCCGTCCACGCGCCGGGCATCCCCAGATGGATCAGACGGGGGGTCGCGTCGCTGGGCGCCGAATTTATGGTCAGGGATCCAGCGACAAGTCCGTACATCCCTCCGCTCAGGTCACCGTGCCGGTAGATGATTTCGTTAGGGTGGAACTTCTGTAAATGCGCGTGTCGCAGCAGTTCTGTTCGAAATGTATCGCTCATACTTGCAAGCCATGGCCCCCTGCTCATGACTTCTTCCGCCTTCTTTCGCGTCATAACCGGCACATTTTTCTCCACATTTTCAAAAACGTTCGGGCAAAAAGCTGACCGCCCTATACCTGCATCGCTGTTGCAAATTAAATAACCAGAAATACAGACTGATGATATACTTTCAAAAAAATGACAGATTGTCGGGATCCGCACAATCTAATGTTTGTGAATATGCAATCTGATCCCGTCGGTGAGCTTCGCGCGGGGCTATGGGCTTGGGGGCATTGGTTTTTACTCGGCAAATGAGGCGGCGAGCCTGCCACAAATGCGATTGCGAACCTTACTCACATTCCTCTTTCCACGATGAATACCAATCTGAGCCGAGATGCATATTTGTTGACACAGGGAAAAGCCAATGAAGCCTTGTTTAGTGTTGGCACTATTACTATTCAGCGTTGCTGCGGGGGCATCGGTCAAAGCTGCCGACCTTCATCAGCCATTCATCGTCCCTGAGGCCAAACCGGCCGGGATTGATGGTTGGACTTTTGCGGCGAGTCCTTATTTCTGGGGTGCCAGCATCTCCGGCGATGTTGGGCAGTTCGGTCTGCCAGCGGTTCATCTCGAATCCGATTTCAGCGACATTCTGAAGGATCTCGACTTCGGGTTCATGGCGATTGGCGAAGCGCGATACGACCGGTTCAGCATCTTCGGCGATGTCATGTACACCAAGCTGTCGTCTGGAGCATCCACACCGCTGGGCGTTGTCGCGGGACGAGTCGATGTCACGTCGGAGACATTTGCCGGACTTGTCGGCGCGGGCTATGCTGTTTTTCAGGAGGGGCGGAGCAATCTCGACCTCGTGGCCGGCGCTCGCGTCTGGCGCGCGAGCACGGAAATATCCTTTTCCGGTGGCGTTCTGGACGGGGTTTCGGGTAGCGACGGCGCCACATGGGTGGACGCCATGGCAGGTTTTCGCGGACGGTACTTTCTGTCGGACAGCTTCTATCTTAGTGCCTGGGGGCTAATCGGCGCCGGACAGGCGGACCTGGACTGGGATCTAGCGGCCGGTCTCGGCTATGAGTTCAACGACAGGATTTCGTCCGTGGCTGGCTATCGCGCACTCGGCGTCGACTACAGCAACGACGGCTTTGTTTTCGATGCGGTGCAGCAGGGACCGATCCTTGGTCTTGTCCTACGCTTCTGACCAGTCGTCGGCGCGTCTGCGTCTTTATAAATTCAACTTTGGAGGACACCCCATGCTTCTTGCCAGGTTACACATCTCGACAATTGCGGCGGCGACGCTGTTTGCTGCCCTGCCAGCTGCTGCGGATCCAATCCTTGTCAATAGCGACAACTTTGTCCGCGCAGAGAGCGACCTTTATTTTTCCGGCATCGCCGCGAACGGTGGTTTTGGCAAGTTCGACCATACGCGGGAAATGGCGCCACTTGACAAGCAGACAGTCATTCGTCTGAACCGGGATACTCTCTATTCTTCGGCCGTCTTCGATCTGGACGCGGGGCCGGTGACTATTAATGTACCCGATACCGGCAGCCGGTTTGTGTCGCTCCTTGTGATCGATGAGGACCACTACGCCCACGGTGTATATTACGGTGCTGGTTCGCATACCTTGACGCGCAAGGACATAGGGACCCGTTATGTCGTGGCAGCCTTCCGCTTTTTTGCTAATCCCGACGACGCCGAAGACATGAAGAAGGTTCACGCACTCCAGGATGCGGTAACGGTCAAGCAGGAAGCAGAAGGTAATTTTGAGATCCCACAGTGGGACGGCAAAAGTCGGGACAAGACCCGCCGCGCGCTCCTGGATCTAGGCGCTTTGCTACCTCAAACCGCGAAGATGTTCGGATCGCGCGACGAGGTAGATCCGGTACGGCATTTGATTGGAGCAGCACTTGGATGGGGTGGAAACCCGGACAAGGAAGCGCTCTATCTCAACGTGACGCCGGAAAAGAACGCCGGCAAGAATGTCTATCGGCTGACTGTGAAGGATGTTCCGGTCAAGGATTTTTGGTCCGTCACGGTCTACAACAAGGACGGCTTCTTCACGCCGAACGAGTTGAATGCTTATTCGCTGAACAATGTGACTGCACAAAAGAGCGCGGATGGTTCGATCACGATCCAGTTTGGAGCTTGCGACGGAAAAATCGCCAACTGCCTGCCGACGCCCGAGGGATGGAACTACATGGTACGTCTCTATCGGCCAGAGACGCAAATTCTCGACGGAAGCTGGAAATTCCCCGTTGCGGAGGAAGTGAAATGAAGCGTCGTAGCTTTCTGGCGGGCACCGTTGCACTAATGGCGCTGCCGTCACTTCCGGCTTTGGCTGCGGATGACATGAGGGCAGTGGCCCGTGAGGCGTATATTTACACCTATCCGTTGGTAAAAAACTACCTCACCATGTATCAGTACGCGTTGGAACCACGCGGCAGCCAATACAAAGGTCCGCTCAACGCTCTCGTTAGTATCGCACGGGTCTACACGCCAGCAGATACGGCAATCATCACGCCCAATTCGGACACGCCCTATTCTTTCATCGTGTTCGATCTAAGGGCGGAGCCCGTCGTGGTAACGATGCCGCAGATTGAGAAGAACCGTTACTATTCGCTGCAACTCATCGACCTCTATACCAATAATGTCGACTATCCTGGGACGCGGCTCGACGGTAATGACGGCGGAGATTTTCTCATCACCGGCCCTGGCTGGAAGGGCGACGTGCCGAAGGGCATCAAGAGGGTGATCGAAATGCCGACTGCGCTCGCCATCGGCATCGTCAGGACGCAGCTCTTCTCGTCCGATGATCTCGACAAGGTGAAGGAGATCCAGGCGAGCTACAAGGCACAGTTGCTTTCCGCCTATGCCGGCACGCCGGCTCCAGCCGCTCCTTTGGCCGTCGACTGGATGCCCATCTCGGATGAGCTGATGGTCACAAACTACTGGCAGCTTGCTGCATTCCTGCTTCAGTTCGCGCCCCCTTATCCGGGCGATGAGGCGCAGCGGGAAAATCTTGCCAAGCTCGGTATCCGCGAAAGAGCAACGTGGCCGGGAACGGATGTTTCACCCGATACTGTGGCGCTAATGAAAGAGGTGGTGGTCGCGACGGAAAAGGAGATTCGCGACGAGGCTGGCCGGCTGACGGATTCATCCAAGATATTCGGCACGCCTGAATTCATGAAGGGCCAATACATGACACGCGCCGCAGCGGCGCAGGGAGGAATCTACGGCAACTCGGTGCAAGAGGCACTTTACGTCATCTATGCCTTCGATGCACAGAAGGCACTACTAGACGGTAAGACAGGAAAATACACCCTGACCTTCACCCAGGAGGCGCTTCCACCGGTCGATGCCTTCTGGTCGCTCACCATGTATGACAGGCCCAAACAACTCCTTGTCGCCAACCCCATCGACCGTTACTTGATCAACTCGGCGATGCTTGCTGACCTCAAGAAGAACGACAAGGGCGAGATCGTCCTCTACCTGCAGCATGTCAGCCCGGGAGTGGAGCTGGAATCGAACTGGCTGCCAGCTCCGGCCGAAATCTTTTATGTCGTCATGAGGCTGTATTTGCCCAAGACGGAAGCGTTGGAAGCACGGTGGTCGCCGCCGCCAATCGAAGCTCTTCCGTGAAATCTCATGCCCAAATTATCCCATGTCAAGTTTGGAGATCGACGACTTTTTCAAGGCCCTTTGGCAAAGATATCCCATTCAAAGGGAGTCTTATGCCTTCCATCGTCGGGCGGTCTAGCCTTCGAGGTTCTGGGCGGGTAGAGCCACCATTTCCGCCGGCGTGCTCGGTCCGATGCCAAAAAATGTCGGTCAGCTTTGCGCTTTATTTCGGACATTAGCGTAGCCTTCACACCTTCCTCAAAGCAGTCGTTCCGTCTATTTCTTCCAGAGAAATCAGCACCCGTGTTTGCGTTTCGTGTTTTAAGAATTACGTGACAGGAAATTTCAGATTACATGAAGCAACATCCCGCTTACGGCCAGGAGCGCGACGACGATCCACGGCTGAACTTTCCAGACAGTGAGTAGGAGAAACCCGGCCAAAGCCAGTGTGAAATGCCGTGGTGCAAAAACCGCGCTTGTCCAAACCGGGTCGTAGAGGGCTGCGCCCAGGATGCCGACGACGGCGGCGTTCGCGCCACGCATGGCTGCCTGAGCGGTCGGCCGCAATCGCAACGCATCCCAATAGGGGGGCATTCCGTAGACCAGTAGAAGACCCGGCAGGAAGATCGCAACGAGCGCGATGGACGCGCCCGCTAGACCATTGGGCGTCGGCCCCATGACCGCGCCGAGATAGGCGGAAAAGGTGAATAGCGGTCCTGGTACGGCCTGCGCCAGACCATAACCGGCCAGAAAGGATTCGTTCGTGACCCAACCAGGTGCCACCACCTGTGCTTGCAACAAGGGGAGCACGACATGTCCTCCTCCGAACACCAAAGCGCCGGAACGGTAAAAAGCGTCAAAAAGTGCCACCGCCTGATGGCCGGTCGTCGTGGCCAGTAACGGCGGGATCACGAAAAAAGCAGCAAACAGAAAGAGGGATACCGTCCCGTTGCGACGCGAAACCGGAAAGCGGAGATGGCCCGTTGGCTTGGAAAGTTCACCGCGGCAGAGCCAGAGTCCGGCGATGGCACCTAGCGCAATCGCACCGATCTGGCCGAATGAGCCGCCAATGAAAACCACTATGGCGATCCCGGCCAAAGCAATTCCCGCGCGTTCCCGATCGGGGGTAAGGCTCTTAGCCATGCCCCAAATCGCATGGGCGACCACGGCGACGGCGACCAGCTTCAATCCGTGCAACACACCTTCCGCAGCAGTTCCAGTAAATGCCGCCGCGCTGAGTGCGAGGGCAAACAGGATCACGGCCGACGGCATCGTGAAGGCGAGCCAGGCGGCAAAACCGCCGAGCAGCCCATTGCCGCGCAAGACACCGAGTGAGAATCCAACCTGGCTCGAAGCCGGCCCGGGTAAGAACTGACAGAGTGCGACTAGATCGGCATAACCTTCCTCGTTGATCCACTTGCGGCGCACCACCAGTTCATCGCGGAAGTATCCAAGATGAGCGATTGGCCCACCGAAGGATGTCAGCCCAAGTTTGAGAAACACTCGAAAGACTTCAAGAGCCGATCCGGCAGCCGGTTGCGCGGCACGGGCTGAATTATCATGTGCGGTCATCACGGTCTCCGGACGATACAAATGGTGTCAATGGAGCGAATGCAGGTAAATGGACTCAGCGATGTTCTAGCATCTCGCCGATCAACTCGCGGACCTTGCCGCGTGCCATCTCCAATGCCTCCCGGCCAAGCGGCGTCGCTCGATAGATGTGCCGGACGGAACGTCCCGCACGTTGCTTCTCGGAAATGAGATAGCCCTTCTTCTCCATCGAACGCAGCATCGGATAGAGCGTCCCGGCACTCAGCTTGTATCCATGATTGACCAATTCTTCGATCATACACTGTCCATAGACCTCGCCTTCGGCCGCATGATGCAGAACGTGAAGGCGAATGAGGCCATTCAGCAGATATTGATGTTCCATATGCCCACATGATCCCAATGCATCCATTCCATCGAGTATCGTTATCGAATTTCGATAATATAAAGTGACTATGTCACGGCGATGAACGAATTACACGCCCGGCAAACTGGCAGAAGCAGGCGATGTGGACATAGCAGAAAGTCCCTCAATGGTTTGGAATGGGCGGTCTGCGGCTTGGGCCTCGATTTTTACTGTATCGATCAGCTTGATGCTTCCGGGTTGGGCGAATTGCGCTTTACTGCCGTGGTTTAGTTCCAACCACATTTTCCTGTAAGCTGACATCAACGAAGCAACTTCAATCCTGTGAGAATCGCGACGCCTAAAGCGGCAGTAAGAGCCAGAATAGTGAGGCTCCAGCTCGCACCAAAGTTCGTTATACTGGAAGCCATCGCTAACGGTGCAGTGGCGGACACGATTAATCTGGCTGATATGATTTTGCCCTGCATGGAACCGTAGCCATCACTGCCGAACAGTGACAAAGGCAAGGTTCCGGAGACAATACTGAAGAGACCGTTTCCAAAGCCAAAAAGACAGGCAAACATCATCGTCGCAATAATGGACGGAGCTCCGAATAGCAGAACAATGAGGGCTAGACCCATCAATGAGGCGGAGATTGCTGCCAGATTGATCGGCATAAGGTTCTTGCCACCGAGCATGTTGATCAGGCGGCTGGCCACCTGAGATGGTCCGAACATCGCGCCAATAAAAGCTGCAGAACCTGCAAGACCGAGCGCACCCAAAATCGGCACCATATGGACCAGAATAGCCGCTGCAACGAGAGCCTGCATCGAGAATGCGACGAGAACCAGTAGCAAACCTTTGCGCCGTTGATGGGCAGGCAGATCACCTGAACAGGCGGCTGCGACTGTTCCATTCGTTGATCGCTTCCGATCACTCTTTGCAATGGAACGCGCGAGCATAAGGTGTACCGGCACGCAGAGAAACAAGTGGAGGCAAGCGAACAGCAAATAGGTCTGTTGCCAGGTGAGCCAATGCTGAAGTGTTGTTGTGATGGGCCAGAAAATTGTCGAGGCAAAGCCTGCAATCAGTGTCAGATAGGTGATGCTACGCTGGGCAACATTTGGCGCCAATTGCACTAATAATGCAAAGGCTGCTCCATACTGGACGAGGTTTGCGGCGATTTCGATGATCGTCAGCGCGCCTGCAAACGCCAAAGCGTTGGGAGAAAGCGAACACAGTATGAGAGAGACGGCGGCCAGTATCGAGCCTATCGTCATCATGCGACCTGCGCCGTAACGATCAATCCATTTGCCTAACCAGGGAGCCAGAAAGCCCCCTGCTAACAGGGCAATTGACAGCGCTCCGAAAATCCATTCGTTGGAAACGGAAAAGTCCCGCGCCATGGATGGCGCGAGAATGCTGAAGGAATAATATAAAGTGCCGTAACCGATATTCTGGGTCAGGCCGAGACCGGCGATGGCCGCAATGGGAAGCCGTTCAGCGCTCATATTGATTTCAACGAAACACGCTTTTCGAGTTTGGCAGCTTCTTCCTTGCGCTCGCTATATCGGTCTGTGAGATGATCCGAGATGCCACGCGTCAGAAGTGTGAACTTCACTAGTTCTTCCATCACATCGACCACGCGATCATAGAATGATGAGGGTTTCATCCGTCCAGCGTCGTCAAATTCCTGCCATGCCTTTGCGACGGATGATTGGTTTGGAATGGTGATCATTCGCATCCAGCGCCCAAGAATACGCATCTGATTAACGGCGTTGAAGCTCTGCGATCCGCCAGAAACCTGCATTAATGCAAGCGTTCGGCCCTGCGTCGGACGAATTGCTCCACCCGGCAATGGGATCCAGTCGATCTGCGATTTCATGACAGCGCTCATGGCTCCATGACGTTCTGGACTGGTCCAGACTTGCCCTTCTGACCAAAGCATTGCCTCGCGCAATTCCTGAACCTTCGGATGCTCTGCTGAACCGTCGTCTGGCAAAGGAAGACCATTGGCATGAAAGATACGCGTTTCAGCGCCCATCGCATCCAGAAGGCGCTGCGCTTCCAGCGTCAAAAACCGACTATAGGAACGGTCACGAAGTGAGCCATAGAGCAAAAGGATACGAGGCTTATGCTTTGGAAAGTCGGCGCGTAATGCATCCAGATCAGGCAATGCGAAGGAATTCTGATCGAGGTTCGGCAGGTCCATGTCAGCGCGACTTTCTTTCATAGGTGATGACTTCTCCGTCCTCTTTGGTGAATGACGACACCGGGTTTTCCAGAATGTCGAGAACCAGTTCTGACGGACGGCACAGTTTGGTGCCAAGCGACGTTTCCACGATTGGACGATTAATCAGGATAGGATGCGCCATCATGAAGTCGACCAGTTCATCATCGGTCCATTTGGGATCGGACAATCCCAATTCGGCATATGGTGTGCCTTTCTCGCGAAGGAGTTGGCGAGGCGTCATCTGCATTGCAGTGAGCAGTTCGACCAGTCGTTCTCGCGGCGGCGGATTTTGTACATATTCAATGACGACAGGCTCTTCGCCGCTGGCACGGATCAAGGCCAATGTGTTGCGAGAGGTGCCACAGTTCGGATTGTGATAGATCGTAACTGACATCAGAGTTTTCCTGTTTCGGTGACTGGCTTTTGATTGGCACCGCGTTCGTACCAATCCTTTGAGCGGTTCACGATCCAGACGACAGAGAGCATGACGGGCACTTCAACAAGAACGCCAACCACTGTTGCGAGCGCCGCGCCAGATGAGAAGCCGAAAAGGCTGATTGCGGCTGCTACTGCCAGCTCGAAGAAGTTGGATGCGCCAATCAAAGCCGAGGGACCGGCGACGCAATGTTGTTCGCCTGAAATGCGATTCAACAGATAAGCGAGACCAGAGTTGAAATAGACCTGAATGAGGATCGGAACGGCCAGCACCGCAATGATCAGGGGTTGTGCGATGATCTGCTCTCCTTGAAACCCGAATAGCAAAACGAGTGTCGCCAAAAGCGCTACCAGGGACAGGGGCTGTAGTGTCTTGAGCATTGCATCGAACGCTCGTTCTCCACCACTGGCGAGAATGCTTTTGCGCAGGATTTGCGCGATAATCACCGGAATGGCGATATAGAGGACAACCGACAAAACGAGTGTATCCCACGGGACAGTAATTGCCGACAGTCCGAGCAGTAGCCCGACGATAGGGGCAAAGGCCACAACCATGATCGCATCGTTCAGTGCGACCTGTGACAGCGTGAAATGCGGCTCGCCCTTGGTCAGGTTGGACCAGACGAATACCATTGCCGTGCAAGGGGCAGCCGCCAAAATAATCAGCCCTGCAATGTAGGAATCTATCTGGTCTGCAGGCAGATAAGGGCGAAACAGCCAGCCAATGAACAACCAGCCAAGAAGCGCCATAGAGAATGGTTTGACGGCCCAATTGATAAAGAGCGTGACGCCAATGCCGCGCCAGTGCTCAGTGACCTGTCTCAATGCGCTGAAATCGATCTTCAGCAACATAGGGATGATCATGAGCCAAATGAGAATGGCGACTGGAATGTTGACCCTGGCGACTTCAGCAGATCCGATTGCATGGAATACTGTCGGAAAGAAGTGGCCCAGAGCTACGCCTGCGACAATGCAAAGAGCCACCCAGACAGTCAGATATCGTTCGAATGTGGACATCAGTTATTCTCCACATTTGTCTGTGTGCTACCTTCCATGGTGCCGATTTCTTTCAGATGATTTTGAAGCGCCATACGGTCTATCGTGGCGTGGGGAAGGCTCAGGAATGCTGATATTCGGTTCTTCAGAAAACGGGCCGCCTGCGCAAAGGCGCGCTGTTTTTCTGCTTCATTTCCTTCGACGGCGGCAGGGTCCTCGATGCCCCAATGGGCTGTCATAGGATGGCCAATCCAGACGGGGCAGGCTTCTCCCGCAGCGTTGTCGCAAACCGTGAAAATGAAATCCATCTGAGGGGCGTCGCTAACTGAAAACACGTCCCAGCTTTTTGAGCTCAGGTTCTCGGTGGAATAGCCGAGAGCGTCCAGTTCCTTGATTGCGAGAGGATGAACGCCGCCTTTGGGCCGACTACCAGCCGAATAGGCGTGAAAACGACCTTCGCCGTCCTTGTTCAGAATTGCTTCGCCCAAAATTGAGCGTGCGGAATTGCCCGTGCACAGGAAGAGCACGTTGTAGACTCGATCCGTCATTTTATCAGTCCGTTTGTGTAAGGCCGAATTCAGCGGCCTTGTGTTACTGGGCGACCGTCTTTGGTTCGCAACAGGGTGTCAGGCTTTTTATAAGAGGTGCACAGAGTTCGGCACTGCCGCCACAGCAGTCCTTGATCATGAAAAGGGTCAGTTCTCGAAATCGGTCGAGGTCAGCGCGATAGATGATCGAACGGCTCTGACGTTCGCCGTTCACGAGACCAGCACGCGACAACGTCGCAAGATGCGCGGACATTGTGTTTTGCGGAACATCCAGAATGCGCGCCAGTTCGCCTGCCGGAACACCGTCAGGTTCATGCTTCACCAGCAGACGGAATGTATCGAGCCGTGTCGATTGAGCGAGGGCGGCCAGCGCCGTAATTGCAGTGTCATTTTCCATATATCCAGAATAACAGATATATAGGAACTGTCAATAATCCAAGCTGTATCTATTGCATGCCCCAAGTTGGTGAAACCTGTCGCAACTGATAAGAGCAAACATTACAATCGGATAGTCTGGTTAGGGCCTCGTAACTGTCGGCCTGCTTTGCGACCTTAGTGCTCTCTGCCGGTTTAATGACAGGCATCGGGCCTAGCGATCTGCAAGAGTTGGTTGAAAAGGCGTATTGGTATAAATTCCTGAAACGCTGCTAGATGGCTACCTTTAGTGAGTGTCGGTATCGGTATTTGCGTGCCCCCGCAACCAAATCTCCAAAACATAAACCAAATCTTATCGCTGGCACGAAGATTTCATCTTCGCTGGCGATCGTTGCTCCTTCTTTGGAAGGCTTTCTGCATTCCCGAAAATCCCCTCCGGCGTTATATCTGAAGCATCAGAGGGAAAGCTGTCGCGCAGTGGCGAAGGGGTGGTAATGGTATAGCGATCCAGGGCTGGAGGTATGAGAGGGCAAGAATCCGGGATGATGCACACGACATCGTTGTTCCGTGCAATGATATTCTTGCCGGTACGCCAGTGATTGCTAACGCGCGAATTCCAGCTCATGATGTATTGGCTGCTCCGGTCGCAAGCGTAACAGGAGAGCAAACCCTCACGAACTTCCCCCCGCTGGCTACTCATCATATTAAGTTAGTGGCATCCTATTGTAGTATGGGTTGGAATGGATCGTTGAATACAGCGCTGATCCGTACTCCGTATATCCAACCTTCATAAAAGCCCGATTCACGATATACTTTTATCGCACGGTCGCCACCCCAGCTCTACTTCGCTCTGTACAAAAATCTGGCCGCGAACGAGCCTTATGTCCAATTAGATGGACAAAACTTGATTAAACGTCATGGCTATGACACAATGTACAAGAATCCGGACATGAGATGGCCTCACGTCCACTTAAATGAACAAAGCTGATATCACTGTGCCCCGTCAGAGAAGCTATTCCAGAGTTACGCGTCAAGCGCTTGCTATGATCGGCAAGCTGATCCGCGTCGGCCGTGCCGAGCGAGGCCTGACCGCACAGGAACTGGCGGACCGCGCCGGCATCAGCCGCACCACCCTCTCTAGTATCGAAAAAGGCGCACCGGGTCCCGAGATAGGCCTCGTCTTTGAGGTTGCCTCACTCGTCGGTGTGCGTCTGTTCGACTATGACGAGCGCACGCTCCAGATTCACAATGCCCGACTCGTTGAAAAACTGACACTGCTGCCGAAGAGCGTACGCCATGCCGTGAAGGAGGTCGATGATGACTTCTAAGGCAGACACTACCGAAGCTTTTGTGTGGATGTGGCTACCGGGGGCAACGGAACCGGTGGTGGCCGGCCGCCTCGACCAGGTTGGCGAGCGCCTGCTCTTTACCTACGGCGCCAGCTATCGCCGCCGGAAGAGTGCCATTCCCATCTACGAACCTGAACTTCCACTCCAAGCAGGTGTCATTGCGCCCATCAACGGCCTGACGATGGCAAGTTGCATCCGCGACTGCTCGCCTGATGCCTGGGGCCGCCGTGTCATCATCAACAGGCTGATGGGCAAAAAGCCGGACGCCGCCGGCGTGCCGGAGCTCAGCGAACTGACCTTTCTGCTCCAGTCCGGCTCTGACCGCATCGGTGCCCTCGATTTCCAGGTATCTGCCACAGATTATTTCCCCCGCCTTGCCGCACAAGCATCGCTTGATGAGCTCATGGAAGCTGCCGCCCTCATCGAAAAAGGCGTCCCCCTAACCCCTGCACTCGACCAGGCCATCCATCATGGCACGTCGATTGGCGGTGCACGTCCCAAGGCGCTTATCGACGATGGCACAAAGAAGTTCATCGCCAAATTCTCAGCTGCCAACGACACCTATAGCGTCGTGAAGGCCGAGTTCATCGCGATGAAGCTAGCAGCAGCCTGCGGAATCAACGCCGCTCCCGTGTCTATGGCCTGCGCCGCCCATAAGGATGTGTTGCTTATTGAACGCTTCGACCGTACACACACAAAGGATGGCTGGACGCGGCACGACATGGTCTCAGCTCTGACCATGCTGGGTCTTGATGAAATGATGGCCCGCTATGCCTCATACGAAGACCTCGCCGAACTCATTCGCCATCGCTTCACCGACCCTAAGGACACGCTCAAGGAACTCTACGGGCGGATTTGCTTCAACGTGCTGTGCGGCAATACCGACGACAACGCTCGCAATCATGCGGCTTTCTGGAATGGCAAGATGCTGACGCTCACGCCGGCTTATGACATCTGCCCGCAAAGCCGCGCGGGCAACGAAGCCACACAGGCTATGCTGATCAAGGGTGAGCGCCGTGCCAGCACGATCGCCACCTTGCTCGCTGCTGCTCCCGACTATCACCTGAAAGAGGCGGAAGCCGCAGTGCTGATCGAACATCAGATCACGACCATCGCCGAACACTGGCAAGAAGTTTGCGACGAAGCAGACCTCAGCAACGTCGACCGCCAGCTGTTTGCCGGACGCCAGTTCCTTAACCTTTATGCCCTCGAAGGGCTCGATAACCACAAGGCGCTCCAGGATAACTTCCGCGTCGCACAGGCAACGCTCATAGCCAGCGGAGGCGCGTGAACATGCCCCCTGCTTGAGTCAATTCTTCGCACACACAGGATTGACCAATACGATTAAATATGGCGGTCAAGATGACACACTTCCAATTCCAGGCAATCGTTGGCTGCCAACATTTCGTATTTCGTATTTCGTATTTCGTATTTCGCTGAAGCGACGTGCCTCTTTTCCAAACGTTCCCTAGATCAGTCGAATACACATCTGAATTAAGTATTTGGCATATGGTATAACTTGAAATTGTAAAGAGGCGCCCCAGCGGCAACATACTGCGCGGCGAAGAAGGCCATTGTTGCTAGTTGGCAAAGATATCAGTGCTAGCTGCTCCTTTGTGAGTAGCAATCTCCGGCTCGTCCGTTATTCGGTCTCAACTCGCAAGCATCATGCCCTTCATGCAGCGTTTTCGCCGCGGCTCCGCTCGTTCGTTTGACCATGTGCCCGTAGTTAACAGCAGGTCTGGCGAATATCTGATATGCCCAACAGACGAGGTTCCTTTCCTGAACCGAGAGGACTTCGACAGCGTGATACTTCTAGCCTTTTACCTAGCGGCCATTCTAGGGCCATTTAGCCATGTCGGTGATGTTATATTGGGCTCCGGCCAATAGCTATAGACCTAACCGCCGCCACACATAGGCACATCGTGCTGCGGGCTAATGCGCATCGCTTCTGGCTGATGGTCATACCACAAGCCAATCCCCCGAGTACGTTGCGTACCATTCAATAGCGAGTGCAATTGAAGTTGAAGGCTCGTGCAGCCCGCAAGCATCCTACGATTTCACTCGCTAGGAACGCTGACGGAGCAAAGACGCGATTTTCGCAGCAATCAAAGCTTTAGCGATTTTTCCTGCGGCAGTATCATGTTCAGAATGATTGCGAAAATAGCACCGAATGCAATCGATGAGCCGAGCAAATAACGAACGAGATCAGGTAGGCTGTCTACAAATTCTTTCGGCACCAAGGTTGCAAAAAGTGCCATCAGGATTGGCAATCCAACGACCAACATGTTGCGCTCTGTCATTGCGCAATGACGCACGACTCGAAACCCATTGATCGCAATTACTGCGCACACGACGCCGAAAACACCACCGATCACCGGTGCTGGGATGACTGCGATCACCGCAGCCAGTTTACCGATCAAACCAAACAGCACAAGGAAGACGCCTGCAGCAGCGAATGCCACCCGACTAGCGATCCCTGTTACTGCAATGATACCGGCATTTGACGAATATCCTGTCACAGGTGTGCTGCAGAGTAATGCGCTCGTCAGGCAGCCGAGCCCTTCACCGATTGCACCGCGGTCGAGTTGTTCTTTAGTCAACGGCTTGTCGGTCACTGCACTAATTGCAAACCACGTTCCAGTGGTTTCTGCCAGTACTACGAGATAGACCACGATCATCGTAAGTATCGCTGACATAGAAAAGCTTACATCGAAATTAATGAATGCGATGCGGGGCACGCTGAACCATGCTGCGTCAATCACAGGCTGTAAGCTGAAACGCCCCATCAATGAGGCGGCGATACATCCGCCGACGAGTGCAATGACCACAGACGAAACACGTAGCCAATTACCGCTTGTGCCCATGCTTATTCCGATAACAATGCTTGCGACAAGCAGCACAGCTGATGTTGCGGCGAGCGCGATGTTCTGGGTGAGAGTTCCGGTGCCGTGAACAGCGAACACGCTCTCGCGCAACGCAACTGGCATTAGCGCGATACCCACCACGATGATGATCGTTCCGCCAACCAACGGTGGCACGAGCCGGCCAACAATCTTATGGAAGACGCCTGTTAATCCCAACAAGGCAATAACAATGGCGCCGGGGATCAAAGCGCCGATGACAGTTGAAAGACCTGCAATTCCTCCACCTGCACCAAATGCAATAGCGAGGACTGCACCGATCGGTACGTAAGACGGACCCTGAACGATGGGAAGGCGCATGATCCATTGCGATTGGATAAGCGTTGCGATGCCCGCCGCCAGAAAGCCCGATTGGATAAACGCCGCTGAATCAGGGACGTTAAACGCCAGTACCGAAGCAATGATAAACGGCACGATGTAGACGTCCATCGCGAGGACATGCTGAAGCCCAAGAAATGCGGCTTTTGCTGGAGGAATTTTATCATCAGGTCCGGCGACGAGCGCACCCTCATATGCTTGCGGTGATTCCATGCATTAAATCCCTCTTCGGATATGGGGTGGCCTTTATTTCCTGGGCGCCTTCGTGTCACAAATCTTAATATAGAAATGGACAGATAATTCACTTAGAAGATTCGCATCGATTTTGGTTTATCCCATGTTTTGTTGCCGCTTTCCCAAAGCTTCGCTAACGGGCGGTATAGAGGATTTTTATGCATAATACGGTAATCTGCGGCGCTGCTTTCCACACCCCTGAGCTTGGCCGAATAGAGGCAATGGATCGCGTAGCGATAGCGGTTGATTCAAAAGGCATCATCTCTCGTGTCGAAATCGACGGCACAGCGGACTTTAATCGCTTGGTCGCGGATGCCAGGGCTTCTAACCAGTTGATTGAGCTGGAAGAGGGGAGCATTCTGATGCCAGGACTTGTTGATCTTCATATTCATGCTCCACAGTGGCCGCAACTTGGCAAAGCCTTGGATGAACCGCTTGAAGTCTGGCTGCAGAAATATACGTTTCCGCTGGAAGCCAAGTATGAAGACGTTGATTTTGCCCGAATTGTGTATCGCGACCTGGTGCGTAGCCTGTTAGCACATGGCACAACGACTGCGGTTTATTTCGCCACGACGCATGTCGAGGCTTCGGTAGAGCTTGCTCAAATCTGCCTCGATGAAGGCCAACGTGCTTTTGTAGGTAAGGTGGCAATGGATGATCCGGAGCAGTGTCCCGCATATTATCGCGATGAAAACGCTCATACGGCGATCGCGGACACACGCGCCTTCATTGACCGTGTACGTGCTTTGGATGGCAGGGAAGATGCGTTAGTCAGACCGATCATTACGCCGCGCTTTATCCCCAGCTGCAGCGATGCACTTTTACAAGGGCTAGGGGACCTCGCTGCTGAAACTGGCTGCCTGGTTCAAACACATTGTTCGGAAAGTGACTGGGAACGTGATTTCGTTCTTTCCCGACATGGCCGTACAGACAGTGAGGTGTTGCGCGATTTTGGGTTGCTGCGTGAACATACCGTGCTTGCACACTCAAATTTCGTCAACGAAGAGGATCTCCAGCTCATCCGTGAGAAGGGTGCAGCCGTGGCTCATTGTCCGTTGTCGAATTTCTACTTCGCCAATGCGGTTTTTCCTTTGCGAAAAGGGCTCGACATGAAGGTGAGGACTGGCCTGGGTAGCGATATCTCCGGGGGGCATAGCCCTTCAGTTCTAGATGCATGCCGCCACGCCCTGACGGCATCACGGGCTCATAGTAGTGGTGTCGATGCGTCGCTACCAGCCGCAAGTAGAGGTGCAGATAGCGCACCAGTCACAGTGGCAGAGACACTCTGGTTGGCGACTGCCGGTGGAGGCGAGGCAATCGGGCTGCCGGTTGGAAAGTTCGCTCCAGGTTTTCGCTTTGATGCAATCCTTATTGATACCAATCGCCCAGCTAGCCCTATAAAAGTTTGGCCGGGGATAGACACGTTAGAAGAGATGGCCGCTAAGATCGTGCTGAACGCCGGCAGGGAAAGTATCGCGCGCGTGTGGGTCGAGGGTAGGGAAGTCTTACGAAGTTAGCGTTTTCGAGCGAGAATATTTGCCAGGACCGGTTTTTTTAAGTGCTTAGCAATTTCGGTAGCTCAATTTTATACCGAGAAACCTATCAGCTAATCGATGAATTAGTCCATAGTGCTCAGTATAACTACGGAAGCGTACCCAAATCATAAGATAAAATGAATTTAATATGAAAGTGACTGGAAAGCCACTCGGGTTCATGCGTCGATCATGGGAAAATCGCTTAGGATGAGCTCGCTACGGTCGAGCATAATGTCGAGCGCAGTATCCGGCAGCGGACGACCTCAATCCTGTTCTGTCGATTGGGCTGGGGAATACGGGCTCGAGCTACCACGATCTGACGAGCGGCGTGAGACCATACTGCTAAACGGTTTTCCGGACAGCACTGATGCCCCTTGCCTAATTGAGCAGGGTAGAGAGCGGATTACACAGCTATCGTCTCGAATTGTTCGAGATTGCCTGTTTCGCCGGCTCGTATTGCGAGCCTACGACAAACGATGCGCGATAACAGGGCTGAAGTTGATCGATGATGGCGGACGTGCTGAAGTTGACGCCGCACACATCCGACCTGTTGGGGAGAATGGGCCTGACATTCTTTCAAATGGGATTGCTTTATCCGGGACGGCCCACGGGATGTTTGATTGAGGGCTATTTTGCCTATCTGATGAACTCGAGATTCTCATCTCACGTCATGCGAATGATCGCGGTAGCATTAAGGGACTGATCAATAAGACCGGGCGAGCGATCGGTCCCACGGGTGTTTACGAGCGACCGCATCCCCATTTCGTGCGCTGGCATCGCGAGAATATGTTTAAACATTGAGGCTTGAGAGTCTCTGGTGACCAAGTTTGGTGAATAGAGGAGATCTTCTATTGTCATCATTGGTAAGCCCGCCATTCGGCGGGCTTTATTGTTTTTGGAATCGTGTTGTAAATTGAGGCGATAATCAGATCTGAAAAACGTTACACGGTTTCAGTAACCTTTCGGAGGTTCTTAGGTGCGTCTGGATTTAATCCGCGAGCCTGCGCCACATATTCAATAAACCGATAGTAAGCTCCTAGCCCAACAAGAGGATCAACCAGGCCATTGCCTGTCGATGCAGTATGGATTGTCTTTCCTGCAATAATGCCTTCGCCGATTGTTACAACATCCGCGCCCAATCCGATCAGACGATCAATAGCTTGTCGATTGGCATTATAAGCTTCATCCTGATTGAGAAAGGCTATCACTGGGAAGTTGCCGTGCACGAGGCGGATTGGGCCGTGCATGACTTCGGCAAGCGAAAATGCTTCCGCATGTATCCCGCAGGTCTCTTTGGCTTTCAGAGCCGCCTCCAAGGCAACTGCGAAACCGGTTCCGCGGCCCACCACATACATTCCATTGATTGCCGAAAGACGAGAAGCCAGACTACTATCGATCGTTGCGTTGGTGGTTTGCTCCAGAGCTTCTGGTAATCTCGTTAACGCGTGTTGAAGTGGGGGGGCTTCGGCTATAGCTGCGGTAACGGCTGCAAGCGCCGTAGCCCCCGCGATACAGGATTTGGTGGCAGCGACGCTTTGTTCTTGTCCGGCGCGGAGGTTAAGAACAATATCGGCCTCTCGTGCTAATGGGCTGTCAATGACATTGACCACAGCAACTGTAATTGCGCCGCCCTTTTTTGCAGCCTTCTGTAAAGCAACAATATCTGGACTTGCGCCGGATTGCGAGACAGTAAAATGTAAACCGCCTTCTAATCGCAGACGACCATTGTAAACCGACGTGATGGACGGCCCGATGGATGCAACCGGTATGCCAACGCTGATTTCAAACAGATACTTAAAAAACGATGCAGCATGATCAGAAGATCCACGCGCGGCTGTTGTAATGACACGCGGCGTGCGCTGCTGGTAGATACGTTTGATTTCGGCGAATGTTGCCGCTTCTTCTCTTAACAAGCGAGAAACAACTGAAGACGCTTCTATTGTTTCTTGTCGCATAAAGGATGGTGTGGCCATGGCTGCCCCTCATTAGAAAGGTAAATTCGCTGATAATTTAGCTCTGCAAAATCGAAGCGCCGCCGAGAGCCTGCACTGCAAGGCTACCGCGCTGAACACCTGCTTCCAGACTTTCCAGTGCGGACCGTCCATCGATCCAGAAGTCGATAAATCCGGCATTGAAAGCGTCGCCAGCGCCGGTGGTGTCAACCACCTTAACTTTCTCGGCAGGCAGGTGAATCGCTGTATTTTCGACACGCACCCAAGCGCCCTGTGATCCTGTTTTTAAAGCCACGACTGGAAAATTCTGGGACAGGATATCAAGTGCTCTACTTGCATCGCTCTCTCCAGTAATTGCTTCAGCTTCTTCGCTGTTGGGAAGGAAAATATCCACTCCCTCACACTTCTTCAGAAGGTCATCACTGTAGATAAGAGTTTCATCCCAACTTGGATCAAGGGATACCGTCAGGCCTGCAGCTTTGGCCTTTAATATGAGATCGGGCATTTCGTGTAGTGTCGCATATTCTGCAATGTGCAAGTGTTTTGCACTTTTCCAGCTTAGCGCCTCGTCCAACGTTGACGGATGTGCCGTTCCGGCGCGGCGCGACAAGAATGCACGGTCATTGCCAATCACGCTAGCGACAGTCACTTGCGGTCCGGCCTCATCCGATACTTCCAGAAAACGCAAATCAAGGCCTTGGACAGTCAGATCCTGTTTCAGACTTTGTGACAGAGTGTCTGTCCCAAGACGCGCAACGAGTGCGACCGAGCGGCCCACATGCGCGAAATGTGCAGCGGAAATGAATGCGCCACCACCGGCAACAATTTTCATATCGCCCGCGAACACCTCGCGTCCCAGCTGTGGTAAAGCATCCAGGCCGGTGAAAATAAGGTCGCAGTATAACCGTCCTATGCTTAGGACTGCAGGAGATTTGAACTGTTTTGACATTATAGGCGACCGCGGCTCTTTTCTGTCTTGGCATCAAACAGATACAGGCTGCCCGAAGGCGCTGATGCAGTCAGTGTGGTGCCTGTCTGTGGCACGGTTTTTCCAGGCGCTGTGGCGATAATCGCACTGCCATTCACATCCAGATGAACCAGCGTTTCTGCTCCCAGGGGCTCTACTGCTGTCACAACGCCTTGAAGGGACAGGCTTCCCTCTACCGACGCTTCGCCGACCTTCAGCTCGTGCGGTCGAATGCCGATGAGAAGATCACCATCTTCTGCAAAAACCACTCTCTCACCAGTACGACGACCTTTAATCAGGTTCATCGATGGGCTACCGATAAAGCGAGCTGTAAAGACATCAACTGGATGCTCGTAAAGCTCAGTCGGAGTTCCGGTCTGTAAAATCTGACCATCGCGCATCACGACAATACGATCAGCCATGGTCATAGCTTCGACCTGGTCGTGGGTGACGTAAACCGTTGTTGTCTTGAGACTCTGATGGAGGCGCTTGATTTCGATGCGCATCTGCGCACGTAATTGGGCGTCAAGATTTGACAGTGGTTCATCGAACAAGAAGGCCGATGGATTGCGTACCATTGCGCGGCCAATCGCAACGCGCTGGCGCTGGCCACCAGATAAAGCAGCTGGGCGGCGATCCAGATAGGGGGTCAGGCCAAGAGAGGCGCCTACGTCCTCGATACGTTTGGCCTTCTCTGCCTTGGAAAGATTGGAAGTATAAAGCCCGAAGCCAATATTCTGACGCACGCTCATATGCGGATAGATTGCATAATTCTGAAACACCATAGCAATATTGCGCTGCTTTGGATCACGCTCATTGACCACCTCATCACCGATTTTTAGTCGGCCACCAGATATATCTTCTAGTCCCGCAATCATCCGCAAGGTTGTGGATTTGCCACAACCGGAAGGGCCGACGAATACAACAAATTCGCCGTCTGCAATCTGAAGATCAATCGCGCGCACCGCTTCGACTTTGCCATAACGTTTGACAAGTTTCTCAAGTTCAATAGTTGCCATTAACGTCTCTCCGCAAGGGCGCTGAATTTTTGATTAAGTTCGCTATCTGCTTTGGCCTCAAAATCGGCTAGTTCAGAAGCTCGTACGTTAAAAGCGAGGGCGGCATTTTGGTAAATTGCTAGCGCTGCAGCCATCGCTTCGGGTCCTGGGCCACCGAGCCGGTCACGCACTGCAACGAAATGCTGCGGCGAGACAAGTTGCTCGAATTTCTCGTGTCCGAATGAGGGTTCGCGTTTGGTGGCTTCGCGAAATGCATCAAGGAATGGCGCGAAGCCATCATTCTCAAGTCCGCCACCCTGCGCCACTACAGCACGTGCGACCTTGGCTGCAATCTCGTGTGCGTGGCGGAACGATAAGCCTTCAATGCGGACCAGCGAGTCTGCAAGTTCTGTGATTGTAATGCATGAACGGCGGATATTCTCCGCGACGCGGATTGGATCAATGCGGATTGCTTCAATGAACGCGCTCAGTAAATCAAGCACACGTCCCGCTGAGGCAAAAGCCTCGTAACCCATTTGCTGTGTTTCACCTTCACTGTCGTTCATGTCTGTGAAAGGCGTGTTGTGCATTACATCAAGCACAGTACGTGCCCGCCCCATGGTCTGGCTCGACAGATGCCGCATATGCTCAATCGGTACCGGATTGCGTTTTTGTGGCATGATTGAAGAAATCTGCACAAATGCATTCGGCACATAAATCTGGCCGACCTCAAAACTTGTCCAGAATTGGAAATCCTGAATAAGCCGACCGAGATGAATGAACATCAATTCCAGCGCGGAATAGGTCGAAGTCACATAGTCGACTGCGGCGATACAACTATAGGAATTGTTTAAGGGGACGGCAAAACCCAATAGCTCCGAGACGCGTTGGCGGTCGATCGGGAAGCCAGAGGTGGTGATGGCTGCCGCCCCCATTGGAGACTGGTTAACAATAACGCGAGCTGCTTCAATCCGCTCAATGTCGCGGATCAGCACCTCCGTGGCTGCCGCAAGATAGTGGCCGAAGGTTGTCGGCTGTGCTGGCTGGCCATGCGTATATGCGACAATTAAGGTCGCCTGCTCGCGGTCTGCAGCTGCAATGAGAACCTTGAGCAGCTGACGAGATTTGTGAAGCAGTACATCAAGCTGTCTCTTCAAACCGATTTTGAACAAGGTGTGGTCGATATCATTGCGCGAACGTGCTGTGTGCAATCGACCTGCAACATCCGCACCGATACGGGTTTTGAGTTCCTTCTCAATCAGAAAGAAGAAATCTTCGACTTCGCCGGTATAGCTTAGTTCAGCCGGATTGATCTCTTGATCGATTGCAACAAGCGCACCTGCGATCTGTGCCGCCTGTTCACGATCCACAATCCCACTTTCCACAAGCATCACCAGATGGGCGCGATCAATTCGACGAAAGCCATCGACATGGTGCGTTTTGGCGCCGTCGAACAGAGGGCGCAGCACCGTCTCTACGTAGACTGGATTTGGAAAGACACTGTTGTCGGAAAGTTTTGGGTCAAGATCTGACATGATTCACCCTTTAAGACCTGCAAGCATGACGCCACGCACAATGTAACGTTGGAGAAGCATGAAGACGACGAGCGTTGGCAGTGTGGCAATCGCAGCCCCAGTCATGATCATCTCCCACTGGATTGATTGCTCGACAGCAAAGCTCGATAATCCTACTGGCAGCGTATAAAGTTCGGGGCTTGTGGAAACGATCAGTGGCCAGAAAAATGCTGTCCAGTTGCCGAGAAAGGTGAAAATTGCCAGTGCTGAGAGGGCCGGTGTGACCAAGGGCATCGCAATCTTCCACCAGATCTCGAACTCGTTGAGACCGTCCACGCGTGCCGCTTCGAGGAAGTCATTGGGCACTCCTTCAAAGAATTGTTTCATGAGAAAGGTGCCGAAGGCGGTCATCATACCTGGGAACATGATGCCCCAATAGCTGTCCAGCCAGCCAAGCTTGCTAGACATCAGGTACCATGGAATGACCAGCATTTCGGTCGGGATCATGAGTGTCGACAGGATCGCGAGAAAGATGAAGTAGCGACCACGAAACTGAAATTTTGCCAGTGTGTAACCCACAAGGCTATCAAAGAACACGTTCGATAATGTTACGACGACTGCAACAATCATCGAATTCATGAACCAGCGTACAAAGCGGCCATCTGCGAGAATTGTCGCATAGTTTTGTAATGTGGGTTCCGCTGGAATAAGCCGAAGGTCGTAAACCTGACTGGCTGTTTTCAACGAGGTTGAAAACATGAAAGCCAGAGGCGTTATCATAATCAGGCCGCCAATAAACAGCAAAGTCCATGTTACAATACGGCCAGGCTTCAGGTTCTGGAAAGGGAGTGGTTTGGTTGGGGTTGTCATTTCTTTTCCCTTAGAATCCAGAGCTGCAGCAGGGACACGCAGAGCAGAATGATGAAGAGGATAATCGTTTGCGCAGCCGCATAGCCCATCGCGTAGGATGAGAATGCCGTTTGATAGATCATTAACACCAGAGGCTTCGTTGACCCCAGAGGCCCGCCTGGATCGTTGGTGGTCATGTTGTAGACTTGATCAAAAATACGCAGGAAACCGATCGATGAGAAGACCACCAGAAAGACTGTCGTTGGCTTCAAAAGTGGAATGGTAATCTTGCGTAGGATCGCCCACTCCCCAAGGCCATCAATGCGTGCGGCCTCATAGAATGTGTTGGGAACAGCGCGCAAACCAGCCATGAAGATGATGATCTGAAAGCCAAGCCCTGCCCAGATTGATGTTGCCATGATGGCATAGAGACCTTGATCGACAGAGCGCAGGAAGCCTTGCTGAGGCAGACCTATAGAACTCAGAATATTATTGATGAATCCAATGGGAGCAGGCTGATAGAACCAACGCCAGACCCAAGCCATTGCGGCTGCAGTGGTAAGGTAAGGCAGGAAGTACAAGGCTCGAATGAAGCCGTGCAAAAATCTTATGCGGTCCAGATAGTATGCGATGACAAACGCCAGAACCAGACTGATGGGGGTGCCAACCAATAGATAGACGAAGGTGTTTTTAAATACTTTCCAGAATTCCGGATCGGCAAACAGCTTCTGATAGTTTGCAATCCCAATAAATTCCGGTGGGCTCATCAAGTCCCAATTGGTGAAAGAGAGCCAGAAAGCTTCAATCGTGGGATAAAAGCGAATGACGCTGTAAAAGAGGATTGGTAGCGCCAAAAAGCTCCATACCCAAATCAGTCGTCTGGTTTTCATCGACAGGCGATCTGTCAGCCGCGATCTGTTAGGGCCGCGCGCTGAGCGGTCTGGTTCAGCTGTCATTGTCATACTCAAAATCCTTCGGCTAGCCCATCATGCAGGGTAACCATGGTCGGAAATCAGCAGTTGCGTTGATAACAACAGATGCAACTGTTGATGCCGCAAAGCGGTTTGTAATAACTGAGATATAGAGAGTGGGCGGCTCACAAGGGCAGCCCACTCTCGTCATCGTTACTTCGCTGTGTCCAAAATGGCTTGTTCAGCCTTGGCAGCTTCCTCAAGAGATTCCTTGACCGGCTGATTTTGCAAGATCACGCGGTTCGACATATCGACAATGATCTGGCGCTGCTTCAACTCATCGGTGAACATGGTGGTGTGGGCATATTCCAGACCTTTAAGGAATGGCCCATAGACCGGATCGGAAAGATTATTTTCTGTCAATGCAGCGGAGCGACGTGCAGGCAATTCGCCAACGCCCTTCAGCCAGATTTCCATTGCTTCTGGCGAGGTGATGTAATTGAGAAATTTTGAGGCAGCTTCCAGCTTTTCGCCTTTTGCTGAAGCGCTGATGCCATTGGCAAAATAGCTGGCGTAATTTGATCGCAAGCCTTCAGAATTGGCAGGCAGTTCGGTCACGCCCCACTCGAAATCCTTGATTGTGTTGAACGCTGCCAGACGAAATGTTCCATCAATCGTCATGGCGGCTTTGCCAGAACGGAAAGCGGCGTGACCTTCGTCCATGAACTTGACTTCGCCAACCTTATACTTGGTCTGGAGATCGGTGTAGAACTGCAGAGCCTTCTCGCCGGCCGCGTCGTTGTAGGCGATCTTGCGGTAGTCATCGCTGTATGGAGCGCCTCCGAACTGGCGCACCAGCACTTCACGCCACCAATGCAAGTCCTGCCCTGGCATATCGAGCGTGATGCCTTCGCTCAGTAGATTGCCGGAAGCATCGCGTTTTGTTGCTTTCTGGGCGTAAGCGAGCAGCTCGTCGAGATTTTTTGGTGGGTTCTTGGGGTCGAGGCCGGCTTCTTCAAAAAGCTTTTTGTTGTAAAACAGAGCGAGCGAGCGAACTGCAGTTGGCAAACCGTAATATTCATCACCGCGCTTCATCGCGCCGACGATGGGGAAGAACTCACTCTCAATTTTGTCGTGCGGGAAAGCGTCCTGCGGAAGCGGCTGCAGGATGCCACCTGCGGCAAATTTATCGAGCCAGCCATAGAACAGCTGCATCACATCGGGACTTTTGCCAGCCATCTTCGCAGCAATTACCCGGGTCTGATAATCGTCATAAGGAAATGTGACCTGTTTGACTTTGATATCAGGATTGGCTTTTTCGAAATTCTCGATCAGCTTATCCATCGTCTTGACGCGCGATTCAAAGACGTACTGCCAATACTCTATTTCAACTGCTTGAGCAGCGTTGATTGCGATCGAGCTCAACCCGGCCACAAGGCCCGCAAGTAGCAATTTACCCATTTGCATTAGACCTCCCCATTGCTCAGCCCCTCTGGTGCCCGAGCAAGGTATTTGCAGGTCGATGACCTGCTGGTTCCACCATTGCCGCGTTTTCTGCGCAGCATCCTCACCGCCGACAGATTAGCAACGTGCCATCAGCGCCGACAGAGCGATCGACGCCCCACTACTAGGCTTCAATTTTACTGCTCATTTGTCAATAAGATAATTTAGTTGAATTAATATATTGCTGTTAAAACCTGCTTGCGCTATTTCATTTTAAGCATTGGACGTGGGCATGAAATCGAAGGCGGCGAACGCACCAGCTATGGCGCAACCGGACACGCAACCAGTCACTATGGGAAAAAATCCCGAACGAATCCGAGACCATAACCGGCGTGTGGTTCTTGATGTCGTCCGCCGGCATGGTCCTGTGGGGCGTATGCATATCGCCCGTTTGACGCATTTGACGGCGCAGGCAATCGCAAATATCGTCGATGAGCTGGTTGCAGAAAATTTTTTGATGCAACTCGGAAGATTGAAGACCGGGCGCGGCCAACCACCAATCCAGTTTGCTGTCAATCCGTCAGGAGCAATGACAATCGGCATTGAGATGGGTTCGACCCATATAGTCGCAACGGTTCTTGATCTATCAGGCGTGCCGCGTAAGAAGCAGGTTCATCTCATGGGGGATACGCGGCCGGAGGCGCTTTGCCGTCAGCTGCGCATTGAGATTGACAAGATCAAGTCCGAATTCGATGCGCGTCTGCTGGGGATTGGTGTTGTGATGCCGGGGCCGTTTGGAATTGAAGGCATGACATCGGTTGGTCCAACGACACTGCCGGGGTGGGCGGGAATTGATGCTGCAACTGTTTTGAGTGATGCATTTGGTGAGCCGGTCATCGTTGAAAACGATGCGAACGCTGCAGCTGTTGGTGAGCGGCTGTTTGGCGCTGGGCGTTCGGTTTCGAATTTTGCAATGATCTATTTTGGAGCCGGTATCGGTCTCGGCATGATTCAAGATGGCGCGCCGTTTCGAGGGGCATTTGGCAATGCGGGTGAAATTGGACATATCTCCATCGTACCTGGCGGGCGCCTTTGTTCCTGCGGTCAACATGGTTGCCTGGAAACCTATTCGTCTGTGCACGTTCTCAAAGAGAAGCTAGCCCATGCGGGATTTTTCGATATCAGCACCGAGAAGTTGGAGGAACTGCTCCGTAACGAAAACGCAGTGGTTATGGAGTGGGTAGCAGATGCTGCAAGGCATCTCGCGCAGATGATCGCAATCATCGAAAACATTGTGGACCCTGAAACTATTGTTCTGGGCGGCATGCTTCCAGATTCCGTTATCGATGCACTTATATCGCATATGGATATGCTGCCCATATCTGTTGCGAATAGAAGCGTACGCGCTCTGCCGCGTGTGCTTCGTGGGCAAACTGGTCAGTTTACGGCAGCGCTTGGAGCTGCGTCTTTGCCCATGTTTGAGGTCATGACGCCAAAGCTTGATATGAGTCTTTAGATGCAGAAGATCCATCAAAGACACAAATGTATGGCAAGTGGTGGGTTGTTTGCCTCTTGACTATTTGCAAGTCAGCAGTAGTCGTTATGTTGGTTTCAGGCAACCGGTTGTTTGTAAAACATCAGGGAAACATCTATAGATTATCGAATGTTAGGGTGAATCCTGATGAGGATTTCCGCGCTATATGGTGGTCGATTTACCCAGTGCTCCAGTTTAGATTTGACAAAAGCCGATTGTAAATAATCAAATGTAAAATACTCGTATTGACATCTGTCGATCAATTGGTGATTTTTGTCATGCGTGGTCAAGGAGGATGCCGTGCAGACGCTGTTAAGAACTGAGACCCTGAAAAAATCATTCGGCAGCATTGCTATACATCGCAATGGCCAGACGGACCTGCGAATAGGCTCGGTCCAAGTAGGCGGAAATTGCGTAGGCAAATCCGTGTTTCTCTCTATATTAATAGGTGTTGAGCGCGACGGCGCCAAAATCTCGCTGCGCGGTGAAGAAGTTCAGGGCCCGACGTCTACGGAAGCGCTTCAACCTGGTATTGAGATTCGAGCGGGCGCCGACTTCTGTTCCACAAAGGCGTTTTGTGAAGAAATCTTCTCGGTTGCCAACCTTCTGATCGATGGTGGCTACACACTTCATTAAAAAACTGAACAATTCTCCGTTTGTTCGAGGCCGGGACTATGGCTTTTAGATTATAGAGCGGGAACTAATCTCTCGCCTCCGATAGGTGCAAAATGCAAAGATTTATCAACAATCCGGATGAAGTGGTCGAAGACACCGTCAAGGGGTTTGTCAAGGCGCATAGAGACCTGGTCCGGCTTTCGACAGAAAACCCTCGCGTGGTTGTGGCCAAAGAAGCTCCTATCGAGGGAAAAGTCGGTGTCATTACCGGCGGTGGCTCAGGCCATGAGCCTGCATTCATCGGCTATACTGGCAAGAACCTGTTGGACGCGGTTGCGGTTGGGGAGCTGTTCTCCTCGCCGACCGCTAAGAGCTTCTATGATGCGGCGCGTGAAGCCAATGGTGGCAAAGGTGTCGTCTGCCTCTACGGCAATTATGCTGGCGACAACATGAACGTCAAAATGGCCATAAAGCTTGCCTCCAAAGCTGGAATAGAAATTCTGACCGTCGTTGCCAATGACGATGTATGTTCTGCTCCTATCGAAGAACGCGAAAAGCGTCGCGGTGTTGCTGGCGAGATTTTCATGTGGAAGGTTGGCGGTGCAAAGGCTGCATCGGGCGCAAGCCTTCAGGAAGTTCAGGCGACGGCACAAAAGGCCATCGACAATTGCCGTTCAATCGGGGTCGGCCTTGGTCCGTGCACGCTGCCTGCCGTTGGCCATCCAAACTTTCAGATTGAGCCGGGCACCATGGAGGTCGGCATCGGCCATCATGGTGAGCCGGGCGTTCGCGTCGAACCACTCAAGCGTGCTGATGAAATTGCCAGCGACATGAGCAAGATCGTTCTTGACGATCACAATTTGCCTGAAGGCACTGAAGTTGCTGTTCTGGTTTCCGGCCTTGGCGCAACGCCGATCAATGAGCTTTATATCCTCAACGATACGATAGAGCAGGAAATCACCGCTCGAGGTCTCAAGATTTATCGCACCTATGTTGGCAACTATTTCACATCGCTTGAAATGGTTGGTGCAACGCTCACTGTCATGGCTTTGGATGATGAACTCAAAGCACTGTTGGACGTAGAAGCCTCCTCAACTGCAGTGTTGTAAGAAAGAAACCTATAATGCACACATTCAGGAATGCCGGATCGGGTGAGATCGTTCTTTCGTTTGCCGACCGTATCATCGAGAATAAAGCGTATCTCAGCGAAATCGACGGCAAGATCGGTGATGGCGACCATGGTGTGAATATGGCCAAGGGCTTCGGCCTTGCAGCGGACCGCCTGAGAGGCAAGGACGTAAGCCTTGCTGAAGGTCTTGATACGCTCGGAACAGTTTTGCTTACCGAAATCGGTGGCTCGATGGGGCCGCTTTATGGCGTAATGTTTAACGAGTTCGCAGAAACACTGGAAGGCGTTGAAAACATCGACGCAAACGTATTCAGCACAATGCTGCATGCAGGTCTCGAAGGCATTCAGTCGATCGGTTCAGCCAAGCTGGGTGACAAGACGTTGCTCGACACTTTGATCCCTGCAATCAGTGCTTTTGACGATGCAAACGCTAATGGTCAGTCCTTTGCTGAAAGCCTCGACGCAATGTCAGCGGCAGCCGAGGTCGGGCGCGATTCAACGCTTAATCTCGTGGCGAAAATCGGTCGCGCGAGCCGTCTTGGTGAACGTTCGCTGGGCGTTCTTGATGCGGGCGCGACATCTTGTGCGCTGATTCTAACCGAACTTGCGGCACAGGCAAAGAGCCGCTTGCTATAAGTATCTCGGCCCTGATTTGAAGTTTGGCGTCTGAAAGCTGTGTGGGCCCGCACGTTTCAGGCGCCAAATTTGTCTCATCTTGTTGCAATTGCGTTTGAACGCTTTCATGTTTGCTGCGCAGGAGAGAGGCAACAGAAAACCGCATGACGTCTAAACCCCAAACATCACGCAAGCCCGGAAAACCAAAGACCGGTGCGAGTGAGAATTCGATCACAATTCCCATGCGTTATGGCGATGACCCCTATGTGTGGGCATGCTGGCTTTATTACGAAGACGGTCTAACACAAGGTGAAATTGCCGACGTCATGGGCATTTCACGCGCGACCGTGAACAGCTATCTGGCCGATGCACGGGACAAGGGCATTGTCAATATTTCCCTTGAGGCAGGGCGGCTGGAATCACTGTCTGTTGCTCAGGAATTGAAACGCCATTTTGGCCTGACTGACTGCTTCATCATTCCACATGATGACAATGCCCGACCGTTGATTGATCGGCTTGGGGTCGCAGGTGCCCATGCACTCAAGAAGCTTCTTAAATCCGGTGATACACTTGCTGTCGCCTGGGGACGGACGGTACTTTCAGTCGGGGAACAGACCGCTATAGGTACCCTTCAGGACATGACTGTGGTGCAAGCCACAGGTGGAACAACGGCATCGTTTTCATATACGCCGGAACGCTGTGCTGCGACGCTTGCAGAAGCCGTTTCCGGACGCTGCGTCAACATCATGGCGCCCGCTATGGTGCGTACGCAGCAAACACGGGACGTATTGCTTGAAGAGCCTTTGCTTCAGGAGCAATTTGCGACGCTTGAAAATGCCAATCGTATTATTTTTGGTGTTTCGTCGCTACGTTCCAACTCCACCATTCACACCAGCGGCTTTTTTGAATCAGTCTCTCTGCAGCAATATCTCGCAGCTGGCGCGGTGGGTGTTGTGGCGGGCCGCTTCATCAATGAGCGTGGGAAGCCAGTCGCAGGTCCGCTTGATGAGCGTACAATAGGCATTTCGCTCGATAAATTGCGCCAGATCAATACCCGTATCGCGGTTGCTGGCGGTTTCGACAAGGTGCCTGCGCTTCTGGCAGCCCTCCGCGGCGGGTTCGTCAATGTTCTTGTTACCGATGCTGCGACGGGTCTGGGAATTCTGCGAGCTGACGGGATCATTGATCTTGATGCACGTCTTTCACAAAAGCCAAAGACAAATCAAATCCCGGCAGCTTTCCGCGTGCGTGTAAAAAAACTCCTTAACAATCCGAACGAGGTGGTTGAGGAAATGCTGGACGGAATTGTGCGCGCTCATGGCAAATTCCTGCAGCCAATCGGTGGCTCCAATCGAGCGCTGGTCGCGCGGAATGGTCCACGCGCCGGAAAAGTGGGACTGGTCATTGGTGGTGGCGCGGGTCACGAGCCTTGCTTCGTTGGCTATGTAGGCAGAGGGTTGGCCGATGCTGTTGCGGTCGGTAACGTCTTTTCGTCTCCGCCTCCCGACCCGATTGTTGAATGTGCGCTTGCTGCATCCAACGGCGCAGGTGTTCTCTTCGTGTATGGCAATTATGCAGGCGACGTCATGAACTTTGAGATGGCAGCTGAAATGGCCGAGGAAAAAGGCGTCAAAATCAAAACTGTTCTGACCACAGATGACATCGCCTCATCACCGATTGATGACAAGGACGGGCGCCGCGGCGTTGCAGGCAATTTTTTCGTCTTTAAGGTGGCAGGTGCTGCTTGCGACAAAGGCCTTTCACTGGATGCTTGCGAAACTGTTACACGAAAGGCCAATTCGCGGACCTATACTATAGGTGTCGCCCTTGAGCCGGGTTCGCTGCCCCAGACAGGCCGTCATAACTTTGAAATTGGCCCGGAAGATATGGAGATAGGAGTCGGAATTCACGGCGAGCCGGGTGTATCGCGAGACAGAATTCGTCAGGCTGACGAAATTGTCGATGGTATCATGGACAGAATCTTCAATGAAATGAAAGCTGTACCAGGAGATCGTGTTGCCGTTCTGGTCAATTCATTCGGGTCAACACCGCTGATGGAGCTTTATGTTCTTTATCGTCGTGTAGCGCAGCGACTTGAAGCCAAAAATATCCATGTCGAAGCGAACTGGGTCGGTCATTATTGCACCTCATTGGATATGGTGGGAGCGTCGATTTCGGTCATGCATCTTGATCAGGAGCTAACAGATTTACTGTTGCATCCATGTGAAACTGCGGCCCTCATAATCGGCTAGATGCTCCAATTGAGTTCTGCCGTTTCACAGTGCCCTAAAGTAAACTAGCATAGGCCTTATGATGCCCGACTTGGGTTTGCAGTTATAAGGTTTGAGGAGAACACCCATGTCTGAAACCGCTGCTCGAAGTCTTGCTCATATGTTCGACGCTGTTTCTGAAGCGCTGGAAGCGGACCGCGACCGGCTTTCTGAACTCGACGGCGCAATCGGCGATGGCGACCATGGCACCACCATGGCATTGGGCTTTCAGACCGTACGCAGGGAGCTGTCTAAGCTAAACCTTGATGAAACAGATATAGCGACTGTTCTCAATACGGCTGCAACCGCTTTCATCAACGCAGTCGGTGCGTCGACTGGACCGCTCTACGCGACTGGTTTCCGTCGTGCGGCGCAAGCGACTGCGGGGCGTAATGATCTCAATCTCGCCACTTGTGCAACAATTATCGAGGCAATTGGGCTTGGTATTCGCGAGCGCGGACACGGTCAACGCGGTGACAAAACGATGCTTGATGCATGGCTGCCTGCTGCAGAAGCCGCGCAAGCAGCAGCAATTGACGGCCTAAGCTCTGTCAAATTCTGGGAAAATGTGGTGGCCGCAGCTGAGTCTGGTGCCAATACGACCCGCTCCATGATCGCAACGAAGGGTCGTGCTGCCCGTCTCCGTGAACGCTCGCTCGGCCACGTGGACCCCGGCGCGGCATCGACGGTGACTATCCTGCAGGCTATGGCTCAATCCGTTAAAAACTGATGCATCGTCTTAGAAGCGGAAAGCCGGAAGATAGTAATCAAACATTATTCCGGCTTTCCTAGCTTGGTCGGTCATTTCGTTGTAACCGACCCCTGCATGGACACCTGTGCCGACAAGACAGGTCTGATGTCCAGCAGACGCTCCGCCCGCAATATCGTGCTCGACACTGTCCCCTATGCAAAGTATGCGGGGATTTTCCAGTTCTAATCTGCGCGCTGCTTCCTGGTAGATTGCGGGGAAGGGTTTGCCGATGAATGTAACTGCTCCACCCATTGCCTTGTATTCCTGTGCTATCCGACCGGCACCCGGTTTTACACCCTGCCCAGTTAACATGGCCATGTCCGGGTTGGTGCACCAGCACGGAATTTTTCGTTGGGCCGCCGGTTTCAGAAGACGGACATAGTCACTGAGCTCAATCGAATCGGCATTGCTGGCTGCGAGTAAAAGCAGATCAGCGGTTTCGGGCTTTTCAACGAGTTCAACCGGGAGGCCCTCAATGGCTGACAAGTCGTTGTCACGCGCGTGCAGCCAGATTTTTGGCATTTGGGGGAGGTCATCGCCCATTGCCATGATCAATTGTGCATAAGCGACTTCGCCGGAACTGAGCACTTCCTGAAACGAGTTACGTGCAAACCCAAGCTGAACCAGACGGCGCGCATTCGCTTCGCCGCGCTTGCCTGAATTGGAAAGCAGAATGATGGGTTTCCCCAAATCGCTGAGCGCTTGCAATGCTTCCGGCGCACCCGAATATGGCTTTCTGCCGTCAAGCAGAACGCCAAATTGATCAACAAAAAATGCATCGAACTGCGGCGCTATTTCCGACAGACAAGCTATTTCAGACATTTTGGGCTCCCAATCGGGCAAGTCGTGCTGTCCCGTACGCGGCTTCTTCAGAGGTGGCGTCAAGCAAGGGCACGTGAAGGCTTCTCGCGCGAATAGCGGTCCATTGCATATTCTTGGCACCCCCACCCATGGAACGAACAGTTTTCAATGAGGGAGCTCCCAATTTCTCGAGCAAAGCGTAACCCTGTGTTTCGATATTCGCTATTCCCTCAAACAGGCCATGAAGAAAAATTGCAGGATCGGCTGGGCGCGGAGTCAATCGTGGGTTGAAGTCCGGATCATTTACCGGAAAGCGTTCTCCCTTTTTGGGCAAGGGGTAGTAGTTAAGGCCCGTTGGTCTGCATGGGTCGATCTTTGCGCTCAGGGCGCCTATTTCATCAGTGCTGAAGTGATTGAGTAAGGCTGCTCCACCGGTGTTCGATGCGCCACCTGCCAACCAGTTTCCCAATAGCCTATGGCTGTAGATACCAAATTCCGGTGCATCTATGCGCTTGTTGGAGAGCAGTTTCAACGTGAGTGTCGTTCCCAAAACTGAAACCGCATCGCCGGGTTCAGTCGCGCCTGCCGCGAGGAAGGAAGCACACCCGTCTGTGGTGCCCGCAATAACAAGGGTTTCACGTGCTAGCCCGAAACGGTTAGCAGCTTCTTGAGTGGTCATGCCAACAATTGTGCCGGGCTCGGTAACCTCTGGAAGCAAATTGCAAACGTCGAGTTTAGCCATCCATTCAGGCCAGCTTCGCGTAAGAGACGAGTAGCCGGTTTTAAGAGCGTTATTGTCATCTGAAACGAAGCGGCCCGAAAACAGAAAGGCAAGCCAATCGGCTTGATGCAATATGCGGGCAGGCCGAAGCGACAAGAATGACTGGGCTCGAAGCAAGGCTGGCAGGCCAGTAATAATTTGGGGCCCTGAAACCGCCCCGATCGTTGCTTCTGCATTGATGTCGGAAGGCGGATCATTATACATCAAAGCATCGGCGAGCGGTGAGCCGAACTTATCGACGGCTAAAACAGTCCCAGAGGTACCGTCAACGGCCAGAGCGTGGATGTCTTGGGCGCACACAGCTGAGAGGGCTTCATCCAATGCGCCTTCCATTGCCCGACGCCAGTTTGCAGGGCTGCGGTGATTACCTGCAATTGCAGCTTTTCCCGATGAAACCAGCTTTTCTCTTTCGTCGATGACGACGGCACGGGCACCCGATGTGCCGAGATCAATGCCTAAATAGAGTTTTTCAGGCATTCAGGCTCTGCCTGTATTTCTCGGCATCCCAATCAAGCAGAGAAGCGACATCTTCGAGTGTGAGATAATTGACCTCTGCATCTTCGGGCACACGCAACAGAACGTTACCAAGGCATTGAGCCAGTGCTTCCGCCCCGGGACTTGCTTCGACCTTAATGTATACCCCTCCATCTGCCTCAATGATCAGAGTTTCGCCTGACAGTTTTTCGGCTCGCCCTATGGTTGGCCCGCAAAAAATGACATGATCAGGATACAGGTTGCCGTTCAATGCAATTGTGCGGAGACGTGGAATTGTCATTGCTTGCGTTAGAACATGATCCTTTGCGAGCGGCTTGTATCCCACCGGTGCGGGGCCGGGAGTCTTTCCCGCACCAAAGGTTGCTATAAGGTTGAGCTTGCAGCAAACCTCGTCAAGTAAGATTTCAGCTTGTGCCACACTATCGGCGGCGACCAGCAGCCCGTGATTGCCGAGGATCGCAACATTCTCTGTCGTTCGCTTTTCAAGGAGAATTCGCCCAAGTTCCGCGCCCGGCCTGCGATAAGGCACCCACACCCACTCGATATTTGGCATCCGTTGTTTGATGCGCTGCGCCCCGTCGCTCAAGACTGCGAGTGCGATGGTCGAAACACAGTGGACGTGGAGAACAACTGCCGCATCAAAAATTGCGTGAAGACAGGTTTCGATCGAAGGTCGCAGCGTTCCGTCACCAAGTAGATAAGCCGCAGGTTGGTCTGCCTTTGGTGACCCGTCTTTTAGCGAATGAGCGATGTCACGCCATGCAGTCGGCACAAAAATATCCCGTTCAAGGGCATCACCCAGATTGGTGCCGGATGCTTTAATCCACATCACGTCACCAATTTTCAATGAGGTGTTTCCACCCGCGGACTGAACCAATAGCGGGTCTTGTCCTACCCTTGCCGAAAGCTGGACAAGCGCATCGAATTCCGCTTGATACTCAGCCGGTATTGAAGGATTTGAACGGGATGTTGTGTCGACCACTTAGGGCTCCTTTCAATCAGGCAGCGTCAGGTGCGCGATCTTGAACACCATAGCTTGCAAAGCCGCGCGCCGTGCGTTCAATCTCTTCATCCGAGAGGATCTGGGCTCCTCCAATCAGTTCTGCATGGTAATATTGATCAGCCAAAGCTTCGAGTTCATGAGCGAGCCATAGGGCGCGTGTCAGGGTATCGGCGCAAACGACCATGCCGTGATTGGCCATTAGGCAGCCTTGGCGTCCGTCGAGAGCGGTGAGAATGTTGCGAGATAGTTCAACGGTGCCATAGGTCGCATAGTCTGCGAGGCGGATGGTTGGTCCACCGAAGGCCGCAATCATATAATGCACCGCCGGGATCTGTTTGCCTGCAACTGAAAGAATAGTCGCAAAGCGGGCGTGCGTGTGAACCACCGCATTCATTTCGGGGCGTGCACGCAAAATGTCGCGATGAAATGGCCATTCGACGGATGGTTTCCTAGGGCCTTCAAATACGTCATTATCATCATCGATCCGCATTTTCGCGATCATCTCAGCTGTCATCTGCTCGTAGGGAATAGCCGATGGTGTTATGAGCATATGGTCGCCGGCACGCAGTGAAATATTGCCAGATGAGCCACGGTTGAGCCCAGAGCGCGACATGGCAAGACAGCCGTCGATGATGGATTGACGCAATTGGTTCTCGTTCATAATTTTCTCCTCAGCACAGGTGCCAGGCGGGTTCGCCTGCAATATATCGGCGCACTTCTTCGGCGGCCTGTTCAGCGGCAAAGGTGACGGTGCGAACCGACGCACCCGCGATATGCGGCGTCAGCGTAACATTATCAAGTTTAAGAAGAGGCCAATCGGCCGGTACCGGCTCAACACCAAAAGTTTCAAGCATTGCTCCGCTAAGATGGCCTGACATAAGTGCTTCCGTTAATGCATCATAATCGCAAAGCGGACCGCGTGCGGTATTCACGAATATCGCTCCTGCTTTCATTTTGGCAAATGATGTTGCGTTCATCATGCCGGTGGTTTCTTCCGTTACGCGCGGATGCATTGTAACAAGATCGGCATCAGCTAACAGGCGGTCAAAATCGACAAGTTCGACACCGTCTGCGGCGTCGGCTGGGTTGAGCTGCACATAGGGATCGTGCACAATTACCTTTGCGCCGAAGGCTCGGAGCAGGCGGACGACGCGGCTACCGATCTGACCATAACCTACAACGCCGACAGTCATTTCGGAGAGCTCACGCCCAGTCGTGTCGGCACGATAGAGATCCCCACGCCAGACACCTTGCCTCAGAGCTTCATGACCGACCCGAATTTTTCGGGTTTCAGCCAGAATGGCGCCGAGAGTGAATTCAGCGACTGCCGAAGCATTGCGTCCGGGTGCGTTAACTACCCGAATACCGCGGTCGCGTGCCGCTTTCATATCGATATTGACGGGCCCACCGCGGGTAACGGCGATCATTTTGAGCCCTGGCAATCGGTCAAGCATCGTCCGTGACATGGGAGCGAGTTGAGTGACAAGTATTTCCGCATCGCCAATCATGCTGACGACTTCGTCAGCCGAACCCATATATTCTTTCAGGCCATCCATGCCGGCGACGGCATAGCCGTGCTCCATCGGACGATCCGGCCAATCCTGTGTGAAACTCCGGATGTCCAGACCGTCACCGCAGGCCTCGCGGAGTTTTTCTTCGAATATTTCGGGCAACATGAAATGGTCCCCGATGACCACGAGTTTGCGGCTCATGCACGCATCTCCTTTATTTACAATTGCTTCCAGATCGGTGCCAGGGCGGCAACCGAAGCGGTGTAGCTGGGGAAAATCTGATCATATTTTTGAACTAGTACGGTGTCTGGAGCCTCGCTTTTGGAGAGGGTAGGGCTGACCCAGTCCTTGATGATGGTTCGCATATCTGGCGCGAGACCAACGCCAACAGCGGCGATCATTGCCGCACCTGTCGCTCCTGCTTCTTCACGGGTAGCACGGCGGAGATCTGCACCGAGACAGGCTCCCAGAATTCGACGGAGTTCATCGGCGCGTGCTGCGCCGCCTGTGACAACAATTTCGCGCGGGATTTCTCCCATTGCTGAATAACAATGGCGGGCCGAAAGTCCAAGGCCTTCGACTACAGATCTGACGATGTCTGGGAAACGATGGCCCGAATTGAGGCCGATCAGGCTTGCCCGCGCCTTCACATCAATAAATGGGCCGCGCTCGCCCGCCTCGGAGATATATGGATGATAGAGAAGTTGCCCAGGTTGCGCTTTGATGAGCCATCCATTGAGACGGGCAATAAGTTCGGCCCTATCTGGCTGATGTCCGAATTCACGAGCTATTTCGCCCGCTAATGCGAACACCCAGTCAAGATTGAGCGTTGCAGCCATATTGCTTTGAATTTGTGCGACCCAGCCCGGTATCGGAAGCGGCATTACATATCCGGATCGTGCGTCGACGGGTACGAAATCATCTGCGGGTTTTGCCACCATATGCATGCCTGTCGAACCGATGATTGTGCAGGCATTGATGTCGTCTTGAGCAAAAAGACCGCCGCCGATTGCTGTGCAGGTAACATCGACATAAGCCAACGCGACAGGAGTGCCTGAACGTAAACCTGTTTCGCGTGCGGCATCCTGTGTGAGTTTGTGCGTTTTTTGCGTGCCGTCGATTATCGGCGGCAGAAGATATTTCAGCTCGGTGAGTTCCAGTGCGTCAATAACGTCGGGCGAGTATTCCCGTGTACGAAAATCCCCAAAAGTGAAACTCGCTTCCGAGGGATCCACAACTCGTTTGCCCGTCATACGGAAGTAAAGCCAGTCCTTGCAGTGAAGTGAGGTTGTCGCCTTGTCGAAAACCTCTGGCATGATTTGCCGCATCAGTCCAAGTTGCGTTCCCATCTGGCAGGAGTTTAAACCTGCGCCCGTCGAAACATAGCGCGCCTGATCGCACGGCTTACGTTTAAGCTTTTCTGCCCGGTCCGCTGCGCGGGCATCAAGCCAAAGCCATGCTTCGGTTACGGGTTCACCGTTCTTGTCGATTAGCCATGTACCGTCGCCTTGGCCGGTGACACCGATTGCGGCGACACGATCGGCAATCCCAGGCACTTTATCGACAAGTTGCCGCAATGCGAGGGCTGTATCTTGCCAGGTTTCATTCATGTCCTGCACTGCGGCGCCGTCCGGTCGCGTCACATATCGATTTGGAACTGCCGCAACCGCTATCTGCTCGCCTGACAAATCAAAGGCAACTGTCTTGATCACAGAAGTTCCCGCATCGATGCCGATAAGGATATCCTGCTTTGCCATCATGCGATCTCCTGGCCATGTGTGATTGCCTGTCCGCTGATCGCATCAAACACGTGCAGATCATTGGCCGGGAAATGCACGCCAATGCTCTCGCCCACCCGAACTGCGCTGCGCTCATGTTCTACGAGAACGAGCGGTCTGTTACTGAGTGTAGCGCCAATATGGCTTTGATCACCGAGCCATTGATTGACATTGACATTTGCCGTTACACCCTGTTCTGCACGCTGCACAGCATATGGTCTGATGCCAATCACGACATCTCCCAGTGATGCTACCAATTCGCGTGTACCAGCTTTAAAAGCTTCAGGCTTATAGACAAGTTTTTGACCATTGCCGAGATCGAAGCTCAAGCTGCCATTGGTCTCCGCCGCAGCTTTTGCAGGAAATGTGTTCATTGGTGGTTCGCCGACGAAAGTGCCGGTGAACAGGTTGGCCGGTTTAAATTTAATCTCCTGCGGACTTGCAAATTGTTGCAGAACGCCTCCCTCCATCACCGCGATCCGGTCGGCGAGAGCGTTGGCTTCCGTCTGATCGTGGGTTACAAGAATCGCGGTCAGTCCGTGTTCTTTGATATAATGCTTGATGCGCCCGCGTAGCAATGTGCGCAGCTGTGGTTCAAGTTGCCCCATTGGTTCATCGAGAAGATAGAGGTCGGCCTCTCGTACGAGCGCCCGCGCGAGAGAAGCACGCTGCTGCTGTCCACCGGAAATAGTACCGGGCATACGATGCAAAATATCCGTGATTTCCAGCATCGATGCCACCTCATTGACGCGGCGGCTAACGTCCGCTTCGGCAAGCTTTGCGGCTTTGAGTGCGAAGGCGATATTGTCGCGAACATTTACCGTGGGGTAAAGAGAGTATCCCTCGAAGGCCATGGCAACATGCCTGCGGACGGGTGGCAGCTGGTGCACTTCTCGGTCGGCCATGATGATCGTTCCGCGAGAGACAGGTTCAAAGCCTGCTATCATCCGCAGAGTAGAGGTTTTTCCACAACCAGATGAGCCAAGCAATGCGATGATTTCGCCGGCGTTGATGTCCATATTGAGGTTTTTGACCGCATGGAAACCTTTACCAGCCGGTCCGTAAAATTTGTCGAGGTTGGTCAGTTTGAGCATAGTCTTGGTCATTGTCCGCCCTCCAGTTCAATACGGCGACCGTTTTGAGGATCAAACAGCAGAACGGCATTTGCATCGACAGCGACGTGTGCAGGACCGCGATCCGGTGCAGGTGTTCCGGCCGGTCGCGAAAGCATGATTTCGCGACCACGTTCAGTGAGGGCAAGCGAAACTGTCTTTTCATTAAGTGGCGTTTCTGCCTCGACTGTAATGGGGATTGCCCCGGGCGTTTCGGACGTAACAAACCGAATTGATTCAGGACGCAGACCCAGCATCAAAGATTGACCGACATGCGCTGCAAGGCCTTGCGGTAAAATGAGGCGGCCACCGGAAAGACGCGCTTCGACGGCACCTGAGGACATTCTCTCAGGTGTTATTTCGAGAAGATTGATAACCGGATCACCAAAGAGGCGCGCAATTTCAATGGTGGCCGGGCGACAATAAATGTCCTCTGGCGTGCCAATCTGAGTTATGCCCTTTGCATCAAGAACGGCAATTCTATCACCCAGAGCCATTGCTTCCTTATAGTCCTGCGTGACGTAAATGACAGTCGCATTGCGTTCGCGTAAGAGCCGTGGCAATTCAAGCCGCATTTCGAAGCGCAGCTTGGCATCGACATTTCGCAGCGGATCATCGAGCAATAAGATGGAGGGATCGCCGGCAAGCGCACGGGCAAGTGCCGTACGCTGTTTTTGACCGTTGGAGAGCTCTTTGGGCTTGTGACTTGTGACATGGTCGATTTTCAGGAGGCGAGCGAGATTGCCGACTGCTTCCCTGATCTTGTCTTTGCCATAACGTCGTGCAGTCAGTGGTGCCGCAATATTTTCCGCCGCGTCCATATGTGGGAAGAGCGCAAAATTTTGAAACGCCATGCCGAGCCCGCGATCTTCCGGCTCGACCCCTGCCATGTCTTGGCCATTAAGAAATATGCTGCCCTCATCGGGGTCGACGACGCCGGCAATCAGGCGAAGAAGAACGGTCTTTCCTGCACCCGAAGGACCAAAAAGAACTACCGTTTCGCCAGTCCCGACGTCGAAGGAGATGTTTTCGAGGACTTTATGGGTCTTGAATGATTTATGGATGTTCTTAAGCGATATTGACATATCTTACCCTTTCACCGCGCCGAGCGATAGACCCTCAACGAGGTAGCGTTGGGCATAAAGTGCAATGGCGAAAGTAGGCGCGATCGAGAGAACGATTGCTGCTGCAACCTGCCCATACTGGATGCCGGACGCGGTCACGAAAGCGAGGGCACCAACTGTCACCGGCTGTTTGTCAGCCGATGCAAGCACCAAGGCAAAGACGAAGTTGTTCCAGGCGAAGATGAAAGCCAGCAGCGCTGCGGCTGCAATGCCGGGGCCTGCAAGCGGAAGCGCGATCCTGCGAAATGTCGCTCCCCAGCTATGGCCAGCGATACGATAGGCATATTCAATATCGGCAGGCATGTCTTCAAAATATCCACGCACGATCCAGAGGATCAGCGGCAGTACGATTAGCTGATAAACCCAGATAAGACCAAGATAAGTGTCGCTCAAACCGATTTGCTGGAAATAGATTGTAAGCGGCAGCAGAACCAGTAGTGGTGGAGCAAAGCGGAACGAAAGAAGTGTGAAAGCGATGTCTTCCGAACCACGAAATTTAAGGCGCGCGAATGCATAGGCCGCAGGAACACCAAGCAAAAGACCTATCGCGACTGACGTCACCGATAAGAAAAACGAGTTGAACAGGTTCTTCATGAAACTGATTTCGAGAACGCCTGCCGATGTTTGCAGTTTGCCGGAAATAAGTGCCGTGTAGTTTTCAAGTGTGGGCGAAAACACCACGGATGGCGGCACGCGCAAAATGGTTTCGTTGGTCTGAAAACTCATCAGGAATATCCAGACAATCGGGAACATGAAGAACAGCACCACCAGGGTCAAAGCAATGACACGCAGGATGCGTTCGAGAGGGTGAACATGTTGCATCGTCATATCCTCTTACGCTTCGGCATGGGCTTTTTCGCGCAGGCGCAGCCATTGCTTGATGAAGATGTTCGACAGCGTATAGGTGATTGCCCAAAGGATAATCATGAGCGCTGCAGAACGCCCGACATTGGTGGATTGGAAGAAATTGAGATAGGCCTCGACCTGGAAGACGGTCAGCCGGTTGCCCGGTCCGCCCTGGGTCATGGCGTAGATGATATCGAATTGCTGGATGCTTTCGATGACGCGGAACAGCGTCGCAGTGAGCAAAAATGGCGTCAGCATTGGCAGCGTGATACGCCAGAAAACGAACAGCCGAGGAACTCCATCGAGCGTGGCGGCTTCAAAGGGTTGTTGTGGCAGTGAGCGGAGACCTGCCAGCAAGAGGATCATGATGAAGGGCGTATAAACCCAGATGTCCACGATCACGACGGTCAACATCGCCGTTGCGGGATCAGACGCCCAGCGGAAATTCTCAAGTCCGACCTGCGAAGCTAGCCATGACATAATACCGAAACCGGGATTGGTCATCAGTTTCCACATCAACGCAGCAAGCGCAGGCGCCGTCATCAACGGCATCAAAAGCATGATCGATATGGCATTGTTGATCATTGTGCGCCGTTGGAGCAAAAGTGCGATGCCAAGGCCCAGCAGAAGTTCGCAGATCACGGTCGAGAAGGCATAGGTAGCTGAGACTTTCAGGGTGTTCCAGAAAGCGGCATCGGTCATGAAGTTGAGATAATTCTCGCCCCAGTTCCATTTGCGTGCCCATGGCTGTGAAAGTCGGTATCGCTGAAGCGAATATGCTACCGCCGTCAGAAAGGGGATGAGAATGCCAATACATGTCAGCAGTGCCGGCAGGCTCAGCAGATAGGGGAGCATGCGGCGGCTGACACGACGGCGGCGAACCACGGGTGCACGGGTCATATCACTCATGAGGCGGTATCCTCGGCAAAGCTCCGCCCGCGGGATAAATCTCCCGTTACCTCACAGGCAGGCGGAATACGAATGGGAATGATGAGGGCAGCGACATTAATCACCGCCCTCGTTGCATCATTGTCAGCCCAGGCCGGCTTCTTTCAGCTGGCGGTTCACGCTTTCCGCCAATTGATCGAGGCCTTCATCTACCGGCACTTCCTTCGCCACCATCTTTTGCAACATCGCGGCCCATTCTGTGGTCAGGTCAAAGAACAGGGGCTGCGCCGTGAACTTGATGGATGCACCGTCTGCTGAGGCGTCGAACATTTCGACATAGCCCGGATACTTTGCGGCAATTTTGTCGCGATAGGTCTGATCTGCCCAGACTGACTTTCGGACTGGGTTGGTCAGATCCATCTCACGTGCACCGAACAGGTCATGTTCAGGACCGGTTGCCCACTGCAAGAAGAACCAGGTTGCATCCTTCTGCTTGGAAAAACTCGACATGCAGAGCGACCAGATCCAGACATTCGGCGTTGGACCAGAGGCTTCTGGATTAGGTTTGAAGGCTGCATAGGCAAGGTTGCCCATTTCGGCATTGCCGGGACCGTTCATGAAGTAACCTAGGCAGTCTGCATCATAGATAAGGGCCGACTTGCCCGCGCCCAGATCGGTGCCTACCTGATACCATGTATGTGTCGACCAGTCAGGCGCGCCGGCTTCCTGGATCATCTGTACCCACTTCTTGTGGTAATCCTTGGAAACGTCAGTGTTCATGGCTGCCGACAGCATGCCGTCATCGGCTACGGTCAAGTCTTTCTGACCGAAATTCGCATAACCGGAAAGGAAGCCTGCGTGGATTGTTGCCCAGCTTCGCGAGCCGCGAACGCCGACACCATATCCACCGGAGAGTGCACCTTTGGCTTTCTTGCCAGTTTCGATCAACTCGTCCAGCGTGGTCGGAACTGTTAATTTGTTGGCGTCGAAAATTCGCTTATTGTAAGTGAGGTTATTCATTTCGTAGGCCATTGGAATACACCATTGTTTGGCGTCTTCCGATCCGAGCTTTCCGCCCGGTTGGCCGTTCCATGCGCAACTGTCAACGACGGGCTTCAGGAAATCGTCCCAGTTATAGTTCGGATTGGTCTGGCTTGCGTCTGCGATATAGGGTTTGAGATCTTCGATCCAGCCAGCAGGACCATAGGTCCATGTCATGTAGGCACCCGACATGAACGCATCATATTCGGAGGAGCCTGATGAAAGGGCGGCAGTCACTTTGTCGAAATAAACATCTTCCGGAAAGACGTCGTATTTGACTTCCATGCCGGTCAACTCTTTGAACGCCTTGAGATTGGCGATCATCGCATCCGTATAGGGATGCTTGTTCAGCAGGAGCTTTACGGTCTTGCCTTGGTGCTTTTTCCAGTCGAAGTCAGCGGCGAGGGCGCGTGTCGCACTCAAGTTCAGAAGAACCGATGCGGACGAAACACTCATCCCCAGAATGCCGAGCCCTTTGATCAGGCTGCGACGGCTCATCTGCCCACGTTGAAACGCTGCGATCAGGTCTTTTTCTTTATCGTACAATTTCGTTCCTCCCAAAAAGCCCCCTCCTCAAGGGGCGAATGACAAAAGATTCCTTGCAGTTACTTCGTCAACGATCAGGCCTGAAAGCAGGCCGGATTTTAATACAGCGCGGATCGCGCTGACCTTCTCCCGCCCCCCTGCGATTGCGATCAGGCGGCTTTTCCTCAGCACATCTAGGTCGAGCGTGATCGAACGCGCTGTGAGCGGTGTTTCGACGTGGCTGCCCTCTGTGTCGAAGAAGTATCCCAGCACCTCGGCCCTTGCTCCCATGGCTTTGATACTGGAGATTTCCTCGCGGTCGATCATGTCGGCCGCAACGAGCTGTGCGTCAGCCTCTACATTGCCTATACCGACGATCTTAACTTCAGATGCCGCCGAAAGTTCAAAGACACCAGCGACGCCACGCTGAGACAGCAGAACTTCGCGGTCTTCGGGTGTGTTGGCCGCAAAAGGTACAGGCAGCATGTATGCTGGTGCCGATGTTTTCTCGGCGAGTTTATGAATGACGTCGTGCGGATTGGCTGCATAATTGCGCGCAAGCCCCCCGATCAGCGATACAAACCGGATGCCGGTTGTTTCCAGTCGTCGCAAATGGGACGCTGCAGCTGCCAAAGTGCGACCATGACCGATGCCCAGAAGCCGATATTGTTGTGATCCAATCAGTCGATAGAGAAAGTCTGCTCCGCGGATGCCAAGCGCCTTTAATGGCATCCCTTCTTCGTTGAGATCAGGCGCAACCTCGCAGACGTCAAGTCCGTATGTATCCTTGAGACTATTTTCGAGGCGAATGCACTCGCCGATCTCGCCTTCGATCGAGATGTTTACGGCGCCCGCCTGAACTGCCCGGGCAATCAGGCGGTGGGTTTTGACACGGGGCAAATTAAGCCGATCCGCGACTTCAGACTGCGTCATGCCGCCTGCGTAATGCAGCCATGCTGCCCGGATCGCGAGATCGTCCTCACTGTCAAACACTGCCACCAAAGTCGCCTCGTGTAATAAAGTTCAGGTGATGAACAATTGTTAGTCCTTCACCGTGCGTGTGTCAACGGGCGGTCGATCAAAGATTTCCCCTCTGATCGTTGCCGGTTCAATTTGTGTTTGCTGTTAGTTACGAAATCGGCGCTTGCGCTCAGGGCTCGTTGGGCATCGGCCGATGTCTTGAGACAAAACGGTCAAGCTCTTTTTGCTGTGGTGGTTGACCGGTGAAGGTTTCGACATAGTGCGGAATACGTGCGAGGCGCAACAGCTTCTCCTCCTTGGTCCGCATCGAGATGTAACCGATCTGAACGAGGTAAACGGTACGGGCGCGTACATCAGCCGAGGCCCTGTCACACCCGAAACGCTCAAACATACGCGAGAGCCCATCGAGGCGTATTCGATCCGCGGCATGCACTTCCTCTTCAACCTGAACGGATTGAAGAGCCCAACTGCGGATCGCGAATTCAAATTCGGGGTCAAAGAGATCGGGGCTTAACCAGCAATCAAAGACATTCAATACGGCTTCTTGTATTGTTTCGGCATAAGCATTTGCTCGGTGCAAGAGCGCGCCGGTATTTTTGTCGCGCCAGCGTACAATGAGGGCATCCAGCAATTCTTCTCGATCTTTAAAAAACCAATAGAAACTCGTCCGTGAAATATCGAGTGTCTTTGCAAGCGGTAGAATTCTAACCGCATCGACGCCACTTTCGATCAACGCGTCATAAGCTGCCCGCAGCCATAAATCCGGCGAACCGCGCCAGCCAGTCTCATTTAATTTAGCTTGTTCCATTGTTGAATTTTTAACAGACCGCTGCAGTTTGGCAAGGGTTCTGTACATTGATGAATATTAAATTGACAGCTGTGTACATTTAGATTTAGCTCAGTAAAAAAATCATACACGGGAACAAACGCTATGTCGGTCGATCCGCTGCTCTTGCCGCTTCAGATTAAGCATCTGACGCTTCGCAATCGCATTATGCTTACCTCGCACGAACCCGCATACGCCGAAGACGGCATGCCGAAGGCAGCTTACCGGGCCTATCATGTTGAACGTGCCAAAGCTGGTGTCGCATTGACGATGACAGCTGGCTCAGCTTCCGTCTCAAAAGACAGTCCGCCGGCATTTAACAACGTACTTGCCTATAAGGATGAGGTGGTGCCTTGGTTACGAGACCTTACCGACGAGTGTCACGAACATGGGGCCGCGGTGATGATCCAGCTTACACATCTTGGTCGTCGAACCCGGTGGGACAAGGGCGACTGGTTGCCTTCGGTCTCTGCATCTGGCAAGCACGAACCTGCACATCGAGCTTATCCCAAAAAAGCCGAGGATTGGGATATCGAGCGTATAATTGGCAACTATGCCGATGCTGCGGAACGCATGAAGGCTGCAGGACTCGATGGATTGGAGGTTGAAGCCTATGGTCATCTGCTGGATCAATTCTGGTCGCCACGAACCAATGAGCTCGACGGCGATTATGGAGGCTCGCTTGAAAATCGCATGCGCTTTTCGTTGCAGGTATTGGCTGCGATCCGCGAGCGTGTTGGTTCCGATTTTCTTGTCGGCATCCGCTATGTCGCCGATGAAGTTCTTGCCGGTGGGTTGACGCGCACCGATGGTCTCGAGATTTCACGGAAACTCAAGGAAAGCGGTCTTGTCGATTTTCTCAATGTCATTCGAGGAAATATTGAAACAGATGCCGGATTGACTGATGTTATCCCCATCCAAGGGATGCCCAGTGCGCCCCATCTTGATTTTGCCGGAGAAATTCGCGCTGACACCAACATGGCGACGTTCCACGCGGCTAGAATTCAGGATGTTGCCACAGCGCGCCATGCGATTGCATCGGGTAAGCTTGATATGGTGGGTATGACGCGGGCGCATATGACTGACCCACATATTGTACGCAAAATTATGGAGAAGCGAGAAGTCGACATTCGCCCCTGTGTGGGTGCAAACTATTGTTTGGATCGGATTTATCAAGGTGGCGCCGCGTATTGCATTCACAATCCTTCTACAGGACGTGAACTGACGATGCCGCATCTGGTGAAGCGAGCAGAGCAAAGCCGCCAGATTGTAGTCGTCGGTGCAGGCCCGGCAGGACTGGAAGCATCCCGCATCAGCGCGGAGCGTGGCCATAGAGTGACCGTATTTGAGGCAGCAAACCAGGCCGGAGGGCAAGTTCGGTTGACGGCTCAAAGCCCGCGCCGGCGCGAGATGATGGGCATTATCGATTGGCGTATGGCGCAGTGTGAGAAGCTTGGTGTCGATTTCCGCTTCAATACTTGGGCTGAGGCAGATGCGGTGCTGGGTGAGGTGCCTGATGTTGTGATTGTCGCTACCGGCGGGATGCCAGATGTGCATATCCTACGCGAAGGGAATGAACACGCGACTTCGCCGTGGGATATAATCTCTGGTGATCTGCGAGTTGGCTCAAATGTGCTGTTGTTTGACGAGGCGGGCGATCATTCCGGACTGCAGGCCGCTGAATTTGTAGCGGATAATGGCGGGAAGGTTGAGATGATGACAGCTGATCGCACTTTTGCGCCAGAAGTTATGGGTATGAACCTCGTGCCTTACATGCGAAGCCTGCAAAAGAAGGATGTGACGTTTACTGTGACCTATCGATTAGAAGCGATCCGTCGCGATGGAAACAGGCTGATCGCGCAGATTGGCAGTGACTATGGTGGGGTCAGCTTTGAGCGAGAATATGATCAGATCATCGTCAATGATGGCATCCGACCATTGGATGATCTCTATTTTGAGCTCAAGCCTTTGTCCCGAAACCTGGGCGCTGTGGATTATGACGCACTGATTGATGGTCGTTCTCAGAATTTGGTCAGAAACGCCGCCAGTTCGTTTGAGCTTTATCGCATCGGTGACGCAGTTTCCACGCGTAACACCCACGCAGCAATTTATGACGGCCTGCGTCTTGGAAGTGCACTTTAACCATTCCCGCCGAGGTATTACTTCAGGTTATGGACGAGCAGATATTTTTTGTATTTGTAATCTATCGGTCCGGAACTATCGTAATCAATCAAGGGAACACTGACAGCATAAACAATATCAAAGAGCTGTCTGAACAATCGCGATCCGCTGCCTTCTGCAGGCGATCAGAACTGCATGTCGCGGAATGATGGGAATGATCGTGATGAACGATAAAAATGGGGAGTCTGCTTATTGAACGCGATGCGCCCGGCACTGGTATCTGAAACGGTGGGTATTCCTGCCGCCACGCCAAAACTCATTCGCCTCGAAGGCCTTAGCAAGCATTTTGGCGCGCATCGTGTACTGGAGAATATCGATTTGGATGTCGCGCAGGGAGAGGTGCTGGCTATCATCGGACCTAGTGGCTCCGGCAAAAGCACGCTGCTACGTTGTATCAATTACCTTGAAAGACCCGATGGAGGTTTGCTCACTGTTGGCAATCTCAAGCTCGACGCAACTCAGGAACCGCGAAAGGCACAATTGAAAGAATTGCGCAACACTGTTGGCATGGTCTTTCAGTCGTTTAATCTATTTCCACATATGAGCGTTCTACGGAACGTCAGCCTGCCGCAAGAGCGTGTTCTGGGCCGTAGCCGAGCTGAAGCAGAGCAGAGAGCGCTTCAATTACTGGAGCGGGTCGGGCTTGCAGATAAGGCCACGCAATATCCAAGTAGATGTTCCGGAGGGCAGCAACAGCGCATCGCTATTGCGCGTTCTCTTGCACTTGATCCGCAGGTGATGCTTTTTGATGAGCCAACATCCGCGTTGGATCCGGAACTTGGTCTTGAAGTACTCGCTGTGATGCGGGAACTGGCGGAAACCGGCATGACAATGCTGGTCGTAACGCACGAGATGGGTTTCGCAGAAAACGTGTCAGACACAGTAATGATTATGGCTGATGGCAAAATCATCGAAAAGGGTGCGTCAAAGGAAGTGATGCGCAATCCGCAAGAGGAGCGCACGAAGCGGTTTCTTCGTGCGGTGCACGACAGATGACAGCAGACAACGTTCTTCTCATCCTGAGTGGCCTGCCGTGGACCATTGCCCTGACGCTGGGTTCGTTCACAATAGGATGCATACTTGGCGTGCCGTTGTTGGCAGCACGCAGCGCGCGCTTCGCACCAACACGTTGGATTGCAGCTTTCATCATTCAAATCGTTCGCGCGCTTCCACCAATCCTGTGGCTGTTCATTATATTCTTTGGTATTGGTATGGGCATTATGCCGATCAATCCTTTTGTTGCGGCAATGATTGGTCTTGGGTTGATTGCATCCGCAAATATGGCGGAGATCTATCGTGGCGCTCTGGCCTCGTTGCATCACGGACAGTGGGAAGCGGCGACCGCTCTTAATTTTGGTTCCAGATATACGTTGATCGATGTGGTTGCCCCGCAAGCGTTTCGCGTCGCACTTCCTTCGGCTGCGAGCTATCTCATAGGGCTTATGAAGGAAACAGCCGTTGCTTCGACCATTGGCGTTGCCGATTTGGCTTTCCGCGGCAATCAAGTTTCACAGCTCACGTTCAAGGGAATTGAAGTATTTGCGCTGGTCGGGTTGTTTTATATCTTCCTGAGCCTTCCGGTTGCGTGGCTGTCACGCTCTGCGGATAGCTATCTGAGAGCAAAGGTGGCGCGGTAATGTTTCCCACCCTTGACGAATTTTACGAATGGATGCCAGCCCTTTTAGGCGGACTTAAGATCAGCCTGCAGGTTTCAGCTTTAAGCCTCGCAATCGGCATTCCGCTTGGCCTGGGCCTGGCGCTAGGTGTCGGTGCGAGGTCACGCGCGGCTCGATATGTCAGCTTGTTTCTCGTCGAAATCGGGCGAGGGGCACCGGCGCTCGTGCTGTTGCAATTCATGTATTTTGGCTTGCCATCCACGGGATTGACGATGACATCTTTCTCTGCGGCCGTAATTGCCCTTGCCTGGAATACCGGCGCTTACACGAGTGAAATCATTCGCGCCAGCCTGCAATCGATCCACCAAGGTCAACGAGAGGCTGCTGAGGCAATGGGTTTCAGTATGATTGATGAGCTGCGATTTGTGTTGTTGCCTCAGGCATTGAGGGTCGCGCTGCCAGCGCTGCTCGGCTTTGCCATTCTGATTTTTCAGAGCACGTCGCTTTGTTTTACAATTGCGTTGCCAGAACTGGTGAGCAATGCCTACGAGATCGGCGCCAACACCTTCCGCTATATGCCCGCGTTGATGTTAGCGGGTCTGCTCTATGCAACCATCTGCGTACCGGCTGCATGGATCGTTTCATACGTTGAAAGGCGGTCATCCGCCTATGCCGCGCGATAAATTCACAACAAAAAAAGGGGAGTTGCATATGAAGAACGGGATCATTCACAAGGGCATTATCGGTTTTGCCATTCTATTAGGGATGTCCGCCACGGCCTTGGCACAGGATTGCAAGCCGAAGCACGAATTCAAAACCATCACACCGGGCACATTGACAGTCGCAGTTACAACTTATGCACCACATTCCTTTATGGATGAAAGCGGGATGATGAAAGGTCTCGACGGTGACATTGCAACAGAATTTGCCAAGCGAGAATGCCTGACTGTAAAACCCGTTGCAGTCGACCCGGCCGCAGCCATTCAATATGTCCTATCTGGCCAAGCCGATATCACCACCGGTGACTGGTATCGGACCGCCGAGCGCGCCAAGGTAATGAATCTTTCCTATCCTCTCTATAAGGATCAGATGGGGCTTTACTCCAAAGATGGTATAAAGACCGTCGAGGAACTTGTGGGGAAGAATGTTGGCACTGTACAAGGCTATCTATGGGTAACGGATGCCAAAAAGTTACTCGGCGCGAAGCTGCGCCTTTATCCGAATTCGGTGAATATGCATCAGGATCTCGCATCAGGTCGTATTGACGTTGGTATCGACGGCTATTCGACAGGTGCTTATGCAGCCAAGAATGGCAACCTTAAAGATATTAAGGTCGAAGTCGCGTTACCAGACGATCGTATTCGAGCTACCAAGGAAGCGGCCCAGGCAAGCTTACCATATGCGAAGAACGCTACGGATTTCGGCGCTGCGTTAGACGCAAATATCGAGGAAATGCACAAAGATGGCACAATTGCGAAAATTCTGCAGTCCTACGGCCTGGAGGAAAGTGCGGGAGATACCGGCGCACCAAAGCTCCTCGAATAGTCGCTGACATTCACTTCAACCACATTTCATATCGGAGACTGTAACGATGACTGTTTACGCGGTCAGCCGGAACAGCCAGTCGTGGTATGGGGAACAGGTCGGCATCCTTATTTTGGATGCCGCCTATCCCTGCGTGCCTGGTAATGTCGGCAATGCGACTACTTATAAATATCCGGTTCGCTATCAAGAAGTGCGTGGTGCTTCGATTGATAGGTTGCTGAACCAGCGTGATCCGGCACTGCGGGAAGCGTTCGTGGAGGCTGCGCTTGAACTGCAGGGTCGTGGTGTGAAAGCCATAACTGGTGCCTGCGGGTTCATGGCCTACTTTCAGAAAGAGGTTGCGGACGCTGTGGATATCCCGGTGTTTTTGTCTAGTCTGATGCAGATACCATTCATGCATGCAGTGGCACGTGGAACGGTGGGAGTAATTACCGCAAATGCGCAGCGAATGACACCGCGCCATTTTGCTGCGAGCGGCATTCCGGAGACCATCCCGATTGTGTTGGCAGGGATGGAGGAACAAACTGAGTTTCGTGAGGCGGTGCTTGAAGAAAAAGGAACGCTCGATTCCGCAGCCATTGAACGCGAAGTGTGCGAAGTGGCCAAAAAACTGGTTCGCGATAACCCTGACGTTCGCTCTATTCTGCTCGAATGTAGCGATCTCCCGCCTTACGCCCATGCAGTTCAAAAAATCACGGGAAGGCCAGTTTTCGACTTCATCTCAATGATCAATTATGTCCAGCAGACCGTAGCTTGCCGCCCCTATCAGGGCCTCATGTAAACGTGTGAATAGGAGTTACCGATGTCGCTTGATCATTATTTCCTGCTTGGCCGATCGGGTCTGCGTGTCAGTCGTCTTGCGCTTGGCACAATGACATTCGGCAATGGTGGAATTAGGGGGATCAGTGGCTCGTGGGGTACGAATGAGGCTGATGCGCGTGCGATCTTTGATCGCTATTTGGAGCTTGGGGGTAACTTCATTGATACAGCAGACTCTTATGGCGCAGGTCTGAGCGAAATGCTCGTTGGCAAGTTCATTGAGGAGACTACTTGTCGTGACCAAGTGGTGATCGCAACCAAATATTCGAATAATATTCACGCTGGTAATCCCAATACGGGAGGTAACAGCCGCAAGAATATGATGCGTGCAGTTGATCAATCGCTGAGGCGTTTGAAAACAGACTATATTGATCTCTACATGGTGCATACTTGGGATGGAATGACACCTGTTGAAGAGGTCATGCGGTGCTTTGATGACCTGATCCGTGCTGGAAAAATTCGCTATTGCGGGCTTTCAGATGTTCCGGCCTGGTATGCTGCTCGTGCCCAGACTTGGGCAGAAGCGCATGCATTGTCGCCACCGATTAGCCTGCAATTGCCGTATTCGCTGGTCGAACGTAACATAGAGCATGAATTCGTACCGTTAGGGCAGAATCTTGGATTAGGAATAACTGCATGGAGTCCGCTCGCCATGGGGCTTTTATCCGGAAAATATCTTGGTGGTGGGGAGGGGCGTCTCAATCGAGACAACGCGGATGGGCTCGGCCTTTTCACCGAGCGTAATATGCGTGTCGTGTCGGCTCTTGCCGAAGTGTCTGAAGCCCTTGGTAAGTCTATGGCGCAAGTAGCGCTGAACTGGGTGGTCACACAGCAGGGTATTGGTGCTGCCATAATCGGTGCAAGCAAGCTGTCGCAGCTTGATGACAATCTCAGATCACTTGATTTTATGATCTCCGAGGAACTTCGCTTCAAACTGGATGAAGCGAGCAAGCTACCACCGCCCTATCCATATTCTCTGTTCACTCGGGATTATCAAGCGGGGATCCTAAACACAGGTACTTCGGTCGGGGATAAGCCACAGGGTTATTGGCCTACGAAATTCATTCCAAAGATCGGTGACTATACTTTCGGTAAGTCCTCCAGCAATTCCTAAGACTTTCAAAGGAACATCATGAACGATATGCCCGCCAAAGTGCAGCCTGTCGCCAGCATCGAACCTGCGCTCTTTGTTTTGACACTTGATTGTGACGACAAGCCTGGCATCGTTGCAACGATCACCACAGAACTTGCCGCAATCGGTGGCAACATTGTGGAAAGCAACCAGTTTCGCGACAAGCTCACCAACCGCTTCTTCATGCGCATCGCCTTCAGCGCTGCCTTTGATATGCCGCGTGAAGCGATAGTGCATGCTTTAAAACCCGCCGGTGAACGTTTCGGTATGAAGTTTAACGTCGCAGATGCAAGCCGCAGGCCGAAGATTGTACTGATGGTTTCGAAGTTCGATCATGCAATGCTACATCTGCTTTATCAAATCCGCGTAGGTTGGTTGAATGCCGAGATCGTCGCTGTGGTATCCAATCATGAAGACAGCCGGCTGACCGCTGAGAGTGCGGGAATTCCTTACTATTGCTGGGCCGTAGATAAAGGCAATAAAGCCGAGCAGGAAGCGCGTTTAATTGATCTGGTTCGCGAGACACAAGCCGATCTGGTTGTGCTTGCTCGTTATATGCAGGTGCTTTCTGATCAATTGTCAAATCGTCTGTTCGGGAAGATTATTAACATTCACCATTCTTTTTTGCCGTCGTTCAAAGGTGCAAAGCCATATCATCAGGCATTTGAGCGTGGTGTGAAACTGATCGGTGCGACCGCCCACTACGTGACACCTGACCTTGATGAAGGTCCAATCATTGAGCAGGAAACAGAGCGTGTTACCCATTCGATGAGTGCTGAAGATTTCGTTGCAACGGGTCGCGATATAGAAAGTCGTGTTCTCGCCCGCGCGGTAAAGATGCATATCGAAAACCGCGTTATGCTTAATGGGCACAAAACGGTCGTTTTTGCTCAATAGAGCGCTCGTTAAAGCTCGAGCTCCGCGTCTGCGCCCTGTTCCAGTAACCAGTCGCGGAACAATTCTGCACCGCGTTTTGGCGGCCGCTGTGCAGGCATGATGAGATAAACTGTGTCACCAGAGCGGTGGGATATATTGGCAGCACAAACCAACCGGCCGGCCACAATGTTATCACGCACGAGATGTTTCCAGCCGAGTGCCACACCTTGTCCAAGCACTGCCGCTTCGATTGAGCTGAGTGCATCGGTAAAGACAAAATCCTGCTCGATGCGCGCATTCTGCACGCCAGAACGTTCCATCCATTCACGCCAACCCAGACGCGAACGATGGCGCTCTTCAAAGTGCAATAAAGTGTGTTTGAGCAAGTCTGCCGCTTGGTGAATTGGACCGTGTTCTTTCAGATATGAAGGACTGCAGACCGGCCAGACTTCTTCAGTAACGAGAGGCCATGCAAGAATACCCGGCCACTTGCCTTTACCAAGACGCGCCGAGATATCGATGTCTTCCTCAAGCAAATCCTGATTGTCGCGGCTGCTTTCTTCAATGCGTAGAGCCACATCGGGATGCTTTTCCTTGAAGTCTTTCAAACGCGGCAGCAACCAGTGTTGTACAAAGGATGCCGAAAATGAAACGCGAATGATGTCGCGTGAGTGCTTCTTGCGCATGGATGAAATGACCATATGCAAATGGTCGAATGCTTCCTGTGTTTCACGATAGAGCCGTTGTCCTTCAGCTGTCAGCTCCAAACGGCTACGATCTCGCCTAAAGAGCTTCAACCCTGTCGCTTCCTCCAACAGTTTGATCGTCTTGCTAACCGCAGGTTGACTAACATTCAACTCATCAGCTGCAGCTGTGAAACTTAGACGCCGAGCAGCTGCTTCAAACACGAAGAGATAGTTGGCAGATGGAATGAGCGATCTAAGTCTGTGCATAATCTGAAGTTATACCTAGCCGGATTTTTTATCAAGCTCACAGCGCCAAAATCCCTCTGTAATGTGACGCACAAACGGAACGACCACGCCAATTCGTTCGGGTGTCGGAGTTCCTCAAAAAACATGTCATGGAAGGGAACTTGAAATGCAGACTCATGCACGTGCAGTTGTCATTGGCGGAGGGTGCGTTGGCGCATCAATTCTTTATGGCCTCGCAAAGAGGGGCTGGTCGGATGTTGTTCTTTTGGAACGAACCCAACTCACCGCCGGTTCAACGTGGCATGCCGCAGGTCTAATTCCTTCCTACGCGCGCAATATCAATATTGGCCGTATGATCAACAAGTCGATTGAGATTTATGAAGGTCTGGAAGCGGAAACTGGTCAGCACGTTGGCTGGCATAAATGCGGCCAGCTTCGCATTGCTAACACCCGTGACCGGCTCGATGAGTACAAGAGCTATATGAGTGTCGCTGACGTGCAGGGTGTGCGAGCCGAACTCGTTTCTCCTGCTCGCGCCCGAGAGTTATGGCCATTGCTAGAAAACAACCATGATATGCTTGGTGCGCTCTATCATCCAGATGACGGACACATCGCTCCTGCTGATGTCACCATGGCGCTTGCCAAGGGAGCGCGTGACAACGGCGCCAAGATTTACCTCAATACGCAAGTCAATGGATTCGAGCGTCTGCCGAGCGGCGAGTGGAAGGTGAAGACCAATAATGGTGATATCATCTGCGAGCATGTAATCTCAGCTACCGGAAATTATGCAAGGCAGACCGGTGCTATGCTGGGACTAGACATCCCCGCAATTCCGATTGTTCACCAGTATTGGATCACCGACTCCGTGCCGGAAGTGATCGAGCGTAAGCGTAAGGGTTTGCCTGAGATGCCAATACTTCGCGATGAAGGCTTTGAAGGCTATTTGCGTGAAGAGGGCGATGGACTGATGTTCGGTCCTTATGAAAAGACCGAGCACCTGAAGCTTTTTGCTGAAAACGGTGTACCTGAGTGGTTTGGTGCAGATCTTCTGGAAGAAGACTTCGATTCAGTCTCATGGAATTGGGAGCGAGCGATGGAACTCGTTCCAACGCTTGGTCGTGTTGGTATCAAAGCAAATGTACGCGGGCCATTTCAGATGACAGCCGACGAGTTGCCACTGGTGGGCCCGGCGTGGGGGCTGGATAATGTGTGGCTCGCTGAGGGCGTGCCAGGTGGAATTCTGTGGGGCGGCGCAATAGGATATTACTTGTCTGAACGAATTGTCGAAGGCAGCAACAGCATCGACACAAGTGAACTTGATCCGCGTCGTTTTGGAGATTACGCGAACAAGAACTGGACGCGTGAGAAGGTTCGTGAAGCATGGGGCACCCATGCGGATCAGCACTATCCTGGACAGGATATGCCTGCAGCACGCCCACAGAAAACTGCTCCATCCTATGACCGTTTAACTGAACTTGGTGCGGTATGGGGCTGTCTCAACGGTTGGGAAATGCCTAACTGGTTTGCTCCGAAGGGAGTGGAAGCCAAGGATCAGTATAGCTGGCGCTGGACTGAAAAAGGCAATTATGTTGGCGAGGAAGTCGAGGCTGTACGCAACGCGGTTGGCCTTGTCGAAATGACGCCAATGACTAAATTTGAAGTCAGCGGTCCGGGTGCTGAAGCGTGGCTCGATCGCATTCTTGCCAACCGGCTGCCGAAAATCGGGCGCGTTAATCTTGCTCACCATTTGACGAAAAACGGCGGTGTTCAGGCGGAATATGTTGTCGCACGTTTGGCAGACGACAGCTTTTACATGATCTCGACACCCCGTGCCGAGCGCTGGAATTTCGATGATCTGTCCAAGCTTCTGCCGAAAGATGGCAGCGTGAGCCTGCGTAATGTGACCAATGATCGTGGTTGCTTTACGATCGTGGGTCCGAAAGCGCGGGAAGTATTGCAGACATTGACCGAGATCGATCTTTCAAACGAAGCCTTCCCGTGGTTTGGTATCAAGAATGGTACGGTCGGCCTTGCAAGTGATGTCCGCTTGTTGCGCGTAAACTATGAAGGCGAACTGGGTTGGGAGCTCTATCATCCACTAGCATATCAGCGGAATCTTCTGGAAGCTTTGCTTGCGGCCGGCCAAGAACATGGTCTGCGTCTTGTCGGGCTGCATGCGCTGGAATCGCTGCGCCTTGATAAATCCTACCGCGCTATGTATCGCGATATGAACCCTGAATTGAGCGCTTGGGAAAGCGGATTGGAGCGTTTCATACGTCTTGAAAAGGACGACTTCATCGGCAAGCAAGCGCTGGTCACACAGAAGGAACATGGCATCAAACAGCGCTCCGTAACACTCTCGATTCAAACTGATGGTGCGAGCACGCTGTCTTGCGAGGGTGTCTATCACAACGGAAAGCTGGTCGGTCGTGTCACATCAGGTGGTTATTCTTATACTTTCAAACATGATATCGCGCTGGCGCTGCTGCCAGTCGAACTTGGCGTTCCGGGAACGGAACTTGAAATCCCCGTTTTGGGTGAAATGCGAAAAGCCTGTGTGATTGAAGAATCTCCTTACGATCCGGAAGCCAGGCGCGCGCGTGTTTGATTTGGAAACGCTGCACGTGCCGCTTCTTAAAACGAATGAAAGGTTTGCCATATGAAGGCAGTTGTCGCAGTAAAGCGGGTTGTAGATTACAACGTAAAGATCCGTGTAAAGGGAGATGGTTCGGGCGTTGAGCTTGCAAACGTCAAGATGTCGATGAACCCTTTTGACGAGATCGCGGTTGAAGAAGCGATCCGTTTGAAGGAAGCAGGCAAGGTCACGGAAATCGTCGTGGTTTCGGTGGGTCCGGCACAGGCGCAGGAAACGTTGCGCACCGCACTTGCCATGGGTGCTGACCGGGCAATTCTGGTGAAGACTGACGAAACCGTCGAGCCGCTTGGTGTTGCCAAGGTTTTGAAGGGCGTGGTCGATGCTGAACAGCCTGACCTCGTGTTCCTCGGCAAGCAGGCGATTGACGACGATGCCAATCAGACCGGCCAGATGCTTTCGGCACTGCTCAACTGGAGCCAGGCAACTTTTGCCTCGAAGGTGGAGCTTGCTGACGGCTCGGCCAAGGTAACGCGCGAAGTCGATGGCGGTCTGCAGACCATTGATGTGAAGCTTCCAGCCATTGTCACAGTTGATCTTCGTTTGAACCAGCCACGCTATGCATCGCTGCCAAACATCATGAAGGCCAAGAAGAAGCCGCTTGATGAGAAGTCGCCTGCTGATTTCGGTGCTGATATTGCGCCGCGCCTCAAGGTTCTGAAGACCGAAGAGCCGGGTGGCCGTAAGGCTGGCGTGAAGGTTGGCTCGGTTTCCGAGCTGGTTGAGAAGCTTAAAGCCGACGGCGTATTGTAAGAGATCGGAAGGAACAAACACATGGCTATTCTTCTTATTGCCGAACACGACAATGCAAGCCTTTCCGATCAGACTGCAAAGGCACTGACAGCAGCTGCCCAGATCGGTGGCGATGTCGATATTCTGGTTGCTGGCAAGGGCGCGAAAGCAGCCGCCGATGCAGCCGCAAAGCTCTCTGGCGTTCGCAAGGTTCTGTTGGCTGAAAGCGATGCGCTGGAAAACCGTCTGGCCGAGCCACTGGCTGCAGCCATCGTTGAACTCGCAGGAAACTACGACACAATCATTGCACCAGCCACCACTTCGGCCAAGAACGTGCTGCCACGCGTTGCAGCACTTCTTGATGTGATGCAGCTGTCGGAAATCATGGAAGTTGTCTCAAGCGACACCTTCAAGCGTCCGATCTATGCGGGCAATGCGATCCAGACCGTGCAGTCGACTGATGCCAAGAAGGTCATCACGGTCCGTACGGCTTCTTTCTCGGCAACGGGTGACGGCGGTTCGGCTCTAGTTGAAAGCATCAATGCGGCTGCTGATCCGGCGCTGTCGAGCTTTGTTGAAAACAAGCTTTCGGGTGGTGATCGTCCGGAACTGACTTCTGCCAAGATCATCATCTCGGGCGGTCGTGCGCTTGGTTCGTCGGAGAAGTTTGAGGAAGTGATCCTTCCTGTTGCCGACAAGCTGGGTGCAGCCGTTGGCGCCAGCCGTGCAGCAGTTGATGCGGGTTATGCACCAAACGACTGGCAGGTTGGCCAGACCGGTAAGGTGGTTGCACCGGAACTTTACATCGCAGTCGGTATTTCCGGCGCGATCCAGCATCTGGCTGGTATGAAAGACAGCCGCGTGATTGTTGCGATCAACAAGGATGAAGAAGCACCGATCTTCCAGGTGGCTGATTATGGCCTTGTGGGCGATCTATTTACGATCCTGCCGGAAATGGAAAAGATTTCCTATTGAAATCGAAAGTGTCGCAGAAGACGAGCTCGCGACACTTTCGGACGTTGATCGATCATCCTGGCCTCCAGGTTCCAGGTGCGTCAACTGAAATTCTCGACAAAGTTCAGACGGAAGAGCGCGACGGTGCTCGATTTGCCAGGTAAAGCGATGAGTTGGGCAATTTTGAAGTAAGAACGTGCCTAAAGAGCGTCCTTCTTTCTGAATGATGATGCATCGATACCCAACTTCTGCAAACGGGCATAAAGACTGCGGCGCGGGAGCTGTAGGATATTTGCAGCCCCACTAACATCACCGTTCAACCGCTCTAGTGTTTCGCGCAGTACCTTCGCTTCAAATTCATCCATCTGTTCAGAAAGCGGCACTTGGCCCGCTTCTTTTAGCGGACTTTTTCCCAATCCAAGAACAACTTGTTTGGCAAAATTGCGCAGCTCACGCACATTACCTGGCCAATCATCTGAATTCAGTCGCGTTTCAATTGTTGCGTCTATAATTGGGCGAGGCTGGCCGAATTGGGCTGCAGCCTCATCAAGAAAATAGGAGAAAAGCAGACCTATATCCTTACGGCGTTCTCGCAAGGGCGGAATACGCAGCCTAACTGTTTCCAGGCGGTAAAGAAGGTCCGACCGGAAAAGGCCAGCTCTAACCGAAACTTCCAGGTCGCTCTTTGCAGCCGCAACTATCCGCAGATTGACAGCTCTGGGTTCACCCGTTGCACTGGGCAGTTCCCGTTCCTCAACCACACGCAGAAGCTTGCCCTGCACGGATGCGGACATGCTGTCGATTTCATCGAGGAACAGTGTGCCACGATCAGCGTCAACGATCCTCCCGCGCTGAATGCGATTACCAAATAGTACGTCATCTGCGATGGCGTCTGGCAGCGCCGCGCAGTCGATCGCAACGAAGCCGCGTGCGTGACGTGAACTCCAGCGGTGGAGGAGGCGTGCTACAAGTTCTTTACCGGTTCCTGTTTCACCCTCAATCAATACATCGACATCAACACTCGCAAGCTGGCGGATTGTCTCGCGTAGCCTAACCATTACCGGGGTTTCGCCGAAAAGCGGGAAGTCTTGTTCGGCTTCTGCCGCAGCCTTTCGCAGTCGTCGGTTTTCCAGGGCGAGTCGACGCATTTCAAGGGCACGCCGGACGCTCGAGATCATGTGATCGGCGGCAAAAGGTTTGGCGATGAAATCAAATGCCCCTTTTTTGAGGGCAGCCACGGCCATGCCGATGTCTCCGTGCCCGGTCATCAAAATGACCGGTAGCTCGGGATCACGTGCCAACAGCGCTTCCAGCACCGCATGGCCATCTATTTTCGGCATCCTGATATCGGTGATGACAATGCCCGGAAAATCGGCGTTCAAATTGGCGAGGGCCGATTGGCCATCAGCAAAGGTTTGGATGTCCATCCCGGCTATTTCAAAGGAATCCGCCAATGCGGTGCGAAAGGCCATGTCATCATCGATCAGAATTACGCGGAGTGGTTCTATGTCTGTCATGCTTGCTTTGCCCGCTTTACAGTAGCTGCGAAGGCGGCACCTCCTAATGGTGAAGGCACAATACGCAGCGTGCCCTCAAGTTCTGTCATAATATCGCGTGCAATGCCCAGACCAAGTCCCAACCCTTCAGGCTTGCCGGTCACAAACGGACTGAACACTTCATCGCCCAATGCCGGATCGATGCCCGGGCCGTTATCGGCGACAGTAAGTGTTACTTGCTGGTCTTCCCCGAAGATGAACAAGGCAATGCGCGGTTTTGGTTGCATTGCTACCGCATCAAGAGCGTTCTGAAACAAATTGACCAGAACCTGTTCGAGACGAACGCGATTTGCAAAGACTTGGAAATCGCATCCATTCGGCGTTTCAAGTGTCACGCCTGCATTTCGAAACCGATCTCCCATGATGAGCAGCGTGCCTTCCAACAACTCATCTAGCCCAGTAGGGGCGAGCTCACGATGTCCGCGACGCGCAAAGCGCCGCATTTGTTGCGTGATGGAGCCGATGCGCGCCGTCAGCTCCACGGTTGTAGAAAGATTGGCTGCGACTTTCTCGAGTTTGCCTTTGCCAAGATGATGCTGTGCGTTTTCTGCAAGTGTCTGAATGGTAGCCACTGGCTGGTTGATCTCATGGACGAGACCTGCGGTAATCGAACCCAGCGATGCGAGCCTGTTGGCTTGCGCAAGTTCTTCGCGCGCTTCACGAAAGCGCTTATCAGCGCGTTCGCGCCGAACCATTTCCGCGCTCAGTTCTAAAGTGCGCTCACTAACAGCTGTTTCCAGCGCCGCCCGATCCGCAGCCAAGCGCGCCGCACGGGTGATGCGCCAGTAGATTGCGCCAAAGAGCGTCATGGCAATCAGAAGCGCTGAAACGGTGATAAGGCGCGCATGATCGTGGGCAGCGCGCAGGGATGGCGCGACTGCTTCGATATGCATGAGTTTCAGTTCGGTCTCAGCTATTGGTTCATCAACGGTGATGAACTTTGAACCAGATGGACCACGTATCATGTTTTCAGGTTCGAATGCGTAGTGACTTGGCTGAAGGTCTGCGACGCTAAACTGTCCGCTCTGGCTGATTTTGGTGCGTTCTTCGGTTGAGATAGGCTGGAGCGAGCGCAAATCCTCTGCCTTATCGGTCGAGGCGAGAATGATGCCGCGCGGATCGATAACGAATGTCTGACCCGGATCGTTAGACCAGGTTTTCACCAGCCGATGGAATTCAAACTTAACGACCACAACGCCGACTGGATTAGCTTCGTCGCCGATCCGTCTGGCGAGAAACAGGCCGAAACGTCCGCTAAGATCACCAATCGCATAGTATTCCGCTGCACCCGCCGACATTGCACCCTGAAAATATGGTCTATATCCGTAATTTCGACCAACGAAGCTTTCAGGTGTGTTTGCGTTGGAGGAGGCTATTACCATGCCGTCGCGCGTGATCACATAGATGATCGGCGAACCGATCTGTTCTGCTAGGAACTCGAGCTTATCGTTCAATCGTGCTGTTGCGTCCGATGAGCCGCCATCCAAAACATCGTGCAAATCGCTATATTCTTTGAGCACCACTGGCAGCAGGCGAAACTTGGCAAGTTCGCTGTCGATCAGTCTCGTCTGTTGCCGCGCAACAAGGGTCGCATCCTCGCTCAAACGATCAAGCGCATCCGTCTCGGTCCAAAATTTTGCTGCTGTCCAGAATATCGTTGCCAAAAGCACTGCTAAAGCAACGAGAAGGATTCTGGTCGCGTTCAACGATATCCTCATTTGTGCAGGATTATGCACTAATCCTAATAAAGTCACGCAAAAATTTGCACAGAAGCAATTGTCGAATTGTGTCAGAATTGCGATTCATTGAGTTAATTCAATAAACTAAACTTTTTAGTCAGTGGCTATGGAAGTTACAAATCTTGTCCCGCATTTTAGCGCTACTTCGAAATTGGGAGTTTCGTAGGGAGGAGCTAATCCGTGCAGTGCCAAGAATATGATCTTTTCAACGCGAAGTTTTCTGAAAACTCAGATGCGCATTTCTTGGTTTGCGCGACCAAGTGATGGCGAGGCAGATCATGGTTCACGGCATTAGACGCCCACCCTTCGGCACAGGTTTTCAGGGGGAGCTTCCGTTGCAAGGCGCATCAAGGATGTGAGGCGGCCGATAACCCTGAACGTGGTCAAGTCATCCGTAGCAAGCGCTGCCTCGCGCTCAAGCCTCGGGTGAAGCTTAAAAATAAAGATTTGAAGGAGTAACCGCATGGTCTCAATCACCTCCGAACGGAGCGACGCGCCAAGCACCAACAGTCGACTGAAATCCATCATCGGTGGGTCGACCGGTAATCTTGTCGAATGGTTCGACTGGTATGTTTATGCAGCTTTTACTCTGTATTTTGCCCCTCATTTCTTTCCATCGGATAGCCAGACGGCGCAACTTCTGAGTGCTGCAGCCGTTTTTGCCGTCGGATTTATCATGCGCCCAATTGGTGCGTGGATCATGGGAATTTATGCAGACCGCAAGGGTCGTAAGGCAGGCTTGGCTCTATCAGTCACACTGATGTGTGCGGGTTCTCTCATTATTGCAGTAACCCCTGGCTATGAAACCATTGGACTCTTCGCTCCAGCTCTTCTGGTGCTTGCACGTTTGATGCAGGGCCTGTCCGTTGGCGGTGAGTATGGAGCGAGCGCGACTTATCTGTCAGAAATGGCTGGTAAAAGCCGTCGCGGTTTCTTCTCTTCTTTCCAATATGTCACACTGATTTCTGGCCAGCTTCTGGCAATTTTGTTGTTGATCGTGCTTCAGAGCACGATGGAAACTCCCGCTCTTGAATCCTGGGGCTGGCGAATTCCATTCTTCATCGGTGCGCTGCTTGCCGTGGTGGTATTCTGGCTGCGTCGTGGCCTTGCTGAAACGGAAAGCTTCAAGAATTCAAAGACAAAGGATGTCCCAAAGTCGGGGTTCTGGACGCTGATCAAGCATCATCCGAAGGAAACCGCACTGGTCATGCTTTTGACTGCCGGCGGTACGCTCGCCTTTTATGCGTACTCGATTTACATGCAGAAGTTTCTCGTCAATACTTCTGGTTTCAGCCGCGAAGTTGCCAGTCAGATAAACGCAATCACGCTGTTCATCTTTATGTGTCTGCAGCCGGTAGCAGGTGCTCTCTCCGACAAGATTGGCCGTAAGCCGCTCATGGTTGGATTTGGTGCGGCCGGAGTGTTGTTCACCTACCCGATCTTCTCGACACTTGAGCAGACGCGCGATCCGATCATTGCCGGTTTGCTGGTCATGGGTGCTCTGATAATTGTGACAGGCTATACCTCTATCAATGCGGTGGTAAAAGCGGAGCTGTTTCCGGCTCATATCCGTGCACTTGGCGTGGCACTGCCTTATGCTCTTGCTAACACATTATTTGGCGGTACTGCTGAATACGTCGCGCTGAGCTTTAAGAATGGGGGATGGGAACGCGGCTTTTACTGGTATGTCACCGTCATGATTGGTATTTCGTTGGTTGTTTATCTGCGGATGCGTGATACCAGCAAAGATAGCATGATTAAAGAAGACTAGAAGAAGACGAATTGATTGAAGTGCCGGGTTAAAAGCCCGGCATTTTTGTTGGATAGATTTGTTAAACGGTGTCAATCTTTCTATTGCCGGAGGGAGAGGATCTTTCCGAAACTGTTTGGGCCGCGTTCTGGATCAAAGGTCCAAAACTGTCGCTGAAGCCCTGGGCAGTCCATTCCTGTAAGCTGCCTGCAACGTGAATTGCCCCCACTGGTGTGCCACGCCAGTCCATTATCGGGGCGCCGATTACCACCTCATTATTCAGGAGTTGGCTGCAAAGCAGAGAATGCCCTCGTTCTCGCGTGGCGCGAACATGGTTCATCACTCCTTCCAGGTCACGAACGGTATGCGGTGTGAACGGAGTAAGATCAGAGCGGCTGACGATATCGGCAATGGTTTCGTCTGGCAGTCGCGAGAGAATGGCCACGCCACCTGCTGTACAGTAAGTCGGCACAGCGTTTCCAACAATTGTCGCGCTGAACACCTCGTGTTTGGAAGGCATGCGCAAGGCGTAGATGACGCGGACGTCATCGAATAACGAGAGGTCAACACGCTCACTCACTCGTCGCCGGAGTTCGAGCATGACAGGATTTGCACGCTGCAACATTGGGTTGAGCCGCAAGAGATCATGGGTCATATCAAGTACGCGCAACCCCGGTAGATATCCGCGGTCGTCGGGATCTCGCGCCAGCATGTTGAGCTTCAAAAGAGTATGGACAATACGTTGGGCGGCGCTGCGATCAATCCCTGCAGCATTGGCCACCTGGGTGAGCGAGAGGGGATGTCGAGCCGTTTGAAACGCCGACATTACCGCGACCGTGCGTGCGACGGAACGCAAGAATAATGGATCATCCGAAAAAGCGTCGGCTTCATCAGGATCGAAAGTGGATATGCCACGCAGGTCTCGATATGTGTTCATGAGAAAAAGCTTTAATCCAGATTCAAGCATTGACAAGGATCAAAATTGATCCCTATCATAAAAAATCAATATAGATGTATCGCTCACAGATACACAGTTCAGCCCGAGGGGGCAAGTCAGGAAATGGGAGTACGCTCGTGTCAAAACGCGTGGCTGTAGCTGGCTTTTTGCATGAAACGAACACTTTTGCTGCCACTCCGGCAACATTGGGGGCGTTCGTTCAGGGCGGCGGATATATCCCGCTTTCGCGCGGTGACGCGATCTTTACAAATGCGCAAAACGTCAATCTTGGGATAGCAGGCGCGCTGAAATTTGCTCAACAAGCGGGCTGGGAGGTTGTGCCGATCCTGTGGGCAGGCGCTATTCCTTCTGCGCCTGTTACACAGGAGGCCTATGAAACAATCGTTTCCGAAATTGTTACGGGATTAAGGGATTGCGGTCCGCTTGATGGCATTTTTATCGACTTGCATGGTGCGATGGTCGCTGAACATATCGATGATGGAGAAGGCGAGCTCTTGCAGCGCGTTCGGACCGTCCGCCATGAGGCGCCGCTATCGGTAGCCCTTGATTTGCATGGAAATATTACGAAGCGCATGTTCGATCACGCGGATGTTATGGTGGGTTTCCGAACCTATCCGCATATTGATATGGCAGAAACCGGATACCGCGCGGCAGAAGCTCTGCAGGAGCTCATGGACCGGCCTGACGGCTGGCACAAGGCGATGCGGCAAGGTGACTACCTTATTCCGATTGCATGGCAATGTACCGATGAACAACCCGCCAAGGGCCTTTATGGTATGACGGTCGATATACCAGAAGATGTGCTCACGGCCTCACTTTTCATGGGTTTTCCTGCCGCCGATTTTGCTGAATGCGGTCCTTCTGTTTTTGCTTATGGTTGGAACAGCCGCGCGGTGGAAGCCTGCGCCGATAATATCTTGGCAGCGCTCACTGCGGCAGAGCCTGCCTTTGCAGGCACTGCCTACCAGCCCGAAGAAGGCGTTGCGAAAGCCATTGAACTTTCTCGCGATGCAAGCCGCCCGATCATAATTGCTGATACACAGGATAACCCTGGCGCAGGTGGCAGTTCAGATACGACCGGAATGTTGCGTGCACTGGTGTCCAGTGGTGCGAAACGAGCTGCCATCGGTTGTATTCATGACGCAGAAGCCGCAAAAATTGCGCATCAGGCTGGCGAAGGCGTGGAAGTTGAGATCGCACTTGGCGGCAAGTCTGGTATCGCGGGCGATGAACCTTATAAAGCAAAGTTCTTCGTTGAAAGGCTGTCTGATGGCAAGGCTCATGCAACAGGTCCCTATTATGGCGGAACCTGGCTTGATATGGGGCCATCCGCCTGCCTGCGGCTCGGTGGAACACGTGTCGTTGTAACCACAAATCTGGCGCAGATGGCAGATCGTGCGCTTTATCGCATGGTTGGCATTGAGCCTGAGCAGGAAGCTATTCTCGTGAATAAAAGCTCTGTGCATTTCAGGGCAGATTTCGCGCCAATTGCCGAAAAACTTCTTGTCTGCACCGCTCCCGGCGCAATGCCGCTTAGCCCAGCACAATTGACATGGAAGAATTTACGTTCAGGCATCCGGCTTGAACCACTGGGAGATACATTCAAATAAAACAATAAAACAACCTTCAGAGGAACCAAGTAGATGCAGTTTTTCAAATCACCACAACCTGGGCCTATCCTCCGTAAATTGAAATATGGCATAGCAGCTTCGTTGATTTCCCTGAGTGCGGGAAATGCCTGGGCAGAAACAACGCTGACTGCCGTAATGCATTCGGATCTTCGTATCCTAGACCCGATCATAACAACTGCTCATATCACACGCGATCATGCTTACATGATTTATGACGTGCTGATTGCCGTCGATGAGAATTTCAAGCCGCAGCCGCAGATGGCGGACTGGACTGTTTCGGACGACGGCAAGACTTACACTTTCAAGTTGCGCGATGGCCTCAAATTCCATGATGGTGCGGCTGTAACTGCTGCGGATGCGGTGGCTTCCCTTGAGCGCTGGGCGAAGCGTGATGCAGGTGGCCAACTTATTATGGACATCACGGATTCGTTGAAGGCAGACGACGACAAGACGATTGTCTGGACACTCAAAGAACCGTTCTCCCCCTTTCTAGACACACTCGCCAAGCAGGCAGCGTTGCCGCCTTTCATTATGCCTGCCCGCATTGCCGCAACCCCCGCTGATACCGCCATCACCGAACATATCGGTTCAGGTCCATTCAAGTTTGTGCCCGCTGAGTTCCAGCCGGGTGTGGGCGTGAGCTATATCAAGAATGAAGATTATGTACCGCGCGGCGAACCGGCGAGCTGGATGGCGGGTGGCAAAGTCGTCAATGTCGACAAGGTGCGCTGGGTCACGATGACTGATGCTCAGACCGCTGTGAATGCGCTGACGAGTGGCGAAATCGATTATATCGAACAGGTTCCAGTCGATCTAGTGCCGCTGTTTGAAGGCGACGACACTGTCGTGCTGGAACAGCGCGATCCGCTTGGCTATCAGACTATGGGCCGTCTCAATTTCAAGCATCCGCCGTTTGACAATCCGGATGTTCGTCGTGCGGCCTTTCTAGCCATGTCGCAAGAACCAGTACTGGCTGCCCTGATGGCAGACCCCAATTATTACAAGGTTTGCGGCGCCATTTTTGGGTGCGGCACGCCAAACGCCACTGATGTAGGCTCTGAGAGTCTCGTCGCGAAAGGCAATGTCGAAGAAGCAAAAGAGTTGCTCAAGAAAGCAGGCTATGACGGCAAACCGGTTGTTCTGATGCAGCCAACTGACGTTACCAGTCTATCACCGCAGCCGGTGGTTGCCGCTCAGCAGTTGCGCGCAGCGGGTTTCACAGTGGACATGCAGCCGATGGATTGGCAGACGCTTGTCGGGCGCCGTGCATCCAAGGACGAACCTGCGAAGGGTGGCTGGAATATCTTCTTTACCAACTGGCAAATCCCCGAGATTGCAACGCCGATCAATTCTGTGATGCTCAACGGTCGTGGCGAACAAGGTTGGTTCGGCTGGCCGCAGGACGACCAGATCGAAGCGCTGAAGAAGGAGTATATTGCAGCCAAAACGCCTGAAGAACAGAAGGCGGTGGTCGAGAAGATCCAAGCTCATACCTATGACACGGTGCTGTACATCCCGCTCGGAGAATATAATCCTCCTCAAGCCCGCAGAAGCAATGTCGTTGATATGCTCGGTTCACCCGTTCCGGTCTTCTGGAACGTGAAGAAGACTGAAGAATAATCCGCCCGCAGCTATCGCGTTTGGCGCGGTAGCTCCCAGTTCAACGTGGGGCCGGCTCTGTGTCGGTTCCACCTCAAGCGGGACGCGCACATGGCTGTCTATTTATTAAAACGTATTTTTGCACTCGTGCCGGTATTGTTGCTGGTATCAGTGTTTGTCTTCCTTCTCCTTCGACTGACACCGGGCGATCCGGCGGCAATTCTGGCTGGTGACGCAGCCACTACCGAACAGCTTGAACGCATCCGCGAGGCAATGGGCCTCAATGAGCCCATTCTCACCCAGTATTTCACGTGGATGGGTAACATTATGCAAGGTGATCTCGGCGTTTCGTTGATTTCCGGCGTGCCTGTTCTTGATATGGTTTCGCAGCGCATCGGCCCCACCATATCGATTGCGATACTGACTATCATCATTGCAGTTTTAGTGGCTATTCCAATGGGTGTGGTCGCTGCTTGGTGTCATCGCTCATGGGCAGATTATCTTGTCATGAGCTTTTCCGTTCTTGGCTTTTCCGTTCCGGTCTTCCTTGTCGGATATGTGCTTCTGTTGATTTTCTCGGTCAATCTTGGTTGGCTTCCAGTTCAAGGTTTCAGGTCGATTTCTTCAGGTTTGGGGGGCTTTCTGGAGCGCGCAATCCTGCCTGCTCTCACTCTTGCTTCAATTTATATAGCGCTGATTGCGCGCATGACCCGCGCGGCGATGCTTGATGTGCTTGGCGAAGACTACATACGCACCGCACGTGCAAAAGGCGTAAGTGACCGTCGCTTATTGTTTGTACATGCACTCAAAAATGCAGCCGTTCCAGTCGTGACAATTGTTGGCACAGGCTTTGCGTTGCTGATTTCTGGAGTGGTCGTGACGGAAAGCATCTTCAACATTCCGGGTATTGGTCGCCTGACTGTCGATGCAGTACTGGCGCGCGATTATCCGGTTATTCAGGCGATGATTCTGCTTACAAGCGCACTCTATGTCTTCGTCAACCTTTTGATCGACCTTTCCTATACGCTGTTCGACCCAAGGATCCGTTACTAATGCGCTCAGAACAGACATCGGCAGGCATGTACTGGCTACTCCGCCTGTTCTCGTTGCCGCGCGTTACACGCGTAGGTATCGGGCCACTTATTGCTGCGTTTCTTCTCGCCGCAATCATCCTTCTCACTCTCATTTCTCCATTGATCGCCCCACACGATCCGCTTGCTATGAACCCCATGATGCGGCTTAAGCCGCCTTCTGATGAATATTTGCTTGGGACTGACAATTATGGTCGCGATCTGTTTTCACGCATGATTCTCGGCGGGCGTATTTCACTGCTAATTGGCCTTCTCGCAGCTGCAAGTTCCATTGGGATCGGAGTTATTATCGGCCTTATTGCCGGCTTCTTCCGTACGGCGGACGCAATCATCATGCGAATGATGGATGCCCTGATGGCCATGCCATCGATCCTGATTGCGATTGCTCTGGTAGCGCTCAACGGTCCATCCATTGGTTCTGTCATCATAGCGATCACTATTCCAGAAATTCCCCGCGTTGTACGTCTGGTACGATCTGTCATTCTGACAGCGCGTGAAGAACCATATGTCGAAGCGGCGGTTGCTCTTGGCTCGAGCACACCAAAAATTCTGTTCCGGCATCTTCTGCCAAATACAATGGCGCCATTGATTGTGCAGGGCACATATATTGTGGCTTCCGCAATCCTTACTGAAGCAATCCTCTCGTTTCTTGGGGCTGGCATCAGCACCGAGATTCCCACCTGGGGCAATATCATGGCTGAAGGGCGACAATTCTTCCGCATCAAACCATCGATCGTGCTTTGGCCGGGTGTTTTACTGACACTCTGTGTTTTGTCGATCAATCTTTTGGGTGACGCAGCGCGCGATACGCTCGATCCACGACTGAAAAAGCGGGAGGGCTGATATGGAACTGCGCAATCGTGATTTCACACACGCACCGGTCGTTCTCAATGTCGAAAATCTTGTAGTGGCGCTTCCCGGTGGTACACCAGTATTACGCGGTGTAAACTTTGACATTCGCAAAGGCGAAACCGTCTGTCTCGTGGGCGAATCCGGATCAGGAAAATCGGTGACTTCCCTGACCGCGATGGGGCTTTTGCCTAAAGATGCCCTACTGGTTAGAGACGGAAAAATCCTGCTCGATGGTACTGATTTGCTGACACTCCCAGCTTCTGACATGAAGAAGATGCGTGCGACGCGAATCTCGATGATCTTCCAGGAGCCGATGACAGCGCTTAATCCGGTCATGCGGGTGGGCGCGCAGATCACGGAAGTTCTGGACATACATACCAATCTTTCAGCTGAGGCCAAGCGTGCCAAAGTCATCAACATCATGGAGCAAGTGCATCTGCCGGACGTTGAGCGGATTTACCAAAGTTACCCACACCAGCTTTCAGGTGGTCAGCGGCAACGCATCATGATTGCTATGGCACTCATTCTGGAGCCAATCGTACTGATTGCCGATGAGCCAACCACTGCACTCGATGTAACCACGCAAAAACAAATCCTGTCTCTGATCGCAGAATTGCAGGAAAAGCACGGCACGGCGGTGTTGTTCATCACACATGATATGGGTGTAGTCGCCGAAATCGCTGACCGTGTCTGTGTCATGCGCGGCGGTGAGATCATGGAGCGAGGGAGCATCCGTGAGGTTCTGACATCGCCAAAGCAACAATATACCAAGGACTTGCTTAGCTCGGTTCCGAGCCTCATTCCGCGATCGGCGCGTGTACCGCAAGAGCAGCAAGCGGTGATCCGCGTGCGTGACCTCGGGATGACCTACAAAAGCGGCGGACTGTTTAGCACAAAGCCGGGAGTTAAAGCCTCTTATGAAGTGAATTTCGCCCTTCAGCCTGGAAGGACGCTTGGAATTGTTGGTGAGTCGGGGTCTGGTAAAACCACTGTTGCTCGATCAATCATGCGTCTCATCGAGCCGACCGAAGGGGAAATCGTCGTGGATGGACGCGATATAGCCCATCTGGGAAAACGTGAAATGAAGCCGTTCCGCAAAAAGCTTCAGGTCGTGTTTCAAGATCCCTTTCGCTCATTGAACCCACGTTGGACAATTGAGCAAAGCCTAACAGAAGGGCCAGTCAATTACGGTGTTCAATATGAAGAGGCTATTGCGGAAGCCAAGCGCCTCTTGAGGATCGTGTCGCTTCCCGAGGATTCACTCAAACGCTATCCGCATCAGTTTTCCGGTGGCCAGCGTCAACGCATTGCCATTGCGCGGGCGGTTGCTCTGAAGCCGGATATTCTTGTAGCTGATGAGGCTGTGTCAGCACTTGACGTTTCGGTACAGGCTCAGGTCCTCGCATTACTGTCAGTGTTGCAGCGCGATACAGGGATTGCCATCATTTTTATAACGCACGATTTGCGTGTCGCGGCACAGATCTGCGATGAAGTGCTGGTGATGAAGCGCGGACAGGTTGTTGAGCAGGGGATTGCGTCCGATGTGCTTGGCAACCCCTCGCATGAATATACACGTTCGTTAATAGAGGCGGCGCCAGGTCGCTTCTGGGATTTTGCTGCGGGACGATCCGCGGCCTGATCGGAGGGCCGCCGTCCGCGGCCCCGATTTTACTGATTGTTTCAAACAGGAATGAAATCATGCCCATCATACCGTTTATTGAAGAGAAAGCCGGCGAGATGCGTGCGGTTTTTGAAGATTTGCATCGTCATCCCGAAATTGGTTTTGAAGAACAGCACGCTTCAGGTGTCGTGGCAGGACTTCTGGAGAAGTGGGGTTTTGACGAAGTTCACACCGGAATTGCCAAAACCGGCGTCGTTGGCATTTTGGAAGGACGCAATAAGGGCAATCGGCGTGTGGGTTTGCGCGCAGATATGGATGCGCTGCCGATCGATGAGATTTCTGGCGTGATTTATTCATCGCAAAATCCTGGACGGATGCATGCTTGCGGGCATGACGGGCATACAACCATGCTGCTTGGTGCTGCCCAGTATCTTGCAGAAACACGCAATTTCGAAGGAACTGCGGTCTTTGTTTTCCAGCCCGCCGAGGAGGGGTTGGGTGGAGCACGCGGCATGATCGCTGAAGGGCTTTTTGAACGTTTTCCCTGCGATGAAATCTACGGAATGCACAATCAGCCTATGGGCACACTTGGCAAGGCATTAATCCGCAAGGGTGCCGCGATGGCGGGCGCGAGCTTCTTCGATATTAAGCTAACCGGCAAGGGAAGCCATGCAGCGCAGCCGCACAATGCCCGCGATGTGTTGGTGATTGGTGCGGATCTGGTCGGGCAGCTACAGACAATTGTATCGCGCAACATTCCGGCAACCGACGCCTGCGTTGTATCCTGCACGCAGTTTCATACAGGCAGCGCCTATAATATCGTGCCGGAAGTGGCAACAATTACCGGCACAATCCGTTATTTTGAACAGCATGTCTGCGATCTGGCGGAAAGCCGTATTCAGGAAATCTGTGCAGGCGTGGCTGCGGGGTACGGCATCACAGTCGATGTCAATCTTCGCAATGTCTTTGATGTCCTTCGCAATGATCCTGAACTATCCGATGCTTATATGGCGGCAGCGCGCGATGTCCTGGGGGAAGATAATGTGAGCGATGATTGCCCGGCTTTCATGGGCAGTGAAGATTTTGCAGACATGCTCACTCGTGTGCCGGGCGCATACATCAATGTGATGCATGGCGGCAAAGCTGCGTTACATAACCCTGCTTTCGTGCTTGAACCGGAAGCGCTGCCAATCGGAGCCTCGATTTATGCCCGGATCGTAGAGACCCGCCTGCCAGTGAACAAGGACTTAGCAGCATGACTATGCATCAATTGCCATTTAACCTCGATGATATGATTGCGCGCCTGCGCCCCTGGATTGAGACGGAAAGCCCGACTTTCGATGCAAGCGCAGTCAACCGAATGGTCGAGGTTGCCGCTTATGATTTTGCAGCAGCAGGCGCGACTATCGAATTCATTCCGGGGCGAATGGGATTTGGCGGCTCCCTGCGTGCTCGCTTTGCGCATAAAGATCAAGGCAAACCTGGAATTCTGGTTTCTGGCCATCTTGATACGGTTCATCCACTCGGGGTGATTAACGTCAATCCTTATCGCCGCGAGGATGGGAAACTTTTCGGCCCCGGCATTCAGGATATGAAGGGCGGAAACTTCGTCGCTCTTGAAGCCATGCGTGAAATCGCGCGGAGCGGACTTGCAACGAAACTCCCCGTCACGTTTCTTCTAACACCCGATGAAGAAGTGGGCACGCCTTCGACGCGGGATTTGATTGAGCAGGAAGCGCTCAAGAACAAATATGTGTTGGTGCCCGAACCAGCACTGCGTGATGGTGGTGCAGTTGTCGGCCGTTATGCAATTGCACGATACGATCTTGAGACAGTGGGCAAGCCAAGTCATGCTGGTTGGCTGCTCAAAGAAGGCCGATCGGCAATCCGGCGCATGGCCGAGAAAATTATTGAGGTAGAAGCACTGACGACAGATGATTGCACGTTCTCAGTTGGTGTTATCCACGCCGGGCAATGGGTCAATTGTGTCTCCTCAGGCTGCAAAGCCGAAGCACTTAGCATGGCTAAAACGCAGAAGGATCTGGAAGACGGCGTTGCACGGATCATGGCGCTTGGCGGAGACAAAGACGGAGTTGAATTGATAGTCACTCGGGGCGTCACACGTCCAGTCTGGGAGCCGGGTCAGGCACAGGACATGAAGCTCTTTAATTTTGCAAATAATATCGCCAAGGAAATAGGGTTCACCATGACCGCACAAAGCTCCGGTGGCGGCTCGGATGGCAATTTCACCGGTGCACTCGGTGTGCCAACGCTCGATTCCATCGGTGTGCGGGGTGAGGGGCTGCATACATTGGGTGAGCATATTTTCGTAGACAGTCTGGTCGAACGTGCCCGCCTTCACGCAGGCCTATTTCTCTCACTGGAATAACAGCCAGAGGTGCGGCCATGGCCGATACTACAAGATTAACGGCAGCCCACGTTGTGGGCCTGCTGGATGACGTCACGATCAATGTGGATCGATGGGGGGTCGCTCACATCAGAGCCGAGAACCTGCATGATTTGTTTTTTGCGCAGGGTTTTAATGCCGCGCGTGACCGACTTTGGCAGATCGATATTGCACGCAAGCGCGGGCTTGGCCTAATGGCTCGTGATTTCGGCCCCGGTTATCTTGAGCAAGACAGGGCCGCACGCCTGCTGCTGTATCGTGGTGACATGGTGGCGGAGTGGAAGGCTTATGGTTCAGACTCCGAACAGATATGCAGGGCCTTTGCTGAAGGCATTAATTCATATATCGATGCCTGCGAAGCAGGCGAGACGTCACTTCCACCCGAATTTGCTTTACTCGGTCACAAGCCTGATCGTTGGTGTGCAGAAGATGTTGTGCGCGTCCGCACCCATTCGCTGACGCGCAATGCATCATCAGAGCTTTTGCGCTCAAAAGTCATGGCAAAGGCCGGCGTGGAACTGGGTGCAAAGCTCGATCAACTGCGCAAGAAATTGTCGCACGACGTGCTGCCAAAGCCTGTTGATGGCTTTGACCCAAGCATCATGACCGACAGGGTTTTGCGCGACTTCCAGCTCGCCGTCAGTCCTGCCACATTCTCAAAAGAGCGATTGGCTGCAACACTGGATGAAGCAAGTCTTTGGACTGTGGTCTCGGCGTCCGGAGAAATCGCTCGCGCCTCGTTTGAAGAGGGCTCGAATAATTGGGCAATCGCGGCGCATAAAACTACAACAGGTCGACCCATACTGGCGCTTGATCCCCATAGAACACATGGTCTGCCATCAATCCGCTACCTGATTCATCTGACAATGCCGGGGCTTGATGTGATAGGCGCAGGCGAGCCTATGGTTCCGGGAATTTCCATGGGGCATAACGGTACTGCAGCTTTTGGTCTAACCATATTTGGTGCCGATCAGGAGGATATCTACGTCTATGAGACCAACAAAAGCGATCCCGACCAATATGCATATCGCGGCGGTTGGGAGAGGTTCACGGTGATCACTGATAACATTCCTGTCAAAGGATATTCCGATCAAACGGTCGAAATGAAATTCACCCGGCACGGTCCAGTTCTTTATGAGGATAAAGCAAATAAACGCGCTTTTGGCCTTCGCACGGTTTGGATGGATGAAGGAATGGCACCCTATATGGCCAGCCTTTCCGTCATGCGGGCAAAGACCTATTCCGAGTATGCTGGTGCGTTAGAAGGATGGGGCTGCCCATCGGTCAATCACATCTATGCAGATACAACCAACACCATTGCCTGGAAGCCTTCGGGAGCCACACCTGTTCGTGAAAATTGGGACGGGCTTTTACCTGTCCCAGGGGATGGGCGATATGAATGGAAAAGCTATCTGGCACCGCAGTCTGGTCCTGTGGAAATCAACCCGCAACGCGGCTTTATTGCTACTGCGAATGCCATGAATGTACCAGATAAGTGGGCCGCCTCGAATCCGGTCATCGGTTACGAATGGCTGGACAGCAGTCGTCACGACACCTTGCATGAAACGTTGTTGAGCAATGCGCCGATATCACTAGAAGACTGCGCACGCATGCAAGCCTCCACTTTCTCGCCCATTGCAGCGCGGATATCAGAAAGCCTTAGGATACTCTTCCCGGAGAGTGATAATCAGGCTGTACTACTTCTTCGCGATTGGGATGCGGACCTCGCGGCAAAATCTGCACCGGCAGCGCTCTTTGAAATATGGTTGAGCAAGTATCTTGGTCCACTGGTTGCAGAAGCTGAGGGGGCAACCGCGGATGTTGTGCCTCTGCTTATGCCATTTGATTCACCGAGCATTGTTGCATGGCTGGAACATGCCAAAACAACATCTGGCCATCTTGCGGCCATTCAACAAAGCCTGAGCGATGCTTGGTCGGAATGCGTATCTTTGATGGGGAGGGATGTTTCGCAATGGGCATGGGGCGATATTCATAAGTTGCACCTCCACCATCCCTTGCAGTCATTGACCGACAGCGACTGGTCGATATCTCCGGTACCATTGGGTGGTAGCAGTTCAACGCTAAATTATGCGACCTATCGTTTGCAAGATTTCTCGGTTGTCGCGGGGCCGTCTGTCCGGATGATCATTGATGTAGGAAAATGGGACAACAGTCTCTTCGTAAATAATCCCGGTCAATCAGGCGTACCCACCTCGGAGCATTATAAAGATCTTCTGTCGCACTGGCATGATGCCAGCCCGGTTCCGATGCTTTATACAAGAGAACGTATTGATAAGGTGACGAAAACTCGAATCCTGCTTAGGGCGGGTTGACAATACCCGCCCTGCAACGCGTTGCTACTTCATTGTTACAACAACGTAAGTCGGATAGACTTCAACGAAAATCACAGGCGTTGCATTGATAATGGTTGCCTGATCGATTGGCGAGATTCGGACGTTTGCTAACATATTCTCAAGCTTGGCACGGTTCTCCTTGCTGCTGAAGAACTTGTCTTTTTCGTCCTCCGCATCGACTTTGCCAAATTGGTGAACGTTTGCTCGGTCCTGTCTAATGATGCCGGCAACTTTGGTAAGGCGCTGTCCGGAAGAGCTATAATGATCGCGCTCGCTCAGCCGGGCGTAGTAGGTGTCAATCGGCTTCTCGGCGGCTTTCGCGGCGCCTGTTACTGCTAGCATCATAGCTGCCATGATAATCGAGCGCATGAAATCTCCTTATGCCATTTAAAGCCCCTAGCAGTTTCAGGCGGCTTCTTCTGCCCATTCTTATGGCTCTACAAGATTCTTGAGGCAATACTATAAATCAGATTAATAATCATACGCACTGTAGGTCGTCCGTCAGTCTGGAGAAAAAGGCGTGCGCCGGCCGACCGTTTGGCGTTCGATCATCCGAGGCCTACATCGATCAACCCAGAAAATTCAATGTTCACTTCCGAGTGGTCTCGATCAAACATATCGGCGAAAGATCGCCTTTCTTAAAGCCAGTTCTGACCGCATCGATCCCAATCTTAAACAGTCGCTATCCGCTGGTCTTTTCGCTCTCAAGATAAACTCGACCTCGCAGATGACGTGATCAATCGCAAGGTGTCGATGTGACGCCGTCTTGCGGTCAGTCAATCTGCGCGAAGATGACTTATATTCCTTTGAATTGCAGGTGGCAGAAGTCAGTCTACGAAGGTTTGCCTGGCATTCTAAGGCATCATCGTGTTGGTCGCCCCTATGTAACGGTTGATGCCAATGTCCTTTGAAGTCGCACGGCGATGAATTTCGGCCATAGTCGAATGAAATACGGCGTTGCGTTGTTCCAGCGCGGAATGTTGTGAAAGGTGCGCAGGAACGAGTTCACGAATTTCAGCCAGAATATCGTCTTCATCAATTGAGCACATCTTCCCTCTTTGAACAACGATTTCTCCCGCTACCATCACAGTCTCTATCGACGAGCCGTTCTCAGCGTAAACAAGGTGCTTTGCGATATCGTTGATTGGTAGAAAGCTTAACTTCGTGAGGTCGAGTATTAATAAGTCCGCAGCCTTACCGGCGGCTAGGGATCCTGTAACGTCTTCAAGCATCGCGCTGCGGGCTCCGTCGATTGTCGCCATCTTAAGTATCTCGTCGGCAGAAATCCACTGTTGATAATCGGGGCCGGATACGCTGTGTATGAGCCCCGCGACCCGCATAACATCGAAAATGCGCGCGGTGTCGTTGGAAGAAACGCCGTCGGTTCCCAGTGCGATCGTGACACCTGCATCCATAAGCTGACGGATTGGGGCGATGCCAGCGCCTAGCTTCTGATTTGATATCGCATTATGGGCGACTGAGCATTTCGCAGAGCCCATCAATTCGATGTCGTGAGGGTTCACCCAAACTGAATGTGCGACAGTTGTGTTGCGCGTGAGCACGCCTAACTCGGACATATATGCAACGAGGCTTTTGCCATATAGTTCGTATCCGGTGACGGCTTGAGTTTTGGTTTCCAACACATGGGTGTGCAAGGGAACGTGCATCTTCAACGAGAGCTCATGGCACGCCTGAAGCAAGTCTGCAGAACAGCGTTGCGGTGCAGAAGGTGCGAGCATAAAATTGAGGCGGCCTGCCTTTCCGTGCAAAGTTGAAAAGGCGGCGTGGCAGTAGTCAATATAGGCATCGGCGGACATGGAAGGGCCGAAATCTAGCTGCTTTTGCAGAGCAGGTGACATCACTGCACGCGCATAAGGAAGGGCGTCAAGCGTATGAATATTCATCGCAGCGCTCGAAATATTTGCGCGGATGCCTGCATGCTCGTAGGCTTGGAAAACAATTGAAAGTCTTGATAGATCATGAGCTGGAGGGTCGAAGAAATCGTCGCAAAGCGTGGTCACACCGTTGCGTAATGACTCTATCGCGAGAAGTAGACTGCGAAGATAAAGCAGTCTTTCATCAATGACCGGTCCCATTAGCAGCGGATAGGCATATAGCAACCAGATTTCGAGTGGCATGCCTTCGTAGCGTCCACGGAAGAAGGTTTCACTGGAATGGGTATGCGCGTTGATAAGTCCCGGCATGACAAGGCGGTTCTTGCCTTCAATGATGGACGCATCGGGTGCAACTGTCAGGTTCTGACCGATGCGTGCAATTTTCCCCCTCTCGATCAGAATATCGCCTTCGAAAGGACGGCTCCCATGTTGCGCGCACATCGTGATGATAGTGGCGTTTCTGATTAATGTCTGCTTGAGTTTGATGGTCATGGACTTGTCCCGGTATTCTTACTGATCTCGCAGTTCACTGAATCCGCTTGCGGCTTTCGTGCCCCCTCGCAAGTGCGTGCTGAGCCAGACACCGAGAACTGTGGCGATATACGGAAGTGCGAGCAGCAGGTCGTGGGGGACACGATTGCCAAAGGCAAGCTGTGCCCGGATACCAAGGGCACCAACGACTGCGAAGAATGCTGCCGCGAGACTTGCTCCAATGGGATGGCCTGCTCCAAAAATGACGGCCGCGAAACCCATGAAGCCACGGCCTGCCGTCATGTTTTGAGCAAAGATCTGCAGGCTTCCTGCTGCAAGCTCTGCCCCCGCCAATGCGCATAGCACCCCGCCAATGATGAGTGCTGCGAGGCGCATAGCAGCCGGGTTCACCCCGACGCTGCGTGCGGCGAATGGATGTTCACCAGCGGCACCTAACCGTAATCCAAAGCGGGTGCGTCTGAGGACGAGCCAGACGGCGAGTACAGCAAAAGGCATGAACAGAACGAGGATCGACAGGGATCCGAATGCCCCGAAGGCGGTTCCGATACGTGGAAGTCCAAAGGGTGCACTGATTGCGGCCTGCGTTCCGAAAATGGATTGGACCGCAAGCGCAGTGCCGCCGAGCCCTAGGCCGGTAAGTCCAAGCCCAGCAATGATCTGATTGGCCTTTAGTTTCTCGACAACAAACCAAAACAGAATTGAACCGATTACACAGACGATTATGGCGCTTAGAAGTGCAAGCCAGATCGATTGTGTGAGCACTATACCCAGAATGGTCGCGCAGGCCCCCACGATCATTAGCCCTTCAAGGCCTAGATGCCAGATACCGGTCCGCTGTGCGATCACGCCCGCGAGGGTTACATAGATAAGTGGGGTGCCTGAACGCAGGATTGCTATTAGGAAATCTTCCATATCCGTCCTCCGAGTTTTGCGATCCGGTCCACCACAGTGGATTTTGCCGTGATGAAAAGAGCAATGGATGCGTTGATAATATCGATTGCTGACGACGGCAGGCCAGCCATGATTGGCAAGTAAAGCGCCGCCGATGCTAGTCCACCAAAGAACAGCGATACGAAAGCTGTTCCCACAACTGAAAAGTTTGCGACAAGGGCGATCAAAATGGCCGTAAATCCGTGACCCGGCAGGAAGCCACCCGTCAATCGACCGTTGGGGCCCATGAACTCGATGGTTCCGGCCAGACCTGCGAGTGCGCCGCTCAGAAGGAAGCTAGCAAGTCCGATACGCCATGTGCGTGCGCCTTGCCATCGCACCATGGTTGGATTGCGGCCCGCAAGGCCCGACAGCACACCAAAGGCTGTGCGATTAACGAGGAACCACATGACCAAGCCCACGATAATAGCGATGGCGATAATTGTGGGCGATAGACCTAAAGAATCGCTGATGCGATAGGCGCTCGCCAATGGACGACTTGATGATTGCTGACCAGTGCCGGATGGATCTTTCAGTGGTCCTGCTGTGACATAGAGCAAAAACAGTCCAGCGATAAAATTTCCCATCAGCGTGGTTATTACTTCATCTGCCCCTGATTTAAGACGCAGGAGCCCCCGCCATAGAGCCCAGAGGGCACCACCCGTCATGCCCGCAAGAAAGCAAAGCGGAATGAGGATCAGCGCTGGCGAGCCGTTAAGCTGTTCGGCCATGAACGCAGCGGCGATCGCGCCCATATAGAACTGGCCTTGCGCACCAATGTTGAAGTAACCCGCCCGGAACGACACAGCTACACCAACCGCGGTTATGAAAAGTGGCAGTCCCCATCGCAATGCCTGCTGCAATGCGCCTGGCCGCAGGAAAGCACCGTCGGCAATCGACTGAAACATCAGGCTCGCCGAGTAGCCTGCAGCTTGAAATATGATGCCGCACAAGATTAGACCGATCAGAATGAAGATCACGGCGCGGAAAACAGAGACGAGGCGGTCGATCATTGATGGACTCCTGTCATCGCGGCTCCCACCGCGGCAAGATCATACGGCGGACGGAATTCGGCAACGATGCGGCCTGAAAGCATGACTACAACACGGTCAGAGATATCAAATATTTCGTCGAGATCTGATGAGATGAACAAAAGACCGCAACCGCGAGCCCGCGCTTTGCGCATTGACTCCCAAACGAAGGAGGTCGCGCCGATATCGAGACCGCGCGTGGGCTGTGCAGCGAGGATGAGCCTTGCGTCCTTATCCATTTCCCGAGAAAGGATCACTTTTTGCGCATTGCCACCCGAGAGCGAACCTGCACGCTGGCTCACATCGGAATAGCGCACGTCCCATTCTTTAAGCGCCGTGTCGCAGTGCTTTCGGATTGCAGACGGGCTTATCGTTGATAACAGTGACTTTTGCAGGAGATTACGCGCTGCCCAGTTTTCCCAGAGCGAACTGGTCAGGCTCAATCCTTCAACGTTGCGTTCGAAAGGAATAATGCGCAGGCCAGCACCGCGTCGCGCAGCGAGCGGCGCGCCGGTCAAATTCTGGTTGTCGATTGTTATATTGCCTTCAGTGACGTCCGCCATCGCAGCAATTGCGCGCACAAGTGTTCGCTGGCCGTTGCCTTCTACCCCTGCCACACCGACGATTTCGCCCGATTCTATGTTTAGGTTGATCTGATCGAGAGCGGGGCCTTCAGGGTCTGAACGCGTCGAAACCTTGGTCATACACAAAACCGGCGCGTTGTCCTGAACTGCGGCTGCTTCATGAATGTGTGGGATGACGTTCGTTCCGGTGAGGACAGCCTTATCGTCAACATTTAGTTTTTTAGCGGCAGCCGATCCGATTATAAGTTCCGCCAGCTTATCTGCATCGATACCGTCGCATAGTATCGGCCCATCTACGAGCTTTCCGCCGCGTAACACCGTGACTGTATCTGCAATCGCCAGAACTTCCCTGATCTTGTGCAAAATGAGGACAACGGTCACACCACGCGCTTTCAGGCGTCGGACACGTTCGAAGAGTTTGTCTGCGCCTTCTGGTGACAGGACCGCTGTGGGCTCATCGAGTATGAGAAGTTTTGCGTCGGAGACGAGTGCGCGCGCAATTTCCACGCCTTGCTGAGTCTCGACAGGTAGATCGCGAATTCGCTGTTTGGCTCTAACCTTTACGTCGAGGGCGTTGAGGTGAGGTTGCCAACGCTTCTCGAGCTGGGTTTTGAAAAACAAGCTTCCGCCTTCTGCACCAAACTGCATGGCTTCTGCGACAGTGAATGAGGGAGGCAGCGCAAAACTCTGATGTACGAGTTCCACACCAGAACGCCGCGCGTCTTTGACGTTGCCGCCCATGATTGGACGACCATCGATTTTGAGTGTCCCTGACGCGGGTCGAACGAGGCCAGCCAGAACTCTGGCGAAAGTGGTTTTTCCCGCACCATTCTGGCCGACAACGGCGTGGATTTTCCCACGTTCGAAGACGGCTCCGACGTCGGATAGCGCAACAATCGATCCATAACGCACGGTCACATCGTTGCATTCAAATATTGGAGGGCTGGCCTTGTTCATCGTTGATTTTTCCCGTTAAGGATCAGAGCGTTGTGTTAAACGGGACTTTGAGAGATCCATCCAGGATCGCTGCGCGCGCTGCGGCTATTTCTGGTTCGACTTCTTTCATTTTGGCGACGAGATCCGCTGGCCCTTGGGCTGCAAACAAAGGCGAGGGAATAAAGTCGATAACGCCCGTTCCAAGCCCGGTATGTTCATGTGTGCCCCCAGCGAAGGTATCACCAAGTGCCTTTGTTACTTCGTTGTAAAGCGAATTACCGAAGTCCAGGCCGACGATGGAAGCTACGTTTCTCGGGCCTTGCGGAAACTGTGCCGGGTCGAGAACACTCACGAGGCGACCGTCGCCTTCCTTGGCAGCAGCGATAATGCCAAAGTCGGTTGCTGCTGCGTCGGTCTGTATGAAGTCAATGCCACTTGAATACATCTGCGTGGCGATTTCTTGACCTTTCGCGGGGTCCTGAAAAGAACCTGCAAAGGCAATCGCGACCGATGCATCAGGCCGCACCGACAGTGCACCTGCTTTGAACGCGTTATAGTCAGCATTGATTGGCGGGATGGACACGCCGCCAATAAAACCAAGCTTGCCGGATTTACTCATGCGTGCTGCAAAGATTCCAGACAAGTAACAGCCAAGGTAATAGTCATATGAGACAGTTACGACATTCGGAATCGCGGGTTCAAACGGGTCGGCGAAGAGCTGAATCCATTTGGTGTTCGGATAGGATGGGGCCAGCGCTTTGAATGGTTCTGCGACTTCATTGAATGTTGAAACGATGACTGAAGCGCCCGCATCACCAAGGGTGCGGAAAATGGTTTCGTAAGTCGCTGGGTCCTGCGCATAAACGGCGCGAGACTGAAAGCCTTGTTCATCTGCGAGCTGCTTGAGCTTGGCGATCATCGAGTCCACAGCGCTTGCGTCACCTGCGGCTTGTGTGTGCACAAGTGCGACGAGGCCGCCCTCAGCATGCGCTGCGGCGGTCAAAAGACCGCTGGTCATGCTGCAAGCCGCCAAACCCGCAGCGGTCTTTAGAAGATTTCTCCGGCCGATTGTTCGGCTCAGAAAATTAAGTTCGATCGAATTTCGATTTGTCATGTTCCCATTTCCTTGCTCTGGAAGTTTGCTGTAGAATTTTTATTGGGGCGGCATTTATGCCGCCCTTGGTTGGGCAGTTGCCCAATCGAAGCCGCTCATATTATGCGCCGGGCGAAAACGGTGCCGGGTTCATAATCATCACATCCTGGGTCTGAATTGCGTCAAGTGCCCAAACACCAGAGATGAAGCTTTGCCAATTCGGGTCCGCATACATGGCTGCACGTCGGGCTTCTCGATCTGCGAGGCTGTCATAGCGCCACATCAAAACTGTGCGATGCAGATGCCCGATTTCGCTGACGTAAAGGCCGAGAAATGTGTTCAGGTGCCGCTTCTGGATCGGCAAGCCTTCTGTTTCGTATTTCTTGAGCCAGCCATCGACAGTGCCTGGCTTGAATGTATATGTGCGATGTTCGACGATCACAGGGCAGCCTCCTTGAGTATAAATTCTGCAGCGCGCTCACCGATCATAATCGCCGGAGCATTGGTGTTGCCGCTGGATATAATTGGCATGATTGACGCGTCCGCGACGCGCAGCCCTTGAATCCCGTGGACTTTCAAGCGAGCATCGACCACTGACATCGGGTCATTACCCATCTTGCAGGTGCCAACCGGGTGGAAAGTTGTCATTGCATTGGCGCGCAACCATTCAATGAGTTCGGCATCGCTCTCGACCGCAGGTCCTGGTGCTAATTCCTTTCCGCGATATTTGTCGAAGGCTTTCTGCTGGATGATCTCACGAGTCATACGGATGGCATTGATCATCGTGCGAATGTCGAACTCGGTTTTCAGGTAGTTGGCATTGATGCGTGGTCGATCTTCCGGATTAGCAGAACGCAATCGGATTTCGCCGCGACTTTCAGGATTAACCGGGCCCACACGTAATGAGAAACCGTGATTGGCTTCAACACGCTCTTTTTTAAACGGGTTGGGAAAGTGCAAATTGGCGGTCTTTTCCAATGCGGGCATGAAATGAAGCTGTATATCAGGTGCCGCCAGATCGGTTCGTGATTTGACGAATGCGCCCGCCTCGTAGGGAAAGGTTGTGGTGATGCCTTCCCCAAAAAGCATGCCTTGAATGACGGACCATGTGAGTTTGTCGGCCCGCAGATCCGAATAAAGGGTGACCGGTTCGCGGCATTCATAGGCCATGACGCAATCGACGTGGTCTTGCAGGTTTTTCCCGACACCCGGCAGATTCTGAACAATATTGATATTGTGTTCTGCCAGTTCGTCGGCGGCTCCGATGCCGGAAAGCATAAGGATCTGCGGTGAGTTGACAACGCCTGCCGATAGGATCACTTCACGGTTAGCATGCGCCTTTGATACAGTGCCTTTGCGGCTGTACTCGACGCCGATAGCGCGCCCATTCTCAACGAGCACCCGACTTGTGTGGGCGCGTGTGATGATCGTTAGATTGGGGCGTGATTTTGCGGGGCGCAGGAAGGCATAGGCTGCTGAACAGCGCTTGCCCTTGGCAATGGTGAAGTCATATCGACCAAAGCCCTCTTGTTGTTCGCCATTGAAGTCATCATTGAGTGGATAGCCAGCCTGGGCGCCTGCTTCGTTGAAAACATCGAGCAGGCCGTTCCAGCCTCGTGCCCGACAAACGGTCAGTTCGCCTTCGGTGTTATGAAAGGCATCCGTGCGCTGCACATGGGTTTCGGAGCGAAGAAATGATGGCAAAACTTCGTCATATGACCAACCCGCCGCACCCATCTGTGCCCAGCGGTCATAATCATGGCGATTCCCGCGCACATATATCATGCCATTGATGGTTGAGGTTCCGCCAAGCACTTTGCCTCTCGGCCAATAGAGAGAGCGCCCATTGAGATGAGGTTCCGGCTCCGTATGGTAGTGCCAATTATAGATGCCGGAATGAAAGAGCTTTCCCATCAACATTGGAAGGCGAAACAACGGATTGAGGTCGCGACCGCCGGCCTCAAGTAACAGAACTTTGTTTTCAGGATCAGCCGAAAGACGGTTTGCAAGGACGCATCCCGCCGAACCGGCGCCGATGATGATGTAATCGAATGTCTTGGTTGCGACCATGTTACCAAGCGATGGGTTGAGAACCCATCTCCTCTAGAAATTTGTTGCAAAGAATGAATGGATTGGGACGCGTCAGAACTTCATCGGCTCGCGCCGGGTGATCACGCAGAACGCAGCGCAAATTGCCGCCAACGGTCTCGTCGATGCCGGCGAGTTTGAGTGCCTGTGCTGCGGCGTCACCAAAACCAAGAAATACGAGCGGCTTTTCACGTGCGGCGAGTAACTTGAGCGCTTCAACGATCAGCGGTCGCCAGAGCACGAGGTGGCCCTGCGATTGATGAACGTCTATATCGACCTTAAAGCGCGTAAGTGTTAGCGACGCGTTCAGAAGCAGCGCGCCTTCATTCACCCATCGATCAGCAATCTTGGAAGGCTGTTCCAGCTTAACGGCACCACGTTCAATCGCCTCTAACGTTTTTGGCCAATCGGCAAAACTATGTGCGTAGGATAAGTCCCCGGTTCTAGCTGCAACGATCAGTTGGGTGTACGCACGAATGCTCTTTGAGAACATCTTATTGAGCTCATTCCAGCCCGCGAGATTGCCCGCTTCAAATGCCCGCCCCGTGGCAAAGCCCGGTTCGGGGTACGGGTCCTGTCCAAGCACCACGCAGCGAACATCCTCTGGAGAGATGCCATCGAATGCGCGAAGGCAATGTGTGCCTTCAGGCATGCCTGGAAAATGCCTACCGCGACGAACTGGAAAAATTGGCTCCCAGATTTCGAGTTCTAGTTCGGGAGAAATGCCATCAAAATCGAGCGTGATGTTGCCGAGAAAAGAACGCCAGGGCGCGTTCAGATCGGAAGTCCAATCTGCCAAAAATTCTTCCATTGCAGCCTGTAACCGCACGGTCATCTGCACCCTCCCCAAGGTTTCTCTGCCAGGCAAATTCAAGAACCTGACCGTTTTGTCAGCTTTTTATGAAAAGAAGTTGACCATCTTGTCAACTTCTTTTTTATTGGTGCTTCGATTCCAAAGGTTTCGTAGAGTTGCTTTGGCAGATCTGTGCCGGACATCTGCCGGAATTTGAATGAATGTGCATTAATGCTCCAAGCAATTGGCTTGGAAAAAGATGTTTAAAAATAACGGGATAACCAATGGTAGAGCAGAGCAAGTCGGTGGAAATTGAGCCAGGAAATCAGCCGGCATCCGACGAGCCGATCAGAACCCGAAACGTCCTTAAGATCCTCACAGCTGCTGTTGAGATATTTTCTCGCAAGGGTCTCGACGGCGCGCGTATCGTTGAAATTGCAAAGGCCTCTGGACTGCCTAAGGGAAATGTCTACTATTATTTCTCGTCGAAGGAAGAGATTTATAACGCAGCTATAGATCGACTCATCCACAGCTGGGATGATGCGTTCAGGCATATATCAGCTGAACGCGAACCTGCAGAAGCTATCGAAGCCTATGTTCGTGCCAAGCTTGATCATGCGTGCGAGAATGCCGCCGAAACACGGCTTTTTGCCAATGAGATTTTACAAGGGGCAGAACATCTATCGATGGATGCCCGAGAGCATATGCGAAAGGTTACGTCTGAAAAAGCTGCGGTGATCGATACATGGGCGGCTGCCGGGAAAATTGTGCCTGTCGATGCGCGACATCTGTTCATTCTGCTTTGGTCGGCGACCCAGTTTTATGTCGAATTTGAAGCTCTCGCATGCGATGCACTCGATGTCAGCCAACTTGGAGAAGCTGATCATGCGAAAGCGGCAAAGACAATAACCGAAACGATCCTGCGTGGACTGCTGGTCAGATAATGGGCGTTTGGAGCAGATCGCGAGGGCACCAAATGCTCAATTTTATAGGAAGCCAAGCGTCCTTGCTGACTGAGTGTGCCACGCAATGTCAGCAACAGGAAATCGTCCATATAGGCTACATCAACGTCGTCTGAATGGCGGAGCTTGTGGCGCTTAAGTGCGGATTGTAAGTTGCGTGTCATTTTCTAGTCTCCTGGAGGCGGAGCTATTTCTCTTCTTCATGAGGGGCGTGTAAAGGTAACCTCCTGCAGCTTAAAATTATCGGGCGACTTTTAAGATAACTCTGTTTCGGAGTTTTACTGGGTAACTGCCTTATAGATCGTTGGTACTTAGAACATGACCTGTCCGCTTATTGTTGGACGCATAGGCTGCGATGAGGGCATCAACGCTTTCACACTACATTTCAATGACAGGTTCGGAGGAGGTTTACGTCTTCAAACTCCGTGAAGAGATCGTAGACTTCTATGCCATTCAAAAAAATACGAAAGGCCGTGCTGCAACTCTTGCTGACGTCTATCAATTCGATGCTGTGAGGTGCTGATATCGATCGATTACTGGACACAGGTGTGATCGAGAATTGCTTTCGCGCCAGCGAACAGGTTTGGCTAAATGAATGCGTCGCACGTGCCGTTGAGAATGGTAACGCAGATTGCTGCGATCAAGTCGATGCAGCATAATACGCAGTTCGAACCGAAAAAGGCGCTGGGTCTGGAAGGCCGTTTGCCCGACATTATCCCCATTATCGGACCAAATGTTTCAACGCGAGGTCGGATTCATGGCTTTTGGTTGGTGCGGCTACGGCTTTCAGCTCCCACCAGGGTGATTGAACGGTTCCGCATGCCATTTCCACAGATAAAAAGACAAAAAAGAGTTTGGTTGAGACCGAGGCCCAGCCGGGTAGGTTTGGATGGTGTGAGAGAATATCGATTAATCTCTATCCGTAGACATTATCGACTTCAAATCACAGTGATTGAGGGGTAAATTGTCATGGGTAGAATTCCTATTAATAGGACAATTCATGTCTTGTAATGATCAAAAGACTTTCGATGTGTGGCAGCCTGCTCTTGAGTTGCGCAAGGGTTCGACAAAGCATCGTCTCCTGACCGACAAGATCATAGAAGATATTGAGAAGGGTGTGCTTAAACCCGAAACCCAGATGCCCACGCATCGCGATCTTGCACATAAGCTTGGCCTTTCTGTTCAGACAGTAAGTATCAGTTATAAAGAGGCCGAACGGCGCGGCTATTTGCGTGGCGAAGTTGGGCGCGGCACTTATGTTTGCAATCGCGTGACGGATCGAGCAGACCGATTTATGCTTGATCGTGATCCGAGCGGTATTGCTGATCTTTCCATCATTCGAGCAGTCTACATGGGTGCTCACGAACATGCTTCAAGAAAGCTGTTTGAGGAGATGAGCCAGGTAGACAATGCGAGCTTCATGAGACCTTGTAGACCCATTGCAGGTTTGGATCGTCATCGTAATGTGGCGTGTGACTGGTTGCGTCGTTTATCGGTTGACGTCGATCCCAGCCGAGTGATCATCACAAACGGCGCCGCCCATGGGCTGTTCCTCGCCGTGGCTGCTGTGGTGCAGCCCGGGGAAGTGGTGTTGACTGAAAACCTCACCGATCACGGTATCATCGGCTTGGCGAACGTCCTTGGCTTTACGCTGCGTGGCCTTCCAACTGACAGTGAGGGCATATTACTAGACGCTCTTGAGGCTGCGTGCAAAGCGGGCGATGTGAAAGCGTTGGTAATCATTCCAACACTTGGAAATCCAACCAGTCATTTGATGAGTGCGGAACGGCGCTGTGCGGTCGCTGAAGTCGCCCGCCGATATGGCATTTTCGTTATCGAGGATGAAGTTTACAAGCCGATCCTTGAACAGAAATTGCCTTCAATGCCAGAATTGTTACCGGAGTTTGGCTTTTTCGTCACCAGTTTCACTAAGACAGTGATGACAGGATTACGCACCGGCTATCTGGTCGTTCCAGCCAACTATTCGATTAGAGTGACGTCAATTTTGCGGGTGACCAGCTGGAGCGGTGTCAATATGGTCGCCGAAATGGCTAGCCGTTGGATAGAGGATGGCACTGCGACGCAGTTGCTAGAGATTCAGCGAAACGAACTGCGACTGAGACAATCCTTGGTAACTGATATTCTTGGCGCACATGTAGCAGGAAGTAACCCGCTATCGCTTTGTGCCTGGTTGAAAGTTCCACGCAACTGGTCTGAAGACGGCTTAGTCAGAGCGCTGGCCAGCCAAGGTGTTGCGGTCACACCATCCGATCCGTTTGTAGCCGGAGGAGATCGTAGCAATGGCGGTATTCGTATCTGCCTTGGCGGAAGGCTTTCACGTTCCGCCTTACAGACTGCTTTGGAGACCATTCGCGAGACATTCGCACAATTGCCTCCGGTGTATGATGTGAGTTCAATTGCCTGAGATCAGAGGACTGATTGCAGAAACTCCTTGGTCCGAGCTTGTTGTGGCGATTGGAAGATTTGATCCGGTGTTCCTTCTTCGCAAATTCGTCCTTTATCAAAGAAACACACCCTGTCGGAAACTTCGCGAGCAAATCGCATTTCGTGTGTGACAAGGAGCATGGTGAGGTCGTGCTCCTGCGCCAGACTGCGAATGACTGCTAGGACTTCGCCTACCAACTGCGGGTCGAGTGCTGATGTTGGTTCGTCAAACAGGAGAACGCGCGGACGCATTGCAAGTGAACGCGCGATAGCCACACGTTGTTGCTGTCCCCCTGAAAGCTGTGCTGGATAATGATCCTTCTTATCGGTCAAACCTACCAGTGACAGAAGTTCGAGTGCACGGACTTCAGCTTCAGCCCTTTCCATACCCAGTACATGAACCGGGGCCTCAATGATATTTCTTAGAACGGACATATGAGGGAAGAGATTGAAGCTCTGAAACACCATTCCGACATGTGATCGGATTTTGCGTAGATGCTTTTCACTGGCTAGGAAATGCCCTTTTCCATTCGGCTCATGATAGGGGATTCCTGCCAGCTCCAGCTCGCCTTCCTGGAATGGTTCAAGCGTCATCAAAATGCGTAGAACAGTCGATTTTCCTGAGCCCGATGGACCGATCAGCGTGACTTTCTCACCCGTTTTGACCGTGAAATTGAAGCGATCGAGTACGGTCAGAGCGCCAAAGCGTTTGGTTACGTCCTGAAAGCGGATTATTTCCTGGGTCATTTAAGAGCAATCCCGTTCTTTGGAAGTGTGCGTTCGAGAAGGCGTATAAGCGTCGAACAGATGAGTGTCAGGACAAGGAAGATCAAACCAACCATCGATAATGGTACCAAATATTCAAAGGTGCGATCGCCAATCAGATTGGCGAGATTGAGCATGTCCACAATGCTGACAACTGACAGCACAGGTGTTTCCTTGAGCATGGAAACAAGGTAGTTGCCCATCGCGGGAATGATGCGAGGAATAGCCTGTGGAATAACTATATCCCGATAGGTACGCCAGGATGTTAGATTAAGCGCGCGCGCCGCTTCCCATTGACCGCGTGGGATTGCTTCGATGCCGCCGCGATATACCTCGGATGTATATGCTGAGTATTGCAAGCCGAGGGCCAGAGCGCCGGTGAGGAATGCCGGTAACACGATCCCGTAAACAGGCAGTACGTAATAGAGAAAGAACAGCTGAACGAGCAGTGGTGTATCGCGTAAAAATTCCACCACGACTGCAGTCGGCCACGAGATGATCTTGTATGGGCTTCGGCGTAGCAGTGCGAAGACGAGTCCCAGTACCAGAGCGATCGCAAAGCCTGTGGCGGCTGCCTTGAGCGTAACCGTGAGGCCAATCGCGAGAATTGGTATGATTGAAATGGCAAAAGAGAGGGTGGATGACGTGTCCCAGGCGTAACCGTAAATCATGCGAAACCTCCCGCCATTGTTCGACGACGAAGTCGCCTTTCGAGCCAGCGAATACCGGTGGCAAGGACCAGCGCCATTGCGAAATAACCCAAAAGTGTGAGCGAATAGATTGTGACATTGTCGAGCGTAAGATTGCGCAACCGCTGGGCCTGGAAGGTGAGGTCGCTAATCGCGATCAGCGAGGCAAGGGCGGTATCTTTGAGATTGTGTATGGCGAGATTGCCAAAGGCGGGCATCATTTCAACAATGGCCTGTGGCAAAACGATGTGAAATAGCGTGTGGGACTTGCCGAAATTGAGTGCACGCGCAGCTTCGTGTTGTGCTTCGGGCACAGCCTGCAGTGCACCTCGAACAACTTCGGCGCCATAAGCGCCAATATTAAGGCCAAGCCCCACGATACCAGTGGTAATAGGATCGAAGGAGATTCCCACCAAAGGTAACGCGTAGTAAAGCCAGAACAACTGCACAAGCAGCGACGTTCCACGAAAAATCTCGATATAGATGACTGCAACCATGGAAAGGATTGGCCCGCCTGCAAATCGGGCAATGCCCGCAGCGAAGGCAAGCACTGTACCGAGAACCATCGAACTCAAAGCAAGTAAGACGGTTATTTGTGCTCCTTTTAAGAGAGCAGGAAGATATTCGGTCCAATGCATATGGTCCGCTCCCGTCTGAGATGGGCCAATGTCTGCCAAGCCGTTTCCAGTCTTGGCAGACGGCCAAAGGTTTTACTTTGCGTTGCAAAGAGCCGTCGTGTCGACCGTCCGCGCTGCTTCGACGCTTTCTTCGCTCAAGCCATATGTCATCAGAATTTTCTTGTAATCATCAGTCTTCTTGAATTCGATCAGCTCTTTGTTGAATGCCTCGTAGAATTCCTTGTCTTCTGGGCGGAAGCTAAATGCGCCGAAACTGCGTGCGGATTTGCCGTCTACAACGGGATCAGTAAAAGGATGCGCCTGCTCAAGTTCAGGTGAGTTTTCAACCAGCTTTGCAACGGTCAATTCCGTCGCAGCATAGGCGTCAGCCCTGCCGGTCTGCACTGTCGATGGCGCATCAGCATTACCCTGGATCATGACGATCTGAGATTCATCAATACCCATGCCATGTAGAAAGTCGATTTGATCTGCACCCGAAACAATCGCGACTTTCAGCGAGGGATCCTTCTTGATGTCATCATAGGAATGGATTTTCTTCGGGTTACCCTTGGGGACCAACAGGCCTTCGCCATAGCTTGAATTGGCGACAGTAAACTGAACCTGTTTGCAACGGTCGGGCAGTACGTTCTGTTCTGCTCCGACAAATTCAAAGCGCTTGGCTTTTAGGCCAGGAATGAGTGATCCAAATGGTGTTACCGTCCAATCGATTTCATTAATGCCAAGTTTCTTGAAAACCGCAGCAGCAACATCGGGGCCAATGCCTTTAGCGGCTCCGCTTGCGTCCATATAACCATAGGGGACTTCGTTTGCCGTTGCGCCACGGACGAAGCCCGCGCTTTTGAGTTCATCAATGGTGACTGCCCGTGAGGGGACAGTCAATGCAACCGTGGTAACTACGGAAAGCAAAACGGAAAAAGCTAATTTCATGTGCATAGTGTTCACTCCTCTGTATAGATGCCGGTTGGTTTTTGGTCCGGCTTGCAATTGGGTGGAAATGGCTGACTTATCCTGAAGTGGGTTCTCCACTGGTGGTCGCAATGACTGATAGACAGTCCCCCATCTTCACAAGTCCAGGAAAGTGGCGGGCGGCGAGTAGACCGTCGAGTGCCGCGCGATATTCTTGTGGCGCAGCACCCGTGCGTGTCACCGGATGAACGCGGGCGACAACATCGCCTTTACGGAGCTCGGCACCCAAATCGACCAGAGGCTCCAACAGTCCATCCGTGTCTGCAAAGCCAAAACAATCTTGCGACGGCATCTCCAGCCATGTCGTCGGTGATAGTTCGACTTCACCTTCAAGAATCCCTGCGTGGCGCAGAAGATTGCGAAGACCACGCTTCGCAATTCCTGCCGTGTAAGCCGAAATCGTGCCGCCGCCACAGAGTTCGGTGGTGACAAAAACTTTTCCTGCTTCCTCAGCAGTAGTGTCATACATACCGACGGCGTCGATCTCGATCATTCGCATGGAGAACGGTGCACCGAAGGCTTTGACGGCGGCGAAGCAGCGGGCTTCCTGTGCGGCATCCGGCAAAGAATGTGCTGCCGCGTAGGGCAGAAAATCCAGCGTCCGCCCACCAGAATGAAAATCCATGACTATATCCGCGCTGGGCAGTAGATAACGGGTAAAATAGTCGGCAATCTTTTCGGTAACTGAGCCGTCGGGACGTCCCGGAAAACTGCGATTGAGATTTCCCTTATCTATGGGGGATGTCCGCGAGCCCGCCAGGAAGGCAGGATAGTTCATTGCCGGCACAATAATTATACGCCCATTAATCTGCTCGGGCTTAAGATTGGCTGCAAGATCATAGAGCGCGACCGGACCTTCATATTCGTCACCGTGGTTTCCTCCAGTCAACAGCGCCGTAGGGCCGTCACCGTTGCTGATCACACAAATGGGGAGCATCAACGAGCCCCATGCGGAGTCATCGCGTGACCACGGCAGACGCAGATGACCGTGCTGGACACCTTCGCGGTTGAGATCAACAGTCGGTGTAATCGGAGACGGGCGGGAAAGCGAGGAGGCGTGCATCATTATCCGGTCCTAGTCTTTCACGATAAGCTTGCGTGGTACGTTGGAAAGACATTCGACGCCGGTTTCGGTGATCACGATGCTCTCTGTTATTTCGAGTCCCATCGTCTCAAGCCAAAGACCTGTCATGAAGTGAAATGTCATTCCGGGTTTGAGTTCCGTGCGGTCTCCGGGACGCAAGCTCATCGTGCGCTCACCCCAATCGGGCGGGTACGAGAGCCCGATTGAGTAGCCGGTACGATTGTCCTTAATGATCCCATGTTTTTTCAGTACGGAAAAAAAGCCATTCGCGATATCTTCGCATGTGTTGCCCGGACGTGCCGCTGCAAGGCCTGCTTCCATCCCCTCCAGCGTTGCTTTTTCCGCATCGAGAAAGGCTTGGGTTGGTTTGCCAAGAAAGACGGTGCGCGAGAGCGGACAATGATACCGTTTGTAGCAGCCCGCGATCTCGAAAAAAGTCCCTTCGCCTGTTTTCATAGGCAGATCGTTCCAGGTGAGGTGAGGGGCAGAGGCGTCGGTACCAGACGGCAATAGAGGCACGATTGCGGGATAATCGCCGCCAAAGCCGTCGACGCCGCGTGTTCCGGCATCATATATTTCAGCGACCAGGTCGCATTTGCGCATTCCTGGCTCGACGCTTTCAGCGATACGTTTATGCATCACTTCGACGATGCGGCCCGCCTTTCGCATGTAGTCGAGTTCGGTTGGGCTTTTGATTGCACGCTGCCAGTTCACGAGCCCTTGGGCATCTTTGAACTGCGCGTTCGGCAAATGCTTTTGCAGCGCATGGTGGGCAGCTGCGGTATACCAGTAGTTATCGAATTCGACAGCAAAAGTTTTATTACCCCAACCTTTGTCATCAAGAATGGACGCAAGCAAATCCATTGGATGTCGTTCCAGCGACTGCACATAGTGATCGGGATAGCCGATAATATTGTCATGATCGATCCAAGCGGTACGCTTTGCGCCATTGCCATCCTGCCCCCGGCCATACCAGATCGGTTCCCCCTCCATCGCCAAAACAACACATTGATGGACATAGAAGGACCAGCCATCATATCCTGTCAGCCAATGCATGTTGGATGGATCGCTGACAATGATGACATCAAAGCCCGCTTTTTCCATGGCGCGCCGGGTCTTGGCAATTCGCTGATCATATTCCGTGCGGCTGAAATTGAGTTCCACACTCATCGGCTGGCTCCTGCGGTTTTGCTTGAATCAATCTTCGCACCGTTATCGAAAAGGCTGGCGCGCTTTGTGGCGAGGTGGGCTATCGCGGTGTCCTGCACGCCGGTTCCAGTCAGATCACAAACAGTGATCGCATGGGGCTCACGTTTGGCTGCACTTGAAGCAATGATCACCTGACCGAGTTCTGAAAAATTACCCTCGGCATTGACGATACCGGCTTTTATTGCGTGATGGAGTTCCCCGAGCCTGCTCGTCTGTTTGATGCTATCTGCGACGTAGGTAACTGGACGATCAAAAATGGCAGGGTCAAGTTCGTTCTTGTGCTCAGCATCCGAGCCCATTGCCGTGATATGCTGTCCTGCCTCCAACCAGTCTGCCTTGATGATTGGTGTATCCGAAGGCGTCGCTGTGACGATGATATCGGCGCCGCGGCATGCATCCTTTGCCTCTCGTATGGCTTGGACCGGTATGCCAAGCATATCCCGAAGCTGACGAGCAGCATGTTCAGCTTTGTCATATTCGCGCGCCCAAATGCGGGCTCGAGTTATGGGGCGCACCAGCGCAAGCGCCTGCAACTGAAGTTTCGCCTGCATTCCTGCACCAAAGATAGTTGCGATATGAGCATCGTCGCGTGCAAGGTACTTTGCGGCTACTGCCCCTGCTGCGGCCGTTCTCACATCGGTCAAATACCCGTTGTCCAGCAAAAGCGCTTCGATCAGTCCGGTCTTGGCGGAAAACAGGATCATTAGGCCATTTGTGGAAGGGAGACCAATTGACGGGTTATTGAAAAAGCCGGGGCTAATCTTGATGGCGAAGCTATCGAGATTGGGAATGTAGGCTGTTTTGACATCCACTTCGCCCCTGTGAGCAGGAATATCGAGCCGTAGGATTGGCGGCATACGAACTTCGCCGCCTGCTAGTGCGCGAAACGCATTTTCCACACAAGCAATGGTTTCGAGATCAAGCGAGATGATCTCACGCAGGTCGGCTTCAGTCAGGATTCTCATTTCGACCATCAGCCGACCCTCCGATAGTTGTCAGTCATAATCTTGCGGTGTTGTTCGGGATCGATATTACCTCCAGATAGGATAATGGCAGTTGGACCAGGGGGGGTGGCTTTTCGACCAAGTAAGAACCCGAGACCGACCGCTGCCGCTCCCTCGATGATTTGATCCTCCTGCTGTGCAGCATGTCTGACGCCTGCAGCAATCTCTGCTTCATCAAGAAGGATAATTTCGTCCAGCAACGCTTTGCACATGGAAAAAGTCCAGCGGTTATCGAGGCCTATGCCCCCACCAAGTGAATCTGCGAGAGTATCTTGTTCTTCGACACTTACCGGTTTGCCGGCTTTAAGGCTTGCAGCCATCGCAGCTCCTCTTTGCATTGATATGCCGATGATGCGGGTCTGAGGGCGCTTAGCCTTGACTGCAGCGGCTACGCCCGCCGCCAGCCCGCCGCCAGACAGCGGAACAAGAACAGTTCCTACATCTGGAAGATCTTCTATAATCTCAAGCCCGATTGTGCCTTGACCTGCGATCACGCGTGGATCATCAAAGGGTGGCACTGCATTCATGCCCTTCTCCGACACAAGGCGCGTGACCTCCTCCATGGCGTCATCCTGCGATTTGCCAACAATGCGGATCTCTCCTCCCAGCTCACGGATCGCTTCAACCTTGTTGCGTGGAACAAGGGCGGAGAGGCATATTGTGGCCGTCAGACCGAGAGTCGATGCGGCATATGCCAGCGCGCGCCCGTGATTGCCGGTCGATGCTGTAACAAGGCCTTTCTGTCGCTCAGAAGGGGACATACTGCGAACGGCATTGGTTGCACCACGCAATTTGAAACTGCCAGTCAGTTGCCTGTTTTCAAGTTTTAGATAGACGGGCACACGTGATTGCTTACTGAGGCTCTCGGAAAAAGCGAGTGGCGTACGTTCGATATGGCTTTTTAGCCGATCGCGCGCTTCTTCAATTTCCCCAAGACCAATAATATCGGGCACGTTATCTGCCTCACTGCGTTGGACAAATGGAGAAACGATGCATCGTTCATCTGGCTTGCGTTAAACGAACTGCAACGCGGCGCAATTGCGCGCGCTTTGCGAAACCTTAAGGCCGCATTGCCGTTCCCCATATGTGTGATTTTATTATTGAGTTAAGATTGGAAGACCGAATAGATCATGTCAATACTTATATTGGATCATTACAATATTGGCGTGTGATGGCTTTTGACAACTTATTCTTGAATGGTGTGGACTACCGTGCCAATGAACAGGGACAGACGCGCACTCAAATTGGATCGGTCAAATGAAATCCGCCCTCAAGCTCGATGCTGTTGATCTTCGTATTCTTGAAGCGGTGCAGGCGAATGCGCGTATCACCAAGATGGCGCTTGCAGAAAAAGTTGGACTTTCGCCCACACCGTGCTGGCTGCGGCTGCGCAAGTTAGAAGAAGCCGGTATTGTAACAGGCTATCACGCCCGCATTGCTTTTCGGAAAATTGCTCCCGTCGCACAGGTCATGGTGCAAATTACGCTTGGTAATCATCGCCAGGCCGATTTTGATCGTTTTGAGCGCGCGATAACAGCAGTTCCTGAGATTGTCTCGTGCTGGTCTGTGGGTGGTGGCGTTGATTACTTCCTGATGATTATGGTTCACGACATTGACGCTTATCAGCGCTTGATCGATCGGCTTCTTGATCAGAATATTGGTATTGAGCGCTATTACACTTACATTGTTACGAAATTGGTGAAAGACGACCGAATGGGAACGCCTTTATCTATCGTTTCAAGCGAGGCGGAATAGACCAAAGGTTCTGTATGCCCCTGAAGTTTAGACCAACACTGCTGGTGCGCGCTGCGCCTTTGGTCCAAATGGCGCGTCAACCTATGCGATGTTTCTTCCAGAAGTGGGAGAAGCGAAATGAATGTCGTTCTGGATGACCCGAAAAAACATGACAGTCTCAGCAGGCTTGGGGACAAACATCTCTTTCGCGAGCTTGGTTATGTCAACGGACGTTGGGTTGCTGGCGACAAGGCGGAAAGCTTCGCAGTGTCTGATCCTGCCACAGGAAAGCAGCTTGCACGGGTGGCGAGTTTAAGTGAAGCTCAAGTATTTGTTGCAGTAGAGGCAGCTCAAAAAGCCTTTCCAAACTGGCGCAACAAGCTGCCACAGGAACGGGCGGCGATCTTGCGTCAGTGGTATGAGCTCGTTTTGGCACACCGCGAAGACCTTGCTTTGCTTATGACGCTAGAACAAGGAAAGCCTTTGGATGAATCGCGTGGTGAGATCGACTATGGAGCTGCGTTTATTGAATGGTTTGCTGAAGAAGGCAAACGGTTGAATGGTGAGACCATCGCGAGCCATTTATCGCATGCGGAAATGCTGGTGCGCCGTGAAGCATTGGGTGTCGTGGGACTGATAACACCTTGGAATTTTCCTAACGCGATGATTGCCCGCAAAGCTGCAGCAGCCATTGCGGCTGGTTGTGCTGTTATCGTGCATCCCTCGTCCGAAACACCATTATCGGCGCTGGCATTAGCCGAGCTTGCAGAACGAGCAGGGATGCCTGCCGGAGTTTTTAATGTGGTGACTGGCAAGGCAGCGCCAATTGTGGATGCAATGTGCCGCGATCAACGTGTGAAGGCTATAAGCTTCACCGGATCTACGGAAATAGGCAAATTGATTGCCGCGAAGTGCGCCTCGAGCGTCAAGCGCTTGGTTATGGAGCTCGGAGGCCACGCACCCTTGATCATTTTCGATGATGCTGATGTTAGCCGCGCGGTCGATGTGGCTATGGCTGCAAAGTTTGCGACCTCAGGACAAGATTGTTTGGCGGCAAACCGTATTTTCGTTCAGCGCGCTATTCTTCCGGCTTTCAGTCAAGCGTTCGCAGAGCGGATAAGCAAACTTAAAATTGGAAACGGTCTTGATGCGGATATCGAAATCGGACCGATGATGCATAGCCGCGCAATCGATAAGATTGAAGAGCATGTTCGCGACGCTGTGAAGCGTGGCGCAAGGATTGAAGTGGGAGGTAAACGCATTGGTGAGCACACTCTTTTCTTTGAACCGACACTGCTCAGCAATGTACCCGATGAAGCTGCGATCATGGGTGAAGAAACATTTGGCCCAGTCGCAGCGATTTCTGCATTTGATGACGAAGACGAGGTGATCTTACGCGCAAATGCGACACAGTACGGTTTGGTCGCCTATGTAGTGACAGCCAATGGTGCGCGACAGCTGCGGATGGGACGCGCGTTGGAATTTGGAATGGTCGCGATCAACCGCGCAAAAATTACCGGAGCGCCGATACCGTTTGGTGGTTGGAAGCAATCCGGGTTGGGCCGTGAAGGTTCTCATCAGGGCATAGAAGCATTCACCGAGCTCAAATATCTTTGCATCGATACCGCTGCGTGAAAGCGTTGCGACAAGGAAGGAAATACACCCATGTTGAATACCAGCAATGAACTCACCGCTTGGGATCGCGATCACTTTTTTCATCCCTCTACGCATATGGGGATGCATGCACGTGGGGAAACGCCGACGCGCGTATTGAAGGGTGGCGAGGGCGTTTACATTGAGGATATCAGCGGCCGCAAGAGTCTGGATGCCTTTGCTGGTCTTTACTGCGTCAATGTTGGTTATGGTCGTACGGAAATCGCGGATGCGATTGCAGAACAGGCGCGAAATCTTGCCTATTATCATGCATATGTCGGACATGGCACTGAGGTTTCGATCGCGCTGGCTAAGATGATCATCGACCGAGCTCCTCAACATATGAGCCGCGTTTACTTCGGTCTCTCAGGCTCAGACGCCAATGAGACAAACATAAAGCTCATCTGGTATTACAACAATATCCTTGGTCGTCCGGAAAAGAAGAAGATCATTTCGCGTTGGCGCGGCTATCACGGTTCGGGCGTGATGACAGGAAGCATGACCGGTCTTGCTACTTTTCATAATGCATTTGATCTGCCGCGTGCCCCGGTTCTGCACACCGAGTCGCCATATTATTTTCGCCGCGCAGACCGCTCAATGAGTGAAGAACAATTCTCGCAATATTGTGCCGACAAGCTTGAAGAGATGATCCTTTCTGAAGGTGCTGATACCATTGCAGCTTTCATCGGTGAGCCAGTGTTGGGAACCGGCGGTATCGTGCCGCCGCCAACCGGATACTGGCAGAAGATACAAGCGGTTTTGGACCGTTATGATATCATGCTCGTTGCTGATGAAGTGGTCACAGGTTTTGGCCGTCTTGGCAGCATGTTCGGATCTGAACACTATGGTATGAAACCGGACCTGATCACAATCGCCAAAGGTCTCACCTCCGCTTATGCCCCTCTATCGGGCTCGATTGTTTCCGAGCGTATGTGGCAAGTGCTCGTTCAAGGATCGGACCAGATGGGGCCAATTGGTCATGGTTGGACCTACTCTGCGCATCCAATTTGTTCTGCCGCAGGCGTTGCCAATCTAAAATTGATTGATGAGCTCGATCTTGTTGAAAATGCGGGCTCGACGGGCAGATATCTCCGTGAAGCGCTGGAAGACGCAATTGGCGGACACCGGCATGTAGGGGATGTTCGTGGTGAAGGTTTGATGGCGGCAATTGAGTTTGTCGATGATCGAGACGATCGGAAATTCTTCGATCCGTCTTTAAAAATTGGGGCACAGGTTTCAGCCGCACTCCTCGCCAATGGCGTGCTCGCCCGTGCAATGCCTGAAGGTGACATTCTGGGCTTTGCACCACCATTATGTCTCACGCGGGAAGAGGCTGACAAAATAGTCGATGCGACCATAAAGGCGATCACAACTGTTTTTGCGTAATATCGGCATAAAATATATCAGGGCGTCGACTTGGATGTCGACGTCATTGCTTCCAGAGGGGTTTTACTCGGTTCTGGTCGGGAAACGCTCGAGGATTGCGCTTTGAGCCATGCGCAAAGAGATCATCGCTCTCAACGAAATCGATGCTGCCCACGCAAGATCAGCATTTCAGATACCAAGTCTTTCGCGCAAGGGTTTGCGATAAATGCGAGACACCGGCCATGATTGCTGGATGGAGCGCATTTTGATCAACCATTTGTCCGGCCTGCTCCGATCGACGTGGGAAACGTGAAGTGCGTTGACGAAAGCTGTCCGATGAACACGAAAGAAATGGCTTTCCGGTAAAATGCTCAACCAAATGCCGAGCGGGCGTGCATCGAGCAGCATTGAACCATCATTGAGCCAAATCTCGCTATAATTGCCAGCAGAACGGACGCCGACGATAGTTTCAGGCTCTACTCCGCGTACAACGCCGCGCTTTCGCAAATAGACCAACGGCTCTGATTCTTCTGCGGGAAGCTTTTCAAACTGGTTATCCATTGTGCCATATTTTGCCTGAGCAATCAGGTTGGCGCATTGAAACATTGCTTTGATTTCGCCGCCGGACCATTGATGACATGCGCGTGTCGTGTCAAATCCGATGATGCCCCGCAATCGACTCTGATAGAAAATCGGAATGCTCAATATGCTCTTGTTACCCTGACGCGTGAACTCAACCTGAATCGCGCGAGCCACACGCGGCAGACCCTGGACGTTGTTGACGGCTACCGCCTTTCCAGCGACCAGATGCCGATGCAGCCATCCAATAAGAGTTGTGGGGGCCTCCTGCAATTCCTCCAGAAATGATGTCGTGTTCCCTCGACACCATTCATGTGTATTGCGGAATCGAAGCAGGTCCTGCCCATATTCTATCATCCAAGCCCGGTCCGCATTGGAGGCATTGCCGACAAATTCCAAGTATTCTGAAATTGCTGCATTAACGGGATGTCTGAGCAGACTCATAGCGCAGAAATATGACCAATCCAAGGATGGTTCATCCGCACAATCGCGTTCAGAAAATACTTGATAGGCTTCAACGATGCGGTCCAACCTCGTCTCCGACGCTTTTCTGAATTGGCCCTAGGTTGGGCCAGAAGCAGAGCACTTAAGCGAAACGAGTCCGCCCTAAAAGTCTGGGCATTTTAACCGGCACTGATCCGGATGCACTACAATTTATTGAATGATCCAACGGATTTGCGTGTGCCTTTATATTTCGACGCTCTGTATAGGCTTAACGCTTCTCCTGAACCTCGACGCAACTGTGAATTCTTGCACATTGCTCCTTGCGATTGTAAATATAAGCGTAATAATATAACATACCATTGCTTTTGCGGGAGAAAATGTTGTTGTGAGCTATCCCCTTCGGAGCAAACCGCATTTGTGAATGCTGTTTCACTCGAAAAGGCGGCAGACATCAAGGTTGATTGCAAGCCATTCAACATTGTTGCGGTTGGGGGATCCGGGAAGATCCATGACGGCGACGAAGGCCACAAGCATGATGGTCACAAACACACAGAACATAAAGACGACTGATAATATTAATTGTCTCCATCTGTCGTGAACTTGGCCCGGCCTGTGATGGCCGGGCTTTTAATAGTTGATTGTAACGATCACGGTGTCTGTGTAAGTGCCGGAAGTCGGTGTGGTTTGAGGAGCGACGCGACCATAGACGGTCACACTTTCTGTAGCGCCTGTTCCTGTACGGGCAACAATCTGGTTTGCCGCACTACCCCAAGGTACTGTGCGAGCGCTGTTGGAATATAGGCCGTAAATCACTGCGTTTGAACCGAGAGTCATGCGCCGTTGGGTCGGTGGGGCGTTGCTTAGTCCGCCGCTCAAAGCGACACTGTATGGCAGTCCCGATGTACAGTTAATGGTTAGCGTGCCAGTGGCATCCACATTGGTAGTCAAATTGCTTCGGGAACCAAAATTGATCGCAGTCGCTGCGACTGTACAGGAACGATTAATGACGGCTTGCACGCTGAAGGTCGGTTGGATGGTGTTTTCTACGACTGCAGCGCAGTCGGGTGCTCCAAGCAGATAGCGAACATAGTTAACTCGCGCTTGACCAGCGCCAAAAGTTGATAGGTAAGTTCCGGCAAGCTTCGATGCCTGCGCTCCCAAAACACGACCATAGATCGTTCTGGTCGCTGTGCCTGAGCCCAAAATAGGGGCAATCACGTCAATTGGCTCCACAGTTCCCAAAGTTGTATTTGTGGAAGAGCCCCAGGGCTGCGTGCGATTTGCATCGTGGTAAAACTGATAAGACAACGTGTTGGCACCGCTTACCATCAGCCTAGTGCTCCCAGAGCTTCCACCGCTGCCGGCTTCAAGATTGGGGCATAAGCGCATCAGAAGTGCGAGATTGAGTGAACTCGAGCAGGTGACACTCAGTGTAGCAGTGGTATCCACGGCACCCCCTGCCTGAAGATTGACGGTGCCAAAATTCATGTTGGTGATGCTGGCTGTGCAGGTTTGCGCGAGCACAACGCTGATGCCTGTGAGGCTCAGGAATATCACGACAACGATCGTCAGAAAAAGTTTTTTCATTGGTCTTTCCGGCAGACGGCATCAGGAATTGTTGTGCGACTATTCGCACTGGCGGGAGCATTGAAAGTAACGGTGCAATTTTCACCGTTTGATTGTTGTATGGTGAGTGTATTGGAGCTGGCGGCATTTTCGATGTAAACTTGTCCCTCGTAACCGACGATTGCGTCGCCAACGCCGTTGAGCTTCACCGAAGCGCCTGTTTCAACATATTCGCCTGCTTCGTCACGAATGGTCACAAGGACCGGATTGTTCTGGGCGGAAACGTTGAAATCAACGACAGCCCCGCTACGGTCGCTCGGCCGGACGATCTGGCGGGTTGTTTCCACGCTGGCATCGAGTGGCAGGTTCGAAGGATCGATAGAGATGGCGTTGGCTTCATAGGAGCGAAGGTCGGTAACAAGGAACTTTCCGCGCTTGTCGGTCTTTCCAATGGGACGATTTTCGTAAAAGACCTCGACATCTGGCGCGCCAACATCAACAACGCTGAAGGCATCATCTACGCGATTAGACAAGAAAACACCGCCACCGGCTGCTATAATCGAGCCTTCAAACTGTGCATTGCCACGGATGTTGTCATTGAACTTTTCAACGCCTGCTTCAGCGCGCCCTATGGAACTCCGATAGCTTCCACTGGCTGCAACAATGTCGTTCTGACCGTAAGAACCGCGTACGCGCCAACCGCTGCTTCCGACAACTGGCTGCTCAGACTTCATCAGTTCGGCTGTGAAGCTGGTGCCCTTATCGTCAGAGGATATACCGCTCGACGCGGTGATGTTACCATCCAGCATCCACGAAAGACCGGCAAAAACGCCAAAGGAACCTTTGCGTTCAAGATCGGTGAAGGCTGAGAGGAACGCGTTCCCATTCTGTCCGATCCCCTTTGTAGCAGTCATGCTGAGGATACGTGATCTGTCGAAGTCTGCTGTTTCAAGCTGTGCATAGGAAAAATTGAGGTTCAGGTTTTCAAACTGGGGCGGCAGAGATATTGACGCTTGGTCAAGTGAGCGTGGAGGTCTTGCACTATAGATGGTTGAAGGAAGTCCGTATTTTGCGACATCGGCAGTAACGGACGCAATATCGTTGTAATCGCCAAAGGTCCGCTGTGTTCTGCCGAAAAACTTGATGCCCCAAAGTTCAGCCTCAAGGCTGGCCGCGACCTGATATCCTCGCTCTCCACCGAACTGGCTTGCCGACGCTGCAATGGAGCCAATGCCGAAAGTGCCGATATTGAAGACGCTACCAGCGCCGCCGTTATAAAAATTTTCGGCACCTTCGACATGGGCTTCAAGGGTGAGTTGATTGGTTAGTCCATAGCGCAGTGTCGCCGAACCAATAGGCCTTTCATCATAATTATTTGACTCCACTCCATAATAGCGCCGCGCAAATCCTATCTCGGCTGAGAAATCTGCCAGTCCTTTTGATAGAAGATCGGATGATGCGTAGAATGGCGTTTCGGAGACTGTTTCGCGACCCAACGCGTCACGAACAACCAACCGCGCTGTCCCTGATCCTGTTACAATCGGTAAATTGGTGATTGAGAATGGACCCGAGGGCACCGAGCGCGAGGCGCGTTGGGCATTGTCGACGTAGATATCGACGGTGGAGGGAACGGCGGCGGATCCTGAAAGCTCAGGCAGGGGCATTGTTACCAGATCTGGGCGGAGGTTGAAGTTGCGGCGGATTTGTATGCCGCCCAGACGTGTGGGACGGGTCCAAGAAAGGCCGCCAGAGATGATGTCGCCCGCATTATATGTCATCAGGTGATCTGGATCGGAATAGGACCAGCGCGTATCGAGCCGCGTGGTCCCGAATTTGTCGGCGTCGGACGAACTTAGAATTTGCGAGGAAGTGACAACGCCATACCGTCCAAATATTCGACCTTCGAGCAGGCTCGAAACGCCTTGGAATGACGTGAGGTCGTCCCATTTCGGGCCACCGGTCGAGCCATAAACGGTGTAGTTGACCAAACCTCCCATGTTGCTGGTGATGACGGGCTTTTCCTCCTCCTGCGTGAGCGGTATGTCGTCGGCCTGTGCATCGATGACGCGCGCCGCGCGGCTTGCTTCCGTAGCATTAAAATTTACGGTTTGTTTTTCTTCGTCGTAAATTGCCACTACGCCCGGTAGCCGACCTATATCGACCCAGCCATCTTCCGTGGTTGCTTCCTTTGCAGGTTTTATGCCAACATTTTTCAGTTGCTCTGGCTCGATCAAGAGGAGCCCGTCGGGTGTTTGACGAAAGGACGCAATCAACTCAGTAGAGGAGCCATTCACGAAGACTTCAAGTTGCAGCTCGAAAAATTCGATGTCGGAGTGTTTGAGTTCCGCCAACGGGGGTGGCAAATCTTGAGCCGCAGCCTTCGGAAAGTCCGAGAAAATTGACAGACAAGCAATCGTCAAGACAGCGAGGTCAACCGCCCCTGTTGTTCGCTTGGACATTTATGTGGCCAGCTTCGCTTTGTGCTGAGATCATCAGCGAGCCACCACCTCGACTACCTCCGGTTCCGCGAATAAACCAGGAAGCGCTAGAATTCCCAAGGACATATCCGACGAGCCCTTTTTGCTGTGCGACCGAGGCGCCACCTTTTCTTTTTACTGCGAGATCAGAAATGCGCATCCTTTTGTCGCCGGTATTGCGTGCAGTGACCTGATAGCCGCCAGATTTTGGCTGCGCGCTCCATGCAACTTCAGCACCTGCATTTTCCGCCGGAGAGAAGAAGACTGGAATGGAATGCCGGACTACAAAGGTGACGGTACCAGATTTCTTTCTGGCAGAACTTGGTAGTTCGTCAACAATCAGTCGGTAGCTCTCTTCAGCTTTTACCGGGCGTTTGGACGTACGCACCACCCGGACCATATTCTCTGCGCCAGGCTTTAGCTGCGAAATTGGTGGGCTTACTGCGACATCGGTGGCTGGGGTGTAGGTGTCAACGCCGTTGTTCTGGCTCCATTTAAAAATCCTGACCTGCACGCTGATTGGGCGTTTCGCATCATTTGATATACGAACGCTTGAGGCTGCGGTTGGCGCGCTAAGATCGACAAGCACTGGAGAGACCCGCAACGAGACACTTTGCGAAAGTGCAGGAGTTACGTGCAGACCGGCAAATAATGCCGCCGCTAACACTAGACTACGCATGATATTCTTCCTTTATGCTCAGTACGAGATGGTTGCCGTCACCGTATCGGTATAGGCACCCGGTGCAGGGGTGTTCTGAGGAGGGACGCGGCCATAGACAGTAAATTGTTGCGGCGCGCCGGTACCCGTTCCCGCAAGGGTATTGGTCCCCACTGTTGTCCCCCACACTGTGTCTCTCGCAGCTGTCTGATAAAGAGAGTAAGTGACTGTTGCGCCACCTGTGCCTGTCATGAGGCGATTGGTAACTGTCGCGCCAGAGCCTCCACTACCAGCACTCAGCGCAAGGTTAAAAGGGGTGGTATTGGTGCATTGAACCGTGAGAAGGCTGGTCGCGTCGGTGTTGGTTGTGAGCACCCCGTGAGAGCCAAAATCCATATTGGTTGCTGAGTTGATCTGGCAGGCGCCAGCAATTGTTATCTGAACCGTGAATTGCGCAGAAGGGGTCTGAGCAAAAACGGCTGGCGGAGAAAAAGCAACAACCGCCAGAGAAGCAAAGAGCGGACTAAACTTGAAACACATATTCCCTCCTGTATGCCGAAATCAAGCTGATATCAGCCATCCTTCGATGTTGTTCGCATTACAAGTATATGTATATATTTCAATTCAATGATTTCGGAGTCTATGGGTATTCGAAATTCATATCAATGTTCATTTGATAAAAAACTTCGAAATATTTATATACCGAACATTCTGGTGAATAATGGTGCAGTTTTCGTTAAATTTGCTGCTCATTGTATATTTTGCTAGGACCATAATGTCGAAAAAAGACAATAAAAGTTAGTATTATACTATAAACTAGCAGCAGATTTAACTTTGATGGTCGGTTCTCTATGCGCTGTGTTGAAAACGAGGGCGGTGTGATTCTGGTCGCTGAACGCAGCCGGGAGTGCTGGTGTCATCTGTATGTCACGCAGGCGGAATAAAAGCGCGCAAACCATTCAGATTGCACGCTTATGTCACATGAAACTGAAATCCACACGGATGTTGCTGTAGAGGCAGAGGGCCTAGGTCTCGCTTATGGCAGCAACACGATCCTCAAGAACATTGATCTGTCGCTCGCGAAAGGTCAGACGCTTGCACTTTTGGGCCCATCGGGCTGCGGAAAGACCACACTTCTTCGCCTTATTGCTGGATTGCTTCACCCGACCAGAGGGTCTGTCACGATCAATGGTGAAACCGTGGCTGATGCCAAAAGCAGCCGGTTTTCACCGCCTGAAAAGCGTCGCCTTGGTATGGTGTTTCAGGATTACGCACTCTGGCCGCATATGTCTGTTTATGGAAATGTCTCATTTCCGCTCGAAATGCGTGGAGTTGGACGTGTCGAGCGCGAGACTCGCGTGACAGCTGCACTGGATCGCGTTGGTCTTGCTGGCTTTGGAGATCGCTCGATCAGCGAAATGTCGGGTGGTCAGCAACAGCGCGTGGCGATTGCACGTGCAATTGTTGCTGAGCCCAGCATCGTGCTTTTCGACGAGCCGCTTTCTAATCTTGATCGCGAATTACGTGAAAACATGGTCAGTGAAATTGGCCAGCTAGTTACCAATCTCGGTCTCACCGCCATTTATGTGACGCATGATCAGAGCGAGGCTTTCTCGTTGGCGCATCAGGTTGCGATCATGAGGGCAGGTATTATCGAACAACTGGCGGCACCAGAAATGCTTGTTGCGCAGCCGACCACTCCAGCGGTTGCCGATTTCCTCCGGCTTGGCTGTGTGATGCCGGTTGAACGCGATGATGAGGGCTATCGCATAGCGCAGACGCAAATCCACCTGGCGCACCATTCTGCCCCCACAATGGCGACGCATGTGTTGTTGCCGTCACGCTCAGTTCGCAGCGTTGAAATGAGTAACGGATCCATTCCTGCCACCGTTCTGCGCACGCAATTCCGCGGTGATGGACACCTCACAACAGTTCGCATCGGTTCGCAGCACGAGGGACATGAGCTGACCTATCTCGATAGCGCGCGTCATTCGCCAGGTGTTCCGTTGGGCATTGCAATCGATGCGGAACAGCTCCGCTGGTTTTCCTAATAACTCTTTCATCTCAGACACATCTCAGGAGAGATCAATGAAGAAGTCCTTTTTCAGTGCGGGCATGGCATTTGCCGCTGCTTTAATCACAAGTACGGCAGCTTTTGCTGATATCACTGTTTATTCGGCAGGCCCCGGCAAGCTGATTGAAGGCTTGGCGGCTGGTTTCACTGCAAAGACGGGCACAAAGGTCAATGTCTTTCAGGCGACGACCGGGAAGGTCATGGCTCGTATTGAGGCTGAGGCTGCCAATCCAGTTGTCGACGTGCTGATTTCGGCATCTTGGGATACAGCGACCGATTTTGCCAAGCGCGATTGGCTTGTGGCTTACACCAGCCCCAATGCTGAAAAAGTTCCTGATTTTCTGAAGAATGAAACCGCTGTTGCGCAGGGTGTTTCCGCGCTCGGAATCGCATGGAATCCGAACAGCAAGACACCTAAACCGACCGAATGGGCTGATCTTGCCAAACCAGAATACAAGGACCTTGTGAACTTGCCAGATCCGTCGCAGTCGGGTGCTACTTTTGAGCTCATAGCTGCGCTGCAAGCGGAGCAGGGCTGGGATCTGTTCAAGCATCTGCATAAAAACGGTGCAATTGCTGGGGGTGCCAACGCTGAAGCGCTGAACCCCGTGCTTCAGGGCGCAAAAGCTGCAGTTTTTGGCGCCGTCGATTACATTTCGCTTGCAGGAAAGGCCAAGGGCGAAGCGATTGAAGTGGTCTTCCCGACATCGGGAACTGTGATTGCACCACGCCCGGCCATGATCCTTAACTGGTCGAAAAATCAGGACGAAGCAAAGCGGTTCATCGATTACATGCTTTCTGATGAAGGCCAGAAGCTGGTTGCTGACACCTACTTGATGCCAGCACGTTCTGACGTTGCTGCAAACCGTCCTCTCATCAGCGATTTGAAAATTCTCAAGATTGATGCAGAAGCCGTATACGGCAAGCGCGATGAAACGTTGAAGGAATTCAACGCAATCTTTGGCGCTAAGAAATAATGAATTGGCGGCTCTCGTCCCATGTGGAGGAGAGCCGCTTTTGCTTTTTAAGAATGCTGTCCTTTCCCAGACAGCCGGAATACCGCGAGGCAATTATGAGTGCTAAGACCGCTACCGCTGCAAATCCGCTTGGGCTTGTGGCCGTCATTGGCCTTGCCATTGTCGTTGCTGTTCCGTTTATTTTCATCGTTTTACAGGCAATTTTTCCGCAGATCGGGCAGGGTGTGCTAAGCATGCCTTTTGTGCATTTGCCGGCATTGTTTGAAGATCCGAAGCTCCTGCGTATGACCGCCAATACCATTTTACTGGGAATCAGCGTCGTCGTGCTTTCGGCTATTATTGCAGTGCCGCTTGCTGTTTTTCGGGCGCTCTATAGGGTGCCGTTCGCGCTGGTATGGGATGTGCTGATGCTCGTGCCGTTCATGATCCCGCCTTATATTGCGACGCTTGGCTGGATCATGACTTTGCAGCCGCGCGGCTATCTCGAGCAGCTCTCAGGCTTCAATCTTGCATCATTTCTGTTTTCACTTGCCGGCATGACATTCGTGATGGCGCTCAACACGTTTCCTTTGGTCTATTTTGCCGTGTCCCGTACAATTGAAGCTGTCGGCGCGCGCTACTCCGATGTGGGTCGGGTGTTTGGTGCCTCGCCGTGGCGTTCGTTTTTGCGAATTACGTTGCCGCTGGCGACGCCCGGACTTGCGGCGAGCTTGCTGCTCGTGTTCGCTTCGGCGATCGAGGAATATGGCACGCCTGCTGCTCTTGGTAGCCGTTCGGGCTTCGACGTTCTGGTGACGGAGATTGACCTGCGCATATCCGACTGGCCGATTGATCTTTCGGGCGCGGCTGTATTTTCGCTGGCTCTAGTAATGTTGTCACTTGCAGCTTTCATGCTCCAGCGTTGGATTTTAACGCGTCGTTCGTATGTGACAACCAGTGGTAAACCGCAGAACAAGGACAAGCGCGATCTCGGAGCGCTCAAGGTTCCGGTAATAATTTTGTTTGGCGTTGTGGCTTTTGCGGCAACCGGCGTGCCGCTGCTTGCGATTCTTGCAACCGCGATGTCGAAGACCATTTCTGGCGGGCTAACGATGTCCAATCTGGGCTTTGATAACTTTGCAGACATCGCAGATAACAGTGCGGGCGCGATGCGGGCTTTGTTCAATAGTCTTTCATTGGGTTTGGCAAGTGCGCTTGTTACGGGGTTGCTCGGTGCTATTGCAGCCTATGCTGTAGTGAAAATGCGGTTCCGTGGACGTTTCTGGCTTGATGTCCTAACGGTGCTGCCGAACTCGCTTCCTGGTGTCGTGGTGGCTGTCGGCCTTATCCTTGCTTGGAACCAGCCATCGCTTATCATCTCGCCTTACAACACGCCGCTCATTCTTTTGCTTGCTTATTGCTGCATCCTGTTGCCGCAGCCAATCCGCTATGCAACAGCCGCGTTTCATCAGATTGGTGACAATCTTGAAGCTGCTGCACGTGTCTGTGGAGCTGGCAGTTTTACGACTTTCCGCCGCATTATGCTGCCGCTGGTCGCACCAAGCCTGATTACTGCTATGCTGCTGGTCTTTGCGGTGGCAACGCGCGAACTGGTCGCCTCCATTCTGGTAGCACCTGTCGGTATGCAGACAATCTCCATCTTTATCTGGCGCCAGTTTGAACAGGGATCCATTGGACTGGGCATGGCAATGGCGTTTATTGCGATTGTGTTGACGACACTACTGCCGCTCTTGCTTATGGGCCTATTGAAACGAACTGGATTGGTAAAGCTCTGACTCGGTTCTCGTTTAAATGGAATTGTCAGGACTGCATTGGATCCGGGATTCTCGTTATCCAACCTTAAACCGCTTCGGCGTTTTGTCGAAAATGCTGCAACTGTCGACAAATTGCGTACAGATATTTATCCTTTCAGCATGTCAAAGAGTCTATGGCGGGCTAAAAGGAATAAGCAATGTCTCTCACCACCACCCAACATCCACGCATTTCCAATGATGAGCGGCTGGAACGAATTAATGTTTTGCGTCGCCGTCTCAGCGAAAACAACATTGCAGCCTTGCTGCTTGGGTCGACGGAAAGCCTGCTTTACTATACCGGCCTTGCCTGGCATTCGAGCGAGCGCCTGCTTGGCGCAATCATTACGCAAAGCGAGCTTGTCTATATTGTGCCCGGTTTTGAGCAGAGTCGTGTGGAAAGCCTTCCGCATCTGGCGGGCGAAATGCGCATCTGGCAGGAAGAACAAAACAGTGCGGCCCTTGTCGCTTCTGTGCTGAAAGCCGGGGAAACGCTCGCCATTGACGATGCTGTCCCGCTTTTTGTCTATAATGCATTGCGCGCACAACTTGGGGCAGATCGTCTTGTTGACGCTGGCCCGATCATTCGCCAACAGCGAATTGTCAAATCTCAAACCGAAATAGACATCATCAAATATGCCATGGAGCTGACGCTGGAAGTACAACGCCGCGCGCATCAGTTCATTCGTCCGGGCATTGCGGCCTCCGATGTGGTACGCTTTATCGACGAGCAGCATCGTGAACTGACCGGTGCTGGAGGCTCAACCTTCTGCATCGTCTCTTTTGGTGTAGCAACCTCTTTGCCACACGGTGCGGATGGCGAGCAGTTCTATGAGAATGGTGATGTCATTCTCGTGGATACGGGTTGTCGCATCGACGGCTATCATTCCGATCTGACCCGCACCTATGCGCTGGATGAGCCGTCTGCTGATTTTGAGCGTGTCTGGTCGATTGAACGGCAGGCGCAGCAGGCCGTTTTTGATGCTGCAAAGATTGGTGCAGTATGTTCCAGCCTTGATGATGCTGCCCGCGCGGTGCTGGTAGAGCATGGGTTAGGTCCAGATTATCAGCTCCCTGGCCTTCCGCATCGCGCGGGGCACGGTCTGGGACTGGAAATTCATGAAGCGCCATATATTGTCCGCGACAATCGGTTGCTGCTTCAACCGGGCATGTGCTTCTCAAATGAGCCGATGATTGTCGTGCCGGGACAGTTTGGCGTTCGTTTGGAAGATCATATTTACATGAGTGCTGACGGCGCGCAGTGGTTTACAAAGCCCGCCAAGGGACCGACCGAGCCATTTGCCTGATATATACACTAGGAGTTTTTGATGAAGGAAAGCGATGATAACGCCATTCCTGAACGCAAGCGTGGTTCAGGCGGGAAAATGGTCTATGACTTGCTGCGAGATGAAATCCTCGACTTGGTGCTGCCTCCCGGCAGCCCGATCGATGAGGTCCAGCTTGCAGAGCGGTTCAAAATGTCACGTACGCCAATTCGTGAGGCTTTGCTGAGACTGGCAGGCGAGGGGCTCATCGACACGCTGCCAAATCGCTCGACTATGGTGTCGAATATCGATTTTCTTAACATGCATACCTATTTCGACGCTCTGACTTTGATGTATCGTGTCACGACCCAGCTTGCGGCCAAGAACCACCGGCAGGAAGACATGGACATCATCGCATTGCATCAGGCCGAGTTCACCAAGGCCGTGAATGCTCAGGATGCGCTATTGATGATTGCAACTAACGCAGCGCTTCATCTTGCCATCTCAGAAGCGGGGCGTAATCCATATTTTACAAGCCTCTTTAAGCGCTTGCTGGATGAAGGGCGACGCATTCTGAGGCTCTACTATCAATCCTATGATGATCAATTGCCTCGCCGTTTTGTGGAGGAGCATGAAGAAATGATTGCGGCAATTGCTGCACGGGACATGAAGTTGGCCGAACAGCTGGCCCATGAACATGCCGAGCAGATCGTGCGACAGGTGCAAAAACTGGTGATGCGCGATGACCGGCTGGAAATAAATCTGTAACGCAACATAATTTATGTCGACAAATAAAATACAGACTGATATATCAGTTGCGGAAGCCGGTAGACGGCATTGCGTCGCCGCGCTTCGATCGGCCTGGTTTTGTTTGCTGCATTTCCTGCTCCATGTCGCTTCGCGAAGGACGGAAATGCTCTGAGAGGAGTTTTAGATGGCTGCCAATATCTTTTCCGGCGTGATTCCGGCTCTGATGACGCCTTGCAAGGATGATCGCTCACCAGATTATGATGCGCTGGTGCGCAAGGGTAAGGAACTGATTGCAGCTGGTATGTCGGCTGTTGTTTATTGTGGTTCAATGGGCGACTGGCCCCTCCTTACCGACGAACAGCGCATGGAAGGCGTCGCTCGCCTGACTGCTGCTGGTATTCCTGTTATTGTTGGAACGGGGGCTGTGAACACGTCAGTTGCTGCAGCTCATGCTGCGCATGCACAGAAGGTTGGCGCCAAGGGTCTTATGGTCATCCCGCGCGTTCTGTCGCGTGGCTCGGTGATTGCAGCGCAGAAGGCACATTTCAAAGCCATTTTGTCGGCTGCACCTGATCTGCCAGCAGTTATCTATAACAGCCCTTATTACGGGTTTGCTACTCGTGCGGATCTGTTCTTCGCACTGCGTGCAGAGCATCCAAATCTCGTTGGCTTCAAGGAATTCGGTGGCCTTGCCGACATGCGTTATGCAGCCGAAAACATCACCAGCCGCGATGATGACGTCACGCTCATGATCGGTGTTGATACGGCCGTGTTCCACGGTTTCGTCAATTGCGGGGCAACCGGCGCAATCACCGGCATCGGCAATGTTCTGCCGAAGGAAGTGATCCAGCTTTGCAAGCTGTCGCAGGCTGCAGCTTTGGGTGATGCGGATGCACGCCAGCGTGCGCTTGAACTTGAACAGGCGCTTGCTGTGCTTTCATCCTTCGATGAAGGCCCGGATCTGGTGCTTTATTTCAAGCATATGATGGTGTTGAAGGGCGACAAGGAATACACGCTGCACTTCAACGAAACAGATGCTCTTTCCGATAGCCAGCGCGGTTATGTGGAAGCACAGTTCAAGCTGTTTAACAGCTGGTATGCGGAGTGGAGTAAGCTTCCTGGAGCGGTTCAGAAATACGCGGCTTGAATCTTGCTGTCGACAAAAAAGGCCCTCCGTCTGGAGGGCCTTTTGTTTAGTTTTTAACTAGCCTGGTTGCTGTTCCTGCTGCTCCGGGAACAGAAATCAGTTTGATCAACTGATTTCTGTTAGAAGTCGACCTTCAGGATTAAGAAATAGCTTCCAACCCCTTCTCCAACAACAGATCGAGCTGATCGATCTCTGATTTGGTGAGCTTTACGCCTTCGGCGTCTGATTCCGCGCGTGCCTTAAAGCGGCGTTGCGAAGGCAGGCGTGCGCCTTGTCCTACAATGGCTTCGAAGAACGCCTCCGCACGGATAAATGGATCTCCGGGACGACCCTTGGCAAAGGCTTCCGGTGAGAATGCAATGATGAGTTCGCCATGCACCGGCGACAATGTGGTGGTGCCAAGGAAATCGAGAACTTCGGGGCTGGTCAGATCGCCGATCATGATGGCCGCAAGCAGTTCAACCATCGTGCTGATAGCGGAGCCCTTATGGCCGCCAAACGGTAGCATGGCACCGGCAAGTGCAGTTTCAGGATCGGTGGTTGGGTTACCCTCTGCATCCAGCGCCCAACCTTCGGGCAATAGTTTGCCGGCGCGACGGTGGAGTTCGATTTCGCCACGCGCCGCAACAGATGTCGCAAAATCAAAGACATAAGGCGATGTTTCCTTCCGTGGCCAGCCGAATGCGAAAGGATTGGTGCCGAGCAACGGCTTGTTACCGCCGGTGGGGGCAACGGTTGCATAACTGGGGCACATGACAAGTGCAGCAAGACCTTCGTTTGTCAGCGCTTCGACTTCCGGCCAGAGTGCGGAAAAATGCGTGCAATCGTTGATGACAAGTGCTGCAATACCGTTTTTGCGTGCGCGCTCAGCAAGCAGTGGCAGGCCCAATTCGAAAGCAGGATTTGCAAAGCCGTAGTTCGCATTGACGCGCACGATGCTCGATGCTTCGTCCTTCACTATTTCAGGAATTGCGTCTGGTTTTACCTTCCCGGCCTTGACTGTGCGCAGCGCACCCTCGATACGGTATATGCCGTGAGATTTGCAGTGATCGCGTTCACCCGCAACAATCACACGAGCGACGGCCTGAGCCTGTATAGCGTTCAATCCTGCTTTACGAAAAATCGCTTCTACGCGTTCGTGAAGTGTGGGAATGCTCAGGATGGTGGTCTCGCTCATCATGCGTCTTTCATGGCTGCGCCTGGCGGGAGGCCCCTACAGGCAATTGATATTTGCGCACACACTGTATACAAACATTCGGGGTATACAATCGTTAGGCAAGTGCAATTTAGATGGAGCCGGATACTGGCTTAATTGTACTTCGATTTCTACAGGAGGATGAACGAATGGCATTTACGCCCAAAGGAAAACACCTTGTTGCTGGCGAATGGCTCGATGGAGCCGGCACTTTTCAATCTTCACCAGCAAGTGGGCCTGCGCATTCGTTTGCAGTCGGTACAGTCGATCTGGTGAACAGGGCGTGCGAAGCAGCCGAAGACGCTTTCTGGTCCTATGGCTATTCGACTCGCGCTGAGCGCGCCGCGTTCCTGCGTGCAATTGCCGATGAAATTGAAGCACGCATTGCTGATATCGTCATTATCGGCTCGCAGGAGACCGGCTTGCCGGAAGCGCGTCTACAGGGTGAAACCGGCCGCACCACAGGCCAACTGCGTCTGTTTGCTGACCACATCGAAAAGGGCGACTATCTTGATCGCCGTTTTGATGCAGCGCTGCCTGATCGCCAGCCTGCACCGCGCCCAGAGATCCGCCTGGTTCAGCGTCCGATTGGACCTGTTGCGGTTTTTGGTGCATCGAACTTCCCGATGGCGTTTTCGACTGCCGGTGGCGACACCGCAGCAGCCCTCGCAGCCGGTTGTCCTGTAGTTGTTAAGGGCCATTCTGCACATCCTGGAACGGGTGAAATTGTGGCTGAGGCTGTTGCAGCCGCTATTGACAAGACGGGCATTCACCCCGGTGTCTTCTCGCTCATTCAAGGCGGTCGCCGCGATGTAGGTCATGCGTTGGTTCAAAATCCAAACATCAAGGCTGTTGGCTTTACCGGCTCGCTGGCCGGCGGACGCGCACTGTTCGACCTTTGCGCAGCGCGCCCTGAGCCAATTCCATTCTTCGGTGAGCTTGGTTCGGTCAACCCGATGTTCCTGCTGCCAGAAGCCATGAAAGCGCGTGCAGAAACGCTTGGACAGGGCTGGGCCGGTTCGCTGACCATGGGCGCAGGCCAGTTCTGCACCAATCCCGGCATCGCCGTGGTTCTGGATGGTGCTGACGCTGATCGCTTTACATCAGCAGCCGTTGAAGGTCTCAAGAAGGTCGCTCCTCAGACTATGCTAACTGATGGTATTGCGCAGGCATATCATGAGGGTAAAGAGCGCTTTGATACGCGCAACGCGGTCAAGCCGCTTTATGAAACTGAGTCGTCCGGCCGTCAGGTTTCGCCGAACCTGTTTGAAACGACGGGTGAACGCTTCTTGTCGGATCATTCTCTGGGCGAAGAAGTATTTGGCCCTCTGGGGCTGGTCATCCGGGTCGGTTCGGTTGCTGAAATGGAAACGCTCGCACGCGGCTTCGAAGGTCAATTGACGACGACCATTCACATGGATGATGGCGATATTTCATCTGCCCAGCGGCTCCTGCCAGTTCTGGAGCGCAAGGCAGGCCGGGTTCTCGTTAACGGCTTTCCGACCGGTGTTGAAGTGGTCGATTCCATGGTACACGGTGGACCATACCCGGCCTCGACCAACTTTGGCGCAACTAGCGTTGGTACAATGTCGATCCGTCGCTTCCTGCGTCCAGTTTCCTATCAGAATTTTCCGAAGGAACTACTGCCAGACGATTTTGAGTAGTCACTTTCATCAATAAAAAAGGCCCCTCCAAAGGAGGGGCCTTTTTTGCTTCCGAACGTGCTTCCGATTTCTGGAGAGCGCACGATAAACCATTTTTTAGCGATGCCTAGTCGTAGAGTGCGGCGGCCAGTTTTCGGATTGCCTCTGCAGTGCGCGGTCCAAATCCGAGCATATATGGCCCTTCCAACACCACAAGAGACTGGTTTTTCGCGGCCGGGGTTTGCTGCAACGCTTTATGGGAGAAAACGTCTTGGCGGGATGGACCGCCGTTTCCGTCGGAAAGCATCAACACGACGTCCGGCTCGGCCTTGACGAGCCATTCTTCCGAGACTGGTTTATAACCGGAATAGACCGACAGCGGATTGATCCCGCCTGCATATCGAATGAAAGCGTCGGCGGCCGTGTCGCTACCCGCACCGCTCAGTCGCGCCAGGCCATGAAAGAAGACGACTTTCTTTTGTTTCTCCTGCGATAGCTCGCTTGCGTAAGCTGTGGCGGCGTCGAAGTCGTCGATGACTTTCTGGGTCAGAGTCTCACACTGCTTCTCAAGGTTGAGGCGTTTCGCAATAAGCTCGATTTTCTTAATCAAGCCTGAACGACTGTTATCGACTGGAATATAGAGGATCTCGACAGCTGATTGGTTAAGCACATCTGTCGTTTCCGGCGGACCAATGTCTTCGGATGCAATGATGAGATCGGTGTTGAGGGTCAAGATGCCTTCTGGCGACAAGCTGCGACGATAGCCAACATTTGTTTTATCAGCTGCTTCGCTCGGATATTTGCTGCTCCGATCAACGGCTATAATTTTGTCTCCTGCACCCAGCGCAAAAATGATCTCGGTTACGTCGGGGCCGAGTGAAACGATCCGTGTGGCTTCTTTGACTTGTGCAACAGCAGTTGGTTGTTGAAAAGCGCTAAAGGCTATTAAGGTGAGTAGAAATTTTATGGTGCCGGAGGGCACACGAATGGAAAAACACACGATGATTTCACCCGATTGATACAAAGATTTTGTTCAATCAAACCTATTTAAGATGAGTAAAAGTCCACTGAGTTGGTCAAATGAACGGCTCTGAGAAACGCGCAACACAACAGCGTTTGGATTGCTATAATAATCAAGTTAAATGAGGGGTCATGACGCGCTGCTAGAGTGCTTTACGTTTCACCCAATCGATGCTTTAGATTTGCGCCGAGAATACTTTTTCACCAGACGGAAGCTTTGCTTATGCGATCTTCTTCCAGAAGAGTCGACCAAGGCCGATAACGCTCGCGCGTAATCAAGCACGAGACCGGGCGTCCAGGCCATCGATTCCGCACGTTTGCGCATCAACCCTGCCGCCCACAATTCAGGGAATACAATTGCCTGCAAAGCTCTGAAAACGGGCCATCTATATTCGCGATAAACACCCTCAAGAGCTGCATCAAGCGCGTCTGCAACTGCGCTGGAGCAATTTCTGTTCGTGAGGTTATATGTGTCGTTGGCGCGATAGTGTTTCCAAAAAGTGCGAAGTCGAGCTGCATCAATGTTTTTAATTTCAACCTGGACCGTCGAGGGGCACCATTCGCCCGACTCAACCGCATAGCTGGGGAGAAAGCGACCGGGTACGTTATTGTCTGCAGTGGCCCGTAAAGTACGGGTGAATTCGTCGGGGTTGCGGTCAATCTCGGCGGCTGGATAGTGGCTGATATATAGATCAGGCGACATTTCCAAGGCAGCATGGCCGGTAGAAATTACACCGCTGCTATCGACAGCGGCGATATATCGGTTGATTGCTCGCTGTCGTAAAGACGTCATTGCGGTGCCGGTTGGCGTCCAGACGTGAACGGTAAGTTGCTTACGATTTCGCGCATTGCGCTTGCGATAGAGCTGAGCTGCACGCTGATTAAACGGATTTCTGCTCAATATGCTGGTAAGAGACGCGCCATCCTCTAGACGCTTGATCCGGAATGCAATGTTCAACAGCCCAATTCCGGTTAAGACCAGCACTGCTCCGACATTGGTGCCAACCGTGCCTTCATACCATGTCGGCCAGGGTTGAAGCGTGGCGATTGCCAGTAATACTTCGACGATACCGCCGATAAGGCCAACTTTCCAGCGTGGATAACGAACGACCCAAGCACTGCCAATTCGCACAATTCCGTCTATGAGAAAGCAAAGCCCGAACAACACGGCGAGCGCGAAATTACTCGCAGGAGTGGAGCTGATGATCAATACGCTAACACCGAGCAGGGCTACGCCCTGCACAATACGCATTCGGCGCGCAGTGCCGTAACTGGCGAAGGCTGCAAACAGGCACAGTGCGGCTTCGGGCAACAGAAAATAGCCAAAAAGCCGTGCAGAAATAACTGTTTTGCCGTCGAGTGCATCGATGATGATCAGTGCTCCGCCGATGATCCAAAGGATCGAGATCGCAAGCAATGTCCTCCAATGCCGTTGTATAATCTCCCGACCAAGCAGAAGAAACAGTATCCGTATCACCCCAGCACTCCGCAAACGGTATAAGCCATCTTTAATAGACGGAATGACTAACGCGTTTCAACGTAAAAGGCGTTTGAATTGTACTTATTCATCAAAGCGGAAAGGCGGATTGCGAAGGATGCCAAGTTAAATAAAAAAGCCCCATGCGGCGGGGCTTCCGAATTGCCTTCAAATCGTCAACTGACCGCCCGTCCCACCCATATAAGGATACAGGCCCCGACAAATCCTGCAACGAGATAACCGAGCCACCCGCCAAAAGAAACACCAAGAAAGCCGAAAATGAAGCTCGCAATAGCGGCGCCGACAATACCAAGAATGATATTCATCAAGATTCCGGTATCGCTGTTCATGAAATTAGATGCGATCCACCCGGCAAGGCCGCCAATAATAATTGCAGCAATCCAGCCTACCCCTGCGTCACCCATGTCTGTACTCCGTGTCTGATACGATGATGACTGATATGTATCAGACCCTTGTTTCGACAAGGGGTGTTTGAAACGCCAACCCCGTTTTCCGAATTGGCGTTAAAATTATTAATCAGGCTTGTTCAGACGACTGTTGAGCGCCTGCTGCAGCTGTTCGATCTCAACTGAAGAAAGCTCAAGACGCGCAAATTGATCGTCCAAGAGGATGGGCAAAGTGTCATAGGGGTGAGCCGCCACAAGACCATATGTTTCGTCGTTTTTCGCGTCATAATATAGATAAGGTGTCTCGGCTTTGCCAAAGCTTGAGAGTATCGTCCGCTTTTTGTGGGCTGCGAGTTGCGGGATGTAGCCAACTTTAGTGCGACCCCTGCTGTCTTTGCGCGACACGATCTTCGCCCAGTCAAGCGTTAGCTCTGATGCCTTCTTACTTGCAGATATGGCCCTCGAAATCTGCAGAAAACGATTTATGAACAGTATCGAACAGCCCAACATGATGCCAACAAGGGCGATGCCGACGCCGAGGCGGTTCCAGAATTCGTCGAGTGCCAATGTGAGTGTGGCATTGTTGGGGTTCGATTTCTCAACAACCACCTCGGTCTCATAATCACCGCTAGATAGGCTCACGAAGGAAAAGTCGACGGATTTAAGCTTGGTTTCGCCCTCGTAGCGATAGGAAAGCGTTGCCTTGCAGTCAGTGATCATTTTCTTGGAACGGCAGCTTCCATCAAAAATGGTGGAATCTTCAATTATAAGCGGGTCTTTTTTGATCAGGTAATCCGAGTAAAGTCCTGGTCCCCAGAGGACTGTTACGACAAGGGAGATGATTGCGAAGGTAATGGCAAGGAATAACAACTTCCATCTATCCGCAAAGCCATGCCTTTTCACCTGAACCGGTCGGATAGGGAGAACGCCGCTCAGATCCGGCAATGTGTATTTATCATTCATAGAATTAACATCATTGGTTATTGGAGGGGGGAGGAACATCTAGCGGAGTGCTGGTGGGTCGTTGAAGGGAATTATCGTTATTTCCAGTAACGTAAAGTTACCGCCTGTGTCTTTACGGGAGGTGTCATCCGATCCTGAACTGCTGGCTCTTGAGGGGGGCGTGGCGCAGATAAGTTTATGGCGAGAGCGTCCTTCATCTCATGGAACAAATGTCCCTTCGATTGCATTCTGACAGTAACAACAACACCATAATACTGTTCTGGAGAATGTTGATGCGTCGTATTATCCTGTCTGCTACTGCCGCTCTTGCAATGGTTGCATTTGCAAACGCGCAGACTGCCACAATGACAGAGGAAACTGATACCGAAGTGTTTGTCACGGCAAAGCCAACAGATGTTTTGAGCTATAATCTGATTGGTCTCAACATCTTGAATGGAGACAATACGAACATTGGCCAAATCAAGGATCTCATCCTCTCTGATGGTCAACTTTCAGGATATATAGTGTCGGTAGGAGGGTTTTTGGGAGTTGGTGAGAAATTTGTCGTCGTCCGTCCTGATGCAGTAGACATAACCTATTTTGATGACGAAAAAAAATGGTCAGCGGTAATGAATTCTACCAAAGAGGAAATCGAAAAAGCACCGGCTTTTATTTATGAAGGTCGATGGGCTAAGTAGCAGCTCTTGCTCAAAAAGCACTTTCATCCGAGTGTGGGGGCGTCGAGCGGGAGGGTGCGATTTTAGTTTCTTGCTATGTTTGGCGAAATGACCATCGATTTCAATCTCCGACCGACCGACGATCTCATACATCTCCAATACAGGGAAGGTTGTATAGTTGAGCTCTAAATGCTGACTAGCTAGTTTTCAGATCAATGATTGAGGTTTATTGGATACCACTTTGCTCGCCTGATTTACAGTGACTGCGATCATATGAAATATATCATCGGCGCTACATCCCCGGGAGAGATCGTTTGCGGGTCTGGCAAGGCCTTGAAGCACCGGACCAATGGCTTGTGCACCGCCAATGCGCTGGGCAATCTTATATCCAATGTTGGCAGACTCTAAGTTGGGAAACACGAAAACACTCGCATTGCCTTTTAGCGGCGAAGCCGGTGACTTGGTGTGGCTTATTGCTTCGACAAATGCAGTGTCAAATTGTATTTCCCCATCGATGCAAAGATCTGGTCTGCTGGCACGCACCCGATCTGTGGCCTGAACAACTTTCGAAACCCGTTCATGCGCAGCGCTCCCGCTTGTTGAGAAGGAGAGCATTGCAACTGCGGAGTCCTTTCCAGTCAACTGCTTATAAGAGTCTGCGGATTGTATTGCGATTTCGGCCAATTCTGTACAATCGGGTTCGATGACAAGACCACAATCAGCAAAAATGAAGGCACCTTTTTTCTGATGATGTGATTGGCAGAGCAGCATTAGAAAAAAACTCGATACCAGGCTCGCTCCCTCTGCCTTGCCGATAATCTGCAAAGCATGGCGGACGACTTCGGCTGTCGTCGCGACTGCACCGGCAAGTGTTCCATCCGCATCACCTGTACGTACCATCATAGCGGCGAAACCCAGCGGCGTCCTGACGATCGCCTCTGCTTGATGTTCTGTCATCCCTCTGGGTTGCCGCAACTGATAGAGTTGCTGTGCATAGGTGGCACTTTTATTCGAGGTGACCGGGTCAAGGACATTTATGCGTCCGCCACCGAGCTTTTCGATGATAATATCTTTAGAACCCAGCAGGGTAATACGCGCAATCCTCTCGTGTTCAGCACGCAATGCGGCTTCGATGATACGCGGGTCTTCGCCTTCCGCCAGCACAATGTGACCAGGCTTTAATCGGGCTTTTTCGAGAATATTTTCCAAAGGAAGCATGGCAAAATCTCATTGAAAAGCCGGGAGGAAGACCTCCCGGCAAGATCGCTAAACAGGCATTTGTGCTCGCATATCAGACTTATCAATCCCGGCGACGATAACGGGCTTTTTCATAGCGTCACGCCGGAAAGGCTCGCCCAATTCCTGATTTAGAATAACCTCGATAAAGGTCGTTATGCCGTTGGCCTGTGCGTCGATTGCTTTTTCCAATGCCTCGGTCAATGAATGTTGGGTATCGACCATGACACCTTTAAGACCGCAACCATCTGCAACTTTCGCGTAGCTTAGGTTTGGATTGAGCTCAGTCCCCACGAAGTTATTGTCGTACCAAAGCGTTGTATTGCGCTTTTCCGCACCCCATTGATAGTTGCGGAAGATGACCATTGTAATTGCCGGCCACCCAATGCGGCCGATGGACGTCATTTCGTTCATAGAGATTCCGAAAGCACCATCGCCCGCGAAACCCACAACAGGCGTATCGGGCTGTCCTATTTTGGCACCAACGATTGATGGAAAGCCATATCCACATGGCCCGAACATTCCCGGTGCCAGATATCTGCGTCCTTCTTCAAAAGTTGGGTAGGCATTGCCAATTGCGCAGTTGTTCCCGATATCTGTAGACATAATTGCATTCTTAGGCATTCCGGCCTGAATTGCGCGCCATGCCTGTCGCGGCGACATTCGTTGTTTCTCGCGCTCACGGGCATCCGAATTCCATTGCGTGCCTGGATCATCATCTTCATGATCCATCGACGATAGCTGTTGCAGCCACGCCGATTTGCGCTGGTGAATCATTTGCCTGCGTTCGTCGCGGCCGGCATTTCCAGCATTCGCTCCAAGCTGTTCAAAGATCTGTTGGGCGACCTGCTTTGCATCGCCGCAAATGCCGATCGTGATTTTTTTGGTGAGGCCAATACGGTCTGGATTAATATCGACCTGAATGATCTTGGCGTCCTTGGGCCAATAATCAATTCCGTATCCAGGTAGCGTTGAAAATGGATTGAGCCGGGTCCCAAGTGCCAGAACCACATCAGCCTTGGCAATCAGTTCCATAGCCGCTTTGGAACCATTATAGCCAAGTGGTCCAACCGAAAGCGGATGGCTACCGGGAAAAGCATCGTTATGCTGGTAACCACAACAAACCGGCGCATCGAGCTTTTCGGCCAGTGCTATGGATTCAGCGATCGCGTTGCCGATAACGACACCAGCACCGTTGAGAATAACTGGGAATTTTGCGCCTGTGAGAAGGTTTGCGGCTTCAGCGATGGCGTCGCGTCCACCACTTGGCCGCTCAAGCCGCACGATCTGGGGCAAATCAACGTCAATGACCTGGGTCCAGAAATCACGTGGAACGTTGATTTGTGCGGGCGCACAGCCGCGCCATGCCTTCTCGATAACACGATTAAGAACTTCCGGGATGCGTGATGGATCGCGGACCTCCTCCTGATAGCAAACCATATCTTCAAACAGCGCCATCTGTTCAACTTCTTGAAAGCCCCCCTGACCTATGGTCTTGTTGGCTGCCTGTGGTGTCACGAGCAGCATTGGAGTGTGGTTCCAGTAGGCAGTCTTGATGGCTGTGACGAAGCCGGTCACGCCCGGGCCGTTCTGGGCGATCGCCATGCCCATTTTACCGGTCACCCTTGTATAGCCGTCGCAGATCAGTGCGGCATTGGTCTCATGTGCACAATCCCAGAATGCAATGCCGGCCTTGGGAAATAGGTCAGAAACAGGCATCATTGCAGAGCCGATGATCCCGAATGCATGTTCAATCCCATGCATCTGCAAGACTTTTACGAACGCTTCTTCCGTCGTCATTTTCATGGCGCATACCTTTCGTTATAATTCAAAGGATCTCGTCTTTCAGCGCATACCAGCGGTACATGGCACGCTGACCTATGCGCCGAAATGGCGTCAACATGCCGTAGCTTGGCAGTTCTGATGTGAATATTGGCAGGTCCAGTTCTTGCCCGCGACCGACCATCAATTGGGCAACCCGGCGTCCCGCCTGTGCGGAATACATAACGCCATTCCCGCCATAGCCCATGGCATAGTAGATTTCCTGCTTCGGATCTGGGCGAACGATGCGGGGCATCATGTCATGACTGACGTCCACCCAGCCCCACCAGGAATAGTCGATCTTAATATCGGTCAAAGCCGGGAATTTTCGGTAAAGACCTGCAAGCAACAAGTCGTAGTGTTTGGAGTTGGGTGCGTCCGCCCCGGTTATGGCACTGCGACTGCCGATCTGCATTCGTCCATCTGGCAGAAAACGATAGTAGTGGCGAAGCGTTCGGGTGTCGGTTAGTGGGATTCCAGTCCTTAAACCACATGCTTCTCTCTCATCTGCGGTCAGTGGTCGGGTTACTACGGAATTAGACAGTATCGGCATCAATCGATGGCGTGTGAGCGAGTGAAGAGCAGGTGAAGTATAGCCCGCTGTCGCGAAGCAAACCTGCCGGGCTTTTACTGTGCCGTTTGGCGTTAGGAGGTGATAGAAATCTCCATCCTTTCGGCAGCTGAGAACAGGGCTTGCAGTATGGACCTTTGCGCCGAGCTTACGGGCCAGTCGGAGATAGCCGAAGGCAAGCTTGGCGGCATGAACTCCGATGCCATCGGGTTCGTACATCGCCCCACAGGCTTCCTGATCCCGGATAAAGCGGTCGTGGATTTCATCACGGCTCATCATCTGAGTTCGATAGCCGAACACTTCATTGAGTAAGCGGGATTCCTTGACCAGCGAAGGGACCACCTTCTCGCGGTGAGCAATATAAAGATGACCGCCATCCTGCGGTTCACATTCAATTTCTGGTTCGGCTATAAGCGCGCGAAATAGATCGAACCCTTCTGAAATTTCCCTATGCAGTTTCTTTGCGATATCCACGCCCCAACGCTCAATCCATTGCGACCGTTTAAGCCGGCCGGCAGAAATCTGGGCTTGACCGCCATTGCGTGTGCTGCATCCCCATGCAACTGCATTGGCCTCCAGTATCATTGCTTTAATGCCATGATCACGAGCAAGGTGGATAGCGGCTGACAGTCCTGTATATCCGGAACCGACAATCACAACATCGGCATCGATGTCTGAAGTAACAGGACCATCATCTTCGGGTGCCGTGCCAGCTGTCCCGATCCAGTATGTTGGCGCGTAATCACGTCCTTGTCCGGGCGTCTTCGCAACCACTGGATCATAAGCAGGATCGAAGGGTTGTCTGGCGGAATATGTGTTAGTCGTGTGAGTGTTCATCGGTCGGTCCTCCAAATCACCGACGGGCGCAAGCGAGGCTTATGCCGTCAGCAAAGGCCGGTTCTTGCGAAATGCCTGTTTACGGGTGATCTTGCCGCCTCTCTGAGTAAAGAGATCGCAACCTTCTGCTTCGACACGTGCACCGGTTGCATCCGTTCCGAAAAACGTCCACTCCGATACTGCGCGATTTCCACACACAAAATGCCTGTGTCCGTCCCAGCGGGCATCGGGCATGGCGCCCCATACCGCTGAGAATGCACTGGCGATTGCTTTTTTGCCTTGTAGGCGTGTGCCGTAAACCTCCTCGCCGGCCACGGTGTAGAACACGCAATCCTCGTCAAAAAATTCCATGATCGCTTCAATGTCATGGCGATTGAAAGCATCAAACAGGTTGGAAAATTGCTTCTCCGTAAGGTTTCCGGCAGACATTTCAGTGCTCCTTGATAAATTCCAACCTGCCCAGAAACAGGGCAAAGCTTTCCTGTGACGCGGTAATTCTGCCGCGTCGTTCCTTCAAAAACTTGGACCTTGTTGGTGGGGCTACCCGATATTCGCTGCCCTCAGATTTTACCCTTCCAGGGGATCAGCACTTTTTCCAGATGACGAATTAAAAGGTCAAAGGCGAAAGCAAATACTCCGATGACGATAATGCCCATGATGACCGTGTCACTGGCCAAGAACTGCGCGGCGTTCAGCACCATGAAGCCCAGACCGCGATGTGCCGCCACCATCTCTGCAGCAACCAGTGTCGTCCAGCCGACACCAATACCGATCCGCATGCCTGTGAAAATTTCCGGAAGGGCCGCTTTCATTATGACCTGGGTTATAACCTGTGTTCGCGAAGCACCCATCGCGTATGCAGCATGGACTTGTTCAGTCGAAACCGAGCGAACGCCTGCTCTGGCTGCTATGGCTAATGGAGCGAAGATCGCAAGGTAAATAAGGAACACTTTCGGAAATTCGCCGATTCCGAGCCAGATGATGATCAGGGGCAGGTAAGCAAGCGGAGGCAGCGGACGGTAGAATTCGATAATTGGGTCGAGCACGCCACGACAGAATCTGCTCATACCCATCATGATACCAATGGGGACTGCCGTAACACAGGCGATTGCGAAGGCACCAAGGACGCGACCAAGACTGGCGAGCGTGTGTTCAACCAATGTTGAGTTGGCGACGCCATCGGTCATGGCAAGTATAAATTTATCATAGACCGCGAAGGGAGAAGGTAGAAACAGGGGTTTCACCCAGCCCATGCCAGTCACCAAGAACCAAATTCCAAGCAATAGCAGTGCTGTGACCAGACTGATAAAGCCGCTATTTCCGTCACCGGGAGCGCCGTATACCTTCCCGGGTTTAACCGGCCGTGCCCGAGTAAGTAACTCAAGCATGGGCCAGTTCCGGGTTTCCTGATGCACGTTCATCGCCATAAATAATCCCCAGAATTGTCTCACGCATCTTGATGAAGTCGGGACTGGATTTAACGGCGCGCGCGTCACCGCTTTCCAGAAAACGCCGATTGAAGTCCAGATCGTACGTATGGGTGATCCGTCCTGGGCGCGGCGACATAACAATGAGCCGTGAGCCAAGAAACAGAGCTTCTTCGACGCTGTGAGTGATAAAGAAGAACATTTTATTCGTGACTTGCCACACGCGCAGAAGCAGTTCCTGAATAGTCTCACGCGTGAGGGCATCGAGCGCTGCCATAGGCTCATCCATAAGCAACATTGCAGGATCGCAGGTGAGAGCGCGGGCAATGCCCACACGTTGCTGCATGCCACCTGAAAGCTGATAAATCTTATGGTTGTGAAAATCTTGCAAGCCGACCAGTGCCAGATTTTGAGTAGCACGTTCTCGGCGTTGTGCTTTGGCGACACCCTGAAGTTTAAGTCCAAACTCAGTGTTTTCGACCACATTTAGCCATGGGAGTAGCGCGTGCTTTTGAAAAACGACGCCTCTGTCCGCGCCTGGTCCTCGCACAAGCCGCCCGCCAAGAGTAATTTCTCCCGCTGAGGGGATCATGAAACCTGCCATCAGATTGAGGAGGGTCGTCTTTCCGCAACCAGACGCACCAAGTGCTACAACGAAGTCGCCGCTGTCGATCCGCAGATTGACACCTTTGAGTGCAATGACTGCTTCTTCCACGTAAAGACCTGGATAGGTCAAACTGACATTTGATATGTTCAAGGTTTCCATAGCGTCGCCTTTCGGGAACGAAGGAGTGGTTCCGGCCATTTCGCTCGCTTGCAAAGTTGCATTCACAAGGAATGCGCGGAACCATCTCAGTACAACTGGGCTCAACGAGCCTACGTTGGCAGAGTCGCTTGATTTACTTCGCGTAATTACTTTGCTGCGGCTTCGGCAAAGCTGCCATTTACATAGCCGCTGTAATCATCCAGAGCCTTGTCGAGCTGTTTTTGGTCGACGAGAAATTTTGCGCTCTGAGTGATGGACTTTAGCGCGCCGCTTTCTTTGCCTCCACCGAGCCATGTTGGAGACGCTTGCTCCTCAGCGGATGGGAAAGACAGCAGTTTTAGCGCGTCCGGTATATCAGTCGCATTGCCACCGATTAGTTTCACCATTGCCTTAACTTGGTCGGAATCTGCTGTCCATTGGCCGCCATTTGCCTTGTAGTCGGCATAGGCATTCTTAAGCACTGTCGTGAAAGCGGCCATGAATTTCGGGTTGTCAGCCGCAAAGCTCTTGTCCACAACAAGTCCGTCAAACGTTGGTACGCTTTTTTTGCCGATCTCTTCGGAATTAGCGATTTCCGTGCCGGTTTTAAGAATTTCAGAGAGCGCCGGTGGCCAGACATAGGCGGCATCGATATCACCGCGCTGCCACGCAGCAACGACCTGCGGCGGGGTCATGTTCAGAATTTCTGCGTCGCGTGGATTGATCTTCCAGATGTCACTCATCCCTACAAGAAGATGAAAGTGCGCTGTGGAGACGAATGGTACACCGATCTTCTTACCCTTCAAATCCTCAGGTTTTTCGATGCCGGAGCCTTCGCGTGCGATGAGTGCTTCTGATTTGCCGATATTGTCCAGTATCCAGAACAGCTCGAGTTCGACACCACGTGTGGATGCTGCCGCGATACCTGTCGATCCGATCACGCCGATTGGCACATTGCCGGATGCGAGTGCGGTCGAAATATCGCCGCCCGATGCAAATTGTCGCCAGTCAATCTTATATCCGGCTTCTTTGGCTGCCGCATCGAATCTTCCGTCCGCGATAGCCGTGAGAAATGGACCAACGATTTGCTGGTAACCGACGACGACGGTCGTCTCCGCGTTAGCCGCTGATGTTGAAACAGCTGCGAGCGCTGAAAATAAAATCACCCGTTTCGTGCTTGTAAAATAGTTCATGGAGTTCCCCTTCCATTTATGAACCATGGCTGACTTCGGCATGCCCGTTGACGTTTTCCGCCAATCTTCAGTTCCGATCACGAACGATAGCCATCTCCATAGATTTGGCTTATAGCCAGTTAGAACAGACAATAAGTCCAGTTCTTCGGAGAAGGTGGTTTTGCCGGGAGGGCCAGTCTAAAAAATTCCCTTAGCGGCAAAATTTTGGATTTGGAGAATCTGAAAGAAAAACGCGACCATCAATTGTAAGCAACTGCAATGGAACAGGAGGTTCTGTATCGTTGCTGACTCATTAGGAGCAAGATTTGAGGGCAGTCTCACCAACTATTTTCTTCATAGACTGCAATCGAAATACAGGATTGCAGGCGCAAATTCGTGAGACAACCGTATCTGCTATTCTTTCCGGGGCGATTTTACCGGGAGCGCGCATGCCATCGACGCGAGGACTGGCAGATTATTTGAAAATATCTCGACTAACCGTGACATTGGCATATCAGGAGCTTGTCTCGCAGGGTTATCTCGAAGTTCACTCGCGTAGTGCATATCATGTTTCCGTAGCGCCTCCGATCAGTCGGCCGGACGAGAACTTCTTACAGTTATCCGCCAACGCGGTGGACTGGTCTTCCAAGCTGCGGCCCGGCTTCAATATCGCTAAAACCATTCGGAAGCCTCTCGATTGGCGCCGGTATCGCTACCCATTTCTTTACGGGCAAATGGATCATACGTTATTTGATCTTTCTGCGTGGCGCGATTGCGCCAGGCGTGCTCTGGCACGTGAAGACTTCGTTCTCATGGCGGGTGATTTCGCCGCGGCCGACGATATAGAACTCGTGAACTACATCCGGTCACGGACCCTGCCGAGCCGAGGTATTCGCGCAGAACCCGATGAGATACTGGTAACGGTTGGGGCGCAGAATGCGCTCTGGATTGTAAGTCATTTGCTTTTGACAAATCATTCGCATGTCGTCTGCGAAAATCCCGGACATCCCGATATTAGTGCCACACTTCATCTTACCGGTGCTCGAGTGACGGCACTTGACGTTGATGAAGGTGGTTTGCCACCTGAATTGCTTCCCCACGGGATAGATGCGGTGTTTGTTACACCAAGCCATCAGTCGCCCACAGCTGCAACGATGCCACGCGCAAGACGCATTGCACTTCTGGAAGCAGCAGCAGAGCGTGATTTTGTCATTGTGGAAGACGACTACGAGTTCGAGATGAGTTTTCTTCAGCCTCCAACCCCGGCACTGAAATCCCTCGATCAATATGGTCGTGTTCTTTATGTAGGGAGCTTTTCGAAGTCACTTTTCCCGGGTTTGAGGCTTGGTTACCTCGTAGCACCGGCAACTGTCATTCGGGAGGCGAGAGCGCTACGCGCGTTGATGTTGCGCCATCCCCCCGGCCATCTGCAACGAACCGCTGCCTATTTTCTTGCGCTCGGCCACTACGATGCAGTCATTCATCGCATGCGCCTTGAATACCACAAACGCCACATCGTTATGATTGACGCGTTAAAACAGGAAGGATTGAAGATTGCTGGCAAGTCAGGTTTTGGCGGGACTGCCTTCTGGATCGAGGGTCCTGAAGGCATGGATGCCGACAAACTTTCCCGTGATCTTCGTGATGATGGTGTGCTTATCGAATCTGGTGCGCCATTTTTCTGGAGCGATGACAGGCCCTGTCGTTACTTTCGTATTGCCTATTCATCCATTCCCATCACTCGCATTGCCGACGGTATCAGGCTTCTGGCAATTCGAATGCGCCAAAACTCCTAGAGGCGAATAGTATCACATTGAAGGCTTGACGAGCAACAACTGCGTCGCGTGTTGTGATCTCGGACCATAACACGAACTGTTAATTTCGTGACTTGCGCTTTAACACCTGAGGGCCGATGATCATGATCAAAGTGTTCACCAAACGAGGCTAGCAGATTATGACCATTTTCAAAGCATTGACATCTATCAGCACGGTCATAGTTCTATCAATCACATTGGCTGGCTGCGTCAGTGAGTCATATTCTTATGATGGCTACAGAGATTACGGCCCGGGATATGGCGGATACTATTCGGGCTCTGCCATCACTTATCGAAATAGCCCGAGATACGATTCACGCTATTATCGCGATCGCCGCGATTATCGTTCAGACCGATGGCGGAATGATTCACGCCGGACCGGGCGCGAGCGTAACGATGGTTATGCACGACCTCCTGTTCAACGACCAGTGCAGCGACCCGAGCAGGTCAGCAGGCCAAACCAGCGCCTTATCGTTGTTCCGAGAGTGAACCAAGACGGAAGCACTGAAAATTCTAACGGAATGCGTTTTATTAAAAGAGAGCCACATAATTGAATCGGGCCTGCTGATTACATAACAACAAGCAATGGGTTTCACGCCTTAGATTGCTCTGACAACAAGCCATCCGCCATAGCTGGAAATACGGATGGCTCTTTGTTTCCTCGTGCCTTGCGAGATGATGGCCAAGGCTGTTCTTTTCTCCGTGTTGGAACTGTTGGCAAATTCCCTACACTGGCGCTGGCAAGCGTCTGTCAGTAATCGTCGTTTTTCACCTCTGTCATTATATTGAGTTCAGGTGAAGTTATGCAATTTACGATGGGGTGCTGTGACAGATGATAGAAATGAGTTTGGATTTCCGCCCTAATTGTGAAAGCCGGGCGCATTTCGGTTAAAGGTCCCATGGGAAAGAGCTATTTCATTCCTTTTGGGCGTGTCGTTAACGAAAACTGGTCTGCAGTATTCCGCGAGGGGTTTGGAGCGTAACTGTTTGTTAGAGTGGGCGATCAGGAGAGAAGACAATTCCTGTAAGCGACCAGATTTACTTCGACTCGAAGCACATCATACGCTCATTTAAGCGCAGTGAGAATGCTAGTCTTGGCGAGTGTGCTCATTCTTTCGATTAGAAACTCGCGCGAGCGATGTCTACTAGCCATTATGACTGCGATTTATATAAGAATATGCAACTGTAAGATGTTTAATTTCGGGCGAGACAGGTATTAGTAGTGGCCTTGATCGAGATGGTCGTGATTGAAGCACTTTTCTTGCTGCTCTGGAGATCTGGTACGGCAAATCCTTGGCGATAGACTCGTGATACCCTCCGAAAATCTCATTATGCATACCAGAAACAGAATTTCTGAATAATAGAAATTCATCTTTTATATTTTCAGTATATAATTAAATTATCGAGTTTTTACTCCAAATCGCGCGTGATTAATCTCAATAAAAATATTTTAGAATATCGATATATTTGAATAAATACATTATATTTCATTTTGTTTATTTTTAAAAAAATATCAAATATTATCAATTAGATGATGTATATTTATTCTATATATAAAGAATCTGACAAACAAAAATCTATTATCATCATTTATGTCAAATAATTGAAGGTGATAATTACATCGCTATTACTTGCTAACAACTTACGATCTTGTTACATTAAAATTGCGGGTGATATCTGCGTTTCTCTCTTGAGTAGAAAATGCGGGGCGCTCGAGGGGAATTACATACAACTGATTCACGTCCATCGAGTGTAAATGCATCCTGTGCACATGACCTTCGTGTCTGAACTCGCGTGGATATTTGGGGACAGGACGGGGCGGCGTCATGACGGATCGCAAGCGCGAGCAAGTATCGAAAAAGCCTGTGCGCAAATCGGCGCGAATGGCCGCGTTATTAAGCATTCAGGTTGCAATTGGTATTCCCGCCGCGTTCGCCGAAGATCCGCCGCCACCTCAACCTTCGAAGACGTCATCCCTTGGGCAGACGGTTACAAATCCCATAACGGGTGCAACAACAACCGTTAGTGCGCTGCGGGTTGACCCGGCAGGGACTGCAACTGCTGGTACGACGGCATTCGTACAAACGGCCGATGGCTATACATTTCTCGTCAAGACGGTAGGGGAGCAATTTTATAACGCGGATACGCCTCCGATCGCTTTCGCGATCACTTCGTTAAATGGAAACTCCGCTGTTGTGACTAGTGCCGAGGCTAGTGGTAGTGCTTCATTCGATGTCGGCCAGACAACCACGTCCTTCAACACGAATTTTAATAGCTCTGGTTCTGAAGGAACGTTGACCCCACCCGTCGATGTGAGCGGGCCCAACGGTGTTAAACAGGTTTTCTACGGCAAGAACGGGAGCAACGGTCGCGCTGGCGCGTTGTTTGTGCCGCCATCTTCTGGCGGAAACGGAGCGGCTGGCCCGACGAACGTCCAGACGCTCAGTGGCAATGTTAATGCAACCTCTAATATTGGTTGGGAGATTGGCAGTGTCGGCGGAAATGGTGGAAAAGGGGGTAACTCTTACGCCAGCTTCTGGAGCGGACGTGACGGTGGTGACGGTGGTGCTGGCGGGCAAGTTAACGCAACACAGGCCTCCTCCAGTACAATCAAGACAACTGGTTCGGGCAACCACGGAATTTTTGCTTACAGCCGTAGCGGTGAGGCCGGTGATGGGGGTGGCGGTTTTGCTGCGCCTGGCGGCGGTACAGGCGGGCATTCATCAAATGGCGGTTACGTCACAGTCAATCAATATGGCGTGATTGCAACGAATGGGGAAGGTGCGCACGGCATCTATGCTTTGAGTGTCAGCAATAATGGGGGGAATGGCGGCGATCAATGGGGCCTTGTGGGCGAAGCGGGTAGCGGTGGTTACGGTGGCAGCGGTGGACGCGTCGACGTTAATACATTTGCCGGCGCGCAAATTCTGACCGAGCAAAATTATTCTCACGGCATATTTGCACAGTCGATCGGCGGATCTGGCGGATCTGCGGGGACGAGCGGCAATTTGCTGGTCTCACTTATTGGTAGCGCTGATAATGGTGGTGATGGCGGTGAGGTCCATGTTGATAATCGCGGTCAGATACAGACTAATGGCTTCGCATCACGCGGCATCATGGCCCAATCAATCGGCGGCGGCGGTGGAGCAGGTGGGACAGCTGCAGGTCTAGTCGCGCTGGCTTTGGGCGGCGTCGGATCGAACGGCGGCGATGGAAGCGCAGTTACTGTGATGAACGGTGAAAGTGGGTCAATCCTGACGAAGGGTGATCTTTCAGATGGTATTATGGCGCAATCCATTGGTGGTTCTGGCGGCCAAGGGGCGGATGCCTTTGGCCTGGTAAGCATCGGTGGCAATGGTTCCAAAGGTGGTCATGGTTCAGCAGTTACAGTTACCAATTACGGCCGTATAGCGACTGAAGGTGAAGGCGCGCGCGGGATTATTGCGCAGTCGATTGGCGGCGGTGGTGGTGATGGGGGCTCTAGCGGCGGCATGGTCGCGGTCGGTGGCAGCGGTTCCGGTGGTGGCGCTGGCGCCACGGTCAGTGTGACAAATGATGGTGTGATTACTACCAAGGGTAATGACGCCATGGGCATTCTTGCCCAATCGATTGGCGGCGGCGGCGGTAACGGTGGATCTTCGGGCGCTGTTGGGCTTTTTGCTGGCGTCGGGATCGGTGGTAAAGGTGGTGCGGGCGGTGCGGGCGGTGATGTCGATGTGACCCTGTCCAACACGGACTCGAACCAGCCTTCACAGATATTCACTACAGGCAATCGTTCGACTGGTGTTTTCGTCCAGTCGATTGGCGGCGGTGGCGGTAACGGCGGCGGTGCGGTCAACGTTGCAGTCGGTGCGTTCGGCGCAGCCTCCGTGTCTGTCGGCGGTTCTGGCGGTAGCGGCGGTGCAGGTGGCACGGCAATTTTGACCGGCAGTGGTGAGGCAAGCGTCCAAACTGAAGGCGCGGACGCAACCGGTGTGTTGCTCCAGTCGGTTGGCGGCGGTGGCGGCAACGGCGGTTATGCGATTTCGGCAGCAGCCTCTGCGGGTCCGGTTTCTGGCTCATTGGCTGTTGGAGTTGGCGGGTCGGCCGGATCGGGCGGCGCAGGCGGAGAAGTGCGTGTCGGCGTTGTTGATGGGAGCGGTAACCTTACAGCGCCTGGTTTTTCGGGTAGCGTTGTCACCACGGGTGAGCGTTCTGCCGGTATGATTTTTCAGTCAATTGGCGGCGGCGGCGGTAACGGGGGTCTCGCCGTTGCTGCAGCTGGAAGTGGCTCACTGATATTCTCGGGTAGTGTATCTGTTGGTGTCGGCGGTTCGGGTGGGGATGGCGGCCAGGGCGGTCTGGTTCGCGTTTATACGAATGCGGACATTACCACGCGTGGCAACAGCTCATCCGCCTTGTTGGCACAATCTGTCGGCGGTGGCGGCGGCAATGGTGGCGGCAGTATTGCTGCTGGCGTAGCCGCAAGCGGTGGAGGCTCCGGGACGATCAGTGCGGGCGTTGGTGGCAGTGGCTCGGGCGGCGGTGCCGGTGGCGATGTTAATCTTATCGCTGGCGGTGATGTCATTCGGACAACGGGTCAGTTTTCGACGGCAATTGTCGCCCAATCCGTTGGCGGTGGCGGTGGCAACGGCGGTTATACTGTTGCTGCGGGTGCTGCTGGCGCCGGTGCCGGCGCGGGTTCTATTAATGTGGGCGTGGGTGGTTCTGCTTCAAAGGGTGGATCTGGCGGTTCAGTCAGCGCTCAGGTCGATGCTGTCGTTGTCACGGAAAATGACGATGCGGGTGCTATCCTCATTCAGTCAATTGGCGGTGGTGGTGGTAACGGTGGCTTCGCGATCGCAGCTGGCGCTGCGGGTGGGGGCGCCGGCGCTGGTGCTGTTTCGGTCGGGCTGGGTGGATCCGCAGGCGAAGGTGGTGCCGGTGGCTCTGTCGTTGCGAAAGTGAATAATAACGTCGGAACGCAGGGCGATCGCGCGGCAGGTGTTGTCGCTCAATCGATAGGCGGCGGCGGCGGGAATGGCGGCTTTTCTGTTTCAGGCACTGTTTCGGGTGCGGGTGTAGGAAGCGGGTCGGTTTCAGTTGGACTTGGCGGGTCCGGGGGCAGTGGTGGTAACGGTTCTACGGTTACTGCAACTGTCACTGGTAACGTCACGACAGAAGGCACGGACTCTACGGCTGTCCTTGCTCAGTCGATTGGCGGCGGTGGCGGCAATGGCGGCTTCAATGTTTCAGGTGCGATTAGCGGATCTGGTGTTGGCAGTGGTGCTGTGAGTGTCGGCCTTGGTGGCGGAGGCGGTGCTGGAGCAACGGGTGGTGCGGTAACTCTCACCACCAATGGATATATCCAGACCCAAAGCGATCGTTCTTCGGGCTTCGTTGCTCAATCGATTGGCGGTGGCGGTGGCAATGGCGGCTTCAACGTGTCCGGTTCGATCGCAGGGTCCGGTACCGGCGCAGGAACCGTTAGTGTTGGACTTGGCGGATCAGGTGCTGGGGGTGGCAATGCCGGCTCGGTGAATGCAACCTCGAACGGAACAATTTTGACGAAAGGCTTTGCTTCAACAGGTTTTGTCGCCCAATCGATTGGCGGCGGCGGTGGTAATGGCGGCTTTAATGTCAGTGCGGGCGTGTCGGCGGCGGGTGTCGGGGCGGGCTCAGTAACTGTCGGGCTAGGAGGCAGCGGCGCAGGCGGTGGCGATGGTGCGGCGGTTATTGCGCAGACCAACGCCAATATCGAGACGCGCGGCGATGCTTCAAGCGGTATAGTTGCGCAGTCGATCGGCGGCGGCGGTGGCAATGGTGGCTTCAATATCGCGCCATCGCTATCGGGGGCTGGAACTGGATCAGGTGCGATATCAGTTGGCCTTGGCGGTAGCGGCTCTGGTGGTGGTAATGGCGGTCAAGTCGACTTAACGGTTAAAAATGACGTCCTGACGCAAGGCTCACAGTCCTCCGCAATCGTTGCCCAGTCCATTGGCGGCGGCGGTGGCAACGGCGGATTCAATGTGTCGGCTGCTGGAAGCGGTGCTGGCACTGGTTCCGGCGCGGTCAGCGTCGGACTTGGCGGGAGCAGTGGCGCAGGTGGTTCGGGTGGTGTGGTCAATAGCCAAGTTACTGGTAACCTTGGCACCAATAGTGATCAATCTACAGGCCTGCTTGTGCAGTCGCTTGGCGGCGGCGGCGGCAATGGAGGCATGAATATCTCTGCGACCGTTGCGGTTGCGGGTACGGGATCAGGTGGTGCGGCCGTAGGTCTCGGTGGTTCAGGCGGATCGGGTGGCGCTTCTGGTGCTGCAACCTCGATATTGACCGGTGATGTGACCACTAAAGGAGATAGTTCCTCTGCGGTTGTGGTCCAGTCTCTGGGTGGAGGTGGTGGTAATGGTGGCCTCAATGTATCGGGCACCGTGACAGTCGCCGGATCAGGATCGGGAGGCGTATCGGTCGGTATTGGTGGTAGTGGCGGCGATGGTGGCAATGCTGGAGTTGCCGATAGCACGATCGATGGAGACATTCAGACTGCGGGCAACGACGCGGCTGGCGTCGTTGTTCAATCTGCTGGTGGCGGTGGTGGCAATGGAGCGATCAATGTTTCAGGAGCCATCAGCATATCTGGAAACGGTTCTGGTTCAGCAAGCGTCGGTATCGGTGGTTCCGGAGGGTCCGGTGGTACAGGTGCTGGTGCTTCAAACATAATGAACGGTAATGTATTTACTCAGGGCGATCGTTCAGGCGGCGTTGTGGTGCAGTCGCTCGGCGGCGGCGGTGGCAATGGTGGCATAAATGTTTCAGGCGCCGTCAGCCTTGCTGCACAAAACAGTGGTGCTGTTGGCGTCGGTATCGGTGGCTTTGGCGGTTCAGGAGGCAGCGCCTCTACTGCGAACAACGATCTGACTGGCAATGTCTCCACGCAGGGCAATGACGCAACCGGGGTATTGGTGCAGTCGATTGGCGGCGGCGGCGGTAATGGTGGCATCAACGTTTCTGGAGCTCTTAGCCTTTCTGGAAATGGCTCCGGTAGTGCCGCGGTTGGCGTGGGTGGTTTTGGTGGTTCTGGTGGCTTCGCCGGTGACGTGACCGGTAAGTATGAAGGCATTGTTTTAACTGCTGGTGATCGCTCTGCCGGCCTCGTTGCGCAGAGCCTTGGCGGCGGCGGTGGCAATGGTGGGATTAATATTTCCGGTGCTTTGTCGGTCGCCCCACAATTTTCTGGTTCTGTTGGACTTGGTATTGGTGGTTTTGGTGGTGATGGCGGTGTAGCTGGTTCCGTCGATCAGACGGTAATTGGATATGTTGAAACCCAAGGTTTGGATGCCATCGGCATTCTGAGCCAGAGTCTAGGCGGCGGTGGTGGTAATGGAGGCCTGAATGTCAGCGGCGGTGTGTCGTTGTCTCGGCAGACAAGTGCTGCCGTCGCATTGGGTGTCGGTGGTTTTGGTGGTGGTGGTGCGAATGCTGGTGCGTTGACCGCATCCGATGTAACCGGTGGCGTATTGACGTTTGGCGACAGAAGTTCAGCCATCGTGACGCAGAGCCTGGGCGGCGGCGGTGGTAACGGCGGTATGAGTGTCTCGGGTGGCCTCAACCTCAGCCAGCAGAACGGTGGCTCCGCGTCACTCGGCCTGGGTGGTTTTGGCGGCGGCGGTGGTGATGGCGGGAACGTGACCAGCAAAGTGCGCGTCACAGATGCTTATGACAACATAACCACTATCGGAGATGATAGCATTGCGGTGATGGCACAGTCTGTTGGCGGCGGTGGTGGTACCGGCGGCCTCAATGTGTCCGGCGCAGTTAATTTGACAGGGCAATCTGGAGCTGCTGTAGCCCTTGGTCTGGGCGGCTTTGGCGGCGCTGGTGGAAATGCCGGGACGGTCGGGCTAGATGTCATTGGAACAGTAAATACTTTTGGTGATCGCTCGACAGGTCTTATGGCGCAGAGCCTCGGCGGCGGCGGTGGTGTCGGTGGCACCAATATCTCAGGATCGCTCGCTCTAACCAAACCATCGGGCTCAAGCACGATTTTTTCCGTTTCAGCAGGTGTGGGTGGTTTTGGCGGTGGGGGCGGAGATGCCAGCGCGGTCGAACTTTCCTATAGTGGTTTGCTCAGTGCACTACCACGAACCATCAACAGTGACGGAAGTGTGAGCTTTAATGAAACGCAGGGTGCTGACGGTGTGGTTGCGCAGTCGATCGGCGGCGGCGGCGGTCAAGGTGGATTGAACGTCAGCGGCGGCGTCGCCATTAGCGGCAAGCCAGGCCAAGGCCAGGCCGATGCAAGCAAATCCTATGGCGTGCTCATCGGTGTGGGTGGTTTCGGCGGCACCGGTGGCAATGCTGGCACGGTTGATGTTAATATTGGCTCTGGCAGCACCATTTTGTCACATGGCAGTGGCCGATCCGGCATTCTCGCGCAATCGGTCGGTGGCGGTGGCGGCAATGGCGGCGTGAATGTTAGTGGCGGCATTGTTTCTGATACCTCGTTGATCGTTGGAATTGGCGGCATGGGCGGCAATGCCGGCTCGGCTGATGATGTAAATGTTACCGCTCGGGCAGATATCCGAGTTACGACGGATCCTTCAGACTTTGATGAGCCGAGTGATCAGAGTTTTGAAACCAAACTCCGAGATGTCCTCGGAAACTCGATCGTGGATACCACGGAGGGATTAGTCGGCGACTTTGGGCTGAAGTCTCTGTTTGTTGATTTGGGCCTCTTCAAAAGCGATGAGACTTTGCCCGATACTAAGGGATCGGCTGGTATCATGGCTCAATCTATCGGCGGCGGTGGGGGCAATGGTGGTCTCAATGTATCTGGCGGCGTCGCCATCAGCAAGGATGGCAAGATTCCTTCCGTCACATTCGGAGTGGGCGGTTCTGGTGGCGTCGGCAATGTCTCAGGTGACGTTACTGTGGATCATGCTGGAACCATTGAAGTCGAAGGCAATTGGAAACACGGTATCCTGGCGCAGTCTATAGCAGGTGGCGGTGGTAATGGTGCGCTTAACGTTAGCGGTCAGCTAAACTGGGGCAGCTCCGACAGTTCGGGCGGCGCAACTGACCTCAGTATCGTTGCCGGTCTGGGTGGAAATGGCGGCACTGGTGCTGATGCAGGCAATGTTGAAGTAACATCAAACGGCGACATCGCAACGCGAGGCTATCACTCGCGCGGCATCTTTGCACAATCGATCGGCGGCGGTGGCGGTACGGGTGGTATCAATGTTACCGCGGTCGCAACCAAGGACAGCTCGCCTGTCGGTATCGGAATTGGTGGCAGTGGCAGTAATGGTGGTCATGCTGGGAGTGTGACAATCAATCGTGGAACGTTGCTGCAATCGGCTGGACTTATCATAACAGATGGATCTGGCGCACACGGCATTGAAGCAAGCAGCATTGGCGGCGGCGGCGGTGACGCAGGTATCAATGCGGTCCTCGGGATCAGCAAAACCACTGGGTCTGGTAGCAATAGTGGTTCAGGTGAGGATCGTAAGGAAACTGTGAATGATGGTGTGCAATCGTCTTCTGTTTCAGGCATCACCGACAAGATTGATACGGCTGATGCCGCCACCGGGAGCGGAGGTAGCGGTAGTAGCAAGACCGTCAATTCGGCCATTATTGCCATCGGTGGATCGGCGGGGAATGCTGGTAACGGCGGCGAAGTCGACGTCAAGCATTTTGGTGACATAGTAACCTTGCAAAAAGATAGCCATGGCGTGTTCGCGCAATCGCTAGGCGGCGGGGGAGGTAACGCGGCCTTCAACGCTGGTATGGTCTTCGAAACAGGCGATGCCTCAAAGAACAAAGGCTTTGGCATTGCGATTGGTGGTGGTACGGGGATTGGTGGCACTGGCGGTGACGTATCGGTGGACAACTCCGGCGTTATCTACACGCAAGGAGAAGGGTCCCACGGCATCTTTGCCCAGTCAGTGGGCGGCGGTGGTGGTAATGCTGGCTACAACATGCTCACGACAGGTGGCGAGGATGGCAATATTGGTATTACAATCGGCCGTACAGGTGGAACGGGCGGATCCGCAGGTGACGTCAGGATAAACAGCGACAGCGTGGTACTGACACAAGGCGCGCGTTCTCATGGCCTTTTTGCGCAGTCGATCGGTAATGGTGGGGGTAACTCGTCGTCGACGTCTGTTTCGCTCACAACACCCAAGGACGGCGATAAGGCTGGCAACAGTTTCTCTGCAAAAATTGGTCTCGAAGGCGGCCAGGGCGGTGCATCTGGGAATGTCGAGGTTGCGGCGGCGGGGCTAATCTATACGCTTGGCGAAGAGTCACACGGTATTTTCGCACAGTCTGTTGGCGGTGGCGGTGGCAATGGTGGAGGAACGACTGGGTCCGCAGGCAAAGCGACTTCCTATTCGATCAATGTTGGTGGCAATGGCGGCACAGGCGGCACATCAGGCAATGTCGATGTGACAAGCACAGCTCTTATTGCAACCGAGGGTGAAAACTCGGTTGGTATCCTCGCTCAATCCATCGGTGGAGCGGGTGGTACTGCGGGTTATGCCAAAGCAGGCACATCGATCCTGGATATTGTGAAGAATACCGTCAAGGGCACAGAAATCGGCACGACCACGTCAATCAATATTGGCGGAACAGGTGGCGATGGCATGACCTCGGGCGATGTGACTGTCGCCAATGCGCAAGTGGTGACAACGGTTGGCAATAATGCCCATGGTATCATGGCGCAGTCGGTCGGCGGTGGCGGTGGCAAGGGCGGACTGGTCGAAAATACCATTGTCAATCTGCGCTCGACAATTGCCAGCACATCGACACTTTCAATCGGTGGTTCCGGTGGTACAGGCGCGGTTTCAGGGAACGTCAGCGTGACCAACACCACCGATATTGGTACCCAGGGCAAGAAAGCGGCCGGCATATTTGCGCAGGCAGTCGGCGGCGGTGGCGGTGACGCGCAACATGTGCGCAATATCGTTGCAGGCAGTGATGCCGATAACAGCACGCGCAATGCGCTGTTGATAGGTGGCTCAGGCGGCAGCGGTGGTGCTGGCGGAAACGTTGTTATTGGCAATTCGACTGCAGCACGGATCATCACTGACGGTGAGGAGGGTCACGGTATCTTTGCACAATCCATCGGTGGTGGTGGCGGTAATGGTGCCGAGGTGCTCTCACTCACCGTGACAAAGCCCGCAAGTGTGTCCAATAGCGAACACGGTTTGCAATTGGGTATCGGGGGCTCTGGCGGCGACGGCGGTCGCGGTGGTACGGTCGATGTTGTCAATGACGGACTGATTATCACGCGCGGAGACAAGGCCCACGGCATTCTTGCGCAGTCTATCGGCGGCGGCGGCGGAAATGGTGGCTACTCCGTCACCGGTACACTCTCGCTGCAGAAAGGAACCGAGTCCAATCCATCAGTGGCACTGAACATCGGCGGTTCAGGTGGCAGCGGAAATGCGGCCGGCGCTGTAACTGTTACCAACACAGGCGAAATTAGTGTCGCTGGCAAGCAGTCTTATGGCGTGCTGGCACAGTCTGTTGGCGGCGGTGGTGGCAATGGCGGAATGGCCGTAGCGCTTTCTCTCAACGATCTTGTCAACCAGGCTCGCGGACAATCCTATTCAAAGATAGCGATCGGCGGAGCGGGCGGTGATGGAGCGGATGGCGGCGACGTTACTGTTAATCACAGCGGTACAATTCGAGTAAGCGGTGAGAATAGTTTTGGCATCTTTGCGCAGTCGGTCGGCGGAGGTGGCGGTAATGCAGCGCTTTCAATTTCAACGCCGGCCGTCATGGCGGCTGATTATCTCATCTCCACAACACTTGGTGCCCGTACTGGGACCAAGGGAAGCGCCGGTGTCGTCACAGTCAACAGCACAGGCGATATTATCGTCACGGGAGAAGGCAGTCAGGCGATCTTCAGTCAGTCGGTGAACGGCGGCGGTGGCAATGTCGACACATTCCTCGACTTTGCGTCGACCGTTGAAGATGGATCAGATAGTGGCGCTGCGGTCTCGCTAACGAGTAGTCTTTCCCTTGGCGGCAATGATGTCGATGGCAATAATGGCGCTGCCATACGTCAGTCGCATCAGGGAGATATTGCAACCACGGCCGATCGATCCGCCGGTATGCTCATCCAGAGCATTGGTGGTGGTGGTGGGCTATCGACTACCACAATGGCATCCAGCATCGCTGGTGATGTCACACTGAGTGCGCTACTGGGCGCGATCAACACTGACGATTCTTCTGGTGGCGAGGTGTTTGCAACGCGCCAGGGCGATGTATCGACGCGTGGTAACTTCTCCGCTGGTGGACTGGCACAGTCGATTGGCGGCGGCGGTGGTCGATTGATTGTTTCCGCTGAAGAACGCTCGCTGAATAATGGCCAGCGTACTGCGAATGTTACACTTGGTGCAGACCCTTCGCTGCGCAATGATGGCGGTGCAATCGCGCTGACTTTGAATGGCGCAGTCTCGACGCAGGGTGACAATTCCAGCGGTCAGATCGTGCAATCCATAGGTGCGGGTGGCGGTGAGGCTTATCTTGCAGGGATCGATCAGGCCAAGCTGACCCTTGGAGCCAGCGATGGATCAACCGGAGATGGCGGAAGCATCTCGGTTACCAATGTTGGTGATCTCAGCACGGCCGGCGTCCGTTCACACGGCTTCCTCATCCAAAGCATCGGGGGAGGCGGAGGCCTCATAGGAACTGACTTGGCGCCTGCGAATATTGATCTGCTTTTGTCGGCGGACAATGCTGGCAATGGTGGTGCAATCGAATTTAGAAGCGAGGGGAATCTTGTTGTCACAGGTGCCGATTCAATCGGCATCCTTGCACAGAGCCTTGGCGGCGGTGGCGGGAGTGTCGACGGACTGTTCCACGGTAGCGCAGGTGGCAGTGGGCATGGTGGCACTGTCGCACTCGATCTGTCGGGCAACGTCTTGGCGCTTGGCGAGCGGGGTATTGCCGTATTCGCTCAGTCTGAGGGAAAAGATGGAGCTGGCAATATTAATGTCGCGCTTGACGGTGTGATTATCGGTGGCAGCAACGGCGTGCCTGCATCTGTCGCAGCGGTGGAAACCGCCGCAGTGACCATCGATGGTGGTGCGTCCAACACGCTTTCTCTGTCTTCAGACAGCTTCCTAATGGCACTTAACAATCGCATTGTTGGTGGCAGCAGCGGTTCAGATCAAGTCACGCTCAACGGCCGTGCCGTGGGCAATATTGATCTTGGCGGAGGCATCAACTCGATGTCGGTCACTCAAGGGGCTTCGTTCTACGCGCAGGATGAGGTCAATCTTGGTGCAGCAGGCGAGATGCGCATCGATGGAGATCTCTACCTCGGTGGTGTGGCGTATTATACGCCAGCTACCGCTCTGAGTGCGCGTATGGGTAGTTCTGAATTTGCGGTGACGCAAAACGTTAGCCAGACAACTCTTCTCACTGGATCGTTAAATTTTGGGAGTACGGCACGCTACACCGCAGATGTCTATTTCCGTCAAGATCGAGCTTCGGGTGGCCAGAGTGATCTGATCAATGTCACTGGCGACGCCACGATTGCAGGTACAGTAATTCCAGTACTGCATCAGCTCGATCGGCTCCAGCCTCTGGTGCTGATCAATGCTGACGGCGTGACCGCGAATGATGGAACGACTGTAATAGGTTCGCCAGTTATGCGTTACGAGATCGGACTAAATGGTCCAACCGGTGATGGATCAACTATTGATCTTATTCCATATGCCGATTTCAGGATGGCAGGTATGAACCGCAATCAAACGCTGACCGCTGAGCACGCAGCACGTGTCCTGCAGGGGCAAGGATCAGTCAACATGGGGCCGATGTTTGCGTTGATCGCGAATATGCAGACAAGCGCTGAAGTTTTGAGTGCCATCGATAATCTGAGTTCACAAGACTACGCGACGACACAAATCGACGCTCTGCAATCGGGTTACCGTTTTGCCCGCACGATGGCCGATTGTGGTTACGACAATTTTGCCGCCCGCATGGGTGACAGCAAGAACTGTTACTGGATGAGCGCAAGCACTGGCAGACTGGATCGTGATGCGTCTTACCAGTATCGCAGCTTTGAAACGCAGAACTCCGGCATTTATGCCGGCGTGCGGATGCCACTGTCAGAAGATCTTTATCTCGGTTTTGGTACAGGTTTTGAAGATTTCAGTCTGACAAGCGGTGATCGCTTCTCATCTGAAGGCCAACGGGCACTGCTAGGCGTTTCGTTGTCAAAATTCAAAGGCCCGTGGGAGCTGTACGGCATCCTGAATGGCGGAACCGCTCAATATGATAGTACTCGTCTGATTGACATCTACGGCACATTGCCAGGTGGTGATCCTGTCATTGGCGGGACTGCCACAGTTAAACAACGTATCAGTCAGGCAAATTTCCGCGTCGGGTCGGCGTATCGTTACCAGCCAAGCGGTGGCGCCGCCTACTTGCGTCCAGCTCTCGACTTTGATGCGAGCTATCTCTATTCGGGGGGCGCTACGGAAGGCGGAACCGCCTACGGCCTTGAACTGGATAGTACTGGTCAATGGGTACTTTCCGCGACACCATCACTTGAGGTGGGTGTTGAAGCGTCAATCACCAGTTCGCTTATGATGCAGGCCTATCTGCGTGGGGAAGTGAGTTTCGCCAACAAGGATGATGTCTACATTAATGCAACATTTGCTGGTGCAAGCGGCGCGGACGGAACGTTCAGAAACTACAGCCAATTCGGTGATGTTACCGGGCGTTTGGATACGGGCTTAACTTTCTACGATACGGCCAATACCACTCGCTTGACGTTCGGCTATCAAGGACAATGGAGTGAAAAGACAGTTGGCCATACAGCGACTGTCAATCTTGGGCTACGGTTTTAAAGTGTGAATGAGAGAAGAGAAATTATGATCCGACAGATCACGACTATGATCATTCTCGCTGCAACCCTTGGGCTGGGCTTTAACGCCTATGCGCAAGATCAGGCAGCGAGCGCAAGCCCTGACCAACCAGCAGAGCAGAACGCCGCTCCTGCGGCACCGCTCTGGCTCACAAGTTGCTCGAACCAAGTGCAGACGGAAGAGCTGTTGTGTGAAGTATCTCAAAGTATTGTGCTGCGACAAGGCAACCAAACCCAGCGCGTAGCGACCGCTTCAATCAACCGAGTTGCCGGTAAATCAGAAACAAATGCCTTTTTTACGCTGCCATATGGTGTGAGCTTGCCCGATGCAGTCAAAATTCTGATCGATGATAAGCAGGTTGGAACGCTAGCGTGGCAAAGCTGTGATACTGGTGGCTGCTATGCAAGTGCCAAGGTTGATGCAGCATGGCTGAAGGCAATGCGGGATGGCAAGACGATGACGGCGAATTTGAAAAGCCGCGATAGCCGTGATCTCACGTTCTCTTTCCAGCTCGCAGGCATTTCAAAGGCTGAGTCTCTGTTACCAGCTGCCCACTGAAGTGAATTGACACCTTCCATGAAGCCGCGAATGCCTTGCGTTCGCGGCCTTTTTCGTCAGATAGAAAGCACGTAATACACAGCCAAATTGTTCTCCGATCTAAATCTCACCGCACAAAATCCGAAACTGGCTTATAAGTGTGCGTAGTTTGGCCTTCGCAGCCGCTCATCTAACAGGAGATTTGGATGATCAAACTCATTACGTTTACCTCTTTGGTCGCCGCCATGCTTTCGTCAACAGCTTTGGCTTCCGGGGCAGGATCGATTGATGAGATAACTCTGTCTTCTGGGGGCGTTGCGGAAATCTCCAGAAAACCTTTGGTCTCCAGTGACGGCTTGGTCGAGATCGAAGTTCCGCTTGGTCAGGTTGATGACGTACTCAAAAGCTTGGTGCTTAAAGGCGGTAGGGGCGTTATCAATAATATTTCTCTTGCGGGCCCAAGTCCGCTTGATGAGGTTTTCAGGCAACTTCCTTTTACGCCGTCAGACTTGTCTTCAATTTCAAGCTTGCTGTCGTCGATTCCGGGCACCTCAGTCACGGTTTCAAGCGGTGGGAAGACAGTCAAAGGCAAGATTTTGGGCATTGAGAATGCTGCCGGCACAGAAGACAACAAACTCTATCTACTTACCGTTCTTGATCAGGATGAGAAGATTCAGACGATAAAGCTTTCTGAGGATACGTCACTGGGTATTGACGATCCTGATATTAAAACCAAACTTGCAAATGCCACCCAGGCGATGGGGAAAGGCAGCAACGACAGCTCTCGATTAATTCGAATAGCGGCCAGCGACCTAGGGGACGAAGATGCCCGATTAGCTTATGTCGTTGCCGCCCCCATTTGGAAGGCAGCCTACCGCGTTCTGACACAACCCGAAGGCAAGGCACGCCTACAGGCATGGGCAGTGGTTGAGAATGCCAGCGGGGAAGATTGGAAGGATGTGAAGCTCACGCTCACCTCGGCTGACCCCGTGACCCTCAAACAGCGTTTGCACCAGATCTATTGGAAGGACAGGGTTGAGATTCCGGTAAACGTCGCCACTGCTAATTCCGTCGAAGCGGACACTGGTAACTTGAACAATAGAATTCGATCAAGTTCTTTGAGTAAAAAAGACACCGCATTTGAAAGCGATGAACCGGTGATGGAGGCAGCGCGTGCGCCGGCACCTGCCACCAGCGGTTACGGCGGAAGTTCCGCGAACGAGCCTCTGGATGGCGCAACTGCCACAGCCACTGAAAATGATATCAGCGCAAGCTTTGCACTGCCGGGCACTTTCAATCTGGCTAACGGGGACAGTTTGTCGGTGCCCATTGCGGATGCGCAAATTGATGCTGAGATGATATCTATTTATCGCAGCGCCAGCAGCAGCGCTCATCCTGTTGCCGCCCTTATGCTCAAAAACGTGACCGATACCAGCATGCCGGGTGGTATTCTGACAGTTTATGACAGCCGCACCGGTTATGTTGGGGACGCAGAACTTATAGGTTTGCCAAAGGGTGACACTAGAATTGCGGCGTTTGCCACCGATCGCAAGGTGACAATAACGCAAGAGCAGCAGCCCACCCGGCAGATCATCGACATCAAGGTGGTTGATGGGGTCGTGCGCATTTCCGAGAAGCTGCGTGAAACCACGACGTATCGAATTTCCGGTGCTCTCGACGCGGACAGGACGATTGTCATTGAACATCCTACTCGTGACGGCTGGTCGTTCTCGTCGGATGCCGAGGATGGTAGAACTCTCTCCTATCGACGATTAAAGACTTCGGTAAAGGCAGGCCAGGAAAAAGCTGTCGTCGCGGTCGACGAGCGCATTCAAGATGAACGCTATGGGCTCATTGATATTGATCCTGCGACGCTTGTGAGCTGGTCTTCAACGGCGTCCGATAAAGCTGTTGCAGACAAATTCGCTAAGCTCGCCGACGCGCAGCGCGTGAAAGCTGAAAAGGAGCGGGAACTGCAAAATTCGGAGGAAAAACTGCAGTTTCTTCAAGATGAACAAGAGCGCATTCGCCAAAACATCGCTGCCGTCCCAGAGAATAGTGACCTGAAATCCAAGTACCTCGCGATGCTGGACAAAAGCGAGACAACGATTGCAGATGTGTCAAAAAAGAGAGAAGCAGATAAGGCCGAAATCGATCATCTTGCCCAGCTTCTCAGAGAGCAGATCAGGAATTTTTAGACCGCTCAGATTTTCAGTGGATGTTTTGGTGGTAGATCGCAAAAAATGCAATTGTCGTAAATGACCCTATGGCGGTGAGCAAAAATGCTCGCCGCGCAGCCTGGCGGTCCTTGCTGAGCGAGCCAGTTACGGCAGCAGCCAATGTCCATAGGATAAGAAATGCCCAGAGCAGTAAAGTGTAGACGGGCTTTGACAGATCATAACCGCCTCCACCAATTGATGGAGATGTGGGCGGCGTTGGGTTCAAAAGCCAGTTAATTGCACCTGTTATGACGACCAGCAGGGCTATCCATAGATAAAAAATGCGTTGTGGCATCTTGTGAGCCTTAGTTCTGATGACGGGAAAAATTGGTAGAAGGAATGGGCTTGGTAGCAATGCAGTTTGAGATCACCTTCCGCAAGCCTTCTGCGCCGAAATCAAACTTTTTTGCATGTTCAAAGTAGCTGAAATAGCAACAACTTGGAGGGCAGAGCAAAATGGCGAGAAGCGATGACAGCATACGTTCAGCAGGCATTCTGCAGATCGAAATCGATTTTTGCCAAAGCCGATATGAAGCTGTGATGGAGCGAGAGCCCAGTAGAATTTTCAATTCGACGGAATTTAGTTAAGACGAATATCGAGCACTTTTTCGACCATTCCTGTTGCAAGGTTCACGAAAAGATCTGTGTTCGCGCGCGTCAAATCCAGACAAGCTTCGATCCAGATGCCATCCAATATCGCATGCACGCAAATGGCCGCGCGCTCAATTTCTAAAGAAGTAAACTCTCGCCCTTCTGCTGCGAAGACTTCTGCGAGGAGCGGTTCAGTCGCCTGTCGGAGATTGGCATAACTCTCATCGCGGACTGCCGTGATCATGGGGTCAATGCGGCTTTGGCTGATGAAGGTCGCCCACAGCGAGAGCATTCTATGATCTGATGCCTGGCCATCCAGCGTTGCCTTGATGAACTGCAACAGGCGCTGATGTGGTGTCCCTTCGCGTGCGTCCAATATCTCGATACTGGACGCAGTGATCAACTCCATCGTCCGACGATAGGCTTCAATAATAAGATTGGCTTTACTTTCAAAATGGTGACGGATTAAGCCATTCGTTACGCCAGCGCGTGCGGCGACGGCACGCACAGTTGTCGCCTGAATTCCAAGCTCAGATATGCATTCAAGGGTCGCTTCAATCAACTCGCGACGACGTTCGTTTTCCGGGGCTCGTTTAAACAGGCTCGCCATAAAATAAAGATTCTCCTTCACCCTTCCTTTGTTGCACGTCTCACTGCAAAGGCAAAGCGCGGATGTGTCATAATTATGCGCTTGCATAGTTATTATGCATCTGTATAATTAATAGCATAATGGACTGCCTAAGGAAAATTCCGACAAGGCAGCAGGGGAAATGCAATCAAGGCGAGGAGCATTTTCGAAAGTTGAGCAGCCGGCCAAAGCGCATGGAGATGTTTATGCGCTAACGATTAATCGCGACCGCGATTGCGGAGTGGACGCCGAGCCGTGTGGAACTCGACTTTTGAATATGAAGGATCAATGGCGGACACCAACAGCGCAATCGCAGTCAAGGATCTACACAAACGTTTTGGCACGCTGGACGTTTTGAAGGGCGTCTCACTTGAGGCTAATTCAGGCGATGTGGTTGCTATTATCGGCGGCAGTGGATCGGGCAAATCGACTCTGCTCCGCTGCATCAATCTGCTGGAAATTCCGAGTTCCGGTTCGATCGCCATTCACGGCGAGCAGATCAAAATGCGCAATCTGCGGGAAGGTATGGAACCCGCCGACGCGCGTCAGGTGCAGCGGATCCGTGCACGCCTTGGCATGGTCTTCCAAAGTTTCAATCTATGGCAGCATATGACGGTACTGGAAAACGTCATTGAAGCTCCGGTTCACGTGTTAGGAGTGCCGAGAAATCAGGCCATCGCCGAGGCGGAGATTATTTTACGCCGTGTCGGACTTTATGAAAAACGCGACGTCTATCCGGCATTTATGTCCGGTGGACAACAGCAACGTGCTGCAATTGCACGTGCTGTTGCTATTCAACCTTTAGCCATGCTTTTTGACGAACCAACCTCGGCACTTGATCCGGAACTGGTTGGAGAGGTGCTCTCGGTCATCAACGATCTCGCGAAAGAGCACCGCACCATGGTTCTTGTGACCCATGAAATGAAATTTGCGCGCAATGTCGCAACGAAAGTTGTGTTTCTGCACGCCGGAAGGATCGAAGAACAGGGAACACCAGAACAAATATTTGGCGATCCGAAATCGGAGCGTCTGCGAAAATTCATTAGTTCGACAAACGGCTGATGAGGGAACCGCAACATAAAGATTGCGCTCTCATAGGGAAAAGAAAACGGAGGAAGAGATGAAAACAACATTGAAGGCATTTGCGATAGCATTTTTAGCCGCTACAGCGATGGCGCCAGCCGCAAAGGCGGAAACATTAAAAGTCGCTTTTGGTGCGGAGCCTTATCCGCCGATGTATTACCCAGACGCTTCCGGCAAGTGGCAGGGTTTCGAAATCGAACTGGCGGATGTTGTGTGCGAAGCCGCGGGCCTTAAATGCGAAACTGTGCCCATTGCATGGGATGGCATTATCCCAGCACTGACGAGCGGCAAAGTAGATATGATCATGGGTTCGATGTCGATCACGGACGAACGCAAAAAGCGCGTCGATTTCTCTGATAAATACTACAAGATTCCGCCAATGATTATCGGTGGGAAAGACGCAAAATTTGATGTTACCCCGGAAGGTATGGCGGACAAGGCCATCGGCGTTCAGGTTTCAACAACCCATCAGGCCTATGTGGAAAAGTATTTTGTGCCCAAAGGCGCAACGCTGAAAGAATACCAAACACAGGATGAAGCCAATAACGACCTTGCCGCTGGACGTCTTGATGCTGTTATGGCCGATAGCAGTGCATTGATTGACTTCCTCAACACGGATGTTGGCAAGACCTGCTGCGAGAACAAAGGGACGCCCGCTGATGACGTGGGTATCCTTGGCCAGGGCGTTGGCGTTGCCGTACGCAAGGGTGAGGACGGTTTGCGGGATAAGCTCAACGTTGCGATCAAGAAAATTCGCGAAAATGGCGAATATGATCGCGTGGCGAAGAAGTATTTCACCTTTGATGTTTTTGGCCAGTAAGTCCCTTCCAAGGCTGTTGAAATGAACTCTGTCTTCCCCGCAATCGTCGATTGGAGCCTGCTCGCCTATGACCCGCCGGGGTGGGGGCGCGCGCTGCTCTTAGGATTACTGAATACTTTGCAAATAGCCGTTGGTGGTTACGTGCTTGGAATAATGATTGGCGTTTGCGGGGCAGCTGGAAAACTCTATGGCGGTCCAGTCGTAAAAGATCTGCTCGGGGTGTACACCACTGTCGTTCGCGGCATCCCCGAGCTGGTCTTGCTTCTGTTACTTTATTATGCCGGCACGCAATTTCTCAATTCGATCATGATCAAGCTCGGTTATGGTTCAGTTGATGTCAGCGGTCTTGTGGCTGGAATCATCGTGATAGGTCTGGTTCAGGGTGCCTATGCCACCGAAGTCATTCGGGGAGCCATACTTGCAATTGCGCCAGGCCAGATCGAAGCTGGACGTGCATTCGGCATGTCTCCCATCAAGATCATGCATCGCGTCACTTTTCCGGCGATGCTGCCCTTCGCCATACCTGGTCTATCTAATCTCTGGCTGATCGCCACCAAAGACACCGCACTGCTGGCTGTTGTGGGTTTTACAGAACTCACGCTTGTCACGCGTCAGGCGGCGGGCGCAACCAAATCCTACATGCTTTTTTTCCTGAGCGCCGGCGCAATTTATCTCACCATCACATTGGTTTCGACGGCTCTTCTTCGTGCTGTAGAGCGCCATTACAAACGCGGTTTTCCGGAGGCCCGCTGAGATGGACACAAGCACAACCACTCAATACCTACAAATTTTTCGCGACTGGCTTCGTCCGCATCGCGTCGTGTTATTAGCGTTGCTAGTGATCGCTCTCGGCTTCGTAGTTTACCTGGGTGAATGGGACTGGCTTCCACGCTATTTACCGCGCATTTTCTCGGGCATCGGCATTACAATTTCCATGCTTGCAGGAAGCGTTTTCATCGGTTTCCTTCTCGCTGTCCCGCTTGGCATTGTGCAAGTCACCGGTCCATGGTGGCTGAAAGCGCCAGCAACCATATTCTGCACAGTGTTTCGCGGTACACCGCTGCTGCTGCAACTCTGGTTGCTGTATTATGGTCTCGGTTCGCTATTCCCGATGATCCCGGGCATCCGCTCATCCTTCCTCTGGCCCTATCTGCGTGAGGCTTGGCCTTACGGTCTTTTCGCGTTGACCATGTCTTTTGCAGCATATGAAGGTGAGGTCATGCGCGGAGCCTTTGCCGGCGTCCCCTCGGGTGAATTACAAGCCGGACGTGCATTCGGGATGGGGCGCTTTAAAGTTTTCCACCGTATCTGGTTCCCACGTGCATTCTATCGTGCTCTGCCAACACTCGTTGGCGAAACCGTTCTGCATCTTAAGGCAACTCCACTTGTTGCAACAATCACTGTGATCGACATTTATGGTGTTATCACCAAGGTCCGGCAGGACACACTTCTGACCTATGAACCGCTTTTCCTGCTGGCTGCGATCTATCTGGTGCTGACATGCATTCTTGTGCTTGCCATGGGGCAGGTCGAGCGCCAGATACCTGTCAAAGGCGTCTGAGTTGCAATCAATCTTAACATACTGTGATCTCCAACACCAAAATCAAAACTAGCCGGTAAAGGCGTGCTCTGGCGCTCCCATTTCCCGGAATATTGGAATTAAGCCCATGCGCGACGCACGTTACGATATACTGTTTGAACCTGTTAAAATCGGCCCAGTCACTGCACCTAACCGGTTTTATCAGGTGCCACATTGCAGTGGCATGGGACATCGCTATCCGGACGCAGACCGTTACATGCGGCGGATGAAGGCGGAAGGCGGGTGGGGCGTCATCGCAACACAAGAAACAGAAATCCATCCAACTTCGGATATTACCCCATCCAATCAAGGCAGATTGTGGGACGATAAGGACATTCCACGTCTTGCCCAACTAACAGAGGCTGTCCATGCGCATGGCAGTCTTGCAGCCATTCAGTTGGTTCATAATGGCATTCACATTGCAAACAGGCTAACGCGATTGTCGCCGCTGGGACCATCCGACATTATGGTCGATGTGGAAGATCCGGTTCAGGCACGCGCTATGGACAAATCTGATATTGCGCAGTTTCGAAAATGGCATCGCGATGCAGCATTGCGCGCTAAACGCGCGGGCTTTGATATAGTCTATGTCTATGCCGGACATGATATGACGCTACTGCAGCATTTTTTACTTAAACGCTACAACAAACGTACAGATGAATATGGCGGCAGCTTTGAAAATCGTCTTCGCCTTTTCCGAGAAGTCATTGCAGACACCCGCGATGCAGTTGGTGATAGATGCGCAATTGCTGTGCGTTTCGCGGTCGAGGAATTTCTGGGAACAAATGGATTAACGTTCGATGGTGAAGGGAGGGACGTAGTTGCGGCTCTCGCCGACGAACCAGATCTCTGGGATGTAAATCTCTCCAGCTGGTCAAATGACAGCCAGACTTCGCGCTTTTCGCAGGAGGGGTTTCAGGAAGACTACGTCTCGTTTGTGAAGACTTTAACCTCAAAACCTGTTGTCGGTGTTGGACGCTATACTTCACCCGATGCCATGGTACGGGCAATCAGGAAAGGCGTTTTCGATATGATCGGCGCGGCTCGCCCGTCCATAGCCGATCCTTTCCTGCCCGCCAAAATCCGCGATGGCCGTATTGACGACATTCGGGAATGCATTGGCTGCAATATCTGCACTGCGAGTGACAACACGGTCGCTCCCATGCGCTGCACGCAGAATCCCACAATTGGCGAAGAATGGCGCAAAGGCTGGCATCCTGAGGTCATTCCTGCTCTTGAACCACAGCACTCGGTGCTCATCGTCGGGGGAGGGCCAACCGGGCTTGAAGCGGCGCGTGCCATGGCACAGCGCGGTGCCGATGTCATGTTGGCTGATGCGGCATTGGAATGGGGGGGGCGTGTTGCCAGGGAATGCCGGCTACCTGGCCTTGCAGCCTGGGGGCGTGTGCGCGATTGGCGCCTTGGCCAGCTGCAGCAGGCAAGCAACGCTGAGCTTTATCTTGATAGCCGATTGAGTGCAGAGGATATCTTGTCTTACGGTATTCCGCATGTGGCGATCGCTACGGGCGCGTATTGGCGTGATGATGGGGTCGGGCGTGTTCATCGGGACCCACTCGTCTATCTTGGTGAAGGTGTTACGATCAGTGTCAATGCACTGCTCGAAAAGGGAGCGAGTGTGATCAGCAACGATGGCCCGGTTGTGATATTTGATGATGATCGCTATTACATGGCAAGCGTTCTGGCCGAACTTATCGCATCCTCAGGGCGAGCTGTAACCTTCGTCACGCCAACTCCAATTGTTGCTCCGTGGACGGAACATACGCTTGAACAAAGCCGCGTGCAGCGTCGCTTGATCGAAAAGGGTATAGAGATTGTTCCGTTGCATGAGCTCGCTGGGCGCACGAATGATACTGTTGAGATCGCCTGTAGCTATTCTGGCAAAAGACGCACAATAGACTGCGCAACACTGGTACCTGTCACATCACGCATACCGAGTGACGCGCTATGGCGTGATCTCATCGCCATGAAGGATCAATGGGCTGATCATGGCTTGGTAACAGTTGAGCGCATTGGTGATTGCTTTTCTCCGGGTATCATTGCAGCCGCAACCTATGCCGGGCATTCTTATGCGCGCAGCCGCAATAGCCCTGCACTGGAAGACAATTTCGACATTTATCGATAGTCGAACTCGACATTACGAAAGTGGGGACGGGTCAAGATTTAAAGTCCTGCTCCGGCAGGGTTCTTCTTTGGCTTGCCCCCGTTTGATTGAGAGCGTTGAGGAAAGTAAATCGACAGCGTCATGAAGGCAGTTTCGGGAACCGTTATCGCGGCGACAAGTGATTGGAAGAAATGGCATTCACCCAAGATATCCGAAATCAATGGGACGGAAGCACGGGATACGATTGAGCATTTGATGCGGGCAAGTGAATGACACCGGCCTAAACTAAAAAATGATAGCTGGCATGACTACTGGGAAAGATGATAGCCCGCGTATTTTACGAAAAGCACACGCCGATCGCGACTGCATGTTTATAAATACCTTTACTGTCTCCAAGCCAGCCCGACTTGCGATCCGATTTTAAGGAAATGTTCCCTCGGCGTCATTCCATTCAGATCAAGGTCTGGATTGAGGTGCAAGTATTCGTCATCCACAAAGCCGCGTGGTAGTCGAGGACCGACGTCTTCGGGCCAAAATACCAAGTTGTCATCAGTTGAATAGCCGTCAAAGACGTGAAGTTTAAACGAATATTTCCATGCGAGATAACTTAATGCAACTTGATCTCTGTAAGAGTATTTCTGGATTTCGCGAAACCATAAGTCACCGAATTTTTTTACACCGCGATGGTTATGGTTTCTCAAAAGAATTGCACTGTGATAAAGTCCGGCATGTCTCGGAAGACCGTCTCGTTCGTAATTTTCAATCTGCAATTTAAGAATTCGGGGATCAGCGTATTTCGCTTCGATGACCGCGTCGGACTCCGTGTAAGCGCAATCCCATAGGTCGTGTCTGTATGTTACAAAAGGTACGATCGAGGATAAGTGAAAAAATATTTTATTGAGTGGCGAATTTATTCGAACCGTATTGTCTACATAAAGGCTCGTTTTATAGTCTGACAAAAACAGGTGCGGGCAAAGCTTGACGAGCTTTGATGTCTTCTGCGGCCCGTATAGCGTCGTGTCGACGACTACGAAGCGCCAGGTTTCCGACTCCAGGTTCCTATCGTCAGTGAAACATATATAATCTGTGTCAGCGTCTTCAGGATAGTTGCGGTCCTTGAAAGCCTCCGAAAATCCGAACATGCACGAATAGACGACCCGTTCTTTATAGGGTCGGCCAACAATCTGACGAATGAACTGGTTTAAGCTTTTCATGATACTGTTGAGTTTGCCAATTTGGTGTTGAGTTTCACTAAAACCAAAAATGCAGTGAGAAAAAACCCCGGCGACCGCAAAATCCACCGGGGTTACGCAGTTCACCATCCGCGGAACGCGATTGGCCCGCGCCCATCAAGGCTACACCGAGTTTGTGGCAAAGAAAACTCCGAAATGCAGAAGGCAGAAAGCCTCGAAGCGTCCTTGCGACATGGAAGGCTGCCTGGGGTGTTGACACGAATTGGAGGCTGCTCAGGAATGGAAGGTTATGAAGGCTCCTTTGGAGGGACTGCATCCTTAACGGATCTCGACCGTTGGCCCCTACACCCCCTCGCAACAGCATTCAGCGTATCTCTGCATGGAATTATAGGGAAACAAAGATGCCGCAATTTGATCAGAGTAAGACGGTCTGCGTGCCAGAGGTGTTGGACGCTCTGTGGTGTCGTTTTTTAGCACGCATCAAAGCGTCATCTTGGTACTTGATCATCTTGTGCGCCGATTGTCTGGTACTCAAGAAGCCTCACTAACAAGAGTTGGACAAGGTTCGTCCAAGCCTGATCGACTTCGGCTGCAGCTGCATAATATGAGGAAGTGAGGTTCGCTTCCCTTATTTCCGCAGAGAATGCATTGAAGCCGGCTTGACCGTCACGAACGATCTTTAAAACCATTTTTGCCCGATGTTCATCAAAGTCAAGTTGCTCTGTAATGCTGGAAACTTTTTCAGAAGCGAGTTGAAACGTCGCGGCATGATGTTTCAACTTCGCCAACCAGATTTTCTGCATCAAGATCCTTTAGGTATTTCAAATAATCAGAAGCCGGAGGACACGACTAGATGGCCACGCGGAGTCGGCAAGATATGACACGGACACCCTTTGCTGTGAAGAAGATTGGTGAAGAATAGTCATTGTAGCGTCAATTATGCATGACTAACCGCTAAGCTCGATCGGTATATGTTGGTAAGATGTGCCATCTGAAGCCATGAGGTGTCATAAGGTGCCATTTGGGGGGCTGATCGAATGAGCCGGCTTTTGGCCATACGATGTTCAACAGTATGCCCAACTGTCTTTTGATCGGTAGGAGTGATTCTGACAAACCGCAGCAGCGCCCGCAAGTTTCTCCAATAGCAGGCGCATCGACACCGGAGCAAATGGTAAAGTGAATATTCAGATTGCAATTGGCTCAGTATTCGGGACGGCTTTATGTGACGCTCCTTCAATCGCATTTTGAGAACTTCTACTTCTTCGGTGTCATTTTCAAAAATCTGTCGTTGACATGGTAACGGCCTTGCTGTGCGAACTCGTTTGTCGCCGGAGGCATAAAGTGTATGGTGAACAGGTCAAGCCTTATCCTCCTTCTTACTGAGCCGGGTCGCCCTAACGATTTTCGATGATTGGGCCGAATTTCAGCTTGATAGTTTTGACGATAGATCTGCACAAAATGGACATCGCCGCCCGAAGTCGGTCGCGCGTCACGTCGAGATGAACCTGCAATGTCGCAGTTCCCGCTCACCATTAAGGTGGCTTTTCATTCGGACAAGAAAAGCCCCGGCGAGATGGATCATGCCGGGGCCACGTCTAAACTGTTACTGCTTGTTTTAACGCACGAGCATTCTCTCACAGTCTCCGTAAAAGACAAGTGAACTCACCGGTACATTGCCGGGGCTTCTCGCTTCAAGCACTACATCCGAGTTGAGTTGTTCCTATGATGTTTGATCTTCTTCCAAGCCAGTGTCGTTACTACATAGGCCAGAGCCGCTATTATTGCTCCTTCGATGAATAGAAACCAAAGCATAGCCTGCTCCTATGCCTCAACTCGCCCGCCACCTGAATTATTACCCTTCATCCAGGGCAAGGCGGCTTCCGGCTCTTCGAGTATCCCACGCTTCTTAGCGAAGCCTCGAATGGCAATCTGCGCGACGTCGACCGGTTTAATACCGTCGTGGCTATCGCAGCAGGCTTTCCAAGCTGTCTCATAAATGAAATCCCGGTCGTGCTCGGGCCACTCATAGAGAAAATCCAACGCATCGCCGATGCTGGCAATCTCGCGTACGAGATATGGGCCGTCCTTTACAAAAACAGGACTGTCAAACAAACGGTCGCTCATCGAAACCTCCATTTGATCGAACGCGTAATGTCGGAATGACCGCTTTGATTTAGGCAGAAAATTTGCCCCTTCAAGAGGTCAGTTTATCACAATTTTTTAGCGAATTGACCAGGTGAAGCCGCTTAATGAGCTTGAACGATTGCAACGATGAACCTCGGGAGGAGGGCAGTGATTTAGGACGGTTCTGCGTCACCGCTGTGGAAAAGACCGCGGACGACTGCTCAAACTCGGCCGCCTTGAGCCGCCGGGTAAGATTTCAACATTTTAAGGCCACCTGCTGTTTGCCTCACGCAAGAAAACCCTGATTACTTCACGGACTGGCCGGAAGCGGTGCTGCAAGAGAGCTGGCAACAAGAAATATACAGGAGTTGCCAAATTAGCTTTTAATCGTGTTGGAGGGGCAAGGGCGACCGACGGTGAGCATATGACGAAAATTATTCTGCCATATGCTGATATCAAAATCGATGAGCAGGATTGGCGGAAAAGAAAAGCATACTCTTTCCAGCACTGATTGTGCATTTCTTACGAAATATTCTTGAGTGCTTCTGCTGCATCACCATCGATTATAAGACCGTTGACGATGCCGCTTTTAAGAAGTGCTTTAGCTGCCACGACCTTTTCTTGACCTGCAATGAGTAGGACGACTTGAATTTTCTGCAGCTCAGAAAAACCGAGGGCAATCGTACGTCGGTTCATTTCGTGGTCAATTTGATGTCCGTCCTTATCGAAGAAGATGCCGTTTGTATCACCGATTGCGCCGGCGGCCCTAAGGCTTTCGAGTTCTGCTCTGGTTAACATGTTCTGGCGACGCAACAGTGAATCTTCGGTCAACTCGCCAGCGCTGATAAAACACACAGAAGCCGTTCGTGCTATTTCCATGGCATGGGCAACAGAGCGCTGAGAAATCAAAACTTTTCGGTCCTCAGCAGAATCGGCGATAAACGGCACCGGTAGAAAAAAGCCCTGGCCGCCAGTGCGTCGTGCAAGCATATGCACAACTTCGAACGGGTTGTAAGCAGAGTTTGCTGTCAAAGATCCCATGACCGAAATGAAACGCGCTTGTGGCGATCTCACGCCTGCAAGTTGTAAAGTCATCTGCTCAATGGTTCGCCCCCAACCAGTTCCAATGGTCGCTTCCTGATTGTCTGCAAGAAAGTCTTTGAGGTAGGTCGCGGCCGCAACTCCAACGGCCCGAAAAGATACCTGCTTGCGGATTTCAGATGCCGTATCTTCGTCTGTGTCAAAGCCAAATGGCGGGGTCGAAATACAAAAATCGAGTTCATATCGCCGCATAAGCTCGTTTTCCAGAGGCAAAGTTCCAGCGTTTTGATGGTCTATCGATATGCTGACGAGACCACTTTCTCTCGCCTCTCCGAGGATTTTATTGACGCGCGCACGCGTTAAACCAAGTCTTAAGGCGGTCGCCTCCTGGTTGAATCCGCCGACGTAATAGAGCCATGCCACGCGTACCATCAGGCTGTCTTCAGATTCACTCATTGGTCCCTCACTTCAATAGCCATTCGAAAGTTACAAATGTATTTCCGTTTGACATTTGTAATTTGCCGACGCTTAATATCAATCATTCTGGCGGACAAGAGCGCGAAAGGGCGAACGGGTCAATTGGAATACGGAGCTGAAGCTTTTGCGGGATGAAAACATCTTTCTCTGGAGGAGCAGAGACCGATGGCGCGTATTGCGACAGTTCTGGAGGAAGTAGCAGGTCAGTGCGGGGCACGGCTTTTGTTCAGTCATGTGCCAAGTTCAACAAGTTGAAGCTGCGCAGTGGATACAACCACGCCGCTTCGGGGAGGAATAAATGGGATCCGGATTTATCAAGAGAACTGTTGCTGTTGCATCTATGGCCGTGCTGATGGGCACCGCTTGCGCGTCGGCGACAAATGTTGCCTGGGTGCATTCCAATGCAGCTGCGCAGTCCGAGCAACGCGCCAAGTCGGGTTTTGATGCCTGGCTAAAAGAAACCAACAAAGATTGGAATATCAGTGTGCTGGATAGCGGTGGTTCGGGTGAACGGACTGCTTCCAACATTCAGGATGCGGCGTCTCGCGGTGTCGACGCTATCATTGTAAGTATGTCTGACTTGCGCGCATCGCGTGCTGCTATCGATTCAGCTGTTGCCGCGAAAATTCCGGTCTTTGCGATAGACAGCGGACAGGTTGATGGCGTTCTGGTTGATGTCACCACCAACAATTGGGCAATGTCCGCGAGTGTGTCGCCTTATCTGCTTAATGAAATGGGCGGAAAGGGAAATCTCATCTTCTTGCGTATGGCGGAACATCACGGCACGCGTAAGCGTGGCGATGTCATGGCTACGGTCTTAAAAGAATATCCGGAAGTGAAAGTTCTCGCGGAGCACAACATCGACTACACCGCGTTCTTTGAAGACACCACCAGTTCTATGCAGGATTATGCATCGCGTTTTGGCGAAGAGATAAATGCAGTTTGGGCCCCTTGGGATGAACCAGCTCAAGCGGCAATCAATTCTCTGAATGCGGCGGGTCTGAAGAATGTCAAAGTGATCGGTATTGATGGCCATCCACAGGCAATCGAGGAAGTCTGCAAGCCGGATAGCCTTATGATTGCGACCGTTTCTCAGCCTTTCGAAAAGATGGGCGCGCAGACCGGTGAATGGATAGAAAGCATCGTCGTGAAGAAGGAAGATGCCGCAAAGGTCATTCCTTCCAAGACTGTCTACCTTGATGCACCCCTCGTTACTAAGCAAAACTGCAAGGAATTCCTCCCGAAGAAATAGCCCCCAAGCCTGCAACTGGCCGGAACGAGACCGTTCTGTGTTCCGGCCATTTTTAACGTGAGACTTTTATTAGCAGGAGTTCTTCGATGGCTGTGAGCCTTTCGCAGATCGTCATGTCCTATCCCGGAACGCTGGCACTAGATCAGGTCAGCACAGAGTTCCGCTTCAATGAGGTTCATGGGCTGATCGGGGAAAATGGTGCGGGAAAGACAACTCTTGTCAGCATTCTTGGCGGTAGTAAAAGCCCGACTTCTGGTAACATTACTATTGATGGCACTGAGGTTAAGCTGGCAAGTGCTGGTGATGCGCTTCGCAAAGGAATTGCGCATGTGTCGCAAGAAGGCAGCCTCGTTCCCGGATTGACTGGGGCGCAAAATATCCTTCTGGGCGACGAGCCAAGAATGATACTTGGCGTGATCGACAAACGAAAGCTTATAGTGCGTGCTGACGCGTTGCTTAAGCGCTGGTTTCCGCAGGTGTCTATCGATCTTGATCAGCAGGTCGATATGCTTCCGATGGCAGATCAGAAAATTATCGAAATTGTTCGGGCTCTTCGCGGAAACGTCCGATTACTTATTCTTGATGAACCAACGGCAACACTGCCTGCTCGGGAAAAAGAAAGTCTTTGGCAGATTATCAAAACTCTGCCGCACCAAGGCGTTGGCATTGTACTGATCAGCCATTTTCTCTCCGAGATCAAAGCGCTGAGTGACCGAATAACTGTGCTCCGTGATGGTCGACATATCGCAACGCTCGATGCAGAAAATTCAAGCGAAGCGCAGCTCATAGATCTTATGCTTCAGCGCACGGGCGGTAAGGGTCCTACAGAGCAGGATACCAGTCAAACACGCAATCTTGGCCCGGTGGTCATGGAAGTCAGTGACTGGCAGGCAGGTGGGGTGAGCGTTGATAATTTCGTCATCCGTTCGGGCGAGATTGTCGGGCTTATTGGTTTGACGGGGGCAGGGCATTTTGGTTTTGCACGCTCGCTTTACGCGGCAAGTGGGAAGACCGCCGGAACCTGCCGTCTTGATGGTGTGTCCATCGCCAGAATTGATGCGCGGACGATGCAAAAGAAGGGTGTGGCACTTGTGCCTGACCACCGCATGGAGAACGCACTGATCGGCGATTGGGATGTGCGCGAAAACCTTGCAATGGTCCACCCATCCTACGCGACTTTGGGCAGCACAGGTATATTGTCCATGCGCCGTGAAGCCCACGAAGCTGACCGGACGATGCAGTTGATGAACGTCAAGGCACATTCACGCAGCCAGTTTGTAAAAGACCTAAGCGGAGGCAACAAACAAAAGGTCTCGATTGGCAAGTGGCTTTATGGCGCTGACGATCATTACCGGTTGATGATTTTAATTGAACCGACAGAGGGCGTGGATATCGGTGCCAAGCGAGAGATTCATGCCCAGATGCGGAGACTTGCCAATAAAGGCATAGCCGTTCTCGTAACCTCTTCCGACCTTCTGGAAATAGCCGACGTGGCAGACCGCGTCATCCCATTCGTGAATGGCAAGCCTGGTCCACAGATTGAGCGTAGCGCATTCTCAGAAGCGAAATTTATTGCCGCGATGGCAGGAGCTACCCAATGAATGCCCGATCTTCAGCGGTCTCACCGCAATCATCACGCCATGCCCAGAGCTTTGGTAAAAAGCTCAAAGGCGAGTGGTTGTTGAAATATAGTACGCTTTTCGTGCTTTTCCTGTTGTTTGCAGGCTTTTCCTTGACTGTTGACCGCTTCCTTACGGCAAATAATCTGCTCAATATCATCCAGCAGATTTCGATGCTTACCATCGTTGGCGCAGGTCTGACATTTGGCTTTGCAGCGAGAGAAATGGACCTCTCGGTTGGCTATATGGTTGGTATGGCGGGCATTCTGGTGCCACTGATGCTAGTTGCCGGATTTCCTTTGCCAGTGGCTTTGCTTGCCGGTCTGTGCGCCGGCCTGGTGGTGGGTTCGGTCAACGCAGCACTGGTGACGCTAGTGGGGGTTCCGTCACTGATCGCCACGCTTGCTATAGGCTCCATTCTATACGGTATCAATTTTCTTATGACAGGTGGGCGAGCAATCTATGGCGGTCTTCCCGCCGGCTATCTCTGGCTTGGCCAGGGCCAGCTTTTTGGCATTCCCGTGCTTGCCTACGCCATGGTGATCGTTGTCTTCGTGGCCTGGTTCCTGATGGAGCGAACCGTTTTCGGTCGTTACATCTATGCGGTGGGGGGAAACCTCAAAGCCGCGGAGCTTTCTGGCGTGAATGGCCGCTTTTATCGTGCTGCTGCTCTTGTGGTATGCTCGATTTTTGCAGCCGTCGCAGGTGCACTTCTTGCAGCACGTTTAGGTTCCGGTCAGCCAAATGCTGGAGAACGTTATTTGCTTGATGGCCTCGCCACGGTTTTTATCGGGATGACTATGTTCCGTCCTGGTACTGCAACAATTGCTGGTACTTTCTTCGGCGCTCTTTTCATAGGCGTCATCAATAACGGCCTTAATCTGATTGGCATGGACACATACATCCAGAGCATCGTGAAGGGCCTTATCATTCTCGTGGCGGTTGCCGTTGTTTCGCGAACCACCAAACTGAAGCTCCTTTGAAGAACTGCGTTAGTTAGGCATTGAACCAAACATCATGAAAAACTTAAAACAGACAAGTCTGTCGGAGGCGCGCGTGCAAAATCCGAGTAACTCTAATCTTCTTGAACTATACCGGACGATGCGGCGAATCCGCACCTTTGAAGAGCGTGTTGGTGAATTGTTCGTACGTGGCCAGACGGCAGGTTCGATGCTTCACCTTTCCATTGGTGAAGAGGCGGCCGCTGCCGGTGTATGTGCTGCAATGCAGCCACAGGACACTTTCACGACCCATCATCGTGGTCATGGTATTTTTCTTGCCCGCGGTGCTGATCCCAAGCAGATGATGGCCGAAATCGGTGGGAAGGAAACTGGTTATTGCCATGGTAAGGGCGGTTCCATGCATATCGCCGACATGGCGCTTGGCCATCTTGGTGCTAATGCGATTGTTGGGGGCGGTATTCCATCGGTGGTTGGTGCGGGCCTATCCAGCAAATACCTCAAGAAAAACTCTGTTTCGATCGCCTTTTTTGGCGATGGAGCGATGCAGCAGGGTATCCTCTACGAGAGCATGAATATGGCAGCGCTTTGGCATCTGCCGGTTGTGTTTGTCTGCATCAACAATCAATATGGCATGGGTACGCGTGTTGATCAGGCGACCGCCAATACTGCGTTTGAACAGCGCGCGCACGCGTTTGGTCTAAACGGCGCTGTCGCTGATGGCATTGATGTTGAGGAAGTAAAAAGCGTTGCACAAGGCCTGATTGATGATGCGCGCCTTGGCAAACCAGGTTTCCTGTCAGTGACCTGCTACCGTTTCTTTGGTCATGCGCGCATGGACAAGAGCCCATATCGCGCGGAAGCGGAAGAGACCGAAGGTCGGAAGAAAGACCCGGTAAAGTTCACACGGGATCGGCTGATTTACGAAGGCTTGGCACCAGAAGCCGAACTCGACGCGATGGATAGCGGCATCACGGCGGAAATGGATGCGACGATTGATTTCTCCGTGGCATCCAAAGCGCCCCCACTCACTTCCATGTTCAGAGATGTCTATGCGGTTGGCGAACCAGAGCCAGAACCCGTCCACACCCGTATTGATCGCGTACTTTCCAGGGATGAAGCATAATGGTTGCCATGACTTACCGCGATGCGCTGCGTAAGGCGCTGGATGATGCCATGGCTGAAGACAACACCATCGTTGTGATCGGCGAAGAGGTGGGCCGTTATGGCGGTGCCTATGGAGTTACCAAAGACCTGATAGGTAAATATGGCGCTGACCGGCTTATCGATACCCCAATTTCTGAGCCAGCAATCATTGGCGCGGCTGTGGGTGCCGCAATGACCGGATTGCGCCCTGTTGCGGAACTTATGTATATTGACTTCCTTGGTATGACGATGGATCAGCTTGCCAATCAGGCTGCCAAAATCCGTTATATGTTTGGCGGCCAGATCGGCGTGCCGATGGTTCTCCGCACGCAAGGTGGTACCGGGCGTTCGGCAGGTGCGCAGCATTCGCAAAGTCTCGAAGCATGGATCATGCACACGCCGGGCTTGCGACTTGCGATGCCTGCGACTGTACAGGACGCCTATCATCTGCTGCGCCAGAGCCTCACGAAACCTGACCCGGTGGTCTTCATTGAACACAAGGCGCTTTATACCCGCAAGGAAGAGGTTAACCTTGATGCTGAGCCGCTGGAATGGGGCAAGGCAGCAGTGCGGCGTACCGGTAAGGATCTGGTGATCATCACTTATTCTCGCCAGTTGCACTACGCGATGGATGCAGCTGAAAAACTTGCGTCCAAGGGAATTGAGGTCACAGTTATCGATCTTCGTACGCTCAATCCGCTCGATTTTGACACCGTGCGCGAACACGTCGAGCGTGTCGGTAAAGCTATGGTTGTATCCGAGGGCGTGATGACTGCGGGTGTTGCAGCAGAGCTTTCTGCCCGGATCACGGAAGAGTGCTTTGATTATCTCGAACAGCCTGTCGTGCGTGTGGCAGGTGAAGACATTCCAATTTCAGTTTCGCAGGATCTGGAAGCTGGAAGCGTGCCGACAGCAGACCTGATCCGTTCAGTCGCAGAGAGAATGTTGTCATGACAGAACGTATTCTCAAAATGCCACGCCTGGGCGAAACGATGGAAGAGGGCAAAATTGTCGGCTTTCTTGTAAACCCCGGCGACAGTTTCAAACGTGGCGATTCCATAATCGAGATTGAAACAGACAAAACCGTTGCGGAGTTTCCAGCCCTTGGTGATGGTACACTTCATGAGTGGATCGGATCTATTGGAGACCATGTGGTAGTGGGAGCACCGCTGGCGCGTATCGACACAGGAGAGGGCCCTGACTGGACAGATGAAGGCGGTCAAAGCGCGACTGTTTCGGAGGAATTTGCTGGCGATTTTGTCGTAACCGAGCTCGATATGCCGCGTCTCGGTGAAACGATGGAAGAGGGGCGCATTGTCCGTTGGCTGAAGGACGCAGGCGATAGCTTCGAACGCGGCGAGGCTGTGCTGGAAATTGAGACAGACAAAACGGTTGCCGAATTTCCTGCGCTGGTCGGTGGCAAGCTCATAGAAATTCTGCGTCAGGAAGGCGATATGGTCGTCGTCGGCGACGCTATCGCTCGTATCGAGGTCGCGGCTGGCTCTGTCATCTTGAAGCCGGATGTCTCTGCAGTTCAAACCCTTGCAGCTCCAGCTGCGCCAATTGTTTCCAATGCAGCCGTTGCAAGACCGGCAGGAAGTGATCAGCGTGTGCGTGCGACACCGCTCGCTCGCAGGATAGCGCGTGAAAAAGGCATCGATATCCAGCTTCTCTCAGGAAGCGGTCGCAGGGGCCGAGTTGAGAAAGAGGACGTACTGGCTGCCTCGGGCAATGCTGTGTTAAAAGGCGACGTGCAATTTATCGAATTCGGACGGGGGCGCGTCGCCTATAGCGATCAGGGCTCCAAGGATTCGCCGACCTTTCTGCTTCTGCATGGGTTTTCGGGTGATCAAACCACATGGAATGGCATCGCTTCAGGTTTGCGCCGGGCAAATTTCCGCGTCATTGTTCCCGATCTTCCTGCACATGGTCTGACAACAATTGAAGCGGGGCAAATTGATCAGCTAAGCGATTTTCTTTCTGAGTTTCTCGATGCGTTGTCCGCCAAGAAAGTTCATGTGGTCGCTCATTCCCTTGGCGCTATTGCTGCAATAAAATTTGCACAGACTGATGCTGAAATCGTTTCGGGGCTGACGCTCATTGCGCCAGCTGGTCTGGGTTCAGAAATCGATGCAAGTTTCATCTCTGGCATGGCGAATGCCACAACAGCTGGTGAAGTGGTGCATTTGCTCAGGCGCGTTTCGGCCAAACCGGTTGAGCTTTCGTCAGAACTTGCCGCGGATATTGCGAGCACAATGAGCAAAGGCCGTCTTAAGGCGCTTGCTGACACGATCATTGGATCATCAGGCCAGCGCATCGATATCATAGCGTCACTGGATAAGCTTTCGCGATCAATGCCCGTGAGAGTTCTGGTTGGTCTTCACGACCGCATCATCCCATGGCAGCAGGTGACTTCGCTGCCGCCGTCAGTCAGCGTCCACTTCTTTGCTCAATCCGGTCACATGCCGCAATGGGATCAAACGAAGGGCGTTCTGGATCTCATCTTAAGCCACAAGGGAGGCTCCAATGACTGATTTAAAGGCAAAACTGAAAGAAGCTCAATCGCGGCTCGGAGCATTTGCCAAGGCAGCACCAGAGCTCATGTCAGGCTTCGCCAAGGTTAGCAAGACAGCGACTGCTGCTGGTAGCTTTTCCTCTGCTCAACGCGAGTTGATCGCTGTGAGTATAGCTGTCGTTAAAGGGTGCGAGGACTGCATTCTATATCATGTCGATGCTGCAATCCGCCATGGCGCTACAGAAGTGGAACTGATCGAAGCATTGGAAGTGGCCGTCGAAATGGGCGGCGGGCCAGCAGTGATGTATGCGGGCAAAGCACTCGAGGCATTTCGCAATTTAAGTTGAGTTTAGGGCATTGCATAGGTTGGAGGCGCCTTTGCATCTGCTCGGGAGGAATTGGATGGCTTATTTTCTCACTGCTGACGGCGGCACAGAAAGCATCCGCGCACGGGTTTACGATCTGTCGGGCGTGTGCCTTGCCAGTGTTGCGGTCCCATATGAAACTAAGTTTTACAGCGGTGCAAGAGCGGAACAAAATCCGGAAGACTGGTGGAGTTCCTTCGTTCAGGCCGCGTGCAAAGCGATATCAGAATCCGCGGTTGACCCGTCTGCGATCGAAGCGATAACGCTTGCCACAACAAGCTGCACGGTTGTTGCTCTCGACGCTAACGGCAAGCCTCTGCGTCCATCGATTATCTGGATGGACGTTCGCGCGACTTCAGAAGCGGCAGAGATATTGGCCACAAACGATGAAGCGCTCAAAGCCAATGGCGGTGGCCAAGGGCCCGTCTCGGCGGAGTGGATGATCCCAAAGGCACTCTGGATTGCCCGCAATGAGCCAGAGATTTTCGCGAAGGCCGAAACGATTTGCGAGTATCAGGATTTTATGACTTTGCGCCTGACCGGCGAAAAGGCTGCGAGTCTTAACAATACCTCTCTGCGCTGGCACTACTCAACAGATCGTGGTGGCTTCCCGACAACAATGCTGCAAAAACTGGGACTTGAATCCTTGTTGCATAAATGGCCATCGCGGGTGGTTGCGCCAGGCGATGTCGTCGGTACGCTTTGTGCATCGGCTGCCTCCGAACTTGGTCTCAGCAAGAAGGTGAAACTGGTTCAGGGCGGAGCTGATGCGCTGATTGGTATGATCGGTCTTGGCGTCGCGCAACCCGGTCAGCTTGCTCTGATAACCGGATCATCACATCTGCAGTTTGGTGTTTCGGACAAACCACTCCATGCCCCTGGGATTTGGGGCAGTTATCCGGATATGCTCTATCCGGGACGCTACGTGATCGAAGGTGGTCAAACATCCACCGGATCAATTATCGCATGGCTGGGCCGTATGATGAACGGCACGATGGATATGGAAGAATTGAACCGCAAGGCTGCAGCTCTTGAACCTGGCGCTGACGGACTTCTGGTGCAAGACCATTTTCAGGGAAATCGGACGCCTTATACTGATGCTCTGTCGCGTGGAGCAATCGTCGGTCTCACACTTGCTCATGAGCCGCATCATATTTTTCGGGCGATCATGGAAGGGATCAGTTTCGGTACCCGCGCTATTCTCGATGCCATGGCGGATGCGGGTTATCGCGGACAGGAAATCACCGTTGGCGGTGGGGCTAGTGCCTCTCCGCTCTGGTTGCAGATACATGCTGATACGGCTGGCTTGCCCGTTTGTGTGCCGCAGTCACGCGACGCCCCTTCGGTGGGGGCTGCGGTTCTGGCGGCCCATGGTGCTGGATATTTCGCCACCATCGATGACGGCATCGCTGCGATGGTAAAGCCGGGAACGCGCATAGAACCCCGCGCCCGCGAGGCAGCAATGTATGATGAGATTTACCAGCAGTATCGTGCTTTGTATCCAGCGCTAAAATCTGTTCGCGCTGTCTGAAATCAATTTGGGAGAGACTATTGCTCAAGGATTTTGAACTTACAGAGAAGTATGCAGTTATTACCGGTGGCGCCAAGGGAATCGGCCGAGCGATTGCGCAGTTGTTCGTTGAAGCGGGAGCAACTGTTATCATTACGGATCGTGATGAAGCGTCAGGTCAGGTGGCTGTTGCGGAGCTGAACGCACTAAGAGCTTCCTCGGCAAGTCTTTATATTTTTGACGTAACGGACAGCGAGGCAGTCGAACGCGCCGCAGAAGCTATTTTCCGCCAACATGGTTGCCCGCATATATTGGTCAACAATGCTGGGATCGTCAGAAATGCGCCAGTTGCCGAAACTAAGGAAGCTGACTGGCGGGCGGTTATCGATGTCAATTTGAATGGAGTATTCTTCTGTGCGCAGGCTTTCGGAAAGCGCATGGCTTCAGCTGGCCGTGGTGCGATCGTCAATATTTCATCGATGTGTGGTGAGATTGTTGTCTATCCACAGCCCCAGGTCGCATACAATGCAGCTAAGGCAGGCGTCAATCTCATCACCAAATCGCTTGCGGTCGAATGGGCAAAGCGGGGCGTGCGCGTAAACGCGGTAGCTCCTGGCTATACGGCGACCGAGCTCACTCTTGCTGGCCGTAGCAACGGGGAGTGGTTTTCGAATTGGTTGGCCATGACCCCGCAAGGGCGGCTCGGCGAACCCCGTGAGATCGCAAATGCTGTTTTGTTTCTCGCATCCGATGCGGCGAGTTTTGTAACCGGCACTGTGTTGACCGTTGATGGTGGCTATACGGCCCTTTAGTTTCTGGAGGATGAAATGACTGAAAAGACAAAAACAGTACTCGTTACAGGCGCCAGCCGTGGAATTGGTCGTGCGATTGCTGTTGGTATGGCCAAACGCGGCTTTAATGTAGCCATCAACGATATTGAACGCCAGAAGGATGCGCTGCAGGACGTTGCAAAAGAAATAGAAGCAGGTGGTCGCCGTGCATTAACTGTCTATGCCGATGTGAGTAACAAAGCTGACGTTGAGACGATGGTACATAAGACGGTCGAAAGTTTTGGCCGCGTTGATGCTGTCGTTAACAATGCAGGTATCCTGATTGCCAGCGATGTCGAACACCTTAAAGAAGAACATTGGGATAGTGTGCTTGATGTAAACGCAAAGGGCACATTTCTGGTCGTTCAAGCTGTGTTGCCTTTTATGAAGAAACAGAATTACGGTCGCATCGTGAATATTGCATCGATTGGCGGCAAACATGGCGCTCCGGAGCAGGCTCATTATTCGGCCTCGAAGGCTGCTGTCATGGGGTTCACACGTGTATTGGCACAAGAGGTCGGAATTTTCGGCATCACTGCGAATTGCATTTGCCCAGGCATTATTCTCACCGATATGGGTCGCGTAAATCTTGATGACATTGCGGTGCGGGAGGCATGGCAGGAAAAAACGGCCATGCGACGGATCGGTGACCCTGAAGATGTAGTAGGACCGGTTGCATTCCTCGCTTCCGATGATGCAGCATTCGTGACCGGGCAAAGCCTCAATGTTGATGGCGGGATCGTGCTGAGCTAGCGGAGCCGCTGAAAACGCTGATTAATGGCTGTCTGAGACGTAATAGTAAGGAAATCAGTGGCGATTTTTCTTCTTTGCAGCGCCATATCAGTGCAAACAAGATGACTACAAAAGCATTTACAATCGCTAGTGAAGCTCAGGATTCTGCAGCCATATGAGCCTCCTAAGGTCCTAATGAAACTTAGCGCAATTCTGTAGAATTTGACCATAAAAAAACCCCGGCCGGCAAGAAGCCGTAAACCGGGGTCTGCGCTCGGAAGGTCTGAAATTCACCAACGCAATAAAAAGATAGCATCGTTTTAAAAAGCAGAAAAGCCCCGGCTCACGGGTAATCGTTCCGAGTCGGGGCTTGCGCTTGGAGTCCCAGCAGACCTTTCTCGCGCTCAATCATCATCGCAGAAATATACTTGAAAGTAAGGGTCGATACCGTACCGAGCCCGGGTCCGACGCAAAATGAAAACCCCGGATAGCGGGGGCTAATCCGGGGTTGCGCTTCGACTGTTACTGCTCGTCTCAGCGCAAAGTCATAATCTCACAATCTCCGTAGAAGACAATAAATCACGCGCTTTTTAACGGTGTCTTAGACGTTAAATTTCAAAGGCAATTGGGCAAACCCAACAGTTTTCTCGTATATGTAATCCGCGCGTCTTTTCGGCGGGAGCGATTTCACAAGCCCATGTCAGTGGGACGGAAGCCATTCTTAAATAAGAACAGCGCTGTAGTCTGCTGGATTAACAGACTGCTTATGACAACGTGCATCTAATAAAGGATAGGACAGTTCAGACTATTATGGTGAGTAGTGGTAGTACTGCTTTCGGCCCACGGTCATTCTGACGTTTACTCTTGTGCTCGCATACGCGGAAATTGATTTTGCTTTCGTCGGTTGTTCGACCAACTTTCGAAAAATTGTCTGCAGAACTGTTTCCGCTTACCAGCGGTTGTTACGCCAATTATCCTTCGCGCTTAATAGCGGCGGCGAATAAAAAGCCCTGCGAGTACCGATATCGTGACTGTGACAGAAAGCAGAACAAAGGCAAGTGCTGCTCCGAGGGGCCAGTTTGCCTTATTCAGTATTTCTGTGACGATCATCGGAGCCATCATGCGGAACGATGGGCCGCCCAGAATTACAGGCGTGGCATAAGCATTCATCGTCAGGATGAAGGAGAGTACCGAGGCTGCAAGAAGGCCAGGCATAATTTGTGGCATACGAACGAGGATGAAGCTTTGCAATGGTGAAGCACCGAGGCTAGCTGCTGCGTAATCTATATTTTCGTCCAAACCTTCAAACACACTTTGTAACGTGAGGACTACATAGGGAAGATTGACGGCCGTTATGCCAATGAACACGGCAACTGGTGTCTGCATGATCGCTAGAGGCGTGGAGATGACGCCGACTTTCATAAGCAGAAAATTCAGAACGCCGGTCTGGCCAAAAGCGACCATCCAGCCGGCAGCGCGAACAGCGTTCGAGATAAACAGCGGTAGGATAATTGCCATAAGAAGAATGGTTTTAAGACTGCCGCTCTGTTTTGAAATCCAGTTTGCTAGCGGTAGGCTGAGTATAACGCAGACTGCGGTAACAGAGGCTGCAGAGATCTCAACAAATGAACGGCTCAGTAAAATCAATCAGGGCTCAGAATTCGGCGCAGTCGCGCAGGAAAACTCAGGCTGAACGCTCGTCAACGACACGGTCAAGAGTTTGCCAAGCAACCCTTGAAGCGCTTGCTGAGGTCGGTCATGGGCTTATTTCAACAGCCATTATTGCTCAAAAAGCAAAGGTCTCGCGTGGCGCGCTGACGCATCACTTTCCCTCGCGTAATGATCTACTGGTTGCAGCTTTGCGACAGCTTCATGAGGACTGGGAAGTCGCTGATCCCTTTGGAGCTGATGCTGATGAAACCAAGTATACGCTGCCAGAACTGACCGAAGCTCTTTGGTTGACGATCTTCTCGGATAGCCGGTACATCGCCGCAATTGAACTGATGCTGGCAGCTCGCTTAGACAATGAGCTTGGTCAACGATTAAGGGACGAGATGGGTCGTTGGGTGGATATCCGTGATTTAAGCATATCAAAACTGGTGGGTTTTTGAGCCTGACAATGAGACCGATACCTTAAAGCTTCACCTAATTCTGTCGGTGTTACGTGGTATAGCGGTGCGCCAGAGCTTTGATCCGGAAATTACAACCGGGCGCAAATTGGTTGATCTGTGGAAAAAAATGCTAAATCAAATAATGGAAGCGCCTAACTGAAATCCAGTATTTCAGAAAAGTATGACTATATATAAGTTACTAGAAAATAGTAATATATTATATTATATTTAATTTCTGATCGATGTTTTTATTTGTGCTGTTATTATTCGTCATAAGTATAAAGCGATCGGAATATGATATTTTCCTTATGGGTTGTTTATTTTAGAAATCCGGCACATATGGCAGAAGTGAAGGTTTGCCATATGTGCCGGACTTATCTCTGTTTATTGAGAGCGTGTTAAATATGTTATTATCAACGAAAGAACATCTGATAGCAGTTAAAATCGAATATAGATTTACAGAGAAAGACAATTCGTGAACACTTACTCACTTTTCTTGGAGATTTCCGCTCTGACATAAAAGTCAATGAGCATTATAAATCAATTTCCTTCCGCATGGTCTCTAGTCGTTCCATAGCAATAACGCCGTCTGTGATGTTTGGTGCGGCTGTCTCGGCACCCATGAGAGCGGGAAGGACATCAGCCAGCAACGAATGATAGCCCTTTGGATCTTCATTAGCAGCGGCGGTGAAGTTGGGTCTCCAAGTGAGGGTATCGCTCGCTTCTGAAAGCATTGCTTTCGGATCGTCTATTTTGAATGCAGGATTTCGATGCCAGCGAACATCGATGACATTATCCACTTCAATACGCTGATGATCTCCCATCAATTCGATGCGCTCGACTGGTGTTCCACGCGATTGAATCGTACCCATGGCAATGGTGCCAATAGCGCCACATTCAAAATCGATTGCTGCATGAATCAGCAGCTTGCCTGGTTCTTTTTCGACTTTTTTTGCCGTAAGTTTTCGCACAGGCGAGACGAGGTGGGAAACAAGATCCATGTAGTGGACGCAATGATGCAGAAAGAAGCCGGTGTAGTCGACATTGCCGACGAAATAGCCGGGAGCCGTCATATAGTAGCCGGTTAGCCCCAATACGTCGCCAAATTGACCCGACTTTATGATGTTGGCCGCAACTTTGTTGCCGACCGAGTAACGTTTCATGAAGCCCAGCAGTAGAGGCTTCTTCGCTTTTTCGGACGCTTTCAGAAGCTCACGTGCTCCTTCTGATGATCCTGATGGAGGCTTCTCCATGAAAACAGGAAGGCCGCGTTGCAATGCCGCTTTGCCAAAGGCAAGGTGCTGATCAGGGCCCACGGCCATACCAATGGCGTCAATACCCGGTGTGCTTAGCAACGTTTCAACATCACCTGTTAGTGTGTGCACACCAAACTGCCGCCCCGCATTTTTTAGGCGTTCGGGGTCGATATCGCAAAGAGCGGCAATTTCGACATCATAACGAACAAGCTGAGGCAGCAGCATTTGAGTTGCGTGGATACCGCAACCAATCCAACCAATTTTTAGGGTCATCGACGATATTCCGTAAGAAGGAGGTGGCTTTTCATAAACGCAGTGCTGGCGGCCAAACGATCACCTTCGTCTTCGTGCGGTGCGCGCCATTGCGCAAAAGGCACACCAAACCGATCGTCCTGACGGCGGAAAGGTTCAAGCGAAATTGGACCAGTGTAGCCAATCTCGTGTAAAGCCCGGCAAACCGATACCCAATCTGTGGCGCCTGTGCCTGGAAAGCCGCGATGGTTTTCGTTGGCTTGAAAATGCACCACGAGATCGCCTGCGAGCTTGATCGCTTCGGGGATTGAGCTTTCTTCCATATGCATATGGAATGTGTCGAGCATCAGCTTTATCGCTGGCTGATCAACTGCATCTAACAGTTCGATTGCTTGTTGGGTTGTACACAACACGTCGCTTTCAAAGCGATTGAGTGGTTCAACGGCCAGTAGTACCTCGCTGCCCTGAGCATAGTCTCCGGCGACTTGCAGGGCATGCACGCAACAATCCTTACGGCGCAGACGTTCGTCTTCTGAAACCGGTTGTGGTGGGCGACCAGCAAAGACGAGTGGATTTCCGGTCAAAGGACCTCCGACTACCTGCGCGCCAAGTGCATTCGCGCAATCGACAGTGTATTTGAGATAATCAATGCCGCATTGGTAGGCCTTGCGGTCAGCGGACGAAATATTCCGTTCAAGATTAACGCGTGCTGCAAGTACGATGCTCAAACCTGCATCATCAAGCGCTTTGCGTGTTTCCTTTAGATCAAGTTCGCCCACTTCAGGCACTAGCAGTTCAATGAAATCATATCCGTGATCGCGTATTTTATGGAAAAGCGGAAAATGTTCGGCCGTGAAAGGCCGCGCATATTGCATTGAAATCAACCCTATGGGGTTCATGATATTTCCTCGATAGCTTCAATAATTGATGGAAACAGTGTGTCAGCCTTTGACCGCACCTTGAGTGAGACCGCCTATGAGGCGCTTTTGAACGAGAAGGAACAGAATGGTTGCCGGCATTGCACCGACGACGGCACCAGCTGCCAAAAGTCCCCATTCGATCTGATATTCCCCGATTAGCGTCTGGATTGCGACGGTAACCGGACGAACATTTCTACCGCCTAGGGTGAGGGCATAGAGATATTCATTCCAAGCCGTGATGAAGATGTAGATGCCCGTTGAAATGATGCCGGGCATCATCAGAGGAATGATCACGCGTCGAAGAGCGGTAAGACGCGAACAACCATCCATCATCGCGGCTTCGTCCAGGCTTTTGGGAATGGCCGCGACATAACTCGTCAGCATCCAGACCGAGAAGGGAATAGCGACCGTAGAGTTTGCTAGAATAAGACCGAAATAGGTATCCAAAACGCCATATTTTCGCATGAGGATAAAAAGCGGGAGGATCAACAGCACAATCGGGAACATGTTGATGAGCAGAAATTGCATCATAAACAATTTGCGCCCAACAAAGCGAAACCGCGACAGCGCATAAGCCGCCGTAACGGAGACCGCGAGTCCAAGCACCACTGTACCGACCGCGATAACAAGGCTGTCGAGCATGTTTTTGTAGAATTGTGCTTTGTTAAAAAGGCGCTCGTAATTGGCGAGACTCCAGCTCGACGGTGACATTGAAACACCGCTGGCCGATAATTGCTCGGTTGGTGTGAGTGAAGTTAAGACCATCCATGCGAATGGGGCTAAGGCGAAGAGCACGATGCATGCAACCGGAAGGTCGGTCGTCAATATGCGCTTAATGGTGCTTTGACGTTTCATTTTTCGACCTCACGCATTGTGCGGGCAAGATAGAGGACAACCAGAACACCAAGCAGCAATGTAAAGGTTACAGCGATTGCTGTGCCATAGCCAAAATCCAGATTTTGCCTGGCTTTCACGAATGCATAGAGTGGCAAAGTGTAGGTTGAGTAGCCGGGGCCACCGCCCGTCATCACGAAGATCACGTCCATGGAGTTCGCCACCCAGATCACGCGGAGTAGACCTGCTGTTGCAAGAACTGGCGCTATGCCGGGCAGTGTCACATTTACAAACTGGCGCCAGGGCGAAGCTCCATCTATGGAAGCTGCCTCATATTGGCTTTTGGGAATGCCCTGCAAACCCGCGAGAATCATGATTGCAAAGAATGGGAAGCCCTGCCATGTCAGCGTCGCGATGATTGCATAAAGTGCGATGTTTGGATCGGCCAGCCACGGAACTGCATGACTTACAATTGACAGATTGAGCAATATGTCGTTGAGAACGCCTGTATTGGGGTCGTAAATCCAGCGCCACATCAGCGCTATAACCACACTCGGCAGCGCCCATGGTATAATGACCAGTGCTCGGGCCAAACCGCGCCAAGGAAACTCCCTGTTGAGCAAGAGGGCGGTTATAAGCCCAAGCCCCATCTGGAGTGGCACAGTCAGACCTATCCAGATACACGTGTTCCAGAACGCGGCCCAGAATACGGGGTCCTGTAACAACTTGATATAGTTGCCGATGCCAACAAATGCCGTTGCTTTGGGTTTGAACAACACCAGATCGTAGAAGCTTGTCCAGACCGCCTGCATCATTGGCAAAAATACGATAGCCAGCGTGACAATTACAGCAGGGCTCAGCAACCAGTAAGGCAGCAGTTTTTTGCTCCGGCGTCGGAGGCGGGCTGGTGATTGGGAGACAGAAGGTAACGCGGACATAGGCTATCTATCCAGACTGAGGAATGGATTGGCTTGCGACGACGTTCTATAAGGAGAGGTATGGTGGCTTTTGTGGATGCCACCATGAAGGTCCCATACGTCGGAGGCTTAGTTCTGGAATAGGCTTTCCAGTTCCTGCATCATCTGCTCAGATGTGATTTGGCCTGCAAGTGCACGTTGCATGGCAGTTTGCCACGCGGTATTCACGAATTCTGATGTACCTTCATTTTGTGGGAGCACATGTGCAAAGGGCAGGGAATCGACTGTCGCATCAACAAAGCGACGATCATGCAGTTTCCAGTCTTTTGAGCCGCTTTTTGTGACTGTCATCTGGCCGGTTGCGCTGTTGAAGGAGACGTTGTTTTCACCCTCTGCGAGGAAGGAAATCCATTTCCATGCAGCATCTTTCACTTCGGAAGACGAGAAAATCGCAAGCGATTCATCACCATAAGATGTCCAGCGGCTGCCGCCGCATTCAGGAACGGGAACTGCTGATACCTTATCGCCAAGTGCTGCCACGAGATCCTTAGACGAGCCAATATGGTGGATCGTCATTGCAGTCTTACCGGTTTTGAATGCTGAAATGATCTCCTGAAACCCATCGTTTGGTGCTGATGGAGGAATGACTTTGTCCTTCTGGAAAAGATCGATCGCCCATTGATTGGCCGCAACAGCTGACGGCGTTGTCAAGCCGCCTGGCTTGATTTCGCCGCCTTGTGAAAGAACGAATGCGCCCCACTGGTCCCATCCACCCTTACCGCCGCGCAGGCCAAAGCCATAGCGTTTTGGTGCGTCGGTAAGCTTGATTGCAGCATTGCGGAAATCGTCACAGGTTTTAGGGGCCTCAAGGCCTGCCTCCTTGAAAAGATCGGCACGATAATAGAGATACAGAACGACATACTGAATTGGCAGGTAATATTGGTTGCCATCAGCTGCTTTGTTTAGCTCCAGCAAATTATCGAGCAGGTCATCTTTGCCTGCCCAGCCATTGATCCGGTCGCCGAGCGGTTCAAGGGCTTCCATTTCCGTTAATCGTGGTTGTGCAAACAGCTTCACCATCGCAGCGTCTGGTGCGCTGCCACCAATGATCGAAGTGTAGAGATTATCGTAATAGCTGTTCCATGGAATGTTCTCTGCTTCGATTTTAATGTCCGGATTGGCTTTTTCAAATTTGGCGACCAGTTCCGACATCGGATTTTCCGGATTGTCGAAGTGGTACCAGAAGCGTACCGTTTCAGCAGACTGCGCGGAAAATGTGAGCGCAACCGTAAATGCTGCACCGAGCATAAGAGATTTCAACATGTCAACTCCTCCCAGTTGTTTACGAAGGCCTCTTGTTCAGGCCATTCGGCTTAATGCCTTCGCCGCGTCCTCCAACGCCGCTTCAGCTGCCGTCAGTTCATTCGTGTATTGAAGAAAGCCGTGTACGACGCCTTCTGTGATAACTAATTCGTCCTTGCGACCAATCTTTGAAAGCCGCTCGTGCAGCAAAATCGTATCGGAAAGCAGGGGGTCAATGCCTGCTGCTGTCAGATATAGCGGGGGCATTTTTTTGAGTGTTCCATCGCTGGCGTGAAGCGGGCAGGCGAGTGCATTTGAAGCGATGTTCTGTCCACTCGCATACCAGTTCCAGTAACGCTTCATTCTGTCGGTGGTCAGTCCGGGGCCATTGATGAAAGCCTGATATGACGGAGTTTCAAAATCCATGGCATAGTTGCCATAAAATAGCAGAGCGCCTTTTGGCAGCAATTGGCTATTTTCTGCCTCATGCAACATCGCTGAGAGAGCAAGATTTGCGCCGGCAGAATCGCCAGCGATATAGACGGGGTCGTCCAGTCCTTCCAACCGTCCATCAACCAATGCCCGCATAGTGCCGATGACATCGTTTAGGCCTGCGGGAAAAGGGTTTTCCGGTGCTAGACGGTAATCGGGTAGAACCACAGTTAAGCTGGTCTTTTCGGCAAGCACCCGTGCGCACCGCTCATGCGTTTTAGGGCTGCAAAACGCAAAGCCGCCACCATGAACGAAAAGAATGATGCCGCGTTTTTTGTTGATCGGTTCCAGAACAAGGAGTGGTGTTTGCTGCGAGCCAATACTCGGGTTTGCGTCAATTTGCATTGAACGCACATTCTGCATTTCAGGAAGATTGATATTCCAGCGCTGATTGTTCTTTTCTGCAAGCGCCCGCCCGGCTGCCGGTAGAAGCGTCGTTGGATCGGGTAAGCCTGCAAACTCAACGGTAATTTTTTCGAGAAGAGCCTGCATTTCTGCTTGTAAATCATGGTTGATACAGCGCGACATCAGCTGCGACCTTCTTCGGGGAATACCGCGGGTCCGAAATCGACGATGGTTGCAATGTGATGTCGCATAGCTGTTTGCGCAGCCTCAAGGTCAGCAGCTTCTATGGCATCAATGATTGAGCAATGACGCAGCGCGGTACCACGCAAGTCGCGTGCGCTGCGGCTTTGTGAAATTTTGAAGCGATGATTATGTACAAGGCAACGATGTAAAATAGGATTCAGCGCCGGCAGGTCAGCTTCGTCGAAGATACGCCTGTGAAAGTCGCGATCTATTGCAGCAAGACGATATTCATCTTCGTCATCGGCTGCTTGCAGCATCCCTTCGAGCATGCTCTTGAGATCATCAGTTAGTTTCATGGTCCGTCGCATCATCACGCGAGGGATCCCGTTGCATTCAATGGAGTTGCGCAGACGAAACATTTCAACAGCTTCATCTGGTGTGCATAGAGACACTTGAGTACCCCTATGACCCTGTCTCAGCACGAGCCCTTCTTCCTGCAATTGAAGGAGAGCTTCACGAACTGGCCCCTGGCTGCACTGAAAATGCGCTGCGATTTCCAGTTCGGTCAAATTGGCGCCCGCAGGTAATGTACCGAGCATGATGTCTCGCTTTAGCGCCTCAAATACGGCTGCTGCCTTTGGAGGTTTGCTCTGAACGAGTTTGGATGAAAAATATGCCACGCCGCTGCCTGAGCCTTCTTGCTTAACACGTCAATTATCATTATTGATAATAATATCGATAATTGACGTCAAGCGAAAACTCTGGGAGGAGAATGCATGATCGCCATCGCATTGGAGCGTATCCAAAAGACCTATGGCAACCATAAAGTTATCCATGCTCTGGACTTTCGGATCGAGAGCGGGGAGTTTGTCGTTTTGGTCGGTCCTTCCGGTTGCGGAAAATCAACCTTGCTCAGAATGATCGCGGGTCTGGAGGATATATCTGGCGGTGAGTTGAAATTTGGCGATGCTGTCGTCAATGAGCTGTCGCCTTCAGAGCGTAACATCGCGATGGTTTTTCAGGACTACGCGCTCTATCCGCACATGAGTGTGGAGGAGAATATGGCTTTTGGGCTAAAGATGCGTGGATCGAATGACAATGATGTGCAGTCACGCATTGGCGCTGTCGCCGAGACGCTAAAGATTGGTGAGTTTCTCGAACGACGTCCAGCCCAACTTTCAGGTGGTCAACGTCAGCGCGTCGCGATGGGTCGCGCAATTGTCCGCGAACCCAATGCATTTTTGTTTGATGAGCCACTGTCTAATCTTGATGCAGCTTTGCGGGTCGAGATGCGGTTGGAAATTGCAAAACTGCACCGCAAGATCAAGGCGACTACGGTTTATGTTACGCATGATCAGGTTGAAGCTATGACTCTCGCTGATCGTATTGTGGTTATGAACAAGGGTAATGTCGAACAGATTGGCAAGCCGCTTGATATTTATCGCAAGCCCGCCAGTCTTTTTGTTGCACAGTTTATTGGCAGTCCGACGATGAATGCACTTCCTGCCGAGGTTGGACAAATCGGTGGAAAAACGCTGACGCTCTCCTGCATGGGTACAGATATACCACTCAATTCTAATGCAGCACCGCTTAGTGTTCAGGATCGTATCGTGCTCGGTGTTCGGCCTGAAGATCTAGCCGTCTGTTCGGAACAGGAAGCATGGTTTAGCGGTGAACTTGCAGTGGTTGAACGATTGGGCAGTCAGATGTTTGGTTATATCGAGATTGGCCAACCTAAAATGCTGACTGTCGAGTTTCCCCGCGACAGTGAGGTCGAACTCGGACATCAAATACACATCAAAGGAGATGAAAGCCGTGTTCATCTGTTTGATAGCAAATCAGGTAGAAGAATTTGAGCACCGGCGCTGGTGTATCACTCATGAAAAGCGAAGTGATTGGTACATTTGGCAAAATGCGTCTTGTATCTTAATTGCAATCTGTCACGACCGCTCTCAGGCAGGCGCGGCGCGAGGGCACCGGCCGCCCTCTCGTGATTTTGTTGCGCCATAAGGTGGCGACGACGACACCGAAACAGGAAATGTCTCGCTCCAGGCGAACCATTCGCGGGACGAAGGTTGAGTCCATTGCACCAGAGTTTACCCGGCGCAACAATCCGACGAGACGGGCCTTCTGAAAGACATTTGAGAGGCGTATGTGGGTTGCGCCGTACCATCATATATTCTTAATGTCTGACGCGCTTGCCTTCGTCCGAGGGTGGATCACCAGTTCGAGCTTTAGAGCAGACCACCCAGCCATCAGGGTACGCGGCTGGCAGCTTGCTCCCCTGCCTGAAGGCGAGAGATCATGCCCTGGCGCATATGGAACAGATCACCGAGAGCCCCTGGAGTGAGGCTGGATTGCCTGCGAGCGCGACGGATGATGGCACCTAACTGTCTTTCTGTACGGGCGATGGAATCGGTCATGTGCGCCTCCTGCTTGAATATGAGGCAATATAAGACTTCGCTATACAAGTTCGCGTCTATTAGCGGGTGGTCCTGGCGGGTCGGGTTAGCGTGAGTGTTTCGGCAAAAAACCCCGGCAGCACGGGCTTGCCGAGGTTCTGCGCTAAGACTGATTCGCATTTATCTCACCGCACCACTATGATACTCGAGCTCTTGTTAGATAGGAACGGCGTCTAACGAAAAGTTTAACGCGGTGAAGCGCACGGGGTTGAAAGTTTTCGGGTTTGGGACGGCGCTAATTGATCATCGCATAATGTCTATAAAAGAAGAGAAATCGAGCGCGATGTAACGACGTTCTCAACGCTACCTTTTAAGGTCAATCAGATGGAAAAGAAGACGTTCTCCGGGGAAGGGCGGCACCTTTTGGTGGGCTTCCTCCGCAGGCAGAGGTTAGTTGCAGGAGAGCCATTTTTTAATAATGCGCAGCGCCGTAATCTGTCGGATAAGCGGATCGCATGTCCTTGCGAATGTCATTTATGAAACAGGCGGCACGATGCTGCCGATTGTTGAGAATCTGAGTTGCTCGCTGACGGTAAGCAGGAATGTCGGTGGTATGGTGTCGAGTGGCGCTGCCATTTCATCGTCCGAACCAGTTGCAATTGATCCACGCGTCAATCAAATCAGCCAGCGTCAGTTTTTCAAAAATTGGCAATGCTGGCAATAAATCCGAAGAATGAGGTTAAAGCAGCATCGCAGGATAGGGCTATACCGGCCGCATTGCAGTCTTGCGTACAATTTTTGCAGTTCTTGCGCAGGATTCGCATTCTGTTTAGCCGAACAGAGTTACAGCACAAAGATTCTTGGAAGGCCGCCGATGAGCTATAAAATAAGCTTTCTTGATTTTAATTACTTCAGCATAATACGTAGAAGCGCTTCGGCAACCGAGTGTCGGTATCTGATATAGAACCGCGGAATTCCATATGTGTCATCATCAGGCTTGGCACTCTTACTGACGGTTGTAAAAGCGCTTTCATAACCAGCATCGCGCACCATGTCGCGATGCCGCTGATTGTTCCCGCCATACGGATAACAAAAACTTGGTACGGACCAACCAAGCATATCCTCCAACATACTTTTAGATTGAGTGATTTGGCGGCGAGCCTCATGATCGTCAGTATCGGGTAACAGGACATGGTCAAGCGTATGAGCGCCCACTTCATGGCCCAGCGCGTGCCATTCTCGCATTTGTGACAGGCTCATGCAGGGGGTGTCCGGTAACCCCTCCTTTTGATCCCACACATTGCTTCCGCCAATCTGATTGGCTACGAAATAATTTGTGGCGGTGAATCCACAATCCGCGAGGACAGGTGCAGCGTTTTCGAATGTGTTCCGAAAACCATCATCAAACGTAATCACCACGACCTTGCCTTGCTTTTCTCCACGCAAGTATGGCCAAGCATCACGAACGGAAAGCCCTTTATAGCCTAAATATTTCAGGGATCGCATTTGCCGACGAAAACTATCGGGGTGAACAAATAGTCCTTGGTAAGGCACATTTCTTTGAGGCAAAGCAGCTATTTGGTGATAGAGAAGCACGGGAACGGCCATAGAACCTCAATTGCATAAAATTTTGATGCGCGACACGAAGGTGTAACAGGTTAAATCATTATGAAGTGTTATATTGTCAATCTTGATCGCGCCCCAGAACGTATGGCGCGGATGTCGCAAATTTTGCAATCTCAATCAATTGATTTTGAACGACTACCGGCGGTTGATGGTAAATTATTTTCTGACAATGACATTAAAGTATACCGAGCTCAACGCCAACAGGGAAAACCGATGACGGTGGGCGAAATCGCCTGTGCTGAGTCCCACATCGCCATATTTCGGAAAATAGTGGCAGGCGTGGATGACTACGCTGTCGTGATGGAAGATGACCTGCATTTATCTGATGATGCGGGTGCATTTATAAACTCGGTTGATTGGATTCCATCTGGGGCAGAAATAGTTAAGCTGGAAACTGTCAACGAGCCAACAATCATTGCGACAAAGCACGTTGGTCTTATAAATGATCGGAAGCTGGTCCAACTTGCTTTCAAGCATTGGGGATCAGGTGCTTATGTGATTAGCAAAAGCGCTGCTCGCAAGGCGCTCATGAACTATGTGGCCGGTTTAACTCCGATCGATGACTATCTGTTCGATCCAACCGTCAACGATTTCTCACTTTGGCAAATGCAACCCGCTATCGCTGTTCAAGACATAATATTGAACAATGGATCCGCACCACAAAGTGGATACTTGGCCAGTGGTATCGAAGATGGTCGGAAAGTAGCGTCAATTGCAAAAAGCAAGAAGGTAGGCGTGCTTACCAAATTGAAACGAGAGGCATTGCGTTTCGTGAGAAAAACGCGGCGCAGAACAGTTATGTTTTGGGGCATCCGCGTATCGAAAACCATTGAACGAGCGACTATAAACTACAGGCCATAGTAATCGTAACAGCAAGCCCGCCCCGCCATTTTCTATGACGCTATAGTGACCTGCCTTTTCCTAGAGGATAGTCACGCCCCGTCAGCTCCATGCAAGGATCGGCGCTTGGTGCGCCCGCGGTGCGAAACACCCTCGCACTCCGTTGACGCTTTGTCTCAGTAATGTTTCACAGTTAAACTATCTATTTCCAGTCGCGATAAACGTATCTGTATAAACGGTTACTTTATTTGTATTGAAGACAATCCTTGCCTTGTTGGTTCTAATCTCTGATCCTCCCAACCGGATTACCGCATTGCCGTTGAGCTGAGTTGTCGTTTTTGAAACTTGCTCCATTCGGTCTGCATTCATCTCAAATTTAGGCTTCTTCGTTTCTGCATTCGCGCTGGAAACCGAAGATATGGCGAAACCGATCAAAATTAACATTATTCTGGAATGCATGTTTATCTCCTTTTCTCTTCGAAGAAGTAAACCACACACATTATAAAATAAAAGCCCTATAAATTAGTCACAACATGTTAGGTTTACTGCTTGGCCCTGCCGCACGCGACAGGTCTAAGGCGCGAATACTTTACGTTTTTGCTATCTCTTTCGGGGCGGCACATCAGGGTTCCGAAAGACGCTAGCAAATCCAAGGCCCGATGTGTCCAGCATAAGGTCTTTTTGAGTTCGAGGCAAAGCCACAAAGGAATACGAGGCGGCGAAAGCCGTGAAGGATGGATAGAAGTAAGTGAGATAGCAGGATTTGAACCTGCGAGGACATATGATGTAAAACCACGGTCCGGGCGAAATCCTTTCGGAGAAATCGCCCCCTTCGGGGAAACTCAATCATGCTTCACTCACATTACCGAATATGACTTCAGAGTGATACTTTACAAAAACAATACCCGCCACGTTTCGGAGCACCCAGGCGGGCTACAAATCAGAACGGCGGCGCTGAAGCTAAGGTGCAACGTGTGCTTGTTTCAACAGTTGACGGAAGTGTCAGTACACTGGCTAGGAATGTTGATAGCCTGAAACGTCCAGCCTTTTCTGATCTTAGGCCTAATGTTGTCGTGATCGGAAAGCCGAACACAATGCAAGCAAGAGAAATACTACTGCGAATAAACCCCATAGTTGGCCGCCACTGGTCAGATTACTTCCGTCTCCAGTCACGCAGCTTGAAGACGCTTCACCGATGCAGTCTCGCCAACGCCAATACCGCTCGTAGTAAAGGCAAGTGAAGGCAGCGCTGGCCAGAAAAAGGCAAGTTGTTTTCATGTGGACGATATTGCTCAAACAAACTGCTTAGTAAACAAAATAATATGGCCAATTCACCCGTCGCCTTTTGGCCGCCTCACCAGCTGCCACCTTGTGTGGAAAACTTTGCCACACGAGCCGACACGAGGAACCAGCGGCCGCCAACTGTTGGTTTATCAAACACGAGGATAAAAAAAGCCTCGTCTGAGCAAGTGCCGGGCGGGACTGACCTGATGACGTAATGCGTTTCTCTTTGCTTCTCAACTGATGGCTACCAGCATTCAAGAGACACGAATCCGTAGGGGAGATTAAATCCTATCCAAATGAATTTTCAATGAAAAGTGGTGCCGCATCGCAGACTCGAACTGCTGATCCCATCCTTGCGAAGGATGTGTCTAGAAACAACACGATACAACATTGAAAACGTTAAGTTTTTGAGATCTTGTTGTCTCTAAAAGTGTATATAGAGTTATGCTGTTTAACAGAAATGGTGCTGCGATGAAGCGCTTTTGGCGATAGTGCTGCACCCGCTCAGCACTATCCTTTGTTCTAGGGCAAGGCGTCTATCGCCAAATAGCCCACTCCGGCCTCGCCTAACATCGTCTTGGCCGCTTCAAATTCTTCCGTTGGCATAGACGTGGTGCCGTCACCAAAGACAACGCCGATGATGCCTGCCTGAATGAGCGTACGGGCGCAACTAGCACAAGGGGCGTGTGTGATATACACAAGGCAGCCTTTAGTCTGGATGCCTGCACGTGCTGCAAAGGCGATAAGGTTTGCTTCGGCGTGGCTTGCGAAGAGATATTTAGCTGGTCGCTGGAAACGATCTGGCGTGTCATTTACGCCCTTTGGCGGGCCGTTAAAAGCAGTGAGCCGGACTTCACCGTCCGGCCCAATCAAAGCTGCACCCACTTTGGTAGTGTCTTTGGATTTACGTGCAGCAAGGCGCGCATGCTCCATAAAGAACTCATCCCACTTCATCTTCAATTTCCTTCAGACTTTCGCGCGCTAGGGCTTCGCGCCACTCAGGATAGCGTGCGGGCTGCTTAAGAAGAGAAAGCAACAGACCTTCACAGGCTGTTACAATTAGACGTTTAGCTTTTACAGCCTTACGCAGATCACGTGCATATCGCAACACACTGCAACGGCGATTTTCATAGTGCTTTGAGATCGATTAAACCTTTGAAGGTTTTTGAATCGAGAAGGCTTCGCCCTCCTTTGCGCCCAATTTTTCAATTACGATCTGAGATATGAAATATTTGCCGTGACCGATAGCTGTTACCGTTCCCGCAATGTCGCTGCCAAGGCCGTATAAGCCGACCGAGATTGATAAAACTCGTCATAGATGTGCAGCCAGCAGACCGGACCAGTTTGCGGTGAAGTACCTGCGCCAACTGAAGACGAAGCCAATGCCACGCCGCAGATTGTTGGATATGAAAAAAATCCTGATTGTATAATACCTGCTGATGCGATTGAAATAACAGAAGGTCAATGGTCTGAATTTCTTGAAAACTAGGGACTGCGTAAATGGGAAAATGGCAAAGTGGTGGAATACACTCCTCTGCACGTTCAGCCTGTAACCGTATTGCCCGCCGTTACACTTTGTGGGCGACTGACAGAAGCCAAGCCGATCAGGTGAATGAGGCCATGGCAACGCAGCCTGTGCGCACATAGCGCCTATTCACCACGGCAAATACCTTTCGTTCCGATCACGAGCTTTGACGGCTACTTGAGCAGATTGCGACACAGCTCTTCGGAGAGGAAAGAGCGGCCGAGTTGCTGGCTCCATAATCCTCTTTTCAGAACTTAACGCGACGGTGTTGAGCGACTAGGATCAATATCCCAACAGCCACAATTGGCGTCGCCCCGCCGATAATCATCTGTCCGATATCTGACGTAATAAATTCTCGTAATTGGCTCATCAGTCCTCACTTCCTGAAACAAACCCCGGCAAGAACAGCGCGCGACCTTGCCGAGGTTATACGTTTAAGTGGTCTGATATTCACCAACGCATGGACAGATTATCACCGATCGCCGAAAATAAAACCCCGGACGACGGTAGGTCAAATCCGGGGTTACTCACTTAGCATTCGAGCGGCAGCTAATCCGAGGAATGAAAGGAAACAAAAACCCCGGCGCGTTGCCGGTGCTTTTCGGTCTTAGTGATTGCGGCTGGTGAGGATGGTTCCTATGGTACTTAATCTCTTTCCAAGCCAGTGTCGTCGTTACTTAGCCGAGAGCCGCTATTATTGCTGCTAGGATAAACAGACACCAAATGACCCACTCCTATGCCTGAACCCGTCCGCCAGCTGAGTTTTTCACCTGCGTCCAAGGGATTGCGACCTCCGGCTCTTCGAGCATCCCGCTCTTCTTGGCGAAACCTCGAATGGCGCTTTCTGCTGCTTCAACTGGTCTAATACAGTCGTGAGCATCACAGCACGCTTTACAAGCTGCCTCACAAATCAAACCTGGGTCGTGCAAGGACCGCTCATCGAGAAAATCCAAGGCATCTCCGATGCTGACAATTTCGCCGGTTAAGTTAGGTCTATCCTTCACGAAAACAGGACTGTCAAACAAACGGTCGCTCATCGAAACCACCATTTGATCGAACGCGTTTTGTCGGAATGATCGCGTCGATTTAGTCATAAATTACGCCCTTTCAAGAGGGCGATTTATCAAAATATGAGGGAAGATTTCAATTTGCACGTTGGCGATACCCGCCTCATTTTTCGATAGAGTTGGCCGTGGCTAACCGCGCTCAATTAGCCACACGACCGTGAGTAAGAGTACTAATGTGATCAGACCCACCGCGGGGACCCAGCCAAGCCACTCCATTTTTCGTCCCATCAATAGGATCAGGGCAATCGACCTGAACCGCCTTCGTCGTGTCGCTCGCTATATTTTCGGCTGAGGCCATCGAGAGCTTCATTGGCATCTGATTCCGTCAATCCAACTTGCAGATGTCCTTTGATTGCTACAGGTTCACCTTTGAAGACGTCAATCACCGTCCATGTTCCATCCGTTTCGCGACGAATGTCGTAGCCGTTGTTAATCATGGAAATTTCCTCCATGCGGGGATAACGAACCAAGTCCGGCTTGGTTCAACGCCGGCCAACCTATTGATCACCCTTAAGGCGGTTTTTTTATGCCGAAAGGAAAGCCCCGGCCTGTGGTATGAAGGATAGCACGGGCCGGGGGTACGCAGATCGCTAGTGGCGTCTCAAAGATGACCTGCGCTAGTCGAATTTTAACTGGCTCCAGAAATAAGAAAACCCTGGCAGCGGGGACTAAACCGGGGTTCTGCGCCTTGGGGTTGGTTGCGGGCCCGCAGCACAAATAAAATATCTCACACTCTCAGGAAGTCACACTGTCACGGCCCATCACATGCTGGCGCTCTGGCGTATCCAAATTTGGAAAGACAATGAATATGCACCTTGGCGATACCTGCAATCCTTGATGCAATCCTATCCTCTGCCGTCCGCACCGGATCGGGAATTGTGAAAGATATCGTTTCCGCCCAGCTTGGCCCGACTATCGGCGGGCTGGCGGGAGCGGTCGTTGACACCATCGCAGATACCCTTGGTGTTGATCCTGTCGTCATCCCGACTTTGCCAGCTGATCAGATCCACACCGCGGTCGTGGCAGCAGAAGACAATCCCGAAATTCTGCGTCTTTATGTTGAGCAGCAGCGGCTTACCAACGATCTTTTCAAAGCTGAAATGGATAAGTCTGAGGCTCTCTGGACGTGGGCTTGGCGTCCGGCTTGGATGTGGTTCCTGATGCTGGCTTGGTTTTATGCCTTGATGGCTGCTCCGATTGTCAGCGGCATGACTGGCGTCACCTTCGCAATCCCTGATCTCAGTGTACTTGTCAGCCTGACGATCACATTTCTTGCGCTCTACATGGGCGGTCATACAGTGAAAGACGTTTGGGGGAAGAAGTGAGCAATCAAATGCCAGATGAAGCCGATCTTCGCTCGCGCCTGAATGCTCTTGAGCATCTGGTCACATCAATATTATCCCGAATTACGTCATTAGAGGCATGGCAGCGTCAGTCTGAAATCGCAGACGCCAGAACCGATGAGAAATGGAAAAACGTGGACCGTAGATTTGATGACCTTGCAAACCAGATAAAGAATGTCAGCGGCGTGCTTACGCGCATCATGTGGATTGTCGTAGGCGGCATCCTTGCCGCCGCTGTCACTTTCATCGTCAGCGGCGGTTTGAAGTCGCTTTGACGTCCAAGAACAATCAACAAGATGTTTTCTCGTACGCTGCTTCTTTAACAACCTTAAACGGATTTTCCGGCCAACTGAATGCGTCTCTTTGTGATTGTTTCGATGAAGAACTCAACATCTGTCTTCTCATAACCAAGAAGGGCTCCATCAATCCGATGTAGATCATTTTCATCAAACAGTTTACGGAAGTATGGATCATCACCCTTTTCAAGCATCAATACGCATAATTTTGCGCGCCACTCCTCTCCCGGCAGACAGTAAATCCTCCACTCTACAAATCCATCAAATTTCTGCACAGTGAACTGTTTAATACGGCCAGACTTTACGTAGGGAGCAAAATCTGCGTCCCCGAGCTGCTCCGCGGTAATCCCGTTATCAGCTGCAAACTTTGCCAGAGGTTTTTTTCCCTCAAGCATAAGTTTCAGCTCAATGCCTTGATGTGGTCCGATTTTACCGTTGGCTTCCATTACTTCCACTCTATTCATGACACCCTGAACAAGCGGTATTGCTTGACCCGCCTCCGCCAGCCCCTGAGCCGGCAGGTGCCCCGTGACCATTTGGAACAATAACCCCCTGACTAGGGTTCAACCTGCCTCCCTCTGGGAAAAGTTTTCCAAAACAGTCTGGGCAAAGTATATTCCCGTTCCCGTCACCATGAGAGCCTCCGTTGGGAGCCGTACAATTTGTGCATGAGGGTTGTGGCGCTCTGGTTCCCTGTGCGTTGGCATTATAGGCGACCAATAAGCTTAGCACAGCGCTTAAAAATGCGGTTTTCATAGAATTTCCCCGTCGAAACATGAGACAAAAAATCTAGTATTCGATTAGGTGTCGAGCAAACCTAATAAATGGGGAAAACTTATTGGGGTACGGCTTTGCGTTATCTTGGTACGGAATGAGCCGTTCAGAGGTGTGAAATTCGGCGAGTTCTGACAGAAAACTGGTTCATTCACTACGTCGCGGTACTATGGCAAGTTGGTCAGTTACAATTTTGTCCAAAAATAAGTTATTGAAAGAAATGTGAAATCTAAAACCGTGGACGTTAAAATCGTCAAAAATTCAAATAGACTGTCGTGGAAGCCAAACACCAGTAATACGATTGCTGTGCCTGAAATCAGAGATACGATATATCTTAATATTGCCTCATTATTTGCATAATCCTCCCAATAGCTGTGCAGTATGAAATCCAAATATTGTCTCATTTGTGAATGCTCCAGCCTTTGGTGCGACCTGAAAACTATTAAATTCAATACATATGAAAAATCAGCCAAAGTTCTCGTCGCAGCCGTTGCCCCAATTTTTCAAAACTTTGGAAAATTAGGTAGGTATCGCCGCTTCATTTTCCAACCCGACGCCGTGTCGCTTTTCAAACCGACGAACATCATCCCTTTCAAACACGTCAGCCTGACGCTCTTCAAATCTGTAAGCTGTGCATTGAAGCGGTCTATGGCGTTCCCCGCCTGATTAAGTCAGCGCGTGCGGTAATTGCTCAATGGGCGCGGTTAAAGCTTGCAGAAGAGGCTGGACGGCTTCATGTTGCCATGTCCGATGCTTCGATTGATACGGAGCAGGTCATCAAGGAATTTACCCGAAACTCGGATGAAATCGCCGCGCAGATGCGCGCAGGCCCACGTGGGAAAACCCTTGTCACTATTGGCGAGGCAGCAGAAGCAGCGCTGGTTGAGGCCGAAGAGGCTATGCAGCGCGGCACTGGTATTACCGGCACGACATGGGGTCTGACTGATATCAACCATTTGACGGGCGGCATGCACCCCGGCGAATTGATCATTGTTGGCGCTCGGCCTTCCATGGGTAAAACCGTTGTAGGCGTTGCGGTCGGCGTGAACGCTGCAAAATCTGGCGCTGGTGTTGGTGTTATCTCGCTGGAAATGTCGTCAACGCGCCTTGGTGTCCGTGCAGCTACTGACTTGGCTTATGACTGGAACGTCAAGGTTCCATACAATGACCTCATCGCCGGTCGCGCAACCAAAGAGCAGCTTGACGCAATCCGATCCGCGAACCGAGAGGTTTCAAGACTTCCCCTGTTTATCGAAGTCCGGTTGCTGCTGGCGAACAATGGCAAGTACGAAGCTGGCGATACAGTTGCAATCAGCGCGGTGTCAGCGGTCGTGAAGAAATATACCGCGATGAATGCCCGCAAGATGCTTGAGGTTCTGGCAAAGGCAAATCTCGCACCGATCAGCACACCGCACATTCGGGCGGTTGAGCACCTAATGACAGACCCAGATTACGCCGACACGTTCGAGCCAGAAGATTTAACCGCGGCGATTGTTGGGCTCGGTGCGAAAGCCGATGCGGACGCCAAGCTTCTCGCGATTTCCCACAAGGTGCCTCACTGGAAAGCTCTGGCGGTTACTTGGTTCAAAGGCACAAAGAAGCGGAGGAAGGCTGCATGAGGTTTCTTGCCCGCATGCGTGGCCTGTGGTGGCTGTTTCGAGTGAAGCGCCATATTGCCAGATCCAAGAAAGCACCGGGCCGCGCACATCGTGTTTGGCTCCAGAAACGGACTGTCCTATGAGCGGTCAGTCTATGCAACGGTCAGTATTTGCCGGCTCTGAAACCATTGCAGAGCGCAAGGCGCGGCTTGCTCATGATCGGGCCAATCCTTGGACGCCTGTTTCTCAGGCCGTGATCGACGGTACAGTCTGCGAACTGCTTTTCAATGACATGGCGGGAAATTTCGACGGCGGAGACCGCCGATTTGTCTTCGTGAAGGAAAACCGTTGGGGCTTTCAAAGGTGGGTGTGCATCAATGATCGGTACACCCCTTCGTGTCGCCCTTGTGGTTTCAGGCCGACAGATCACGTTTTAAGCAAGCCGGAATTGATAAAATATGCGCGCAGGGCAGGTGTTTAATATGGCAACAGTGAGCAAGAAGCTGGAAGCAAGCCGGAAACTGCCGTCAGCTGGTTGCGAGGGCGCAAGGGTGGCAACGATTGATATTCGTGTGACTGGTAAGCGCAAGGATAAGCGCACGATCAGGGCGCGCCCAGGTACATTCGAGTGGGTCTTTGGACGAAGGACCGCTGATATTGCGCTGTATCATGCAGGATCACATTTCGCTCGTCTATGGGAGGTGGCAGGTACGGCAGATGCACGTTCGCCCAACTATGAAGGTGCCAGTGGCGGCGGATCGATAAAGGGCATTTCTGATAGACGCTGTGAGGCATTGTCAGAATTAAACGCAGCGGTTCGGAAGCTGGGCGAGCCGCTGACGCAGCGCCTTACGCATTACTGTGTTTACGGGAAATCAGCTGCAGAAATCGCCAGCATGCTCGGGGTGGGGGATCGAGAATTGGCCTTGGTATTGAAACAAGATTTACGGGACTGCGCTGTGTATTTTCGTTTCCTTTCCGTTCCCGGTGGGGATAAACGTTCTCAGGCTTCATAACGGGTACGAAACGAGTTGACATTCGTAACGAAGCATGTAAGGTTTATTACATGATGGGAATTGTATCTAAGGCGGCTTAGGTCGCTTTCTGCTTATTGATAAACTATCGCTAAAAGTGCAAAAAACGATGCTGCTGCACTTATTACAGCGGCGAATGCGTTTCGCTTCGCACTTGCAGAAAAATAGGCGTCGAATTTTTTGAAACTTGGATTTAGCATTCCACCAAGGCTCAATCCTCCGTTCGGTCCATCTCTTACTATCAAAGCGTTCTCATACCCATGTGGGTCTTTAACAATTGGCGGTTTAACGGTCGCAGCCCAGAGCCAAGCTCCACTTGATACGCCCCAAAGTACTGCTGATATTATTGCAAACCAGTTCATATAATCTCCGTTATATAAGAAAATGTTCTCTCCCATGAAGATCATAGGCGTAGGTGGAAAGAAACTTAAAGTATTGAATCTTTATTTGAACCAATTCGTCAGCCAGTCAGTGCCGTAGCGACCAACGAACCAACCTAGTGCAGCGGGAGTAATAAACCTAAATGTGCCAGTAAATGCGCCTGAAAATGCCATTCCTAGGAGCTTCCGAATAGCTACTTTCCGTGGCGAATATTGGTGTTTTCCATCCACGTTCTTTTCATTTGCAAAACGCAACCATTTGATACGAAATTTCTGGCTGAAGGTTGGATAAAGATCGATACTTGTTTCGTAGGCATAGGCAATTAGATCTTTTACGTCTTGGCGAACACCTTGCCGTAGTTCCCATTGATCGAAAAAGCCAATTCTCAGAAATAGTGTATCTTCGTTAGCCGATGCAATTTCTGAACTAATTGGGAATAACATAACGATCATTTGGCCATTCGGTCCGCGACTGTAAACGAGTGAAGGGCCTTGTTCGCGGGCATGGTTACCTTTCACGTCGACGCGGCCAAGTAAGCGGTCAGAAAATTTTACTGCTAACCAACCGGGAATTTTGGGGTTTGTAACAATATCATATCGCACAACCTTGTTGAATTCTTCAAATCCTTCTGTCTCATGTAGTGCGCGCTTAATTACATGAGAGGCTGTTTCTAAAAATGCATCCGACTCTTTATTTCTGATACGTATATTTTCGAAAGATTTAGAGAAAATGCTACTTTTGTTTTCATTTTCCATGCTGGTCTCTATAGTGTATTTTTCAAATTTTTAGTTATTTTAAAACGATAACCTAATTAAAATACGCAATAATTTTATCAATTATTTGAATGGAAGGTTTTAATGCGGCTAGAACGATAAGCAGTCCCGTTGGAACTATAATTAACGACGCATACCTGTCAAAAATATCGTGTGTAGACTTAACATCTTCGCGTGCTTTTTCGGTTTCAGCCTGTGGAAAGTTTTCGAACTCATCAGGATGATCAAGGCGATATTTTTCATAATCGACCTCTTCATGGTTGATGTTGTAACGCTGTAAGATACCGTCAAATCTGGTAGAATATTCTTGTGTGTTTTTAAGTGAGAAATTCTGTGTTGATCGGAACTCACGACGCAAAGAATTTATTTCGAGTGCGCACCGTTGAAATTGATCGGCTTTCACGGGATCTGCGTCTGCTGTCTGTAACAAAGACGATGCAAGAATAAAGATCGATAAGGCAATCGTCACCAGAGAAATTGCTTTCTCTATTGGCTCGAAGACGTCGAAGAATGCTGGTATAAGGGTTAAGCAAACGACGCTGGCTGATGCATATGCTGTGTTTCTCGTCCGTTTGCGTGCACGTTCTTCTAGGCGCATCGAAGCATTAAAACGTGAACCTTTGGTACGTTTCATTTCTTTGAGTAGTGATGAGCTCGCATTCTTCGCTTCATTATTGCCAATAATCGCCACATCTGGCCCACCAGTCGCCTGATCCATCAGAAATCCCCCATTTAGAGATTTTTACAAGCTCTGAGTCGTGTAAATTTTCAAGAGAAGATGTTCTGGCTGAACGATAATTAAAAGGCACAGCGACATAATTTTTGATGTTTTGGATTCATACTTTAGTCGCAGTGGGCTAATAAGTAAGAATATTCATTTCGACCGCGCAAACCGGCGAAAGGAAACAATATGGCCGATATAGAGCAGAAGGGCTTTTTCAATCAGGAAATGGCAGACGCGATTTGTGAGCGTATTGCTGATGGCGATAGCTTACGGACCATCTGCGCAGAAGAAAGCTTCCCTGCTCGGTCTACTGTTTTCAAGTGGCTTTCACAGCACACAGCCTTTGCGGACCAATACGCACGCGCACGCGAGGCTCAGGCTGACGCTATATTCGATGACATTCTCGAAATTGCCGACGATGGCAGCAACGATTGGATGGAGCGTCATAACAGTGATGGCGAGGCGATAGGCTGGCGCGAGAACGGCGAGGCTCTACGCCGCTCACAAGCTTCGCGTCGATGCACGTAAGTGGATGGCTGGCAAACTTCGCCCGAAGAAATACAGCGATAAGCTTGACCTGAACGTATCTGGCTCTCTCCAGACCACGCCAGAGGAGCAGTTGAATGCTCGAATTACTGAATTACTCGGAACAGCAGGAGTTGCAATCGCTGCTGGCGGAACTGGAGCGCCGGAAGAAGACGAATAAGCTCAAGAGCTACGCGCCCTATGCCAAGCAGAAAGAGTTCCACACGGCAGGCGCAACGAAGTCAGAGCGCCTGTTTATGGCAGGCAACCAGTTGGGCAAGACGATTGCTGGCGGTGCGGAGTGGGCTATTCATCTAACTGGTCGTTATCCTGATTGGTGGAATGGCGCAACATTCGACAAAGCACCAGTCATGTGGGCTGGATCTGTTACAGGTGAAAGCACTCGCGATAACCCACAGCGCATTCTCGTCGGACCGCCAGCGATAGAAGATCAGTGGGGAACTGACTTCATCCCGGCTGATTGTATTGTATCGCGAACGAGAGCTATGGGCGTTCCCAATCTGCTCGACAGCGTGGTGGTTCGGTGGGGCGGCGGTGGCGATGTGCAGGCCGATGAGGCGCTATTGTCGTTCAAGGCTTATGAAAAGGGCCGTGAGAAATGGCAGGGTCCGACTGTCGATGCCGTCTGGTACGACGAAGAACCGCCAGGTTGTCAAAGAACGTGACGATACAATTTCAGCGTCGCGTTACGCGATGATGATGTTGCGATTTGCGACCGTTTATAAGCCTGCCACCAATTGGAAATTCACCCCTCGCAAGGTGGTATAATCTATGCCGAATATGACAGATGAAGAGCTAGCCGGTATCGTCGGCGGGCTGCTGGATGACTGCGACAATTATTACGACAGCCAGTTGAAGCCCGAACTCCAGCGTGCGCAGGAATACTATGACGGGGTGATGAGAGACACGCCGTCTGATGACGGTCGATCGGTCGCAATCTCCAAAGATGTGCGATCAACAATCAAGAAAATGCTGCCTTCGGTTTATCGCGTTTTCTTCGGTTCCGATAAGATCGTGGAGTATGCACCAGTAGCTGAAGGTGACGAAGGCAGTGCAGATCAGGCTACTGACTATGTAAACTACATTGTTTTGCCAGAAAGCGGCGGTCAGCGAGCGATTTATGACGCTATACATGATGCGCTGCTAAAGCGAAACGGTGTTCTCAAGTGGTTCGTGGAAACACACCGTGAGACCCAAACTAGCACGATGGACGGACTCGACGTTCAGGGCGCGCAGATCCTTGTCTCTGATCCTTCCATTGAAATACTTGGTGCCGCTCAGGACGAGCTAGGGTTTTACACGATCCAGATCAAAAGGCAGTACGACCAGAAGAATGTGAAGCTTGAATGCGTGCCGCGCAGTGAGTTTCGTATTCATCCTGATGCTAAGAATATCGATGATAGTCCGATTGTTGCTCAAGTCACGACAAAGCGCCGTGGTGAGCTGATCGCAGCTGGATATGACAAGGCCACCATTGAAGCGCTATCGGCTGCTGATGGGGCTGATTTGCTTAATCTTGATGATGGTGCCGAAAGTAAGCGCGCCATCGGAACGACTGCGCAGGGTCATCACACGTCAATTGATGAAATCGAAGTCGCTGAATGCTTTGTCCGCGTCGATTTCGACGGTGATGGCATTGCAGAGCTTCGCCGGGTTATCATGGCCGGCGGTCGTGGTGTCGATCATATCATTTCCAACGAACCATGGGATGATATGGTGCCATTCGGTGATTTGGTCGCGGAAAGCGAGCCGCACCAGTGGGAGGGCCGGTCGATCCCAGACGATATCGAGGAAGTGCAGCGTATTAAAACCGTGTTGCTGCGGAACACCCTCGACAACATCTATTGGCAAAACAACCTTCAGCCGATTGTGCAGGGTGACACCGTTGAAAAATCCAGAAAGTATTACCAACCCAAGGTTTGGCGAGCCGATCCGCGTAAAGAGCGGCAAAAGCGTGATGGATGCTGTTGGTTATACCTCAGTGCCTTTCGTCGCGGCTCAGTCATTTCAGATGCTCGGATATATGGATGGGGTTCTTGGCGCAGCATGATGGGGTTGACGATTAACACAGGCGGCGCGGTTCTAGCAATGAGGGTAGCTTAATGGACGTTCTTGAAGACTTTAAAAATAGAACCGTCAAAAGTGTTCGAAACCTTCGGTGGGAAAACGCCGATAAAACTTGTTTTACGGCTGACGTGGTGTTCGTTGAGTTGGAAACGATCCTAGGAGAAATCCCTTTTTCAACTACCGATAACGCGGATACACGACACGGTGTTGAGGTTTGGGAAAAAGGCATTTCGGGAGAATATGGGTCGATTGCCGAATACACCAAACCGGAAACACCGAACGGTCCGATCCCAGACGACATAAGTCGTCGCCAGTTCTTCCAGCAACTGTTCGTTCTGGAAATTATCACTAAGGCAGAAGCGCTTACTGCTATTCCGGGCCTAAATATCCCGTCTCCGTTGCAAGCTATTATCGATCAGCTGCCAACCCAAAGCGACAGGGACAGCGCCGAAATGCTTGTCTTAGGTGCGCAGAACTTCAATCGCCTGCATCCGTTAAGCGAGACGGTTCGGCTCTCGTTAGGCTGGTCTGTCGAACAAAAAGACGACTTCTGGCGAGAGGCAGTAAAGCTCTAAGCCTTCTCACCGTCTGATCGACCGCACCGCCCTTGAGGCGGTTTTTTTTATAGCAAAGAGAGAACACTATGCATGTATCTGATTGCAGTATCTGGGAAGACGGAAAGTGTGATTGTGGTGATCTAGACTTCGCAAGCTATCCGGCTCATCGCTTTGTCACCGCGTGTATACCCTCGGCGGGGTGCTTCGGACTTTTCGTCAATCATATGGGCCGAGAATGCTTCATCGAGCCTGAGCAGCTTCCAACCGACACGCTCATTGCTATTGCTGCCGCCTCGGACTTGCCAAACGCGGGCTATTGCATTGCCCTCTCTAGTGTATCCGACAGCGTGAACCTCAACAATTCGCGTGAAGTCGTCATATCGAACTTCAAGGCATTTTTGCGCTCGGATTGTATCGCACCAAACTGACATATCACTTCCCCCATTCTTAATCCCACCCCAATCAATCCGAGTCTTCAACATCTGTCCAGTCGCCCCAAGGGCGGCTTTTCATTTGCCGAAAGGAAACACAATGGCACGACGCATCAACGCGGCGGGGCTTTCGCTCATCAAGCAGTGGGAAGGCCGCAAGACAACGGCTTATAAGGATGTCGCAGGCATTTGGACGATTGGATACGGCCATACGTCAGCGGCTGGCGCTCCGACTGTCACTCCCGGTATGACGACCTCCAAGGTGGAAGCATCGCGCATACTCCTCAGGGATCTGGCAAAATTTGAAGCGCGGGTCGAGAAGCTAGTCAAGGTCCCGCTGACAGACAACCAGTTCGCAGTTCTTTCGTCTTTTGACTTCAACACAGGCGAATTGCATTCATCGACGTTGCTCAAGAAATTGAACAAGGGTGATTATAATGCGGTGCCTGGTGAGCTTGCCCGATGGGTGAAGGCCACGGATCCCAAAACTGGAAAGAAAGTCACCGTGCAAGGCCTTGTGAACCGACGCGCTGCCGAGGCTGGCCTATGGGCTAAGGGTGCGTTCGTATCTTCAAACACTGTAACGGCCACCACAAAGGCGAACAAAACAGATGTGGCAACAATCGGCGGCGCGGGTGCTATCGGTATAGATGAGGAAGTTATCAACATGGATGCTGTTGCTTTGTGCAAGCAGCTTGGCGGGTTGCGCGAGCAATGCGACGAACTGCGCGGGCTGGAAGCCGATCAGCGTTAAGCCAGACACAGCGGTCTATCTGGCGAGCAATGATACCAAGGCGGGGCAGGGCATTGTCTCACATAATCAATTCGGCAAGTCGAGGAAGTGCTGGTAAATGGGTGAGGACATTAAATGGCTGATTGGTCTTACTGCAGGATTGGGCGGCACCTTCACCGTGGCGCTTATTGCCACGTTTCGCTCATTGTCAGCATCGATCAAACTTGGTGATGACCAATTGCATGACCGCGTGAACCGTGTCCGGGATGAATACGTCAGGCGTGTTGATCTTGACGATCATGTGAAGCAGTTGCGGGACAGCGTGCGGGAACTTCGCGACGAGACACGAGAGGCCTCACGAGGGACGAATACCCGGCTCGATCAGGTGCTTGCCGTGCTGGCGCAGGATAAGAAGTGAAGGATTTTGAGGGAGGCCACGTAATGGCCCCCAAAATGTCGGTGAGGATTAAAACTCGCCCGGCTTCATATCTCGAAGGAGTTCATTGTGAATTGAGATGATTTGTTTCGCGACGTCGTACAACTCATCTTCGCTCATGGTGTCGAGGGTAGCTTGGAGTGTGCCTTGCCCCTCAAATTGTTCGGGAGTGGAGTTAACGCGAGCCAAAAGCTCGCGGTATTGCTCACCAAGCGCTTCGTTAGTGAACTTCGCTGGGTCTACCGTTATCATTGACACAAAGGCGTTAAGTACCCGTTTGTTCAGGTTTTCTGGCGAAGCGAAACAGTAAACAGCATTATTGAATTTTTCACGATAATAGCTATCAATAGACATTTTTGGGTAACCTGTTTGGTCAGAGTCATTTGTACTTAACAGAACGTGTCAGGCGCTGGGTGAGTCGTCAATATGATGCTTTAGTAGGAATGTATTTTATGCGTGACTGATTTGCCTTCGCCGGTTTCGAACGGACTCCTGCCTAAAACATCAAATAAACCGGATATTTAGACCAAGATTTAATATGATTTTCTCTCAGTGAATAAGCATCGCCTTTTAGCCATTCGCTAACGTACAGATTTCAGTCTGGCAGCTTTCACTATTCCTCCTGCGAAAATAGTGACGATGTGATGAATAGGATCATCTCTTAACTACTATGCAGAAAGGTTTTCTTGCTCTTTTAGCTTATCAATAACTGCCGATTTCAACTGGAATTGATCCTCGTTTAATTTTGGGCATTTATCGCTGATCTGTTTGATAAAGTCTTGTCCGTCTATAGCTTTCGTTTCAAGCAGGATATTTGCAATTAGTTTTACTATTTCCCATCTCTGAGGTTCCGACAAAAGACTTGCTGCCATCGTGCCGTAGAATTTCGCAAAGCCTCGCTCACCGATGTTTGCAAGTAAGTCTTCCGAACTTTTGATATCTGATTGTAGCCCGCGGATGATTTCATTATCGTTCTTGTCAAAAATGTCAGATTCTTGCCGATGTGAATAGTCAGCCCCTAAACCTGCCATTTTCACGAAAACTACTTTTCTTATTGTGTCTTTATCGTTTAGCGGCGGTGCTCCCCAGCTTACTAAGCCGTTAAAACCATCCTGTGGAACAATTGTGATTGAGTACACGGGAAAGCCAAAGCTCATAGCCATCACAGCATGTCCAGCCTCATGATACGCGACTACTTCACGAGAATCACGATTAACGTGTTGGTTCATGGTAAGCCCTTAAAAATTAGGTTTTAAGCGTAATGTGTCATCGTATTGCGCACTGGATTTTTTATGCTGCGCTGGAGCTACGCCAGCGTCTAACTTCGAAGAAACCTTGTGTAAACTCGGAGGTGTATTGCTTCGGGAGTTCTTCTGGTCGGTGACCTTTGGAATACACACCCATTCGTGTTCCATTAAAATGCAGAGAACCTGTTATTGTGATCCCGCCGTCTGTGGTAAACTCAATAACCTCACCTGTCGGGGGGTCATCTGTTCGCCCATTCGTCATGTACACTGGCCTCCCTTCAACTGTCCAACGAAGGCTGGCAGGAGATTGACGACTCGTCAACTGACAGATGTATTTCACCAAAGAAAACAGGTGTCACGAGCAGCTCAAACTACAGTGACACTATGGTGACACCGATAATTCTGATTGATGACTGATGGCGCTAAGTGCTTGATTTTATGGTGCCGCTTAGCAGACTCGAACTGCTGACCCCATCATTACGAATGATGTGCTCTACCAACTGAGCTAAAGCGGCCTGGAACATAAGTTCCTATTCCCAAGGAATATCGATCAATTTTGACCGAACGCTGCGCTGATACCCAAAAGCATCGGGGAAAGCAAGGTCCAAAACAAATATTCTGCATCTTTGTTATGGACATTCTCAACCGTCCCGTTGTTCCTCCTGAAACAGCGTGTCTTAATCGCGGAGACGTCTGCGCGCATCAAGATATTCGGTTTGAAGCCGATCAACGAGTTGGTTCACAGGTGTAACTTCTTTTACGGCTCCAATCCCCTGTCCGCAGCCCCAAATGTCCTTCCATGCCTTGGCGCCGTCCTGATGCGCTTTATCAAAATCCATTTTTGATGGATCGGCTTGTGGGAGATTGTCCGGATCGAGACCGGAATTAGCAATCGAAGGCTTGAGGTAGTTGCCTGCAATGCCCGTGAAATAATTGGAATAGACGATATCGGACGAGGTGGAATCCACAATCATCTGTTTGTAGCCCTCAGATGCGCGGGCTTCTGAAGTCGCGATAAACGGAGAGCCGATATAGGCGAGGTCCGCTCCCATGGCCTGTGCCGCAAGAATCGCTCCACCATTGGCAATTGCTCCGGAAAGCAGAAGTGGGCCATCGAACCATTCGCGTATTTCCTGAATAAGCGCGAAAGGAGAAAGTGATCCCGCGTGACCACCGGCGCCCGCCGCGACAGCAATCAGACCGTCGGCGCCTTTTCGGATCGCAGAGTTGGCGTGACGATTATTGATTACGTCGTGAAGCACGATGCCGCCATAGGAGTGGATGGCGGCGTTCACTTCTGGCACTGCACCGAGTGAAGATATGACGATTGGAACTTTGTATTTTACGCAAAGCCCCATATCGTGTTCAAGCCGTTTGTTCGAGCGATGAACGATCTGGTTGACCGCGAAAGGTGCGGCGGGACGATCCGGATTCTTAGCATTATGGGTAGACAGCTCTTCAGTGATCTCAGCGAGCCAATCATCGAGCTGCGCTTCTGGACGTGCGTTCAATGCCGGAAACGAGCCAACAATACCTGCTTTACATTGGGCAAGCACTAGAGCCGGATTTGAAATGATAAACAGAGGCGCTCCGACGACGGGAACGCGTAGATTGTTCTTCAAAATATCCGGCAGTGCCATATCGTCCTCCAAAATTGACGTTTCCGTAAACGTAATAGCTTTAGCATGGCTGTGTCGGACGGCAACATCAAAATTCAGAAAAGAATCGGATTGGAAATGCAGCCGGTGGAGAAGCCGGTACCTCAAAGGATTGGGGAAAATTACCCTAAAGGTTAAGATTTGGTAGCTGTTGGAGTTCTACCGCTAGCCAAAATGCGGTTGAAACAGCTAAATGCCTTGATTCAGACGTTAAATTCGCTGAGGCTCATGTAGGCATCTGTGCTCACGGAGCAAGGCAGTATACAGAAACCAAGGAAGAGCGGCCCTTTGGAAAGTATCGAACGCGCAATAAGAAATGCATTTGCAAAGGCAGATGCACATAATCCATCGACCCGCCAGCGTATCTACGAGGCTGCGTGGGGGGCGCATGAACGCGCGCTGACGGCAAATACTGCGCTTAGTGAAGAACAGAAAAAGCAGCGTCGCCAGAAAATCAAAGACGCGATTTCCGATATTGAAGCTGAATTTAAAACGCAGTCCTCGTCTCGGCCGGAACCCGGTCTAGACGCGCCGTCCTCGTCTGATCCGCTTCTGGGCGACGACGTCTATCAAGCAGGGCCTGCGCTCGATTCCGCTGATATCCGAACTTCTTCCAAAAAGGGCAAGCGAGCTTCAGCTGATCTCGGCTATGAAGCGGGCGTTTCGCGCAAGGATCGAAAGAAGAAGAAGCGTTCGCTGCTTGTGAGCGTTGGTATCCCGGTTATGGTTCTCGTCATTCTGGGGCTGATCGGCTTTTCGCTCTACAACAGCTTTGCAGATTTCACTCGGGGCAACGGCTCGAGCCCGCTTTTGACGGACAACACCATGGCGCCGATCAAGGAAGGCGAAGACCCGGAAGGGCGCACCTGGATCAACATTTTCTCGCCTACGGATGCGACGCGCATGTCTGTTCAGGGCCGCGCAACAGCTGAGATCAAACGCGAGGGCACCAACAGTTTTGCGCGAGTTCAGACTTCGGGGGTTAACGACAGTGTGACCTTTGATGTCGGTGAGGGCGTCCTTAATCAGCTTGCTGGCAAGAAGGCGACTTTTGATATTGTTGCGCGCAGCGATGACGGCAAGACAACGCAGATGACGGTCAATTGCAATTTTGCGGGTCTCGGAGATTGTGGCCGCAGGCGCTATGATGTCCGCGACTCTGTCAGTGATTTCCTGTTCGATCAGGAGTTTCAGGCAGGTCAATCGGCAGGAGGTGGAGGCAAGATCTCGATCAACTCCGATCTGAGCGGTTCGGGCAAGGCCGTGGATATTTATGCAATCCGCGTCACGACTGCGGTAGCTGAATAATCAACTCAGCAGCTTTTCCAGCGTTTCAAGCCGGTCCGCTTCGCGGGGCGGTTTGTCCCAGCGCAGTCTCGAAAAGCGGGGAAAGCGCATTGCGACACCGGATTTGTGTCGGGTCGAGCGGTTGAGCCCTTCAAATGCAACTTCAACGACTAATCCATGATCCGGCTCCGCTCGAACGGAACGAACCGGGCCAAAACGCTCAATCGTGTTTTCGCGTACGAATTTGTCGAGAAGCTTCAATTCCTCGTCAGTGAAGCCGAAATAGGCTTTTCCGACGGGAACGAGAATGGGGTCTTCTTCCGGGCCGGTCCAGACCGCGAAAGTAAAGTCCGAATAGTAGCTTGATCGTTTGCCGTGACCACGCTGCGCATAGACTACCACTGCATCCACTGTAAACGGATCGCGCTTCCATTTGAACCATGGCCCCTTCGGTCGCCCCGGAACATAGGCGCTATCATGCCGTTTGAGCATAAGGCCTTCTATTACCGGATAGGGTGGGTTAATGCGCAACTTTGCAAGTTCATCGAAGTCCGAAAACTGAAGGACGGGCGACAGATCAAACCGGCGTTTGTCGAGCTTTTCGACAAATTGAGCGAGCCGCGCGCGTCGGTCTGAGAAAGGCAGCGCGCGCAGATCTTCGCCCGAGTGCTGCGTGCCATCCTGCAATAGATCATAGGCCCGGATGAAGGCAGGATACTCACGCAACTGTTTGGCAGTTACTGTTTTGCGATTAAGTCTTTGCTGTAAATCCGAGAAACTTGCGATTTCAATGCCCGTTTCGCCGTGATGTCCCACCAGCAACTCGCCATCGATCGAGCCTTCGAAGTCCATCGCCTCCAGCACATCGGGGAAGGCGAACGAGATATCGTCGCCCGTGCGCGAATAAAGCCTTCGCACACCATTTTCTGCGACGGCTTGAACACGAATACCGTCCCATTTCCATTCTGCACTGTAGGCAGTTGGATCAAGTGCGGGAATCTCGGCCTCATCTAGTGCCGTAGCAAGCATGACGGGTCGAAATGGCGCGTCCGCGGTCGCTGCAGGCTTTGGGCCGTGGCGCTCAAGCCATGCAAAAAGCGCGGTGAAAGGGGGCGTCTGTCCGTGCCAGAGTTCTTCGATTTCAACCACGTCCACGTTGCCAAAATCTGCCAGTGCCTGTTTGGCCAGACGAGCAGAAACGCCGATACGCAAGCCGCCCGTGACAAGTTTCAAAAGCGCATAGCGCTCTGATATCCCAAGCAGATCGAGCCAAGCGGACACGAGCAGGGGCCCTTCGCGGCGCGATGCGCCTTGCAATTCATGCACGACGACGCTGAGCGGCAGGTTGGTACCGGCGGGAGTTTCGCTCGGACCTGGCCATATCAGCGAAATCGTTTCGGCGAGATCGCCGACATAGTCATAGGAATATGCAAAAAGTGTTGGGTCGCTGCGCTCCGCAATCAGGGCCCGCAGCATGGCAGGTTTGACGCTCTGCAATTCCAGGTCGCGGGTGATGGCGGCGAGGGCGAGGCCGCGGTCAGGATCAGGTGTGGTGCGGAAGTAATCGACCAGCAGCCGCAATTTACCATTGCGCTGTGGCGTGAGAACAAGGCGGTCGAGGAGTTCAGCGAATGCCCGCATCAATCGCCCTCATCTTCGTAGCCAACAAGATGAAGCGGGCGGGCAGGAATGTTTTGCAACTCGCACCACCGCACCAGCGCTTCTTCACGGCCATGAGTTACCCAGACTTCCGCAGGTTTTATTTCGCCTATGGTTGTTGTCAGCTCGTCCCAGTCACAGTGATCGGAAATGATCAGTGGTAGCTCGACACCGCGTTGTTTTGCGCGCTGGCGGATACGCATCCAACCGGACGCAAAGGCGGGCAATGGATCGGGAAAACGTCGTGCCCAGCGGTCGGAAAAAGCAGAGGGGGGACCAACCACGATCTTTCCTGCAAAATCGGGCGAGGCTTCGCCACGCTCAAGCGTTGCAGGTTCAAGCTTACCAAGCTCGATACCTTGGGTCTGATAGTAATCGCAGAGTTTTTGCAGGCCACCATGAATGTAAATCGGCGCATCATAGCCCGCATCGCGAATGAGCTTGATCACCCGCTGGGCTTTGCCAAGTGAGTAAGCTCCGACCAGATGCGCACGTTCAGGAAATTGGGCAAGCGATTTCAGCAGTGTTTCGATTTCATGGGCCGCTTCGGGATGGCGAAATACCGGAAGCGCAAAGGTCGCTTCAGTGATGAAGACATCGCAAGCAACAAGCTCAAAGGGTGTGCAGGTTGGATCGATAGCGCGTTTATAATCTCCGGACGCGACAATCCGCGTGGCGTCTTTTTCGACAGCGATTTGCGCTGAACCAAGTACATGTCCTGCCGGGTGAAAGCTGACTTTGACACCGTTTACGTTCACGGATGCACCTAAATCAGCAGTTTGTGTACTAGCCGCAAAATCTGCACCATAGCGGATAGCCATGATGTCGAGCGTCTGTTGTGTCGCAAGAACATGACCATGTCCCGCACGTGCATGATCGGAATGTCCGTGCGTGATTAGGGCGCGATCAACAGGCCGCACCGGATCAATGTAAAAATCGCCGGGCGGACAGTAAAGGCCCTTGGGTGTGGAACGCAGCAACTCGTCAAAACGCATGGCTTATTAGATAGGTCAGCAGCTTCCCGCTGGAAAGAGCGCGCAAGGTGAACTCCTGACAAAATGAGAACAAAAGTGAACAAACATCTTGGCGATGAGAGTTGCCCGCACTAGATTGAGTGCGTGACTCTGAACCTGACACCCACTCTCGAGACTGACGCCTTTCATTTGCCAGACCGTTTTGTAAAATGGTTTGAAGGTAAGGGATGGTCGCCACGCGCCCATCAGCTGGAGTTGCTATCGCGCGCCGAACAGGGACAGTCCACGCTGCTGATTGCGCCCACTGGTGCTGGTAAAACGCTGGCAGGCTTTCTGCCTGCGTTGGTCGATCTGGAGCGAAGAGGAAATAAATCACTTCCAGGAAAAGTGAGCACCGATCTTTCATCCGCGATTGCGTCTAAAAAACAAGGTGTGCACACGCTCTATATTTCGCCGCTGAAGGCACTTGCGGTTGATATTCATCGCAATTTGACTATTCCGGTCGAGGAAATGAGGCTCGACATTACGATTGAGACCCGGACTGGCGACACACCTGCACATAAGCGCCAGCGCCAGAAGCTAATCCCGCCTGACATTCTTCTGACAACGCCTGAACAGCTCGCGCTGCTCATTGCCTCCAAAGGGGCCGAGCAGTTTTTCAAAGGTCTGCGTTATGTGGTGCTTGATGAGCTGCACTCGCTGGTCATTTCCAAACGTGGCCATTTGCTTGCGCTCGGGCTTGCACGTTTGCGCCGTCTGCAACCGCAACTGCAAACAATTGGACTTTCTGCAACTGTTGCACAGCCAGATGAGTTGCGTCGCTGGCTCGTCGAACAGGACGGTACCGATCCACAGTCTGGTCTTGTCACAGTTGATGGCGGTGCCAAGCCTGAAATTACGATTTTAGAATCTGAGCAGCGGGTTCCCTGGGCAGGGCATTCTTCGCGCTACGCTATCCCGGACATTTATGCGGCTATCCGTGCCCACCGCACGACGCTGCTGTTCGTCAATACCCGAAGCCAAGCCGAAATGCTCTTTCAAGAACTTTGGCGTGTCAACGAAGATACATTGCCAATTGCGCTGCATCACGGCTCGCTTGACGCCAGTCAGCGCCGCAAGGTGGAACATGCAATGGCTGCCAATACGTTGCGGGCGGTCGTCGCAACCTCGACACTTGATCTTGGGATCGACTGGGGGGACGTGGATCTTGTCATTCATGTTGGAGCGCCAAAGGGAGCAAGCCGTCTTGCTCAACGCATTGGTCGTGCCAACCATCGTATGGATGAGCCAAGCCGCGCTATTCTTGTGCCTGCCAATCGTTTTGAAGTGATGGAGTGCCGCGCTGCGCTCGACGCCAATTATCTAGGTGCGCAGGATACGCCAACGCTGATTGATGGAGCGCTGGATGTTCTCGCGCAGCATGTGCTGGGAATGGCCTGTGCTGAGCCTTTTAGCGCTGATGCGCTCTACAGGGAAGTGCAGAGTGCGGCGCCTTATGCAAACCTTACACGCAATACGTTTGATAAAATCCTCGATTTCGTTGCGACTGGTGGCTATGCGCTCAAAACCTATGAACGCTTTGCCAAGATCCGCAAGACTGTCGATGGTACGTGGCGGGTTTCAAATCCCCGTATCGCTCAGCAGTATCGCCTGAACATTGGCACGATCGTCGAAGCGCCTGAATTGAATGTCCGGCTCACCCGTAGCGGCAAAGGAGCCAATGCGAGAGGTGGTCGCGTTCTCGGACGCATCGAGGAATACTTCCTTGAAACGCTGACGCTTGGAGACACATTTTTGTTTGCAGGTAAGGTGTTGCGGTTTGAAGGCATTCGCGAGAACGAATGTATGGCTTCCAATGCTGCGGGACAGGATGCAAAAATCCCCATCTATGCCGGTGGGAAATTCCCGCTTTCCACTTATCTGGCGTCGCAGGTGCGCGCGATGTTGGCGGATCGTACACGCTGGCAGTTTCTGCCAGAACAGGTGCGTGAATGGCTGGACGTGCAAGCGGTCAAGTCCGTTTTACCCCGAACAGACGAGTTGTTGATTGAAACGTTCCCTAAAGGCGGTCGATTTTATATGGTCGCCTATCCTTTTGAGGGCAGACTTGCCCATCAGACACTCGGTATGTTGCTAACCCGTCGTCTCGAACGCATGGGCGCGCATCCGCTTGGTTTTGTTGCCACCGACTACTCGTTGGGGCTTTGGGGTCTCAAAGACATGGGAGCGATGATAAGCTCCGGCAGATTAAGTCTGACGCGGCTTTTTGATGAAGATATGCTTGGCGATGATCTCGAGGCATGGCTTGATGAAAGCTATCTTTTGAAGCGTACCTTCCGCAATTGTGCCGTGATCTCGGGGCTAATTGAACGTCGACATCCGGGGCAGGAGAAAACCGGTCGCCAGGTTACGGTTTCGACTGATCTCATTTATGACGTCCTGAGGACCCATGAGCCGGACCACATTTTGCTACAGGCGACACGCGCTGATGCTGCGACCGGACTTTTGGACATCAAGCGTCTTGGGGACATGCTGGCGCGTGTAAAAGGGCATTTGCTGCATAAGCCGTTGGCGCGTATTTCTCCCCTGGCATTGCCTGTCATGCTTGAAATTGGTCGCGAACGTGTGGCAGGTGAGGGTGACGATATGCTGCTTGAAGAAGCAGCCGACGATCTGATCAGAGAAGCGATAGGATGAGCACAGCAGTTTGGGGAAATGGCGAGGCTTACAGCTTGGCGCATGCCGAATTGCGTGGTGTTGCGACAGTTTATGATCCTTCCGGTGCGCTTTTTCTACCGGATTTACATATGCTGGTCGTTTCTGATCTACACCTTGAGAAAGGTTCGTCATTCGCTCGGCGTGGTCAGTTGATACCGCCTTATGATACCGCCGCCACGCTTGACATGCTGGCCGCGGTCATTGCGCGCTATCAACCGCGAACCGTTGTTAGTCTGGGTGACAGCTTCCACGATGCAAAGGCAAGCGATCGGCTGCCCTCGCTTTATAAGATCCGTCTCACATCACTAATGGAGCAGCGGGACTGGTTTTGGATTACCGGCAATCACGATCCTGATCGGCCAGGTGATTTGCCCGGTGAGTGTATTGCCCAACTGGCAATCGGTCCGTTAACATTTCGGCACATACCATCAAGAGACCAGTCACAGGGTGAGGTGGCAGGCCATCTTCATCCCGCCGCCCGGATTGTCCGCAAAGGGCGTTCAGTGCGCCGACCCTGTTTTGCGAGCGATGGTGATAGATTAATTATGCCGGCATTTGGCGCGTATACAGGTGCGCTCAATGTGCTGGATAGGGCGTTTCGCGGTCTATTCGTTGATGCGCGCATGCGCGCTTATATGCTGGGCCAGGGCAAAGTTTACCCGATTGCGCATGGCACGCTGGTTGCTGGGTAGGTCTTTGAGCATCCTCGCACAAAGATAGATTGTGGCATTTGAATATGCGCTAATCCTTCTTAAACAGAATACGGCCCGCCCATCCCGTGAAGACCGCCAGGAACACCGCAAACAAGCCGTAGTAAAAACTGTATTTATGGGCAGCATCGTAGATGCTCTGTTCGACACCAGCCTTCACAATTTCAAGACTTGCATTAGCTTCGCGCAGGAAAACACCGTTCCGGAATAGAAGCGCCCGCGCCCGGTGACGTCCGACCGGTACATTTGCGGAGAGGTTGAGCGTTGCGCGAAACAATGTACGGGAGAGAAACTCAACCCCGCCCACACGCTGGCTATAGAGCCCCTGGCGCATTTTCATCGCGCGCAACTCGTCGCCGAACTTGGGAATGTTGCCTGAAAGGCTCGCCGGGTCTTCTGGTCTGAGATAAAAATTACGTACGCCAACTGACAACTGGCGGTAGAGCCTGTCATCTGCGATGTCTTGGAGATTGCGCGTGGAAGCAAGTGAATAAGACAGTGGCACGCCGAGGAAGGTTTCGGAATCTGCGTTAATCCAGACACCGAGGTAACGTTGTTTCTTGCGAACAACCAAATCGCGCGAAGGTCCCTGCAGGACAACAATAATGTCGTAGCGACCCTGTCGTTGGATTAATGGATCAGCATTATCAAGCGCGCCGAAAATGGTCAGGTCTGTGCCGCCGAAGTTGGAGGTTATCGCGATCGTTTCGGTCGAAAGGCCTATCTCGATGGTTTCTTCTGAGGGGTTTTGAAGCTGCGGAACGCTATTTCCGTCTCCGCCAGAGTTAATTTGTGCAGTTGCGTTTGCTGAAGCAAATCCAAGCAAAATTGCGGCTGTGAGCGTGAGTTTCCTCATGTCATATATCCGCAATGGAGATCGAGAACAAATTGTCTGGTCGCACGAAAAGGCCAAAAGCGAGGCGCAGGCCGACCGCCAATACCAGCAAAGCAAGCAATAGTCGCAGCTGTTCGCCACGAAGTTTCCGTCCAGCGCGCGCACCATATTGTGCACCGATTACCCCACCAAGCATCAGCAGGAAAGCAAGCACGATATCGATGGATTGGTTGGTCGTTGCCTGCATGACCGTGGTAAAAGCAGTCACGAAAGTGATCTGAAAAAGCGATGTGCCGACAACGACATTGGTTGGCACATGCAGCAGATAGATCAGCGCAGGCACCATGATGAACCCGCCACCCACACCCATCACCGATGACAGTAAGCCGATAAAGAAACCAATGCCAAGCACTGGAATGATGCTGACATAGATGGTTGATGCGCGGAACCGCATCTTAAATGGCAGCTTATGTATCCACGTATGCTGGCCCGGACGCCGTATCGCACCTGCCTGGCCCTTTTTCACACGGCGCAAAGCACGTACGCTTTCGATGAGCATCAATCCTCCGACCGTGCCAAGAAAGAAGACGTAGAGGATCGAAACAATAAGATCGAGCTGACCCAGATCGCGCAGCCATGAGAATACGAAGATACCGAGTAGCGACCCGACGATGCCGCCAGCGACCAGAAACAATCCGAGCTTGATATCAAGCGTTCGTCTTTTGAAGTGTGCCAGCGCGCCAGAGACCGAAGAAGCGATCACCTGATTGGCGCCAGTGGCAACAGCGATGGCCGGAGGGATGTTATAAAAGATCAAGAGCGGTGTGATGAGGAAGCCGCCGCCAACCCCAAACAGTCCCGAAAGAAAGCCAACAGCAGCGCCCATGCCGAGAAGAACCAGCATGTTGACCGACAATTCCGCAATGGGAAGATAAATACCCAATTCCGAACCCGGTGTTCACAACGCACTACAACCAGCCCTTTTGCGGTTGCGCTTTGCCGCAAGGCCCGTTTAAATTCTGCTAGACTATGCCGTGATTAAGTTTGATCAGGTCATGGCTCTAACAGCTTGATTTACCGCGCATCTGGATCAAGATCCGACTTACTTATTTTGAAATGCGCTTCAAATGGTCTTGCTCTTTCAAAGCGGGGAAGTCAAACGCCGATTGAGATTAGAGTTACTTTGACAAATGATGTGAGACGAAAATGGCACATTATTGTTTGCGAACAACAATGTTGTCACCAGACTTGCCACAAATGTTTCACATGAGGCCAATGAGGTTAGGTAATCGGCGACCCTTGGTACTTTACGAGAATGCTCAAACAGTGATCAATTCGGGTTGCCATCATTGTAGTGGGTGACCGATAGATTTGGACCTCCTCAGCATGGCTTCGACATGCGGTATAGAAAAGGCGTGCATAAGAGTTATAAGACCTGCGTAATCGTTACTTGGCGGAGACCATAAAAAATGCGCCAGGAAATTATCCTGACGCGTTGGTGCAAGTGACGCGATTTCGCGCGCAATTTACTTGTTCTTCTCAAGGAGCAACTGAACAAGTTGCTGGTTCACTTCTCCTGTCGGCTCCTGGCCATTTGCCTTTTGAATCTCAGCAATGGCATTGCGGGTTTTGTTTCCCATTACGCCATCGGCACTACCCACATCATATCCACTCTTCTGAAGGATGAGCTGAATGTTACGAACTGCCTTTTTCATATCGACGGGAGCTTGAGCGACTGGTTCGCTATCCGACCAGTTTTGCGGAATGGTGAGCGCGTTGGCAGCCTCATTTATTGGCTTGGCTTTCCAGAGTTCGACTGAGCCCTTCGCACGTTCAAGCTGATCCGGCTTAAGAGCTGCACCAATCTGATCGCGCTTGTCGGCCGCATCCTTGTCGCCAGACTTGGCAGCAAGTGCAAACCACTTATAGCTTTCTTCCAGATTAACCGGCGTCCCAAGACCCTGAGCTGCGAGAATACCAAGATTGTATTGGCTATCCTTCACACCGAGTTCTGCTGCTTCGTTAAACCAACGAACGGCAGACGTATTTTCAGGTTTGCCGTTGGCACCGGAGGCAAAAAGGACGGCGAGGTTATGCATCGCATTTGCGTTGCCCTGTTTTGCCGCCTTTTGATACCAGTCGATTGCCTTGTTGAGATCGCGGGGCATACCAAGCCCCTTCTCATTCATGTTGCCCATGCGGTAAAGTGCAGGTGCGAAATCTTTGCGAGCTGATTGCTCATACCACTTTGCAGCTTCAGCATAGTCTTCGTTAACGCCGCGGCCTTCCATGTACCGATTGCCGATTTCAAACAATGCGCGGGCATCTCCCGTCATTGCTGCTTCGCGCAAGGGGGCTGGGCCAGCGGCGTCAGGCACATCGATTGCTGGTGCTTCTGCTTCCTGTGCAGGTGCGGTATCGGAGATAGTCTCTTCGTGCGGCTCAATCGCAGGCTGCGGAGCCGTCAGGCTGCTTTGCTGCTGTGGCTTAGAAATTGCGGTTTCAGGCACCACAACTTCAGGCATTGGTTGCATTACAGGCGCCGGTGTCTCAGTTTTTGCGGGTGCGATTGAAGCTGTTGTGCCCTTGTCGATTGCCGGTGTCTCAGTCTTTGCCGATAACTCTGTCTGCGAGATTTCCTCATAGATTCTGGGGCCAAGCTGCAGGCCGGCGATGGCAAGCAGGATTGCGCCCATTCCCAGCAATATAGGCTTGCGCTGACGGTTGAAGAGACTGCTGATCGCCCCCTTCTTTCTGTCGGTATCGCTTTCCTGCTGTGCTTCAAGTTTGCTGGATTCTTCGGCCGCTTGCTGAGCCGCACGACGAGCCACGCTGATCAAATCCGCCTTTCGGCTGATTTCTGTCTTGGCTGTGTCCTGCAGGTTTCGCTCTTCACGAACACGCTTCATAATCGTGTTCAGATCAAGCACGCTGTCATTGTCGGGCTGCACGGAGTCAAGCGAAGCGCTGAGTTCTGGTTCCTGGCGTGCTTTTGGCGTAAGCTTTGCAAGCTTTTCGCTTGCCGCGGGCGCATTGATTTCCGGGCTGGCTGGCTTGTCTACCTTCTCTACTGACGCCGATGGGAAAGACTGTGGCGCCGCTGAAAACGGATTATTAAACGGCTTTGTCTTGGTCGCTGCTGGCTGAGGAAGAGGGGGTTGAGTTTCGATCTGTTGCTCCAGATTGGAGAGGCGATCAACGACTTTAACCAGCGTTTCATGGACAGCTTCAAAAGTCTTACCGTTACGCTCATCGGCATTGCGGGCAAGCGCTTCGAGTGATTTTATATCATTGGCAAGTTGCGCGGCGATAGCCGTGTCATTCTGAGAGCCATGCTTGAGCACATGTGCAACGGCTGTTTCTGCCGCTTCGCGTGCTGCATCAAGAACGGTTTCACGATTCTCAGCAATGGAGCGCTCAATAGAATCCAGACGCGGCTTCAATTCGGCCAGTTCGGCCGAAGGCTTGTTGAGCTGGCGCGCAATATTTGCAATCTGGTTTTCCAGACCACGAATGGCCTCGCGCTCAGCATGCGCAACCTCCTCAGTCTGTGGGGTCTGAAGGAGGCTCAACGAAATTTGCTGCGAGATGTCGTCAAGACGACCTTCAATCGCATGAAGCATACCGCCTTCGGCATAATGGCTCGCGTATTGCGCATCAAGCCGCTTGGTCAATTCCTTGAAGCGATTGTCGATCTTATCAACAACAGCTGGATTTGATTCATGCGCGTGCTTTTCTGCTGCTGCCAGCTTCTGATCGATAGCGGACAGACGGGATTCAATGCGGTGATAATCCGGTTGGCTCACATTCTCCATAACTTTGCCGACCTGATGGGCAAGAAGGTTGACCTGCTGTGCGAGCTGATCAATTGCCTGATCTGGTAACTTCGATCCCTCGCTCAGTGCATCGATGCGCTGCGAGAGTTCTCCAAGGCGGCGAAACAGTGTGTCCGCATTCTGTTCTGCGACCGAACTGTCCAGTTGATGCGTCAGTTCGCTCAGGTGTTGTTCGATACGCTCAAGGCGCAATGCTCCTTCTTGATCTGAATGCGGATGACGATTGGCAGCGATTACAGCCCGGCTTATCTCATCAAGACGGCTGTCGATCTGGCGCAATGTATTGTTTTCCGGCCGCGGCGCGCGTTGCTCTTCGCGCATTTCAGCGAAACGGGTAGCGAGAGGCTGGGAGGAAGGGGCATCGTATCGTTCAGTCTGGTTCTGCTGATCTGTCAGACGACGCAAATGCTCTGCAATCTCAGCAAGGCCAGTGATGTGTTTTTCAGCCTTTGGCTCAGGCGAGCGTGATCGAGGGGCATCGTTTCCAATATGACCGAGACGTTTTTCCAGTTCCGCCAAAGTGTTGTGCAATTCGTTCATGGCGCTCGACTTAGGCGCGATAGGTGTATGCCGCTCGCGCAAGGCGTTAAGTTCATCGATGATAGAACGTGAACCGGATGCCTGGTGATTGTTTGCCATGTGAAATCACTTTTCCAAAAATAGAAACAGCCGAGAGCCGAATTCACCAATGAGTCGAAGCCATATTTGCTGAGGCTATATTCTTACGAACGTGGTAAACAAGTTATTAAAATCTATTATCAATTGCATAAAATCAGCCTCCTGTGGGGAGGCTGCGATTGTTTTAAGTCGCAGAAAAATAGGGATTATCCTGTGACAGGGCCGGTGCGCGGGCGCAAAGTAAGTGCAAGTGCCAGAAACAGCAGGCAGGCAAGCGTGACGAAGACTGGCAGCCCGTGTGTCAGATATTGCTGCGCGATGCCCGCAAAGAGCGGACCGATCAGTGCGCCGACGCCCCACATGAGGCCCATACAGGCATAAATGCCGACAAGCTGCGCGCCTTTGAACTGACTGCCAACAACGCTTAGCATAATTGTGTAAATGCCGACGAATGCCCCGCCCCACACAAACAGCAACGTATAGGTGAGCCATGGTAAGGTGAGGGCCCATGGCCAGATCGCGGCCCCCAAAGCAGACAAGCCTGCAAGGATGATGAGAAGTGTCTGGCGGCTCATGCGGTCGCCCAGAAAGCCGATTGGAATCTGCAGTACAATCGCGCCGAACATCATCACCGACATAAGCTGTGTCGCCTGATTTTCGCTCCAGCCAAGATCAACTGCATAAAGGGGAAGAAACGACAATCCAGCCGATTCAATTGCTGCATTGAGTACTGTGGCTGCAAGCGCGACCGGTGCAAGTGCCAGATAATGCAGCGGGCTTCCGTGTGGCTTGTCGGTAATCGGAGGCGCATTAACCTTTGGGTTGGCAATCAATAGCGCCGCAAGAAGGGCAAGGACTGAACCAACGAGATAAGGGAGGAAACCATTTGAGCCCACTATCGAGAGAATGAGCGGTCCAAGGGCAAAGCCAAGCGACAATGCCGCTGTATAGATACCCATAGTCTTCGAGCGGTTCTCATCTGTGCTTAGCGAGTTGAGCCAGGTTTCAGAAACCACGAACAGGGTTTCAGATGCTGCACCCAACAGAATACGCAGAGGAAACCACAGCCAGATCAACGGAACTGCGGGAAATAGACCGAGCAGGACTGCGGCTGCAGCAAGCGCGACAATCACCAGCGACCGCATTCCAAGCCATGCGCTCAATCGCGGCAATAGGAATGCCATGCACAGTACGCCGACGGCGTGCATGGCCGCGTTGGCGCCAATGATTGCTTCGCTGAAGCCCATTTCATCGAGATCAAGGGCAATCAGTGCAGCGCTGAGGCTGTAGGTCAGCCCGAAGATCATCGCAGTGCTGGTGACTGCAGTGCGAGAGAGCATAACGTTGGAAGGAGCGTGTTCTGTGGTCACTGTGATGATCCGGACGAGCTTGATACAGAAATTACTTAGATATCAAGAAAAGTGGGAACTCAACTACTTAGGCAAAATCTTTCAGCATCATCATGTATATTGTTTAAGCACTCGCTCTTGCGCTAAGGCTTATGTGTATTTTCAGAGGAGATAAATGTGAGCCAGCTAGCCTATACAACTGTGGCCCGCCGCCCATCGGTGGAGGAATATTTGTATCTTCGTGCAGTGGCGAGCCTTAGTCCTTTTACCGAAGCTGCCGCTGCTAAAGGGCTTGAAGGCACGGTATTTTCAGTGGTTGTTTTGCACGCAGGCTCTGCAATTGGAATGGGCCGGCTGATCGGGGACGGCGGCTGCTTTTTTCAGGTGGTTGATATCGCAGTTGAGCCCCAACATCAGGGGCGTGGCTTGGGCAAAATCATCATGAGCGCCATCATGAACTATGTTAATACTGAACTTCCGCCCTCTGCCTATGTAAGCCTGATCGCTGATGTGCCCGCGAATAAGCTTTATGAGCAATTCGGCTTTAATGAAACTGCGCCACGATCCCTGGGAATGGCTTATCGCGTGAACTCCGGGCGGTAATCGTCTGTTTGCTGACCAAGGGAGTGGTCCGAAAACAACATGATTGTTTGATCCTTTTCAATCGTTTATGCCTCACTTATTCGGAGGCTGTCATGAAATCTTTATTCACGTCTGCATTTGTATCGGTTTTGGTTCTCGCATCCAGCTCGGCCTATGCTCTGGATGCTCAGAAAGATTGCTCCACATTGAAGCATGTCATCAAAGAATCGAAAATAAACTTCAAGAATGTCGCAGCCGATGCGTCTCCCCAGGATGTGGATGTTTATCCATCAAAGGTCAGATTAACAGGCAGCAATTCTTGCCGCGTTGTTCTGCGGACGAGTGTATCTTCGGTCAGTTGGTCGTGCGTGGTTGAAGATACGAGCGTGAAAGCGGTTGCAGCATTCGTTTCGAAATGCGTGGGCAAGCGTGAAACGCCTGATCCGGCTTATCAGAGGTCTGGCGCTAAAATCTTCCGTCTAAAGCCTCAGTTCCCTGCCGAGATAATTGTCTCTGAATTGAATAGCGGTAATATTGCTTTGCAAGTTAAGTCTCTTCAAAAGAAGTAGCGTCGGCGGGCCGTGCGAACCGACGCTCAGGTTTTTCGCGTTCAGAGCTGCATTGATGCTTGTCGTGACGTCGCAAGGAATCCGGCGGCAAAATCGATAGTTTCTTCACCGCTTTTCAAGCCGAGATGAAAGCTTTTCAGAATTCCCGTTTTGCCGATCCGGACGGGATGAACCGAGGGTCGTTGCTTCTTGCCGCACCAGCCAGTTTGGAATGGCGCTGACGCCACGGTCTGCCGCAACAAGTTGGAGCATCATTTTCGTTGTATCGATATTTTGATGCTGCGGCGGTCGGCAATTGGCTGATACAAGAAATTGCGTAAAGACATCAAGCCATTCGGGTGGCACGTGATAAGTGAATAAGGTCTCTTGCAGCAAGTTGACGGGCTCAGGGTTGCCCAGGCGCGATAGAGGGTGACCGTCAGGAAAGGCAAGCTCGAGCTCGTAATCGAACGCTGGCACATCACGGGTGCCTGGCGCCTCAATCGGATCTGGCGTGATCAAAATATCGATTTCGTATCCCCAATGCTGCAATGCCGCGCGATGCAAACGACGCCGTTACTTTCTGATCAACATCCGGCCAGTCGACCAGGAATGGTTTTGTTACACCCATGAGCCATTGATAGCAGGGCTGACATTTCATCCCAATCCTCAGGAAGCCTCGCCGCCCGCAGCTATTGTCCGATTAAATATCCTCCGCCCTCCCAATCGGCGACAGAGGGCGATGTCCGGGCGTCAAAACATAGTGTCCGGCCTCACTGAGGCGAAGATTGCGGCCATCCTTCTCCCGCATGACTACGACATTGCATTTTTCCAGCTTACGGATTGTGTGATTGAGCGCCAATTGTGTCACATGAAGCTTTTCCGCCGCCGTTAGGCTTTGCATGCGTTCAACTTCGCGTAGGATTGACAGATATTGACTGTGCAGCAGGGCTATTTCCGCCCTCAATCATCTGTAGTTTTCACCAGCACGAAGGCAACGGTTCTGGACCAAGACTAGGCGCCCAACTTGGCAGAACAATTACAATAAATGGCCCCTCACAGCGGAAGGGTAAACCGATAACGAGACTAAAATTCTCTGAAAAAACATGGTGCACGAATAAGTGTATTTTTTGACGTTTACGGAAACGTCAAAGTGCGCTAGTTTCGCATCAGAATTGGAGTCTCGTCATCAATTTCGAAGCAGCGAGACTTTCAAAAGTGGCAAAAATGGCTGGTTTTTTGAATTTTTAACCCCATTTCTGTTGCGAACGGCACGATGTCACGCATTTAGCTTTCCCTGTGACAATCATGCTGAATGCATATCTTACTCGGAAGGGAAGCCGTCCGGGTATCAAGATATGCGGAAGAATAAAACTAAAGCGCCCGGCGCTTTAGACGCAGGTGGGAGCCTGCTCCGCTTCATGCGGAGCCGAGCGGGTAATTGATTTGGAGGATTTCGATGCCGAGCTATCGCGCGCCAGTTGAGGATACAAATTTCGTTCTCAATGACGTTTTGAATTATCAGCGTTACAACAATCTGCCGGGCTTTGCCGATGCATCGCCCGATGTCGTCGATGCGATCCTGTCCGAAGGCGCGAAGCTTGCCGAAGGCACGCTGTTTCCGGTCAATCATACCGGTGATCAGGAGGGCTGCGCCCGCGCATCCGATGGTTCTGTGAAGACGCCAAAGGGTTTCAAGGCAGCTTATGACCAGTATCGTGAGGGCGGCTGGCTTGGTCTTGCCGTGCCTGAGCAATATGGCGGGCAGGGTCTTCCTTATCTCCTTCATACGGCGGTTGGCGAATATATGTCGTCTGCCAATATGGCGCTCACCATGTATCCGGGTCTGACACAGGGCGCGATTGCAGCGATCCTGACCCACGGAACGGATGAGCAGAAAAACACTTATCTGCCAAAGATGGTGGAAGGCACCTGGACTGGCACGATGAATTTGACTGAGCCGCATTGTGGCACCGATCTGGGCTTGCTGCGTTCGAGTGCAGCACCGCAGGGTGATGGATCCTATAAGATTTCTGGCCAAAAGATTTTCATCTCGGCCGGCGAACATGACATGTCGGAAAACATTATCCATCTGGTGCTGGCTCGTATCGACGGCGCACCGGAAGGCGTCAAAGGCATTTCGCTTTTCATCGTGCCAAAGTTCATCCTGGATGCAGATGGCAATCCGGGCGAGCGCAATGGCGTGTCGTGTGGCTCCATTGAAGAGAAGATGGGCATCCATGGCAATGCAACTTGCGTAATGAACTATGATGACGCGACCGGTTTCTTGATTGGTGAGGCACACAAAGGCCTGCGTGCCATGTTCACCATGATGAATGAGGCGCGTCTTGGCGTGGCTTTGCAGGGACTGTCGATCGCGGAAACTGCTTATCAGAATGCCGCGATCTATGCGCGCGAGCGCATTCAGGGCAGAGCACTTTCGGGTGCGCAAGCGCCTGACAAGAAGGCTGATCCGATCATCGTGCATCCGGATATCCGCCGCAATCTGATGAATATCCGCGCTTTCAACGAAGCCGGTCGAGCGCTTATTTTGTGGACGGCGCTGAACTCCGATATTGCCCATCGTTCTGGTGATGAAGCAGAGCGTCAGGCGGCAGACGATCTTGTTGGCCTGCTTACACCCGTGTTGAAGGGAGTTCTGACCGACAAGGGTTTTGAACATGCTGTCATGGCGCAACAGGTGTTCGGCGGTCACGGCTATATCGAAGAACATGGCATGAGCCAGTATGTGCGCGATGCACGCATCGCCATGATCTATGAAGGTGCCAACGGCATTCAAGCGCTTGATCTGGTTGGCCGCAAGCTGGCTCTGAATGGTGGCCGTGCGATCACTGCTTTCTTCAAGGAAGTTGGTGAATTTTGCGAAACCAACCGCGAAAATGAAAAGCTCTCATTCTTCACCAAGCATCTGAAGAAGGGTGTCAACGATCTTCAGGCCGCAACTATGTGGCTGATGCAGAATGCGATGGCAAAACCAGATAATGCGGGTGCAGCATCAAACGATTATATGCATCTGTTTGGTCTGGTAGCGCTTGGTTACATGTGGGCACGTATGGCGAAGGTTGCCGAAGAAAAGCTGGCATCGGGCGAAGGCAACAAGGCTTATCTTGAAGCAAAGCTTGTCACCGCTCGCTATTATTTCGAGCGGATCATGCCGGAAAGTGTTGCCCATCTCGCGCGCATCCAGTCGGGTGCAGACAGCATGATGGCACTTAACGCAGACTCTTTTTGAGTTAGAGATCAGGCTAAGTTTTCGAACTTAGCGGGAAGGAGCAAAAATGGCTGAGGCTTATATTTACGATCACGTCCGCACCCCACGCGGACGTGGCAAGAAAGACGGTAGCCTGCATGAAGTGCCTGCCGTTCGTCTGGGCGCGAAGGTTCTGGAATCCTTGCGCGACCGCAACGGCATCGACACGGCTAAGGTCGATGACATTATTTTCGGCTGCGTGGATCCTGTCGGCGAAGCGGGTGCTGTCATTCCGCGCTCATCGGCTTTTGAAGCAGGCTACGACTTCAAGGCTCCAGGGATGCAGATTTCACGTTTCTGCGCATCTGGTCTTGATGCCATCAATCTGGCTGCTGCAAAGGTCGCCTTTGGTGCGGACGATCTGGTGATTGCCGGTGGCGTTGAAAGCATGTCCCGCGTCGGCATGGGCATGTCGGGCGGTGCCTGGTACATGGACCCATCGGTCGGTTTTCCGGGCTTTTTCATGCCACAGGGCGTCTCTGCCGATCTGATTGCAACAAAATACGGCTTCTCGCGCGATGACGTGGATGCCTATGCAGTAGAAAGCCAGAAGCGCGCCGCCAAATCCTGGGAAAAGGGGTACTTCAAGAATTCCGTCATTCCGATCAAAGATCAGAACGGCCTCACCATTCTCGACCATGACGAGCATATGCGCCCAGGCACTGATATGCAGGCGCTCGGTCAGCTTAACCCATCCTTCGTGATGCCCGGAGAAATGGGCGGCTTCAATGCTGTTGGCATTCAGGCCCATCCAGAAGTCGAAACCATCAATCACGTTCATCATGCCGGTAACTCATCTGGTATCGTTGATGGTGCAGCAGGCGTTCTGGTTGGCTCGAAGAAGGCTGGTAAAGCTTTCAATATCAAGCCCCGCGCGCGTATCCGTGCTTTTGCCAATATTGGTTCTGAACCAGCGCTTATGCTGACAGGTCCGGTTGATGTGACGGAAAAGCTGCTCAAACAGGCAAAGATGAAGCTCTCGGACATTGATTTGTTTGAGTTGAACGAAGCCTTCGCTGCAGTGGTTCTGCGATACATGCAGGCTTTTGACATTCCGCACGACAAGATCAATGTCAATGGCGGCGCGATTGCGCTTGGCCACCCGCTGGGGGCAACTGGTGCGATGATTCTCGGCACGGTGCTGGATGAACTTGAACGCCGCGATCTCAACACTGCATTGGTCACTTTGTGCATCGGTGCTGGCATGGGTACGGCAACGATCATCGAGCGCGTGTAAGGGGAGGTTTGACACAATGGCTTATGTAAATTTCAAAGTTGAAACCGACGTCGATGGCATTGCGCTTGTCACATGGGACATGCCGGAAAAATCGATGAATGTGTTTACCGTCGATGCGATGCAGGAATTGAACGCGATTATCGACGCGACGACTGCTGACGAGAATGTCAAAGGTGTCGTGATCACTTCGGGCAAAGACACGTTCTCCGGCGGTGCAGACCTGACCATGCTCGAAGGCCTGTTCAAGGAATTCCAGAAGCAAAAGGCAAAGGATAAGCAGGCTGCGGTGCAGTCACTGTTCGACAATGTAGGTCGTATGGGTGGGCTGTTTCGAAAGCTTGAGACCTCCGGCAAGCCATGGGTTTCGGCAATCAATGGCACCTGTATGGGTGGCGCGTTTGAAATGTCGCTTGCTTGCCATGCCCGTGTTGCATCTGATGCCCCGGGCGTGAAGATGGGTCTACCGGAAGTGAAAGTCGGCCTGTTTCCGGGTGCTGGCGGCACACAGCGCGTTCCGCGCCTTGCCAATCAGCAGGACGCTTTGCAGATGATGACGACTGGCTCAAGCCTGACGGCGCAGCGCGCCAAGGGGATGGGACTTGTTACTGAAGTAGTACCTGCCAAGAAGCTCGTTGAAGCCGCAAAGAAGCTCATCAAGGGCGGTCTCAAGCCGGTTCAGCCTTGGGATGAAAAGGGCTTCAAGCTGCCGGGCGGCGCGATCTATTCGGCCGCTGGTGCAAATCTTTGGCCTGCTGCAACGGCTATTCTCCGCCGGGAAACCTCAGGCAATTATCCGGCGGCACTCGCTATTCTGAAGTCTGTTTATGAAGGCCTTTTGGTGCCGTTCGATACGGGGCTTAAGATCGAGCAGCGCTATTTCACCGAGATCCTCCAGACAACCGAAGCGGGCATGATGATCCGCTCGCTATTCGTCTCGCTACAGGAGTTGAACAAGGGTGCGCGTCGTCCTGTCGATGAAAAGCCAAACAAACTTAAGAAAATCGGCGTCATTGGCGCAGGTTTCATGGGAGCAGGTATTGCCTATGTGACAGCCAAGGCTGGCATTCCGGTGGTGCTGATCGATCGCGATCAGGAATCTGCCGACAAGGGCAAGGCGCATACGGCTGACCTTATTACCAAGGAAATGCAGAAGGGCCGTGCGACGGAAGCCGACAAGGAAAAGCTCTTGTCACTCATCACGGCAACGCCTGATTATGCACTGCTTGAAGGTGCCGATCTGGTGATTGAAGCCGTGTTTGAGGATCGTGAAGTTAAACGCATCGCGACTGAAAAGGCTGAGGAAGTGTTGAAAACTTCTGCAGTCTTTGCGTCTAATACCTCAACCCTGCCAATCACTGGCCTTGCGAAAGTCTCCAAGCGTCCGAAGAACTTCATCGGCATTCACTTCTTCTCGCCGGTCGACAAGATGATGCTGGTGGAAGTGATCCTGGGCAAAAAGACATCCGATAAGGCATTGGCTGTAGCCCTTGATTATGTTCGTGCGATCAAGAAGACGCCGATTGTTGTCAATGACACACGCGGTTTCTACGTCAATCGCTGCGTGCTGCGCTATATGTCGGAAGCCTACAACATGCTCGTTGAAGGTGTGCCTGCTGCAATGATCGAAAATGCTGCCCGAATGGCCGGTATGCCGGTTGGTCCGCTTGCTCTCAATGATGAGACTGCAATCGACCTCTCGCAGAAGATCCTCAAGGCAACGCTTGCAGATCTTGGTGAAAAGGCTGTCGATCCGCGCCATGTGGAACTGGTGGACAAGCTCGTTAACGAGTTCGACCGCAAGGGCCGCAAGAATGGCAAGGGCTTCTACGAATACCCAGCCAAACCTGCCAAGAAGCATCTCTGGGCCGGTCTGAAAGATCTCTATCCACAGCAGAATCCGGATAAAATTGACGTGAAGGAGCTGAAAGAACGCTTCCTCGTGACAATCGCTTTGGAAGCTGCGCGCGTGATGGAAGAAGGCATTGTAACTGATCCGCGTGAAGCCGATGTCGGCTCCATTCTAGCCTTTGGTTTCGCTCCTTATACTGGCGGTACGCTTTCCTACATCGATGGCATGGGAGCGAAGAAATTCGTCAAGCTCGCTAAAGAGTTGCAGCGCAAATACGGTCAGCAATTCAAGGCGCCGAAGTTGCTTGTCGATATGGCAGAAAATGGCGAGAGCTTTTATCAGCGCTTCAATCCCTATAAGGGCGAAGCGAAAAAGGCAGCATAAATTTTTATCGTAAGCTATTAGAGAACGCGCGGCTTTGATGTCGCGCGTTTTTTTCGTTAATAAGAACATTTTCCCTGCAAGCATGCACATCTTGCGGAAAATCTCGCTTTCAGCTAGGATTTTGTGGAGTATGGATTGGATAATTAGGTTTAAAATCCTCTTTTGTGGGTTAAGGCAATGTTTTCTCATGATAGCGTGTGGGCTGCGATTGATGCCTTGGCGGAACGCAATTCTTTAAGTGCGTCTGGTCTTGCGCGCCGTGCAGGACTTGATCCGACTACCTTCAACAAGTCCAAGCGTTATGCCTCTGATGGACGCGCACGCTGGCCGTCGACAGAGTCTTTGGCCAAAGTTATGGAAGCAACCGGCGCGTCACTGGATGAATTTACTCGGCTCATTCGCGGTGATGTCTCGACACCCGGTGGCGGCTATTTGCACGAGCCGAGTGCTATTCCGCTGCTTGGCATGGCAGAAGCAGGTGGAGGTGGCTATTTCGATGATGCTGGTTTCCCTGCAGGTCAGGGCTGGGATGTCGTCCAGTTTCCGGCTGCGCCCACCGATAATGTTTATGCGCTGGAAATTTCTGGCGACTCCATGTTGCCGCTTTACCGTGATGGCGATACGCTGATTGTAGCACCCAATGCATCGGTTCGCCGCGGCGACCGCGTGGTTGTTCGTACCAAAGACGGAGAGGTTATGGCTAAAATCCTGCATCGCCAGACACCACGTACGATTGAACTTCACTCGTTCAATCCAGAATTCCCAAACCGTTCCTTTGAGACCAAGGATGTCGAGTGGATCGCCCGTATTTTGTGGGCGAGTCAATAATGGCAAAACAGCAGACAAAGAGCCATGCACGCATTGTTTTTGGTGTTTTTGCGGGCATAACCGGGGCCATTCTTGTGGCCGCATTTGTCGCGCCGTTTTATGGCGCGCTTGATCGGCCAGTCACTGTTGTCGAAAGCGACGACGGTCAAAGCAAATCGGACGCGGGTTCGGGCAATGGAATTGTTGTCGAGCAGTTCGACTATAACGAGCCTGATAAGGATACAGAAGCAGATAATCCTGCGGCGCCAGAGACACCAGCTCAAGAAGCTGCGCCAAACACGAGTGAGCAGAACTCTATCAGTCAGACCGGTCAAAGCGGATCGCAGCAGGATGGACTAGAGCGCGAACCTGCGCGCCCACCTCTGAGTGATCTGGGGCTAGCCTCAACACCAAAACCATCGGAGCCGCCAGCACCTGCCACACCGGTAGATGAGGGCGAGCCGATGCAACTTTTGCAGCGTCCTGTTGCGATTGCTGCGGGTAAGCTCGAGAGTCAGGGCCGAACCGTAGATCTGCAGGGTATAGAACCAATGCCGATTGAACAAACCTGTCAGTCGCCATCTGGCGAAAGCTGGCTTTGTGGCATGCAGGCTCGCACGGCGTTTCGTCAATGGTTGCGGGCTCGCGCAGTCATGTGCCGATTGCCGCAAAACGACAGCGGCGCTGCTGTTTCAACGCAGTGCAGCGTTGGCAGTGAAGATCCCGCACAATGGTTGGTTGCCAATGGATGGGCGAAAGCTGTTGCGGGTGGTGCCTATCAGGAAGCAGGGCAAAAAGCCGAAGATAGTCATTTGGGTATCTTCGGGAACAAGCCTGACGCATCTCTTCAAAGTCTGGCACCTGATGATGGTGGAGCATTGGAGAATCCTTCTCCGCTCGCACCACAGACCGAACCAGTGCCGGGGTCGCCGTCGCTCCAGCAAGGCGAGTTTCCTCCGGCCCCTTCGGCGCCCGCTCCCGCAAACTGAGTTAAAGCATTTCCAGCAAAAGTGCGAAGCGATTTTGCGTCAGATAATGCGTAAAAACAATCAGTTACCGCGGTACTAACGATTAATCTTTACTGCAACCGCTGTAAATTTGGAAAGCCGGTTTTATAAACAGACCGACTTTCCTTTGCCCGAAATCTGCAGTCAGCTTATGTCCCGACCACGGCTTTCTGATCTTGTCTCAAAGGTCTGTTGAGTGGGATCGTGATCACCACGAGACATGAAATGACAAGGACGACGCCAAACCAACCCATTAATGGCAAGCGCTCGCCTACGATAATAATGGCTAATATCGCAGCGACTACTGGCTCGATCAGCGTGATTGTTGTCGCCATGCTGGCTGGAATGCGTGCGAGACCGATCCCAAAGCAGACGTAACCAAGAAACATTGGCACAATAGCCATATAGATGCCGACTGCTGCATTGTTCCATGAAGTCAGAAACGGGCTGCCAGCCGCGATTAAGACCGGCATAAGCAATAATCCGCCAAATCCGAATGTAGCGCCCATGGCGACAGATGACCGAACTCCATTGAGCATCATGCGGCGCGCGGTCCATGAATAAAGCGCATATGTGAGACCACCGAGAAGTCCCAGACAAATACCCGTAATAACAGAGCCATTTGTTTCGATAGATGCGTGCTCTCTACCTTCTGCAACCGTAATCAATACGATCCCGGCGAGCCCAATCAGCGCGCCAATCAGCCATTGGCGCGAGAGCTGCGCGCGGTCGAAAAAATACTCGATGAGTGCAGAAAGCAGTGGCGCCGAGCCGATGGTGACGACCGTTCCGATTGTGACACCCGCCATCCGCATGGAGGCATAAAAGGCCAATGGGTAAACTGCGACAGCAAACCCGCCTAAAACGAGAAGTCCCCACTGCCTTTTCAGCAGTGACAAGCTTCGCACGATCCCCCGGCCGGCGAGTAGAGCTTGTAACAAGCCTCCGATCCCCATGGCTGCGGCACCGATAGCAACTGCGCTGACTTCGGGCGCGAAAGTGGCAGCAGTGCCGGTGGTTCCCCAAACTACGGATGAGAAGAGAACGGCAGACACGCCAATTGTGTAATCTCGAGACGAATTGCTCACAATGCCTCCAGCATATCAGAGACGATTTCACGGGCGTCGTGAACGCAGCCGCTATCACCTTCGAGACCTGCCCTTGAGATTGATCCCTCAAGCAGAAAAGACGTATGTCTTGCGAGAGTAGTGGCACGAATGGGGGAGGCGGGCAGCAGTTCTCTAAAATGCGAGGCAAGTATCGCCTCAACTTCCCTTTTGTGGTGTTTGACTGCTTGCCGCCCAATATCGTCAGCGGGTAGTTCTGCTGCAGCATTGAGCAAGCCGCAGCCACGAAAGCCGCGTTCATATTCATGCTCGGCATGGTCCTGATAGGCGTCAAAAACGGCAAGAACTCTATCTTTAGCCGTTGCCGCATGTTCCAGCCGTGCGTGATAAAGGCCTAACCACTCGGCATGGCGTGCTTCGAGATACTGGTTTACCAGATCAGCTTTCGAGGCAAAGTTGTTGTAAAGGCTCTTCTTTGCCACCCCCGCTCTTTCAACAATTGCATCGATGCCGGTGCCACCGACACCATTATTATAAAAAAGAACAGCAGCGGCTTTGAGCAGCTTAGCGCGCGCATTTTCCGGCGGAGTTTTTTCAATGCTCATGGTTTTGCCTCGTTAGTAGGTAGGTCGTACTACCTACTAACGAGGCTTGAGTCAACGGAGTTGATTTTGACCAAACGCAAACCCGTCGAGCGCCATTCGCATTTCATTTGTTGAAAGTGGACCGCCATGGCCTTCTGTTTCCATGATGCGCAACCGGCTTGCCGACCATGATTTATGAAGGTTCCAAGCAGTGATTGCCGGTCCACTGAAATCTCTGCGTCCGCAAATCAGGATCACCGGAATATTCTCAATCCGGGCCATATTCGCCAGAATTTCAGACCCATTGCGAAGGAAGCCATCATTGGCCCAGTAATGCGTAACCAGCGTTGCGAAGGCGAGGCCTTGCAGATCATCGAAACGGCTTTCGATTGGCGTCCAATTAGGATCAAGCGCGATATGCGTCGATTCCCAGGCGTTCCAATCCTCCGCGGCCTGCAAACGCTCTTCTAAACTGCCATTGGCAAGCCGCCTCGCATAGGCTTCAACTACCCGCTGACATTCGCACCTTTTAGAGGCTTTCTCGAACTTTTCCCATTCTTCCCGAAAATGACTCCCAACGCCTTCTGTGATCCAGTTCACTTCCTTACGGCTCGTGGTTGTGACGGCAACCAGTGCCAGTTCAGTGACGCGGTCGGGATGCGCTTGCGCGTAGGCGAGCGCAAGTGTCGCCCCCATGATGAGCCGGCGACTAGCCACGCATTGATGCGAAGATGACTTCGGATAGCTTCGATATCTCCAATCAGCGTCTGGGTCTTATAGAGAAGAAGGTGGTCGAGATTATTAATCACAGCGGACGACTGCGCCCGCAACCGCGTTGGTCGATGCCGATGATAAGGTATTTTGCTGGATCAAAGCGTTGCCGATAGCTGCCCGTGCGCAAACCGCTGCTCGGTCCGCCATGAAGATAAAGCGCTGGCTTACCTTGAGGATTGCCCGACGCCTCCCAATAGATTTTGTTGCCGTTTGATACCGGCAGCAAGCCTTTCAAGAAGGGTTCACATTGAGGATAGATCATTTCTGCTCCCCCTCTAAACCGAGCATAAAAAAGCCTCACTCGGTGCAATTCCGGGCGAGGCTTCTCATAAAAATATCAAGAGCTTATGACAATGTGCCAGCAAGAGCCTTCTGGATGAGTGCGCGGGTTTCATCGACGCCGTAAAGGGCAACGAACGAGCCAAAGCGCGGGCCGCGTTCCTGACCGATCAGCACTTCATAGAGCATCTGGAAGAAGGACACCGACACGCCGGGGCCGCCTTCAGGGCTCTTTTTGGTATGATCTTGATAACGCTCGATCGCACGGGCAACGTCTAGAATGGCATTCTGGATGTCGGTGCCATCGCTACCTAAAGGAAGCGTTGCAAGCTTGGCGTCAAGGCCTTCGAGTGCTGCGCGTTCCACATCATCAGGGGTACGGAACTGTTTGGTCGGCTTGACGAAATCGTTGAAGTAGCGGATCGCATAGCCGACGAGCGCGTCGAGTTCCGGATTGTTTTCCGGCGTAACACCCGGAACATGGCGCGAGATGAAGCCCCAGAGAACGCTTGGGTTTTCTGCATTGGAGGCGCTCACCAGATTAAGCATCAGCGCGAACGTAACCGGCAGCTCAACCTTTGGCGGGTTGCCGTAATGGATATGCCAGACTGGATTGTTCAGACGGTCTTTCCATTCCTGGCGGTTATAAGCCGAGAGATAAGTGAAGTATTCGTCCACGGCCTTAGGAATCACGTCGAAATAAAGCTTCTTCGCAGTCTTTGGCTTCTGGAAGTTGTAAAGCGCAAGGCTTTCAGTTGGCGCATAGGCCAGCCACTCGTCGATCGCAATACCATTGCCCTTCGACTTCGAAATCTTTTGGCCGATCTGGTCGAGGAAGAGTTCGTAGACGAAATGCTCTGGCGCACGACCACCTAGAATTTCGCAAATGCGGTCATAAATACCCGCATTGGTCTGGTGATCCTTGCCGAACATTTCGAAATCGACGCCCAGCGCTGCCCAGCGCATACCGAAATCGGGCTTCCACTGCAGCTTCACATTGCCACCGGTAACGGAGAGCGTGGTTTCAACGCCATCTTCATCGTCAAAAGTGATGGTGCCAGCCTTGGCATCCACGCTTTTCATGGGCACGTAAAGCACGCGACCAGACTTTGGCGAGATAGGCAGGAACGGGCTGTAGGTTGCTTGGCGCTCTTCTCCAAGGGTTGGTAGCATCACCTTCATGATGTCGTCATAGCGCTCGACCGCTTTCAGCAGCACTGCATCAAACTTGCCGGACTTGTAGTACTCGGTCGCACTTGCAAATTCGTAATCGAAGCCGAAAGTATCAAGAAAGCGGCAGAGCATTGCGTTATTATGTTCGGCAAAGCTCTTGTATTCGCCGCCAAACGGGTTTGGCACAGCAGACAGCGGTAACTGCAGATATGGTTCCAGTGCTGCCTTGTCTGGTACATTGTCCGGAATCTTGCGCATACCATCAAGATCGTCCGAGAAGCAGATAAGACGCGTCTTGACCGTATCGCCAGTCAGAACGCGAAACGCATTGCGCACCATCGAAGTGCGCGCGACTTCGCCGAATGTACCAATATGTGGCAGGCCCGATGGGCCGTAGCCAGTTTCAAATATCACGGTTTCAGGGAAACCGGTCTTCTCATAGCGCTTGAGGATTTTCTTTGCCTCTTCAAAGGGCCACGATTTCGCTTCCGCAGCCGCCGCGGTCAGTTCCGGGGTCAGCGTAATCTCGGGAAGACGGTGCGAAGTCATGATTTTATCCTGATGTCCTGTGAAGGGCTTTATGTGTTGAAATCTTTTACACTCAAGCGTGTCATTGCTCTATGGCGCGGTGGAACCCACACGTCAATCTTTGCCGCTACAATTCCGACCGAATTTCCTTGCGCAAGTCTGACAGGCTCCCTAATTTTCTTGGAAACTAGCCGAAACTATGATTCCGATGAGACGATGCAGGAGCATTCGATGAAAAATATTTCGCCGCAGGACGCGCTCGTTTACATCATGGTGACGACATCTGCCGCTGACACCACAATGACCGATGCTGAGCTCGAATCCATCAGTAATGTGGTTTCTCGCCTACCGGTATTCCAGGGTTTTGATGCAGCACGTCTGCCAAAGCTCGCCAGCGATTGCTACGGGCTTCTTGCATTCGATGATGGACTGGAGCGCATTCTCGATCTTGCGCATGATGCAATGCCGGAAAAGCTTTATGATACAGCTTATGCCCTTGCGGTTGAAGTGGCGGCGGCTGACCTGCATGTCGAGCAGGAAGAGCTTGAGTTTCTTCAGATGCTGCGTGACCGCTGGGCACTGGATGAGCTCACCGTCGCAGCTATTGAACGCAGTGCGCGAGTGCGTTTCCGCAAGCTTTGAATAAGTAATAACTTCAAATGGAAAACGGGCGGGGTAAATCCCGCCCGCTTCATGAGATGGTTCGACTTAGCAGACGACTGGCACGCGTCGTGCCTTGCGCCACTCAAGCGCTGTGCGCATCAAATGGGCAGCTTCAGCAAATGTGGCATTGTCTTTCCAGCGTTCCGAACGGATGAGGTTTGACGGAACAATATCCCTCAAGGCTTCCAGCGTATGACGAGGGACCGTATCGGTGCAGCGCCACAGGCGACGGAAAACGACGCTGATACGCGTGACCTTACCATTGATTGCTACGACTGGTTCGGCCGTTTCAAGGTTCCAGTCTTCATAAGCATCCACTGCGTCCTGAAATGCGTGATGCAAATAGATCGGTGCATGACCGTCATGAAGTGGGGGCAGCAAACTAGACATTTCTGTTTCCTCTCTTCCAATGGTGGTTCAGCTACAGGCACTTACGGAACTTCAGAGCGCTTTAAACCGTCTTTTGTGCACAAACATCGCTCTGATACTCATAAACAGGACTCCGCAAATGCGGTTCAAAAGAGCTGATCTCAACTCTTCAACTATGTGCCGCATCAACTTCTCCTCACGAAATGCGACAACACATAATTAACCATGATCTATGCAAGTGAGGGTGTTTGGCAAGGAGAAATTTTCCTTAAAAAACTCCAAAAGGGAAAATCAGTTCCCCTCCATTAGACCGTCTGCGCTGCATTTGAGTGATGTTTAGTTCGGCTTTCAAGCGCGCTTGAAATTGAAGTTCATTCAAGAAAAAGAAACAGTTTTCGATATTTATTGCCACTGTGACAGGATTTACCCTGCAATTCGTCCAGGCCCGGTGTAGACAAATGCACAGGGAATTGGATTTCAGAGGCGGGATATGGCTCGGTTTATTTCTTCACGCAGGGCATTTCTGGTTGGTTCAACAACGCTTGCAGCTTTACCGATGCTACCCCGTTGGGGGTGGGCTGAAGGTGGGGTGCAAAAAGGCGGGCGACTGGTTGTGGCGGCAGATTCTGAGCCACGTAACCTCAACCCTGCAATTGTTGCATCCAACGGCGTTTTCTTTGTTGCGAGCAAGGTGATTGAGCCTTTGGCAGAAGCTTCCTTCGACGGTGAAAACGGTCTGGAACCACGGCTTGCAACCAGCTGGAAAGGCGCTGATGACGGTTTGACTGCGACCTTCCATCTGCGAGAGGGCGTTAAATGGCATGATGGTCAGCCGTTCACCTCGGCCGATGTGGCGTTTTCGGCGCTGCAGGTCTGGAAGCCGCTGCAAAATCTTGGCCGCGTGGTGTTCAAGGCGCTTGAGAAGGTCGAAACGCCGGATAATTATACGGCAGTGTTCCATTTTAGCGAACCAACACCGTTTCAGCTCATCCGCAATGCTTTGCCAGCTCTGACGTCAGTACTGCCCAAGCACGTGTTTGACGGCACTGATATTGCTGCCAATCCCGCCAATGAAAAGCTGATCGGCACTGGTCCATTCAAATATGCCGAACACAAGAATGGCGAACATTATCGGCTCGAGAGAAATGGAGATTATTGGGGTGAGGCAGAACCTTATCTCGATGAAATCATCTATCGTGTGCTGCCTGATCGTGCTGCGGCCGCCGGAGCGTTGGAAGCTGAGGAAATTGACCTTGCTGCTTTTTCTGCTGTGCCTTTAGCTGATCTCGACCGCATTTCGAAGGTGCCTGGGATGAATGTCATTTCCAAGGGGTATGAGGCGCTTACCTATCAACTGGTCGTCGAAATCAATCATCGTCGTAAGGAACTGTCTGACCCTAGAGTTCGTCAGGCAATCGCTCATGCGATTGATCGCGATTTCGTCGTGAAGACGATTTTCCTGGGCTATGCCAAACCTTCAACCGGGCCGGTTCCGCAATATGACAGCCAGTTTTATACGAGCGATGTTGCCGCTTATTCTTTCGACGTGGCGAAAGCCAATGCGCTGCTGGATGATGCGGGTTATAAGCGCGGCAAGGACGGCACGCGTTTTGCGCTGAAGCTGCTACCAGCCCCATATTTCAACGAAACCAAGCAGTTTGGTGACTATCTGCGGCAGGCGCTGGCTGAAATTGGCATTGATGCGCGGATCGTCAACAATGATTCAGCAGCACATCAAAAGGCTGTCTATACGGACCACGATTTCGATCTGGCCATTGCACCGACCGTGTACCGTGGCGATCCTGCTATTTCGACGACCATTCTGGTTGAAAGCGGGATTGCAGCAGGCGTGCCGTTCTCTAATCAGGGTGGGTATGCAAATGCGGAATTGGATGCGTTAATCACCAAGGCTGCACATGAAATTGACGAGCAAAAGCGCACCGCTCTTTATCATGAGTTCCAGCAAGTCGTCCAAGCTGATCTGCCGCTTATCAATGTGGCGGAATGGAGCTTTATCACGGTCGCCAATGAGCGCGTTAAAAACGTCTCCAACAATCCGCGCTGGGCAGTTTCAAACTGGGCAGATGTCTTTATTGCGCAGTGACGAAACTCTGCTTTGAATGTACGCTCACGGCGTGGCGCAGATTCTAACCCTTTTCAGAAATCGACTGATCAGCAGCATGATCGTGCTGCTGATCGTTATTATTGGCTGTTTTCTGATGTTGGAAACAGCACCGGGCGATGCGGTGGATGCCTATGCGGTAAGCTTCGGCGGTGACGCGAATGCAATTGCAGAAATGCGCGCGCGCTGGGGACTCGATCACTCCGTTTGGCACAGACTCACGGCCTATCTTGCCGCACTTTTGCAGGGCAATCTTGGCTGGTCGGTCAGTTTCGATCGCCCCATTCTCGATGTCATTCTTGAGCGCCTCCCCAATACACTTTTGCTAATGGGTGCTGCGACGGCATTGTCGTTCGCAGTCGGGACGGCTCTGGGGATTGTCGCAGGCGCAAGACCCGGAAGCTTTCGCGACCGTTTCCTTTCGATTGTTTCGCTTGTACTTTATGCTATTCCCGGTTTCTGGTTGGGACTTGTGCTGGTCATCCTGTTTTCAATCCGGCTGCGTTGGCTGCCTTCAAGCGGCATTGAGACCATTGCTTCGGGTAAGTACGGTTTTGCGCGTGGGTATGATGTAGCGCGTCATCTGTTGTTGCCGGTGTTTTCGCTAGCGCTGATTTATCTGGCACTTTATCTACGTATCATGCGTGCTTCCATGGCTGACATCTGGCGCATGGATTTCGTCCGCGCACTGAAAGCGCGAGGCATCTCACGTCCTCGAATCGTGTTGAGCCATGTGGCGCGCAATGCGCTCTCACCGCTTGTTACAATGCTTGGGCTGCAGTCTGCCTCTATGCTGGGCGGCAGCGTGGTGATTGAAAGCGTGTTTGCAGTTCCCGGCCTTGGAAGGCTTGCGCAAGAGGCGGTTGCAAGCCGAGACACGCCTTTGTTGCTGGGCGTTATTCTGACGAGTGCCATAGTGGTGATCATCGTCAATTTTGTCACCGATCTTCTCTATCTCTGGCTTGATCCGCGTATATCCTCGGGAAAGACGCGGTGATGAGTGGGATGAGAATCTACTTCGGATCCGGCGAGGGCGTTGCAGGCGCGGTTTTTCTACTCGTGCTAATCCTAGCAGCATTTTTTGCACCGCTGTTTTTTCCAGGTGATCCCCTGCGTATTGTTGCAACGCCGATGCTTGCGCCCTTCGAAAATACATCTTTTCCGTTGGGAACAGATCGGCTGGGCCGTGATGTTTTGGCTGAACTCTTCCATGCAAGCCGCACATCGCTGGTCATTGGGTTGGCAGCTGCGGCAGCATCCATCATAATTGGCAGTATCGTCGGGACGCTTTCAGGTTTTTTGGGCGGCCTCATCGATGAGGCGCTCATGCGGGTCACGGAAGCGTTTCAGACGGTGCCGGGGTTTTTGCTGGCGCTGGCATTGGTGAGCATTGCCGGACCTTCGCTGCCGGTATTGGTTGCAGCGATTGCGCTTTCAAGCTGGACGCAGGCTGCACGCCTTACGCGTGGACAGGTGCTGTCGATCCGTGAGCGGGATTATGTGGCGTCAGCCCGCGTAATCGGTATGCACCCACTGGAGATTGCTTTTCGGCAAATTCTACCCAATGCTTTGCCACCGGTGCTCGCGCTTGCGCCTGTGATTGTTGCCTCTGCCATTCTGATTGAGGCAGCGCTTTCATTTCTGGGGCTTGGCGACCCCAACCGTGTGACATGGGGCGGAATGATAGCTGAAGGCCGCACGGTATTGCGCTCAGCTCCGTGGTTGTCCATTTTGCCGGGGCTTGCGCTGGCATTCACTGTCGTCGGTGTCTACCTCGCAGGTGAAGGTATCACGCAGGCTGCATCACGGCGCGAGGTGCAGAAATGAGATTGCTCGCACATATTCAAAATCTGAGCGTGCGCTATGGCAGCGATGCTGCTCTCAACAATCTTGACCTCGATATATATATCGGCGAGACGCTTGCCATTATCGGTGAGAGTGGTTCGGGAAAGAGCACAATGGCGTTGGCGCTTGCGGATCTTTTGCCCGCTAGCGCTCAGGTTTCGGGCTTACTCGAGTGGTCGAACGGAAAACCAACGCCGGGCCGCGATGTGGGCTTTGTGTTTCAGGATCCGGTCTCAAGCTTTGATCCTTTGATGAGCATTGGTGCGCAACTGGTCGAAACAATCCGCGCTCACGAAAATATTTCTCGTCATGGCGCAAAAGACAAGGCGATCAATCTGTTGAGCCGCGTGCAGATAGCAGAGCCGGAGCTGAGCTTTGTGCGTTATCCGCATCAGTTTTCCGGCGGGCAGAAGCAGCGTATCGCCATAGCGCTGGCCATTGCAGCAAGCCCCAATCTGCTGATTGCGGATGAGCCGACAAGTGCTCTTGATACGATCGTGCAACGAGAGATAGTGGAACTGCTGCGTGCGTTGGTTCAGGCGGATGCGATGACACTGATTTTCATCACACATGATATTGCGCTGGCCTCCAATCTTGCGGATCGTGTCGCCGTGTTTCGCCATGGGGAACTGGTGGAAAGCGGTTCAGTGCATTCGATCATTACAAACCCAATGAGCGATTATACGAAAGCGCTGATTTCAGCCGTTCCCGTGCTGGATCCTCAATATGGATAGAACCTTGTTGCAGGCGAATGATCTGACGATGCGTTATGGAAATACATTGGCGCTGGATCATGTAAAGCTTGAGATTGCAGCTGGTGAAACGCTGGCGCTGGTGGGGCCTTCCGGCAGCGGTAAATCCACGTTGGCGCGTGCGCTTCTACAGCTACTTGCGCTTGAGTCGGGTTCGATCCGTTTTGAAAATGAGGACTGGCTTGCGCTCAAAGGCAGTGAATTAAGAAAGCGCCGCGCGCGGCTGCAGATGGTGTTTCAGGATCCGCTTTCGGCATTTAATCCACGCACAACGGTACATAACCTGCTCAGCGAACCGCTGCGTATTCATGGAATAAGGCGCGATATTTCCGAGCTTTTACGAATGGTCGGTCTTGATCCAAAGTTGAGCAAACGCGGCGTGCATGAGATTTCTGGCGGCCAGCGTCAGCGTGTGGCAATTGCACGGGCCTTTGCAACAGCGCCGTCGCTCATCGTTCTGGATGAAGCGGTGTCGGCGCTGGACGTGACAGTGCGAGGTTCTATTCTGAGACTGTTGAAGGAGATACAGAAGGCTGAAGGAACGGCCTATCTCTTCATCACTCATGATCTGGCGGTCGCGGCACAAATGGCAGATCGGATTGCGGTGATGGAGCGCGGGCGCATTGTTGAATGTCGCCCGGCGCAAGAGTTGATCGCGGAACCGCAAGCGCGGGTTACTAAGGCGCTGATTGAAGCTGTACCGCGAGTTTTGGTTTAAGCTTTGCCAAGCTCAATCGAACGCTTACGAGCCGCATCAACGGCTTCGGCGACCAAATTCTTTAGGCGATCTTCACCCATTAAGACATCGAGCGCTGCGGCAGTTGTGCCGTTGGGGCTTGTGACCTGCTCACGCAGCCTGGTTGGGCTGTCGCTGCTTGCTGCAGCCAATGCACCTGCACCCATCACTGTCTGCATGGCGAGAAGTGCTGCCGTTTCGCGCGGCAGGCCAGCCGTCACGCCAGCATCGGTCAGTGATTCAATGAAGTGGAATACATAAGCGGGGCCGGAACCGGAAACGGCAGTAACTGCATCCATCAGCGCTTCATCATGGATGCTTGTGACCTTGCCGGATGTCTTGAGCAGGCTCTTTACGAAAGCCGCATCGTCATCGCCCACATTGGCATTCTTATAGGTGACAAGCATTCCCTTGCCGATAGCGGCTGGGGTGTTCGGCATGCAGCGCATGATCTTTGCATCGCTGCCTAAATGCTGTTCGAAGAATGACACCGGAATGCCAGCAGCTACGCTGACAAAGGTGGCATTCGGTGCAAAGCGCTTATAGGCAGGCAGTACACCGCTCATGACCTGCGGCTTGACGGCAACCAGCACCATGCGCGGATTGAGATCATCGGATAGGGATTCGGCGCTTGAGCACGCATTTACACCTGCAAGCGCCGCGCGGCTCTGAAGGGCTTCGGAAGGTTCAACGACATGGACATTCTCGGATTGTAAAATGCCGCTGTCGAGCCAGCCTTTAAGCATGGCAAAGCCCATATTGCCGCAACCGACGAGAATAACCGTATCTTGCATGAGAAGTTCCACCTTCATGAATCGAGTGTTTAAGCACTGTTGTTTGTTGGGTCCGATATAGCCCCCCATAAACACAAACCGCAAGGCGCGAAGGCAAAAACTCTGGAGAACATTCGCGCTTTAATGTTTCAAACGTGCAATCAATTCTTTGTTGAACAGATGCTGTTTTATGGATAGGTCTCTTTCTGGAAAATAATCACGACCTAATAAAATCTGTTGTAAAACATTGCTTTAAAAGGTGAGCAAATGCTTGGAAAAGCTTTCCATATCGTGCGTGTGGTTGCAATTGCAGCCGGTGTTATGAGCGCAGGTGCAGCTGTCGCCGAAACGCCAAACGGTCCAGAATGGGCCGTTAAGGAAATCAGCAAGCTCTCGGATGCTGACCTTGTTATTTCGTCGCCTGCAGGCAAAGCCTTCATGGATAAACTGGCTCCCGATCATGACAAGGCGTGTGGCAAGCCGGACGAAAACCGTCCGGACTTTGACGAGTATTGCTCTTGGGCCTTCAACAATGAAGAGTCCGATTTCGATATCCTTCTCGGTCTCAAAGACGGCAAAATCGTCAGCGTTGTAGCGTCAACTGTGCCTGAGAATAACGATGTCTGGGTATGCGAGAATACTAAGAAAGACATTCCCGAAAGCGATCTGCAGACATGCAATGTGCGTTCAGCCGATGAAAAGAGCCGTGCACATTGGTCGGAGAGCTGGGAAGGTTTCCTGAACTCTATCAATTAACGTTTGGCAAATAAGCTCAAGTTTTTGATCTCTGTAATGAGCGGTGTTAACGCAAGTTAGCACCGTTTTCCTTTATTATTTTATTGTGATTTATTGATTGCTTTCTCTTTCTGTTCCAAGATGCAGAACACATTGCATTGAGGGAAATGATGGATCCTGCGTTAACAACTGGCGTGCCACCTGCGGAAGCATTCACGCACGTTCGCATCATCATCGGGATTATTCTTGGTCTCTGCGTATCCCGTCTCCTGACGGGTTTTGCGCGCTTCATCCAACATCCCGGCAAACAGAAAATTTACCCGGTTCATCTGGGGTGGGTGGCTTTCATCCTGCTTTCTGTCATCCATTTCTGGTGGTTCGAGTTTAGCCTGCGCACCATTCCTCTATGGACGTTCGAGAAATATTTCTTCGTCATTTTCTATGCGGGGCTCTATTTTCTGCTCTGTACGCTGTTGTTTCCTGACAGCATGGAGGAATATACCGGTTATCGTGATTACTTCCTTTCACGACGTAAATGGTTCTTTGGAATTCTCGCGCTGGTCTATGTCGCTGATGTCGTCGATACGCTTATCAAAGGCATGGAGCACTATAATCTTTATGGGGTCGAATACCCAATTCGGGTTGGTGCGCTGATCGCGGGCAGTCTGATTGCGATGTTCACCGATAATCGGCGTTATCATGCGATCTTTGTCAGCGTCGCACTTCTGTATGAAATTGCCTTCACGCTCCGCCATTTTGCGACTTTATCCTGAATCTTGCCTTTTCTGAGATTGTCATCTCAGTCGATGACGCTTATTGGCATGTTTTCAGGATCAAGGCGCTGTATCCCAAGGCATCGCCTGTTTAAAACGGAGCATTCGATATGGCCCAATTGATCGATGGCAAGAAGCTCGCCGAGGATGTGGTTTCCACGGTGAAGCGTGAGACCGAAAAGCTCGTCAGCGCGACTGGGGTTGTGCCGGGCATCGCAGTGGTGATTGTCGGTGAAGATCCAGCAAGCCAGGTTTATGTTGCTTCAAAAGGCAAGAAAGCTAAAGAATGCGGCTTTGTTTCCGTTCAGCACGATCTGCCAGAAAATGCTTCTGAACAGGAGCTTCTCGATCTGATTGACAGCCTGAACAACGATCCTGCAATCCACGGTATTCTGGTGCAGCTGCCACTGCCAAAGCACATTGATTCAGGTCGCGTAATCCAGACTATTTCGCCGGAAAAGGACGTTGACGGCTTCCATTTCATCAATGTGGGCAAGCTTGGCACCGGCGAAGTCGACACGGCATTTGTCCCATGCACGCCTGCTGGCGCGATGATTATGATCGAACGCATTCACGGTCGTGATCTGTCGGGCCTTAATGCGGTTGTGATTGGTCGTTCCAATATCGTGGGCAAACCTATGTTCAACCTCTTGCTTGCAGCCAATGCAACGGTAACTGTTGCACATAGCCGTACCAATGACTTGCCAGCGATTGCCCGCACTGCCGATATTCTGGTTGCGGCTGTCGGTCGCCCGCAAATGGTCAAAGGGGATTGGGTTAAGCCTGGTGCAACAGTGATTGATGTGGGTATTAATCGCATTCCGGCGCCAGAAAAAGGCGAAGGCAAGACACGTCTGGTTGGGGATGTTGATTTCGCCAATGCAGAAAATGTCGCCGGTGCTATCACGCCTGTTCCTGGTGGTGTTGGTCCGATGACCATTGCCATGCTGATGGCGAACACTTTGACTGCTGCTTGTCGAAGTGTGGATTTCGAAAAGCCAGTATTCTGACGCAATTGAAAGGCGTATCTTGCGCCTTTTTGTGAGTTTTTTGTCAGTTTAAGAGGCAAAGCGGCGTAAAAACCGCTTTGCTTTATTTTTAATAGGTCAGATTTCAGAAGACCGAAGCGCCTTCATCAGCTCGCCCGGCGATGTTGCGGAAAGCGCGGAAAAGTTCCCGTCCCATGCCATGTTCATTGGCTGAAAGATCGGGGCGCTGTTCGATACGTTCATCTAGAAGCGCATCACTCATGAGAATGTCCAGAGTACCGTTCACGGCATCAAGACGAACAATATCGCCAGTGCGGATTTTTCCAATTGCGCCACCATCGAGTGCTTCCGGTGTTACATGGATGGCAGACGGCACCTTGCCGGACGCACCTGATAGACGACCATCGGTGACAAGCGCCACGCGCTGTCCACGATCCTGCAAAATACCAAGCACCGTCATCAGCTTGTGCAGCTCTGGCATACCATTGGCTTTCGGCCCCTGATAACGCACAACTGCGATAAAGTCGCCTGTCAAATCGCCAGCCTTGAAGGCCGTCTGCAGTTCGGCCTGATCATTGAAGACTTTTGCGCTCGCCTCAATGATATGGCGCTCCGCCTTGACAGCGGAAACCTTGATGATCGCATTGCCGATATTGCCGGTCAGAACCTTGATGCCGCCGCTTGGCTGAAAGGGCTCGCCAATCTTGGCCAGCACTTTATCGTCGCCGCTCTTTTCGGGAACGGGTTCGCGAACAACAGTGCCATTTTGCCCGAGTTTTGGTTCAATCGCATAAGGACGCAGACCTTCACCCCAAACGGTGCGAACATCTTCATGCAAAATGCCACCATCGAGCAATTCGCGGATCAAAAAGCCCATGCCGCCCGCAGCATGGAAATGGTTGACATCGGCAAGACCGTTTGGATAAACGCGCGCCAGCAAAGGAACTACGTCTGAAATCTCCGAAATGTCCTGCCACGTCAGTTTGATACCGGCGGCGGCTGCCATCGCAATCAGATGGATCGTGTGATTGGTCGAGCCGCCGGTGGCGTTTAACCCGATAATACCATTGACGAAAGACCGCTCGTCGAGCATCTCGCCGACAGGCGTATATTCATTGCCGCAAGCGGTAATCGCCAGCGCGCGCTTTGCAGCTTCGCGGGTCAGCGCGTCGCGCAATGGTGTGCCGGGATTGACGAATGAGGAGCCGGGCAAATGCAGCCCCATGATCTCCATCAGCATCTGATTAGAGTTGGCCGTGCCATAGAAAGTGCAGGTGCCGGGACCGTGATAGGATTTTGACTCGGATTCTAGCAATTCTGCGCGGCCGACCTTACCTTCTGCATAAAGCTGACGGGTCTTCGCTTTCTCGTCATTTGGCAGACCGCTGGTCATCGGCCCGGCCGGAATGAAGACCGCTGGCAAATGTCCGAAGGTGAGGGCACCGACGATCAGCCCAGGTACGATCTTGTCGCAAACGCCAAGATAGACGGCAGCGTCGAACATATCATGCGACAGGCCAACGGCTGCTGCCATGGCAATGACTTCGCGCGAGAATAGCGATAATTCCATTCCGGCAAAGCCTTGCGTGACCCCATCGCACATTGCAGGCACGCCGCCCGCAACCTGTGCCACGCCGCCTGCTTCGCGCGCGGCTTGGCGGATGAGTTCTGGATAGGTTTCAAACGGCTGATGGGCCGAAAGCATATCATTGTAAGCGGTGATAATACCGAGGTTTGGAACGACATCGGCGGTCAAAGCCGCCTTGTCGTTGGAGCCGCAGGCTGCAAAACCGTGGGCGAGATTGGCGCATCCAAGGATCGAGCGGTGCGGCTTGCGCGAAGCGGCCTCGCGCACGCGCCCTATATAGGTTTCGCGGGTCGGTTTCGAGCGCTCAACGATACGCTCTGTGATGGCCTTGATGCGGGTATGTGCAGTCTGCGTCGTCATGGGTATCACCTGCTGAAATATTGCCAGGTTTGCCTGTGGCTAATTATAAAACCCACAGTCCCAAACGCAAACTGCTGCGTTCGATAGGACCGTTAGCTTGTCCAGTAGAGTTGTATCGGTTTGCGGGCGTGACGGAACACGGCGCGAACCGGCATTTCATTTTCGTCGTCGTTGGCGAGTGCTTTCTCAAGCGTTGCCTGCTTGGCAGCGCCTTCGATATGCAGAACAAGCATGTCTGCTTCCACCAATAGCGGCAAAGTCAGTGTCAGACGCTTTTCGCCAGCACCTTCCGCATGAATTGGCAGAACGACAGCTTTGGTCTTGGGATCGATTGCCTGATCAAGCCTGTCAGCATTCGGGAAGAACGAAGCCGTGTGGCCATCATTGCCCATGCCAAGCACAACAACATCAAACGGACGACGCAATGCGTCGATGCGATTTGCTGCTGCAAGTGCAGCGGTTTCTGCGGTCGCCGCCGGATTATAGAGGCCCACAAACTTCGCAACGCCTGCATGATCGCGCAACAGGTGGTCGCGTACCAGCTTTTCGTTGGAACGCTCACTGGTCGGTGCAACAAAACGCTCATCGACGAGTGTGATTGTAACAAGCGTCCAGTCGATCATCTTGCGAGACAGGATGTCGAACAGCTTGAGCGGCGTTGTGCCGCCGGAAACAGCGATCGTCGCTTGCCCCCGCTCGGCGATAGCGGCAGCCAGCTTGCCTGCAATCGCTTCAGAAAGCGACTGTGCCAATTCGGTTCCGCTGGTAAAATCGTGCCGTTCGATGCTCATGCCATACCTTTCAAGTCAGGACAGAGCGAGCACCCCCTACCAGGTATTCGCGCTCGCTCTTTCTGTTTGGCACAAAGACTGATCCGGAAATGTCTGTCAACGTCTCCGGGTCTTTGCTTTATCAGCTTTCGTGCCAGGTCCGTCCGTCACGCTCGATAAGAGCTATCGAAGACGACGGACCCCATGTGCCTGACGTGTAGCCCTGAACCTGCTGGTTGTTCACATCCCAACCCTTGAGAATAGGGTCAACCCAGCGCCATGCAGCTTCAACTTCGTCGCGGCGCATGAACAGGGTCTGGTTGCCACGAACAACGTCCATGATTAGACGTTCATAGGCATCCGGGTTACGTTCATTAAACGACTCGGCGAAGCTCATGTCGAGCGGAACGTGACGAAGACGCATTCCGCCCGGACCCGGATCCTTAATCATCAGCCACTGCTTCACACCTTCATCAGGCTGCAGACGGATGACGAGCTGGTTGGCGACGACCTTGCCAGCATTTTCACCGAAGATCGAATGCGGGATCGGCTTGAAGGTGACGACGATTTCCGAAACACGCGATGCAAGACGCTTGCCCGTGCGCATATAGAAAGGAACGCCAGCCCAACGCCAGTTGTCGATTTCAGCCTTCAGCGCAACAAAGGTTTCGGTGTTGCTGTCGTCGCTGCCGAGATCTTCGAGATAGCCCTTAACAGGGCCGCCTGCGGATGCACCGGCGCGGTACTGACCGCGAACCGTAACGTCTTCGACATTGGCCGTGGTGATTGGCTTCAGCGAACGCAGCACCTTGACCTTTTCGTCATGCACGGCATCGGCTTCGAGCGACGAAGGCGGCTCCATGGCGACGAGGCAGAGAAGCTGCAGAATATGGTTCTGCACCATATCGCGAAGCGCGCCAGCGGTGTTGTAATAGCCTGCACGACCTTCGAGGCCGACGGCTTCGGCAACCGTGATCTGCACATGATCGATATGCGCGGAATTCCACAGTGGTTCATAAAGAGCATTGGCAAAGCGCAGAGCCATAAGGTTCTGAACAGTTTCCTTGCCAAGATAATGGTCGATACGGAAAATCTGGTCTTCGCGGAAAACGCTGCCGATGGTGTCGTTCAGCGCATTGGCGGATTCAAGATCGCGGCCAATCGGCTTTTCAACGATTATGCGCGTGTCGCGGGTGATGAGCCCATGCGACTTGAGGCGGCTTGCAATATCGCCAAACAGCGTCGGGCTAACTGCCAGATAGAATGCGCGAATCTTTTCAGGCTTCTTGCCGATAGCATCTTTCAGAGCGGCCCAGCCGTCTTCTGACTTCGCATCGACTGCAACATAGGTAAGGCGAGCAATGAAAGTCTCGACTTCCTTGGCGTCGATTTCAGAAGCTTTGACATGCTCGTTAATCGCATCGCGGGCAAACTTGCGATATTCCTCATCGGTCATGGCGCTGCGCGAAGCACCGATGATGCGCGTCGGCTCACTGAGCTGACCTGCACGCTGGCGCTGATAAAGCGCAGGAATCAGTTTGCGCTCGGCAAGATCGCCGGAACCGCCGAAAACGATACAATCGAAGGGCTCTACCGGTATTATCTGGCTGGTCATATATTGCTCTCTTCCACTTCTGACGCAAATCACTGTGCTAATAGCAGATTGCGATTTTCGTGCAGCCTTTGTCTATAATCTAATCGATTTAAATTCAACCGTCCAATATAACATTCTCGCGAATGTTGCCAATTACAGCTGTCTTTGCATTCCGGTTAACCGCATATGCATAGATGACATGTTCAACATAGAGCCACATGCAGGCATGAACACAGCTGTGCTGAACAAAGTTTTTAATGGTTTGACGGGCGGATCATATCTCTCATCCGCAAAAGGAGAATGACATGAAGAGGCTGCAGGATAAGGTTGCGATCATCACAGGTGCGGGATCGGGTTTCGGTTCAGCCATTGCGCGCCGATTTGCAGCCGAAGGTGCAAAGGTTGTGCTGGCTGATGTCAATGTGAAGCGCCTTGAAGACGAGCTAGCCGATATTGGCGAGAATGCATTGTCTGTGCAGGCTGATGTTTCGCGCAAGGATGATATGGAGCGGCTGGCGCGTGCAGCATTTGATAAGTTTGGTCGTATCGACATCATGATCAATAATGCCGGCTTCACGCATCGCAACATGCCGTTGTCGGAGGTGGATGAGCACAATTTCGATCTCATCAACGCGGTCAACATGAAGGCGATTTATTATTCGACATTGCTTGTCGTGCCGATCATGGAACATCAGGGCGGGGGTGTCATCATCAATACCGCATCGGCGATGGCCAATCGTCCACGCAAGGGCCTCACATGGTTTGCAGCTTCCAAAGGCTGGGTTGTGAGCGCCACCAAGGCGATGGCGCTTGAACTTGCTGAGAAGAATATCCGCGTCAACTGCATCTGCCCCGCCGAAAGCGAGGGTGAGGCTTTAGGATTGTTCCTGGCGGAAGATACCCCAAAGGCGCGTGAAGGTCTGAAAGCCACCATTCCGCTTGGCCGTTTCTCCAAACCGGAAGATGTGACCGAAGCCGCACTTTTCCTGGCATCGGATGCATCATCGATGGTGACAGGAACCGCGCTCAATGTTGATGGCGGGTATTCGATTTAATAGCCCGCTTCGCTCAGGAAGTCATTGAATATCGCTTCCAGTTTCTCGTGGCGTGCCGCCGCCATCTGGCTTCCGGTTTCAGTTTTGAAGCCGGAGGCAAGTTTGAAAAGCTTGGTGCGGAAGTGATCCAGCGCATAGCTTTTATCATCCAACGGGCGATTTTCGGCCATCGGATCGTTGCTGTCGTAAAGTGCGCTGCCCATGCGGCCTGCAATATAAAAGCAGCGCGCGGCACCAATTACCCCAATCGCATCCAGTCGGTCCGCATCCTGCAGTATCTTTGCCTCAAGCGTGCGCGTCTCGATATTGGCCGAAAAGCTGTGTGCCTCGATCACATGGGCGGTGGCGGCAATCCGTTCTTCATTCCATCCAAGCTCACGCAGAAGATTGGACGCTTTTTCAGCGGCCAGTCCTGATGCGCGATAGCGATCCGGCGAATTCTTCTCGACGCTCACGCAATCATGGAGCAGGGCGGCGGCGAAGAGTATTTCCGCGTCGCCGCCTTCGGCCTTTTGAATTGCAGCAGCATTTTTCCATACGCGCGCAATGTGGGACAGATCATGGGAGCCGTCGGCGTTTGCCTCCAGGGCGTCCGGCAGAAGCTGTTCTGCCAGTGCATCGAAGGGCGCGAATGGTTGGAATGTCATGTCAGACTTTCAAAAAGGATTCAATTGTTGGGTTTACTATTCCCGCCATACGTCAGTTCTGTGAAGCCCTGCGTAAAACCATCCAGTTATAAAGCGCGCCCATCGCCATCAAGAGACAGGTGCCGATAAACACCCACGGCATACCCATGCGTCCACCGACAAAGCCACCGGCGACCGGACCCGCAACCTGCCCGACATATTGGGCTGAAACAGAGAGGCCAAGCACGCTGCCTGCAACACGGTCAGGCACATTGTGCCGGATGACGCTGCTGATGCAAGGTAAAAGGCCGCCCAGAGCCAAGCCCATCAGGAAGCGTAAACCGATCAGCTGCCAGGCTTCGGTTACGAAAGCCTGCGGAATCAGCAGGATTGCGGCAATCGCCAAAGCGCCAGTGATAACACGGGTATGACCGATACGATCTGCCAGACGCCCAAGACGAGAGGCCGACAGGATGCTGCCGAGCGCTGCTGCTGCCATCACGACACCGGAAATCAGAGTGACCTTGGTCTGGTCATCCATGAGCTGCATGACATAGACTGTGATGATCGGTTCGATCGACATATTGGCGAACATCAACAACATGCCGGTCGCAAGCATGGCAACGACGGGTCTGCGGTCGGGAACCGCTGCCCATATCGATTGCTTCTTTTGTTCCTTGTTTCGCTTGGGTGGTTTGCGATCTTCGCGGATCAGAAATGTCGTTGCAAGGAAGGTCAGGAAGATCACGCTGCCAGCCAGCCAGAAGGTTGCGCGGATGCCTATCAGCGGTGGAAGCGCGCCACCCAGCAGAGGCCCAGCCAGATTGCCAGCCATGATGCCGGCAGAAAGTGCGCCGAGCGCCCAGCCGGTCTTATCCTTTGGTGTCTGGGTCGCGACGAGGATCATGGAGCCGGACGAATAGCCGCCTGCAATCCCGACGAACAGGCGGAGTGCGACGAGCTGCCAGATATCTGTGACCATGCCCATCAGCGACATGGCAATAGCCATGCCAAGGCTCGCCCGGATCAGCATCAGCTTGCGGCCATAAAGATCGCCGAGCTTGCCCCAGAACGGAGCTACAATCGCGGCTGCGAGAAAGGTCGCGCCATAGGCAATGCCGGACCATTGCACGATAGCGGCATGATCGGCGACGCCCAATTGTTCAACATAAAGCGGTAGGAACGGCAGAAGCAGCGACATGGCAACGAGCGTGGTGAACGAACCGATCAAGCAGATGAGAAGGTTCTGCTTCCAGTAGCGTTCGTGAATTTCGTCTGTGACGGTCGCGTTCTTCGCATCCGCATTGATTGTAGCCTTGCCGCCGCTTGTGGCGTGCTGGGTGCTCATGCTGTGTTCCGTGTTTTTATGCGTGATTGCATTGTATGCCATTTTGGGATACCAAAACGGAATACACACATGCGCCTGTCCTGACGGCTTGTCAATTAGTTGCGCGCCAGAATTATTGAGGGTCCAATGTCACAGATGCGTCAAGTCGAAGAACAGCTACGTGATATGATCCTCGGCCTTGAACTGGGGCCGGGCGAGCGGCTGACCGAACGCTGGATCGAAGCGCAGTTTAATGCTTCACGCACGCCGATCCGCGCAGCGCTTTTGCGTCTTGAGGCGGAAGGGCTTGTCGGGCGGGAAGGGCGCGGCTGGACTGTTTCACCGATCAATCTCGCCGAGATTGAACAGATCGGCGTTTATCGCGAGGCGCTGGAGATTGCCGCCCTCAACGTCACTTGCGCGATGGAAGATCGCAGTGGTGTGGAGGCAATTGCCGAAATGCTCAACAGTTGCGATGCCACAAGCACACGCGAGGAATGGCATCGTGTGGGTATGGATTTTCACATCGAACTCGCGCGACTTTCCGGCAATGAATTTCTGAGCCGTGGTGTTCGCGATGCTATGCAGCGGCTGTCACGCGCGCGCTGGCTTGAAGTGCGCGACGCGGACGCGCTGGCGCGTGCGTGGCAGCAGCATCGCGCTATTCTTGATGCAGTGCGGGAAGGAGATGCGTCGCAAGCGACAGCTCTGATGGCATCGCATCTTGGAGGAAGCCGGTCACGCCTGATCGACAATCTGCGCGAGGACCGGCGGGGTTTGAAAGCGCGTGGCTTTGCGGTGGTTAGCGGCTAAAAGCGTTTCCAGCAAAAGTGCGAAGCGGTTTTGCTGGAAACGCATAAAAACAGATAATTTTCACCATTCAGGCAGCTTGTGTCCTGCAGGGTCAAAGCGGGATGGTCGTCCTTCTTTGATCCCCACATCGCGCAGCAGATATTCCGGCGAATTTTCGCCGATGACGTAATGGCTCGGCTTCCGCTTGAACAAGCGTGCAATCCACGCACGCAGGCCGGAAGACGCGATTTTTTCAGGGCAAACAACGGCAATCGCTGATGAGTTGATCTCAACATCACGCATGGTCGATCTCGATTTTTTCTGAGCTTAGAGCCTAGTGGGAGGCTGGGCTGTCGGTTAAACTGTGCCTATAGTTATGGCGGAAAAACGCGTTGTTTTCCAATTGAACGTCGATTATGATGCATAAGGAGGACTTATGTATTATGACGTCGCCCTTACCGCCGCTCTCAGCCATTCGTGTTTTTGAATCCGCTTCCCGCCATGCAAGCTTTACGCGGGCTGCGGAAGAGCTTGGAATGACTCAGGCTGCCGTCAGCTATCAGATAAAATTGCTGGAAGAGCGTGTCGGCGCACCGCTGTTTCTGCGAAAGCCGCGCCAGGTGGAATTGACCGAACTGGGCAAGCGTCTCGCTCCTGCGATCAATGACGCATTTGAAACCATGAGGGCCGCCTTTGCATCGGCACGCGAAGATACACAGGGCGTTTTGACGATCAGCGCTGTGGTGACCTTTGCGTCAAACTGGCTCGTGCAGCGATTAGGATCGTTTCAGATGCGGCATCCGGCGCTGGCTGTACGGCTGGATACATCGAATGATATGGTCGATTTCGCAACCTCAAATGTCGATATGGCCATACGCAGCGGGCGTGGTGAATGGCCCGGCATGATCTCACATGAGCTGATTAAAGCGCAGTTTTCGCCGATGCTCAGTCCCAAGCTTATTGAGTCGGTCGGAGGTATTAAAGAACCGGCTGACCTGTTGCGTCTTCGCGCCGTTGACCCCACTGATCCATGGTGGAAAATCTGGTATAAGGCTGCCGGAATTGAAACCCCCGACATCAAGGGCAACGCATTCAGCCGGTATGGCGCGCAGCATCTGGAAGGGCGAGCCGCTGCAGCCGGGCAGGGCGTGGGTATTCTGACGCCTGCGTTTCATGCGGCTGAACTGGCATCAGGGCAATTGATTCAACCCTTTGATCTTCTTTGCGATGATGGACAGGCCTATTGGCTGGTCTATCCCAAAGCGCGAAAGAACATGCCCAAAGTCCGGGCTTTTCGTGAGTGGATTTTGGGTGAACTAAGTTAAGGCTTGCAGACGAATACAAAGGTCTTCGATTTCCGTATCTGCGAAAACCTCAATGCCATGGCCGCGAAGAAGAGTGGCAGTGACACCGGCACCAGAATGCTTCTGGCCGATGAATTTGCCATCATAGATCGTGCGACTGCCGCAAGACGGGCTACCATCGATTAACAGAGCAAAGCGGCAATCATTTGCTTGTGCCACGGCAAGTGCTGCCCGAGCACCGGCGACAAATTGTGCGGTTACATCGCCGCCGGTTTCTTCAATGACGCGGCCTTTCCCGGAAAGAACGGATTCACCATCGCCTCCCGCAGCGATTTCTGCAGGGAGGCGCGGCACGCTGAATCCCGCCATCAATTCGGGGCAAACTGTCACGAGTCGCCCTTCGGCACGCCATTTATCGACAAGTGGATGTGCAAGCGGCTTTGCCGATCCGTTGTAACGGACTGGATGACCCGCAAGGCAGGCGCTGATCAGTATTTTGCCGCTCATGGTGTGAACCTTTGATTATGGATGCGGATTGGGGAAACCATGCCGCTCGGCAAGAACTGCGAGAATAGCGTCTTTGTCCGAAACGAAAGCATTGCCTTCATTCTCGCCGGTCTGATGGAACGAGCGATCACCTTTCGTCAATATGAACAAAGGTAATGACTGGTTTTCTTCCCCCACAAGAGCAATGACTTCATGCCTTGGACGCGGCCAGGCGATCCGCTTGATGTCGAGGTCTTTCCCGAGTTCGGGAAAGGAAGCCAGAACCCCTTCCATCAAGGCGCAATGCTCGCAATAGAATTTTTGTCCGGGATAGGCCGGGTCTTCAAACCCCGGCTGCAAAAGGTAAAGTGTATCGCGATACATGATTTCAACTTCCATTATTGCTTTGGAACAGGACGCCATACAGCAGAATTCCTTAAACTTGAATCAGTTTAAGATAAAATTATGCTGTAAATATAAAGTGTTAGATCGACCTTTATGTACCCAAAAGGGGCGCATAAAGGTTGCTCTAGTCATGCTTGAGAGACTCGGCTGAGCTCTTCATTCAGATTAGCAGCCAGTTCAAAAAAGCGCTGACGAATTTGCGGTGCGAAGTCATTTGCACGTTCGATGGCATGGAAAACCTCTGGTGCATCATGGCGCACCATGCCGACTGCCTGCATGATGAGATCGAAGCTCTTCGTCGTCATACGCGTTGGCAACGGCTCCATCTGCACCAGCACTTTAGCGATCAGATGCGTGAGCCCCTGAACCATGGCCGCATCGCGATCATGGTCTTCGGGCGTTGTCATAATCACATCAAGTGCCAGTTGCTTGCGCAAGAATGCGCCGATGCAAAGCGCTTGCCTGCCGCGAACCGGGCAAATGGCAATCTTCAGACCAGCGATCCCGTTGCGTGCGCTTTGCGGACCAAACAACGGGTGCGTGGCGACAATATCGACATAATCCGGCAGGCCATTGAGCATGATTTTGGTGGGGCCAACCTTCACCGATCCGACATCCATAATCAGCGCGCCGGGCCGCAGATGCGGCGCGATAGCTCTAACAACGCCTTCAAGGGTTGATACGGGTGTTGCCAGAATAACGATGTCGCAACCGGCTGTATCTTCGATTGTCGCAAGTGTTACGGAGAGCGCGCCTGCAACATTATCCAGTCTGGCGACAGGATCATAAGCATACAGCCGGTAATAAGGGCTGAGGTAACGGGCGATAAGCTGCCCGAATGCACCAAAGCCGATAATGCCGATTGTTTTTTGCTGATGATTTTCGTCGAAAGACATAGACTGACCTCTGAATGGCTGGATCGCCAGAGGCACCGTCTTCAAACTAAACCGCTGGCAATGCAGCGGTTGAACTATGACAAAGCAAAACCACCGCTATATGAGCGGGGCGTAATAAGACCGGGTGTTGATGAGCGCTTTAATCATGGTGCCTTGCTATTCCTGCCGGGACGCATTGTCAATCACTTGAATGCGCCCGGCGTTCAATCGTTCAAAGGTTGCTCACACCGCCGTCGACCTGAATTTCCGAACCGACAACGAAGGTCGATTCATCGGAGGCAAGAAACACCGCAGCTTTCGCAAGCTCGACGGGCTTGCCCATCCGTCCAATTGGCACGAGCTTGCGTATATCCGCACGCAAGGCTTCTTCTTCATCGGCAGCAAGTCCCAGCTTGCCAAAAGCCGGCGTTTCAGTCGGGCCGGGGCTCAGACCATTTACACGAATGCCGCGATCGACAAGCTCGCCGGAAAGTGTCCGTGCGAGCGAAAGAATCCCCGCCTTGCTGGCAGCATAGACACTGCTTTGCGGTAAGCCGATATGTGCGCTGGCCGATCCGCACAGGATGACGGATGAGGGATTGGCAAAAAGCGGTAGCAACGCTTTGATGAGAAAGAATGGCCCTTTCAGATTGATCGCCATCAGGCGGTCATAGGCCTCTTCGGAAAAGTCCTGCAGCGGGCTATGGGTGACGTCGCCCGCATTTATGTAAAGGGCATCCAGGCGCGGCCATTGTTCTGCAAGCGTCTGTGCAAGCTGCTCCTGCGCCGCAACATCTCCTGAATCACTTTGGATTTTTAGAACACTGTCAGGCAGCTCGCGAGCAGCCGCTTCCAAACCCTCCGCCTTCCGGCCTGTAATGGCCACGGTCGCCCCTTCAAGGGCGAACTGTCTGGCTGTTTCAAGCCCGATACCGCTCGTACCGCCTGTGATAAGCGTATATTTTCCTTCGAGACGACCCATAATTCACCTTTCTGCAGCCGAAGCATTTTCGCTTCCGGGAGAAAGGACATTGTGTCCATTAGTATCCAATGTATAGTAGGCACCAATTTGGTACTAAAGGAATAATTTTCTAATCTGGAGATCACGTCCATGGGTGACATATCGAGTGAGGTGTCCACCGACAGTCGGTGCCCCATGGTTGATTTCGTCAATCTGATTGCTGGAAAATGGGCGATACCGATCCTGTATCGGCTGATCGTCACGGATGGTCCTATCCGTTTTGGTGAATTGCAGCGCGCTGTCGCGCCCATTACCCAGAAAGAACTGACGCGGCAGCTCCGGTTGTTTGAAACGCGCGGGTTGATTACCCGCGTCGTTTATCCGGAAATGCCGCCAAGAGTGGAATATGAGGTGACGCAGTTAGGCAAAACCCTGCGTGATACGCTTGATTCACTTGCCTGCTGGATGCAGGCAAATGGATCAAAGCTGAAGGTCTGAAAGCTGTGTCTTATACCAAGGCGGCTAAAGATGCTGACGCATCACGCCTTGAGAAAGTTCGAACGCTACTCGGGCTAACCAGAACTCCATGAGGCATCCACATAGAGTTTTGGTGTTATGCAGGCTGGTTGGCGGCGCGCATATAGCGAACCGTCGCAAACCACAGCACCACGCCAATGCCGAGGAGCACAGCGGCAATAGCATATTGTTCCGCATCGCGTCCGGTCCAGGGACCGGCAAGGAATGAGCAGCTGATTGCACCCAGTATCGGCAAAATCGTAGGCGTGCGGAAATGCTTGTGATCGACATGGTCGTTGCGCAAAACCAGCACTGCGACATTGACCACGGCGAACACGCACAGAAGCAACAATGCAGTCGTTCCTCCGAGCGCTGGAACGCCACCCGCAAACAGAATGAGGCCAATCGCCAGCAGCGAAGTGAAGATAATCGCAATATGCGGCGTACGGCGACCCTTATGCACCTTGCCCAACACTTCTGGCACCACGCCTTCACGCGCCATACCGTAAATAAGGCGACTTGCCATCATCATGTTGATCAATGCGGAGTTGGCAACGGCAAACATGGTTATAAGAGCAAAGACGCCGATCGGGAAACCGGGTGCACCAGCCTGAATGACCTTGAGAAGTGGGGTGTCGCCCTCACCAAGCTCGGCGGCGGAAACCAATGTAATGGCCGAAATGGAAACGAGCACATAGACAATGCCGGTAATGGCCAGGCCTGTGAGGAGCACTTTTGGGAAAAGGCGGCTTGGTTCTTTGCATTCCTCAGCCATGTTGACCGAATCTTCAAAACCGACCATCGCGAAGAAGGCGAGGGTAGTTGCAGCGATGACAGGCCAGAAAAAGCCGCTGCCTTCAGGCGTCTCGAAAGTCCAGGCACGTGATACATCGCCTTGGCCGCCAGCGATTGCCCATAGGCCGATGCCTATAATGATGAGCAGGCCTGTAACCTCGACAACGGTGAGAACCACGTTCATTTTTACGCTCTCGCCAACGCCGCGTAAATTGACTGCGGCAATCAGTGCAATAAAGCCGACTGCAATGAGCGGTATGCCCCATTCACCGAAACCCAAACCCAAGGATGCCTCGAAGTTTGCAGCAAAAGCACGTGACGCCGTGGATGCGGAGGTAATGCCCGAAGACATGACCGCGAAGGCAACAAGGAAGGTGATGAAGTGAACGCCGAAGGCCTTGTGCGTATAGAGCGCTGCACCAGCCGCGCGCGGATACTTGGTGACAAGCTCAAGATAGCTGCAGGCCGTTAGCAGCGCGACCACGAATGCGATGAGAAAGGGGAGCCACACAACGCCACCGACTTCTGACGCTACTTCACCTGTCAAAGCATAGATGCCTGTACCCAACACGTCGCCAATGATGAAAAGTAAAAGAAGACCGGGCCCCATCACCCGTTTCAGTTCTGTTTTTCCTTCGCCCGCATTGTCGATCTGATTTTGCATCAAGTCCTCCTCATTCGGGGCTCAATCAGTTTTAAAGCTGCGCAAAGCCAAGATTTGCCGCAGCAAATGCAAGTATCGTCAATAGAAGTAGTTCAGACCTCTTTAATGACCCAATATATGAAGTGGTTCCAAACATCTGGCGTTTCCGGAATCGATGAAACAGATGGCCACTTAATCTCAATCAACATTTCCGAGTTTTCAAATTGCCCAAACTCCGTCGAAACAGCCCTCTTTCGCGGTAGAGTCTACGCCTATTCGTGGAGGCTTTAGCCCGGATTGCTGGAATATTTTCGGTGGGGTCATCGGCTATGATCAGATTCGTAATCTTGGGGCGAAGCAACAGAAGCAGACCATCCGCGTAACACGGATTTGAAGCTTCAGATTTTTGATTTGACGCATCGTGCTTTACAAAAATCCAAGCTGATTTAGCCCGATGCCTGTCATTCGAAGAGCGGAGGGATCCATGCCATCAGATAATTACCCACACTCGCCTCGCAATCGCGCGCGACGGCACTTTTTAGGCGCCGCCGCAGGAATGGCCGCCAAAGCTGCGGCTCTGGGCGCATTAGCTTCGTCGCTGTCGTCACTACCCGCACGTGCTTTGGGCACGAAATGGTGGGAGCATGGCGGCGGCTCTGGCACCAATTGCTTTCTCCGAGGCACACTCATCGATACCGCCAAAGGACCTGTCCCGGTAGAAACACTGGAGATTGGCGATCTGGTTAAAACGGTACGTGGTGAAGCGTTGCCGGTCCGATGGATTGGATGGCAATGTCTAGTGAGCTCCGGCGCGCAGTGGAATGAGAACATCATGCCGATCCGCATCAAGCGTCATGCGCTGGGCGGTGAACTCCCCCGGCGGGATCTTATGCTTTCCCCAAATCATGCGCTGTTTATCGATGGTGTTCTTATCCGCGTAAAAGATTTGGTCAACGCGCATTCGATCGCGCGCATTTCAGAGGATGATGCCATCGACTATTACAACATTGTGCTCGATAGCCACGAGGTGGTGTTTGCTGAAGGTGTGGCGGTTGAAACTTATCTCATGCAAGGTGAAAACTATCTGAGCTTTACGAATTTCGCTGAGTATCAGCAGCTTTATGCTGGTCAACCGAGTGTAACCATGACGCCGTTCGCGCCGATCATGGGATATGAAGGCGCACGGGAACACATTCGTGCTCTGCTGTGTATGAGCGGCGTGCTGCCCATACGCGATATCGTGGAAGAAACATATCAGAAATTGGCTTCAGCATCGGTCCAAAAATCAATTTCAATTGTGGGAGGTCCGTTGCTTAGTTCACGAAGTCATGGTGCCTGAAGACGCGTCACTTAGAGTAACAGGGCATTAAACTTGCAGGCGATGCGCTCTCTGACGTGTCGCCTGCTTTTTAAATCCGATCCATCAGCGCATACCACGAGAGCGCGAGAAAGAGCAGGGGTGCGCGGAACGTGCGGCCACCCGGAAACGATGGAATGCGCAGCTCTTCAAAGAGCTTGAGCTTGTCGCGCTTGCCGGAAAGGGCTTCCGCATAGAGCTTGCCCATGTAATTGGCGAGCATGACCCCGTGACCGGAATAGCCGCCTGCGGAAATGACACCCGGCATCACTTCGCGTACAAATGGCTGACGCGGCATGGTTATGCCAACGGAGCCGCCCCAGGCTTGCGTGATTTCAACCTTGTCGAGTGCGGGATAGATCTCCGCGATCTGTCGGCGGATATGTTCGCTGATGTCGCGCGGATTGTCTGCCGTATAGGCTTCACGACCACCAAACAGTAGGCGGCCATCTTTGGATTTGCGGAAATAGCGAACGACAAAGCGCGAATCGTCAATCGACTCCCCACCGGGAATGACTGGGCTATCAGCAGCCAAGGGCGCTGTTGCGCCTATGAAGGAACGGATCGGCATGACATGCGCAGCACTTGTCGGTTCCAGATCGCCACCATGAGCATTGACCGCAAGAAAGGCATTCTTTGCCGAAATCGTGCCGTGCGAGGTTTGAACTTCAACGCCACCGCTTGCTGTCGTTATCTTCGTGGCTTTGGTGTTCTCAAACAGGTGCGCACCGGCGGCTTGTGCCGCTTTCGCGAGCCCAATCACCAATTTAAGCGGGTGAATATGCCCCGTACCGGCGTCATAGAGGCCGCCGTGATAGCGGTTTGAACCAAGAAGCGCGGCCATTTCGGCGCGTTCGACATAACGGATGTGTGGGTAATTGAAGCGCGTAGCCATCAGTTCCACATGGTCCTGATAGTTCTTGAGATAGCGCACCTTATGCACGGCCGAAATCTGGCCGGGCATATATTCCATGTCGATATTGTGCTCGCGGGAAAAGCCAAGCAAGTAAGTCTTGGCTTCTTCCGCAACGTCAAACAGGGCTTTGGCACGCTCAAAACCATATTGCTTTTCAAGATCTTCGGCCCAGATGCGCTGCCCTGTACCGAATTGACCGCCATTGCGTCCGGATGCACCATCACCGAAGCGTGCTGCTTCGACTAGCACAACATCCGCTCCCTGCTTAGCCAGATGATAAGCCGCTGAAAGACCGGTATAACCGCCGCCGATAATCACGACATCCGCCTGACGGGCACCGTCGAGCTCTTCATATTGCGGGCGCTCTGGAACGCTCACTTCATACCACGAGAAGCCGGGAGAGATAGGGCTTTGATAGGGCCGTTGATTATGCATGCGGAACCGGTCAGACGTTGAGCAGCAGGAACTCACGTTCCCACGGGCTGATGACTTCCATGAAGGTTTCAAATTCGGCACGCTTGATCGCCGCATAAGTGGTGACGAATGAATTGCCAAACAGATTTCGTAATTCCTGATCGTTTTCAAACAGTTCTACCGCGTCGATCAGGCCGCGGGGCAGGTCGATTTCCTTGGTGTTGACGCTGGTTGAAGCTGGCTGATCCGCTTCAATCTTGTTCACCAAGCCAATCAGTCCACAAGCAAGCGAAGCAGCAAGCGCCAGATAGGGGTTTGCATCGGACGATGGAATGCGGTTTTCAACACGCCGACCACCTGGCTCAGAACGCGGTACGCGGAACGCAGTCGTACGGTTGTCGTAGCCCCATTTCACGTTGACAGGAGCCGATGCAGACGGAGTCAGGCGACGATAAGAGTTTACATAGGGTGCGAACATTACAAGCGCGTTTGGCACATGGCGCTGCATGCCGCCGATGAAATGGCGGAAGGCTTCGCTTTCGCTTCCGTCTTCATTGGAGAAAATGTTGCGTCCGGTCTTTTTGTCAACAATCGACTGATGAATATGCATCGCCGATCCTGGTTGGCCCTGGATAGGTTTGGCCATGAAGGTTGCATACATATCATGCTTGAGCGCTGCTTCACGGATTGTACGTTTGAACAAAAATACCTGATCGGCCAGTTCAACCGGATCACCATGGCGCAGGTTTATTTCAAGCTGGGCTGCACCTTCTTCGTGGATCAGCGTATCGATCTCAAGGCCTTGGCCTTCAGAGAAATGATAGATGTCATCGATCAGTTCGTCGAACTCGTTGACACCAGCAATTGAATAGCCCTGACCGCCACCGATCGCGCGGCCGGACCGACCGACCGGAGGTGTGAGCGGGTAGTCCGGGTCGGGGTTCTTACGGACCAGATAAAACTCGATTTCCGGTGCCACCACAGGCTTGAGGCCGCGCTTGTTATAAGCAGAAACCACCGAGCGCAGAACGTTGCGCGGGGTGAATTCAACCGCACGTCCATCCTGATAAACCAGATCGCAGATGACCTGCGCCGTGGCATCAGATTCCCATGGCACGGCGGAGAGCGTGGAAAGGTCTGGTAAGAGTCTCAGGTCGCCGTCGTCTTCGGGATATTGGAAGCCATGGCCGTCTTCAGGATAATCGCCCGAAATTGTCGTCATAAACACCGCCGATGGAAGCGCCAGCGAAGTGTTCGATGTGAACTTTTTCGACGGCATCATCTTTCCGCGGGCAACGCCCGCTTGATCGGGGGTGATGCATTCGATGTCTTCAATGTCTCGCCATGCCAGCCATTCTGTGGCTTGCTTCCAGTTTTTCACACCTCGAAGAGATTTGACATAAGCAGGCGTACGGCGACGCGGCGCACGCGTAACCTTCTTTTCCGTCGTATCAGCAGACATCCAACACCAAAAAATGATTTCGTATGTCTGTATGATAGCGGGGACACACGACAATGACAAATGACCTTTGAGCAACAATGGCATTAAATATTGCAGTGCATTTTGCGGTGGAGGTTAGTCCTGTTTGGTGACCGCAACCCTTCGTCAGTATCATCGGTTGCCAGAGCGTAGGCAGCTAGATTCTCAGCAAGGCAAAGATGTGGATTGCCACTTTTGCGTAATGTTCGCGCCATGTTTGAGAAAAGAATTCCATAATGCATTTTTGGGGAGATTTTCTATATGCTAAGAACGATCAAGGCGGCTTTGGCAATGGCAGGCGGTTCATTGTTTGCAATGCTCGTCCTGCAAGGGCAGGCCACGGCTGCAAGTCAAAAACTCACCTGCATGATCATGCTCAATGCGAACAGCGGCGAGGTTATCGCCAAAGAGGGCGAGATTTGCGACAAGCGCAACAGTCCAGCATCAACGTTCAAAGTGCCATTGGCGCTGATGGGGTTCGAAAGCGGCATATTAAAGGACAGTCACAACCCGGTCTGGCCTTATAAGGAGGGCTATCCTGCGTGGCGTGAATCCTGGAAACAATCTGTCGATCCGAGCTATTGGGAAGAGCAGTCGGTAGTCTGGTTCTCTCAGGAGCTGACACGGAAGCTGGGGAAAGATAAGTTTCAGGTATACACAGATCGCCTCAACTACGGCAATCGCGATCTGAGTGGCGATCCGGGCAAGAATAACGGTATGTTGCGCTCATGGATTTCTTCGTCGCTGACGATATCGCCCAATGAGCAGGCGGATTTTCTCATGAAGATGGTCAATAAAAAGCTTCCGTTCTCGGAAGCTGCAATGACCAAAGCCATGGATATTCTGCCTAGCCATAAGCTGTCGAACGGCTGGACTGCCCATGGTAAAACAGGCTCGGCGTTTGAAACCGGGCCCAAGGGCAAGCCGGATCGGCGACGTCAATTCGGCTGGTATGTCGGATGGGCCGAGAAAGGCGATGAAAAGGTCGTATTTGTACGCCTGAACCGAAACATGCTGGCCCACAATGCCGGTATGGGGCCGGTGACGCGTGACGAGCAGTGGTCGATACTGGAGAAGACACTTAAATAATCTGATTAGCGCGTCATTGGGATTTCTTTCGATGGCGCGCTATCGGTTCAAAGTCTAAAATGCTCTTTAATGGATGGGGCCGCAACAATCAGTTGGTCCACCAGATTTGGATCGCGTTCACGGATATAAAGGAACACTTGATTTCCGGCATCGGTGATCTGCTCGTTTGACAGGCCGCTTGTGCGGAGGTTGGCGGCTCCTTTGAGCAAAGCGCTCATCTTTTCTCCGGCAATAGTGCCCATCAGCCCTGAAAAAACACCAACAATACCGCTGCTTCCCGCAGCGAGCACATCGTGGTTTTCTGCCAGAAGCTTCGCATCCGGTAAAAGTTCAAAGACTTTCTGTCCGATTTCCGGTGTGGTGTGTTGCAACACGGAAAAAACTGATCCGGTTAGCTTTTCGGCAAGTGGCTGATCGATATTGACCCGATGTGCAATTGTGTCGACGAGCGATTGAATGGACATGGCGGCTCCTGATTGTATCCGGCGATAGTTTTAAGTGGCTCGCCTATTGATGGCAATTGTCTAGAACGCATCACGATTTGATTTAGGGCAGAACTTGCGGTGCTTGGCGAAGAAGCGCAAAGACTATAAACACCGTCCGTAACATTCTGGGATATGCATTGAAATGATCGTTCGTCCGCGCCCGCCCTTGTGGAAATTATTCTTCATCCTCAAAGGCTCAATCATCACGCGGATATTGCCACAAATCTTTGCGGTTTTCGTCCTGTCGCTCGTGGTGGTCTGGGCGCACCGCGCTTTTCCGGGCTGGGTTCCGGCTTTCAATAATGGCACAGCCTTCGCTCTGCTTGGCATAGCGCTTTCGATCTTCTTGGGATTCCGCAACAATGCCTGCTACGACCGCTGGTGGGAAGCGCGCAAAGTCTGGGGCAAACTTGTGCATCTGACACGAAGTTTCGCGCGTCAGACCATTTTGCTGGACCAATTGCCGGGCGAGGGCTCGCGGACGAAGCTACTTCATTATGTGATTGCGTTCACGCAGTCACTGGTGCCGCATCTTCGGCCAGATGATGGGCAAGCAAAAGCCCACAGATGGCTTAGCTCTGAGGAGCAAATAGCCATTACCGCAAGCCGCAACGGGCCGGATTTCATTCTGCGCAAAATCGGCGAAGTACTTGCAGAACTGCGCGTTGAAGGGCGCATTGATGCGATCGATTTCCAGACACTCGATGAAACGGTGAGAGGCTTTGCCGAAGTGCAGGCGGCTTGCGAGCGTCTGCGCTTTACACCAGTGCCGTTCGGCTACACCTTGTTGTTGCACCGCACGGCATATTTGTTCTGCTTTTTCATTCCTTTTGGTTTTGTCGATATGCTCGGCTGGGGGACGCCGTTCGCGACTACGCTGGTCGCTTACACCTTCTTCGGTCTTGATGCGCTGGGTGATGAACTGGAAGAGCCCTTTGGCACGTTACCCAATGATCTCCCGATCGGCGCGATTGCTGATACGATCGAGATCAATCTGCGTGAAGCATTGGGTGAAACCAGTTTGCCGGACCTGCCACAGCCGCAAGATTACTTGCTGATGTAAAAAAAGAACCCGACTGGCGAGGCCAGCCGGGGAGGTCAGTGCGGGTAGTCCAGCATGGATGAACTGGTATATCAAGGTATAATTGACGTTTTATGGATGAAACGATCAGTATGCGACACTTATGCTTGTCACTTTTCGTCGTCGCAGGTTCTCCCAAGCAAGTAATAGTGCGGCAAAGGCTATTGCCGTGAGCGTCATGATGGGTTTTGGGTAACGATAACCGGGATCAGCAGATCCCTCCAGTTGCCTTCGCCATTCCCGTGTTGCCGTAGGCACACAAATTTAAATGCATGGCGGCGAAGGCAATTGTTGTGAGCGTCATCATGGGTTTCGGGTAACGATAACTGGGATCAGCAGATCCCCCCAGTTGCCTTCGCCACCATGATGTCGAGCGGAGCGAACCAGCTCAACGGAAACACCGGCCTCGACTGCATTCATAACCGACTGATTGAGGCGGTGCAGATCATTGGCAAGCATACGGATCGCGCTTTGCTGATCGGTGCTCATCGAGGTTGATTGCTCTTCTGCTCTTTCCTTAACGCGTGCAATCGAAGCCATTGTTATTCTCCTCTCAAGAATTGGGCGTCACTCAGCAGCTGGACGGAACTGTGCTGTTTCGGTGGATTCCTTCATGGCGGTGGTCGAAGACTGGCCGCCGGTGATTGCGAGCGATACGGCATCGAAATAGCCGGTGCCGACTTCGCGCTGGTGTTTGGTTGCGGTGTAGCCATTGGCTTCGGCTGCAAACTCCGCTTGTTGCAGCTCAGAATAGGCTGCCATCTGACGGTCCTTGTAGCCGCGTGCCAGTTCGAACATGCCGAAGTTGAGCTGGTGGAAACCGGCCAGCGTGATGAACTGGAACTTGTAGCCCATTGCACCCAGCTCGCGCTGGAACTTGGCAATCGTTGCGTCGTCGAGATTCTTTTTCCAGTTGAACGACGGCGAGCAATTATAAGCGAGCTTCTTGCCCGGATGTGCCTTGTGCACGGCTTCCGCGAAGCGACGAGCCTGTTCGAGATCGGGCTTGGACGTTTCCATCCAGATCAGATCGCAATAGGGCGCATAGGCGATCGCACGGGCGATACACGGCTCGATGCCGTTCTTCACCTGATAAAAGCCTTCTGCAGTGCGGCCCGCATTATAGTCAACGAAAGGCTGGTCGCGTTCGTCAATGTCCGAGGTCAAAAGCTTGGCAGCTTCCGCATCCGTGCGGGCGATAACCAACGTGGAAGTTCCCATAACGTCAGCAGCCAGGCGTGCTGCGTTGAGGTTACGGATATGGGCCGCAGACGGGATCAGAACTTTGCCGCCCAGATGGCCGCACTTCTTTTCAGACGCCAGTTGGTCTTCATAATGTACACCGGCAGCACCCGCTTCGATGAAGGCCTTCATGATCTCGAAAGCATTCAGCGGTCCACCGAAGCCTGCTTCCGCATCGGCAACAATTGGCGCAAACCACGTATCGACCGACAGGCCTTTTCCTTCTGCTGTTTCAATCTGGTCGGCACGCTGTAACGTCTTATTGATGCGCTTGGCGAGTTCAGGTGCGGCATTAGCCGGGTAAAGCGACTGATCGGGATACATGGCTGAGGCCGTGTTTGCATCCGCTGCAACCTGCCAACCGGAAAGGTAGATCGCCTTCAATCCGGCGCGAACCATTTGCATTGCCTGATTGCCGGAAAGCGCGCCAAGTGCGTTGACGAAATCTTCCTCTTGGATGAGCTTCCACAGACGGTTTGCACCCATCTCGGCCAGTGAATACTTGATCTCCACCGAACCGCGCAGCCTTTTCACGTCTTCGGCTTTATGCGTACGCTGGATACCGTCAAAGCGGCCCTTGGGTGCCGAAGGGATGAGGCTGTAAAAATCTGTCATTTCGGTGTCTCCTCACACTTAGATCAGGTTTTTGAAGAGCAGATTATCGCCGCTCTTTCTGTGACTAGATTTACAATCCCGCTGCTTGAGCGGCCAGAAAAAGCAGCAGAAAGGCCAAATAATTGAGGTAATGCTGTCTGAAAATTGACTGAGCTAATCTGTAAAGTTGTAAATATTGTCAAACGTAAAATTTGAAGCTATTTTGTCACGAGTTGTAAAACTCATCATTGCTGGTTTGGGAGGACCTGATGAGCGAACGCAAGATTTTTGCCGGTCCACGCATCAGGCGCATCCGCAACGAGCGCGGTCTGACGCAGACATCCATGGCCGAAGCGCTTGGTATTTCACCGTCCTATCTCAATCTCATTGAGCGCAATCAGCGTCCGCTGACGGTGCAGCTCTTGTTAAAGCTTGCCAGCGTTTACAAGCTCGATCTCGATAGCCTGCAGGCAGAAAGCGGCACGACGGTTGCGGGCCTAAAGGAAGTGTTTTCCGATCCGCTGTTGACGGGAGAATTGCCTGGCGATCAGGAGCTGGTGGAAATTGGCGAGGCAGCACCCAATGCGGCCACCGGGATCGTCAAGCTTTATCGCGCCTACCGTGAGCAGCAGCAGCGCCTTTCCGATCTCTCGCAGTTGCTATCGCACGAAGGCAGCGATGCGCAGCTTTCCGCCACGCGGTTGCCGCTCGATGAGGTCCGTGATGTCATGGGGCGTCGGCCCAATCATTATTCGCGTATCGAAGAAGAGGCGGAAAGTTTCTATGGCCTGCTGAAAGCCGATGGGGACCTATCGGGCGCGTTGAAAGAGTGGCTGCGGCGCGAGCATGGCATTACTGTGCGCACGCTGCCCGTCGCGACCATGCCGAATTGGCGCAGGCGTTATGATCGGCATTCGCAGCGACTGTTTATATCGGAGCGATTGTCGCCCTTTGATCAGTTGCAGGAAATCGCGATGGAGGCGGCGCTTATCCGTATGCAGGTGATAATCGGCGGCGAAACGGAAGCGCTGAAACTCTCGTCCAGTGAAGCAAAGCGCATCGCGCGTTTTGAGCTGGCGCGTTATGCGGCGCAGGCTTTGATGATGCCCTATCGCCAGTTTCGCGATGCGGCTGTGCGGACGCGCTATGATGTTGACGTGTTGCGCTCGCGCTTTGGTGTGTCGTTTCAGCAGGCGGCGAACCGGCTCACAACGCTTCAACGCCAGGGTAACTCTGCTTTGCCGTTCTTCTTGATGGAAATCGACCACGCGGGCAATCGCTTGCGCATGGCTGGTGCCGAAGGGTTTCCCCTCCGGTTTGGTGGGCAATGTCCCAAGCTGCCGGTCTATGCGGCCTTCACACAAGCGGGGCAGGTGTTGGTGGAACCAGCCGAATTGCCCGATGGGTCCGCTTTTCTGACAGTTGCGCGAACACTTGAAGGACCGCAAGGCGCTTTCAATGAGCGTCCGCGGCGCACCGCCATTCTTCTCGGCTGCTCGCTCGATGCAGGGGCAGAGACGATTTATGGTGCGAATAGTTCTCCGCGCACGGAAATTGGTCCAGCCTGTCGGCTTTGTGAGCGACAGGGCTGCATCACACGGGCCGAGCCGCCGCTTACCCGTCCATTGGGACTTGATGAAATGGTGGCGGGATTGTCAGCTTTCGACTTTCAATAGGGCCGGAAGATTTTGGCTTTGACGGTCTGCAAATGGCGTGGTTCTGCGCTCCCGGTGCTCATGTACCCAAAAGTACACTCCGCTCCGGTTCTCGAACCTCACTATTTTCGCCGCGTCATAGCCAAAATCTCATTGGTTCTTTGCGCTCGCATCGCAATTTTTGTGTTCGTCTTGTCATCACCCGGTTGACGAATGCTGCACAATCTAAAAAACTATGAAGTTGAAACAGTTTACCCACCCTTGAGCTGTACCTGGAATCAGGGTGCAGAATGGAGCACGCGATGAGGATGAAATCCTTTCTTCTGGCGACTACAATGGTTTCTGGCCTTGTAAGCGCCGCCGTATTTCCCGCAAGCGCGCAGGAGCGGGTTGTCAATATCTATAACTGGTCGGATTACATCGACGATTCGATCCTCAAGGATTTCACCAAGGAAACCGGCATCAAGGTCGTTTACGACGTTTACGATTCCAACGAAATTCTTGAAACCAAGCTTCTTGCAGGCGGCAGCGGCTACGATCTCGTGGTGCCATCGGGCGAATTCCTTGGCCGTCAGATCCCAGCAGGCGTGTTCTTGAAATTGGACAAAGACAAGCTCCCGAACCTCAAGAACATGTGGGACGAAATTTCGACCCGTGCGGCGACATACGATCCGGGCAACGAATATTCTATCAACTACATGTGGGGCACGACCGGCATTGGCTATAACAACGCCAAGATCAAGGAAGCGCTCGGCACCGACACGATTGACTCGTGGGACGTGCTTTTCGATCCGGAAAAATCGGCGAAGCTTAAAGGCTGTGGCATTTACCTACTCGATTCAGCCAGCGAAATGCTGCGCCCGGCTCTGAACTATCTCGGACTTGATCCAAATTCCCCATCGCCGGAAGATCTCGAAAAGGCGCAGGAACTTTATCTCAAGATTCGTCCAAATATCCGCAAGTTCCATTCGTCGGAATATATCAATGCGCTGGCTAACGGCGATATCTGCATGGCCGTTGGCTACTCGGGCGACATCTTCCAGGCGCGCGATCGTGCAGAAAAGGCAAAACAAGGCGTAGAGATCGGTTACTCGATCCCGAAGGAAGGCGCGCTGATGTGGTTCGACCAGATGGCGATCCCGGCAGATGCGAAGAATGTGCCTGAAGCGCTCGAATTCATGAACTATATCATGCGTCCGGAAGTTGCAGCCAAGGCGTCGAACTTCGTGTTCTATGCAAACGGCAACAAGGCATCGCAGGAATTTATCGACAAGGAAATTCTTGATGATCCGGCTATCTATCCAAGCGATGAAGTTCTGAAGAAGCTCTTCGTACCGACACCTTATGACACCAAGGTGCAGCGTGTTGTTACACGCGCCTGGACCAAGATCGTCACAGGCCAGTAACAGTCGGATAATATGACGGCTATTATTAGCCGACGCGGGTTTACCCGTTGAAATTGAGAGCGGCTCACTGTTCATACAGCTGGGCCGCTCTACGTCTTGTAGTAGATCAATGGCAGGCTCTGCCTGTGAATGTCAGGTTCCTGATAAGTCGATAGGGGAACGGAATGGAATCTTTTGGCAGCTTTCGCCGCAAATTCGCACCCTGGAATGATCCGGCGGCGAAGCCTTATATTTCTTTTGAAAATGTGACCAAGATTTTCGGCGATTTTACTGCTGTTGATAATCTGTCGCTGAATGTTTTCAATCGAGAGTTCTTCGCGCTGCTAGGGGCGTCCGGTTGCGGCAAGACCACGCTGATGCGCATGTTGGCTGGTTTTGAAGAACCGACATCTGGTCGTATCACCCTTGATGGTCAGGATATGCGCGGCATTCCTCCCTATAAGCGCCCGGTAAACATGATGTTCCAGTCCTATGCGCTGTTCCCGCATATGACGGTTGAAAACAACATTGCTTTCGGTCTCAAGCAGGACGGCATGGCGAAATCTGAAATAGATGCCCGCGTTGCTGAAATGCTTAAACTCGTGAAACTTGAGCAATATGGCAAGCGCAAGCCGCACCAGCTTTCAGGCGGTCAGCGCCAGCGTGTTGCGCTGGCCCGCGCCGTTGCAAAGCGCCCGAAGGTGCTGCTTCTTGATGAGCCGCTTGGTGCGCTCGACAAAAAGCTGCGCGAAGAAACACAGTTCGAATTGATGGATCTGCAGGTCAAGCTTGGTCTTACTTTTATGGTCGTTACCCACGATCAGGAAGAGGCGATGACTATGTCTGACCGTATCGCTGTCATGGACAAAGGGCGCATCATGCAGGTGGCGACCCCTGCAGAAGTCTATGAAGCGCCGGGCTCGAAGTTTGTGGCCGACTTCATCGGGAATGTGAACATCATCGAGGGCGAGGTGGTAAAGGCTGCTAACGGTGAGGCTGAAATAGCCACCGAGAAATTCGGCTTCCACATTCAAACCGAGACCCGTGAGCAGCTGAGCCCGGGCCAGAAGGTCTGGTATGCCGTGCGTCCTGAAAAGACACGCATCACCCGCGAAAAGCCGGAGGAAACATCAGTCAACGCGGTTGAGGGTGAGCTTTGGGATATCGCCTATTTTGGCGATATGACAGTATTCCACGTCCGCCTCGAAAATGGACGTACCATCAAAGCTGCAAGTCTGAACGCCGTTCGCAAGACGGAGAATCCTTTGACTTATGATGAGCGGGTGTGGGTTTCGTTTGATACCGATGCCGGTTTGGTGCTGACAGCCTGAGGAGGGGGAGGCAAATGCAAAAGCTGATCGCTTCCATAACCAGTCGCCTTGTGATCGCAGTACCGTACCTCTGGCTGCTGATCTTCTTTCTGGTACCGTTTTTCATCGTCTTCAAGATTTCGTTGTCAGAAGTCACGATGGCGATTCCGCCTTATCAGCCGGTCATTGATCTGACGCAGGGTTTGAGTCTTGCATGGGAGCGCGTGAAGCAGCTCTCCTTTGATAACTATCTCTGGCTTATGGATGATCCGCTTTATTATATGGCGTATCTCTCCAGCGTGCGGATTGCGGCAATCTCGACATTCCTGACATTGCTGGTCGCTTATCCGATGGCCTATGGCATGGCGCGCGCGCCGCAAAGCCTTCGCCCGACATTGTTGATGCTGGTCATTTTGCCATTCTGGACGTCGTTCCTTATTCGCGTTTATGCGTGGATCGGCATTCTCAAGCCAGAAGGTTTGCTGAACCAGTTTCTGATGTGGCTCAATGTCATTGATACGCCACTTAATATTCTGAACACGGATACTGCTGTCTTCATTGGCATCGTTTATTCTTATCTACCGTTCATGATTTTGCCGATCTATTCGTCACTTGAAAAGATGGACTATTCGCTGATCGAAGCGGCGCAGGATTTGGGCTGTACGCCATTTTCGGCATTCTGGAAGGTCACCTTCCCACTATCGCTTGCAGGCGTCGTGGCGGGTTGTTTCCTTGTGTTTATTCCGGCTGTTGGTGAGTTCGTGATCCCTGATCTTCTTGGTGGATCTCAGACGCTGATGATCGGTAAAACAATCTGGAGTGAGTTTTTCTCCAATCGCGACTGGCCGGTTTCCTCGGCGGTGGCAGTTGTTCTGCTGCTCTTGCTTATTGTGCCGATTGTGATTTTCCAGCAGGCGCAGGCGCGTCAGCAGGAGAAGGGGAAATAAGATGCAGAACAATTGGTCCCGCTTTAACATTGTCTCAGTCGCGCTCGGCTTTGCCTTTCTCTACCTGCCGATTGTCCTGCTGGTCATTTATTCTTTTAACGAATCTCGCCTCGTCACTGTGTGGGCAGGTTTCTCTACCAAATGGTATGTGGAACTGTTCCGCAACCAAGCTCTGATGGATGCGGCATGGGTGACGATCCGTGTCGGACTTCTGTCGGCGACGATTGCTACCGTGCTCGGCACGCTGGCAGCCCTGGCTTTGACCCGCTACACGCGGTTTCGCGGGCGCATTCTGTTTTCGGGTATGGTTTATGCCCCGTTGGTTATGCCTGATGTCATCACCGGCCTTTCGCTGCTGCTTTTGTTCGTGGCGATGAACTTTGACCGTGGGTTCTGGACGGTAACGCTAGCACACATCACTTTTTCGATGTGTTTTGTGGCAGTCGTTGTGCAGTCGCGTCTGGTGACTTTTGACCGTTCGCTGGAAGAAGCAGCAATGGATCTTGGTGCGCCGCCTGTTACCACCTTTTTGAAAATTACGCTGCCGGTGATCCTGCCCGCAGTGGTTTCCGGCTGGATGCTAGCATTTACCCTTTCGCTCGATGATCTAGTGATTGCAAGCTTCACGTCGGGCCCCGGAGCGACTACCCTTCCAATGAAGATTTACTCTCAGGTGCGGCTTGGAGTGACGCCGGAAATCAATGCGGTTTGTACCATTCTGATCGCCTTGGTGACGACGGGTGTTATCATTGCATCAGTCGTCAACAAGCGCAGGGAAGTGCAGCGCCGCCGTGATGAGCAGGCGGCATTCCGCATCGGATAATCATCTAGAGCGCTCGCCAAATACGGGAAATGGATTTCGAAACGGGATGCGCGTTGGAACTAACTGGTTGAGCCTTTTCCAGTGATCCAATTTCTACGGGAAATGCTCCAGAAAACCGCGACGGGGCAGGTTTACTGCCCCGTGCTGTTTCCTGTCGTTGATGGGGAGATAAATGGTCGATCCCAAGAGCCGCCGACGAAGAAATGTAATGGCGGTTTCTCTACCGTCTCTTGCGTGTCTTGAGCCTGCTGACTGTTGTCATTCTGCTGTTGTTGGGGCTGGCTGGTTGGGAAGATTACTTCGCCACTGAGCGCCAGACTGCGGTCGACGAATGGCACGATTCCAGCGAGACTGAGCGTACCTTCCGCCGTTACTAATGTAGAGTTTTCCAGCGATGCCACGCCATCCGAGAGGTTTGCTTTCATGTCTAGGCGATTGAACGCGAGTGAGACATTGTCCTGTCGTTCAAGGGCAAAGAAGCCCTGACTTTGTGCCTTGGTCAGAAAATCCTGAACCGAAAAGCCCTGCATCTGGCCATTATTTAGCTGCACCGAAACATTGCCTTGTGCATTGTTCAATAGGCCGGACCAACGATTGGCTGGCCCCTTCATAAACAAAGACACATTGCCTTTTCCATTGATAAAAGGCTTGTCAAAACCGAGCGCAGCAAAAAGCTGCGAGCTATCGATGTCTGACGCATTAAAGCGCAACTCCCCGCTCGCGGTCTTCAGGTCGCGGACGATTTGGAGATTAGCCTGCAGAATGCCATTGAAGGCTTTAGCGTCGCCGATATCGAACATCGCACGACCGCCTCTGATCTGAACTGCCGCGGCCACACCCGTCATGGACACCGGCCCAGCAGTTGCCGTCTGCGCTGACAGCCGCAAATCAAGCTCGGATCTGTTGATGAAGCTTGTATCAATTGTGTCGCGTTCATTCTGATCGCGTTCGTTCGGCGAGCGAGCCTGGCTTTCAGGCAGTGGTACAAAGATCGAAAACAGGCGGCGCAGGTTCAACTTCTCAAACGCGAGCGTTCCGGTGACGGCAGGTGTATCCTGCTCAAATCCAATCTCTATCACACCCTTGGCCGGGCTTTCGTCCGTCGTCATCTCGACATCCGCAAATTTCAATCGACGCGGTGTTGAGGTCATGGTGGAGTCGAGCGAGAAGGCACCGATTTCCGTGCTACCGGCGACCGGTGGCAAGGCAAGCCATCGCAGCGAATTGCTCAATGAAGGCGTCTTGGCGCTTAACGTGCCTTCAAAGAAGCGATCGTTGGAGATATTGGCTTTGCCTTCAAATGTGATGTTGACTGGGCTGGAGGTGAAGCTGGCGGTTATGTTAGAGGTGCCACCCGCGAGCAATGGAAGAGCCTGTGCTGCCGTCAGGCTGAACTGAGTGTTCTCTCCGCGCCATAGTGCGCTGCCGCGAAAGGTAGCAGTGCCTGATGTACGTGGCCATTCGAGAGTGGCATTTACTTTGGTGATCTGCTGGTCTTCTTTTGGTTCTTCGTCCGTGTCTGGGTGGCTGAACGCGATTGTTCCGTCTCGAACCACAACGCGGCCGAAGGGTTGAGAAGCCTGCTGCGTGGCAAGCGTCTTGTCGTTAGCGCCATTTTGTTGTTGCAGTGCGCGTTGCGCGCGTATTGCAGTGCCTAATCGACCATTCGAACTTGCTATCGCATCCAGCAATTCAGAAACATTATCGACGGGGCCGCCAATATTGAAATGGGGCCTGACTATCTGCGTTTCAGAGAATGATACCCTTCCCATGATGGCATCAAGGGGCGAAAGCTCAATTTCAATACGGTTGGCACTCATGAACGGCTTGGCGCCCTGATCGGACAGTTTGCTAAGCGTTACGCCATCTAGCGAGGCCCGCAAAACCGGAAATACCCGCAAGCGTGGTGCTTCGCGCAGTTCAACGCTATAACCGGTCCATGCACTGATTTCTTGTGCTACACGAATGCGGATCGCATCGGTTGAGACGATGAAAGGTATGACCGCCAGAAGTGTAGCGACCGCCGCCGCGCCCAGTATAACGAGCGCAATAATAAGGCGCAGAAACTTCGGCCAGCGCATCAACCATCCTATCAGAGAAACACATTCCGTAATCTAAACTAGCTCAGCACCGTGGCAAAGCAAAGTCGCCTTTGCTCATTCCACACTATGGTTAAACAATTGTTTCCCGGAAATTAACCGCGATTTTACTGGAGTTTACAATCTCTAAATTCTGAGCTCAATTTTTAACGCCGCATTAACGACCCCGGCGCGATAAAGAAAGTAACACTGAGTAATGATCGAGCCGCACTTGTGCTTGTCTCACTTGCTTTCGTGTCTTTGTCTCTCTGAAAATTATCGCGCTGGTTCTTGCCGGCGCTTTTTTTCTGCAAATGAAAAGCTCTCCAGGTGGAGGGTCTTTAGACATCACAGGTATAATTCACTTAGAGAATGTCCAATGTTTTGGCTTTTTCACGCATCTTTTTTGACACCCGGCAAAGGCTTTTTGAAAAAATGTGGGATATGCATCGCCTATTCTGCGAGAACGCGTGTAGGTGGGAAAACGATTTCCACCACAGTTCCCTGGCCGGGTGTGGAGTCGATTGAAAATTGCGCGCGGTTTGCCTCCACCATCGCCTTGGTCAGCGGAAGTCCCAGACCCGTGCCTTCGTCGCGCCAGTCCTTCGCACTTTCAGCTTTACGGCGCTGCATGGTGTTGACCTGACGGAACGGCTTCAATGCCTGTTCTATTTCGACTTTGCTCATGCCGACACCATTGTCGCGTACACGCATTACGACATCGCCGTTCAGTTCATAATTCGTCGAAACGATAACCTGTCCGCTGGTTGCGGTGAAGCGCACGGCATTTGATAGTAGATTGAGCGCGATCTGCTTGATCGAGCGTGCATCTGCGACGATGTCGGGTAGGTTCGACTGAAAGCTGGAACGGATAATGACGCGGTCGCGATTGGCCTGCGGCTGCATCAGCGCTATGGCTTCGGCGATCGCTTCATTGAGTGAGACCGCTTCGAACTTCATGTCGAGTGCGCCGGCTTCAATCTTTGAAATATCAAGGAGATCGTTAACCAATGCCAGCACATGGTTGCCGGAACGGTTGATATCACGCAGATAGTCGCGATAACGCTCGTTGCCAATCGAGCCGAATTTTTCATCGGACATCAGCTCAGAGAAGCCGATGATTGCATTGAGCGGCGTGCGAATTTCATGGCTGATACGCGCAAGGAATTCTGTTTTTTGACTGGATGCGCGCTCGGCTTCGCGGCGAGCATTGGTTAGTTCTTCTTCGGTGCGCTTCCACTGTGTGATGTCGCGCAGAACCGCACAATAACCGTTCGTATGGGTCAGCTTTCCCATCGTCATGAAGAGTGGAATGAAGCCGCCCTGCGCTTCGCGACCAATCACCTCACGTCCGTCATTGAGGACACTCAAAACGCCATTGCCGGAAAGGCCATGCAGATAATCCATCGCTGCACGCTGGCTTTCGATGGCAAAGAGCATGGAGAAGAACTTACCTTCCGTATCGCCCTGATCATAGCCAAATAGCGCCGAGGCCGAATGGTTCATCGAGCGAATGCGGCCCTCCGGATCAATCAGAACAACACCATCGGTTGCTGTGTCAAGAATGGTCTTGAGCTCTTCGATATGGGCCTGCAGTTCCTGCTTTTCAGAGCGATCCTCAGGGGCCGGTTCTGATGTACTTTGAACAGGGACAGTCGCTTCAACTACGGCAGGCATAAGGCTTAGCATCAATGCGCGGCCAGAACGCCAGTTAATAGCATTAAGATGTGCATCGACCGGTTCTTCATGGCCGTCGGCATGACGTAGCACCATGCCCTGACGCTTTTCGCTGTCGTCGGCTTCGCTGTTGAAAAGCGCATCAACGCCACCAGCCTTACGGATGTCTTCAATCGCGTCATAACCCGTCAAATCAAGCAGCGCCTGATTGACATAATGGATATCGCCGCCAGACTGAATAATCACCGGCACAGGCAGATTGGCAAGCAAAGCCGTTTCGTCAGCAAACACCTTTTCTTCAGAAACAACAGGTGTTGCGGCTTCTGTGGCAGGCTGTTCGGCGGGATTTTTTTGAGCAGGTTCAGAAACCAGCGCGACAGGTGATGCGCGTTCTGCAGCAGGCTTTATCTGCTCGGCTGCAACCGGCTTCTCATCTGCTGCGTCCTGATCCTGACGCGAGTTTGCGAGACCTTGCTTGCGCAAGCGATCAGCGATTTCGCGGAATGCATTGCGCTCGGTGGTTGTCAGGCCGCCTTCAGGGCGTTTGTCAGTCTTCGTCTTGTGTTCTTTTTCGTGATCCGCCGCGACTTTTTCGCGGGCAGCAGCGTTAAGAAGCTCAAGCACCTTGTCGGATTCCCGACGGCCTGGATTAGGCGTCAGAACCACAGGTGGCTGATATTTGGCTTCTGAAGGATGATCGTCATTCGCAACTTCTTCTGAAAGTGCCAAAACATCATCGTCCGCACCGTCGAGCGGCAGGGCGGTCTGTTGTTCTTCTGGAACCCGCTTCTGCGGAACGCCGCCAGCCAGCACAGTGCCGATGGTTTCAGGGTCTGCTTCTGCATCCTGTGGGTTCACAAGGCCGAAACCGCGGAAACCGATAAATTCGCGATCGCGCGAATAAACCGGAAGGGCGGCAAGCTCTACTGGCACACGGAGGTTTGTACCCTCAACCGGCCAAAGCAGCCTTTTACCGGACCAGGTATCGCGCTTTTGCAGCAGAGCGGCGATAACGCCGTCCGTGTCGAACCCAAATACATTTGCAACTTCCGCAAAGCGGCGACCGATAACATCGGCAGCATTAGGCCCGATAATAATGCCCAGTTCTGGCGATAGTTCGGTAAATGAACCGGCCGCATCCGTCTTCCATATGAAGCGGGCTGGTGCGCCGTCACGGTCAAAAGCAAACTCCTTGGGCTTCTGAAGCTCTTCGGCCTTGATCGCTGCTTCTTTCGCTGTGGATACGATATTTTTTTCAGCCAAAGGCGCTTCGGCGGGCAAAGTCGGCTGTGTCGCTTCGCTGATAATGCAGAGCAGGTGTAAAGCAGGGGTGTCTGAAAGACGCGCCAGCGCACCCGGAACTGAATGCTTTCCAGCACGGATACGCCGCTTGACCAGATGATCATCGGCATCTTCAGCTTCGACAATCAAATCTTCGATGGTGGATGCGGAAATATCAAGCACAGCAAAACGTGAGCTTGCAGCAAGAATTCTCGCCTGTGCATCAATCAGCGCGACATGCGTTGTTTCATCGGCGAGCCCGGAAATAATATCGCCGGGCTTAACGTCCTGCCGGTCGGCAGACATCAGCAAGGCCTCAATGCCATCGGGCAGGGCAATTTTCGAAATGCTTAGGCGGGTCAGTTCGGCCCGCATTCCTCCTCCCAGACGAACAGCGACAATCCTGGGTGCAATGTCGGTTTCATCGGTGGAAGCTGTAATCTGTCGGCGCGTCGCGACTGGCAAATCAAGGGCGCGACCGATCAGGTCTTCGATACGATCATGGCCAAAGAGGTTTGCGCCAGCGCCATTTGCCCAAAGCACTGTCGATAAGTCGCGCGTCAGCACGAGCTGCGCGTCGCCCTTGGCAAAGCCTTCGCGGATTTGATCCAGCGCGGCAATATCGATGAAGGGGTATGATCCTGACATACCGGTCCTTTACCTGTTCTTCCGTCCACCCAAGAAACCTCTTAACGACCTGTTAATAAGCCTCTTGCGGGTTGGGGTCCATATTTGCATTCGATATGGACCTTACTTTCTGTTCCATTAGTTAATGCAGGTAAGGCAATTTTATGTGTCGGTGGATAATCCGTATTTATGCACAACCATGCATAAAACATGGTAACCGAATTGCGTCGAATTTTAACGATTGCGGCTTTCGAGCTAACAAACGGGGAAATCTTCAAAAAAGATCATTATAATCACTTGCAATGTGGTTCGATTCTCCGTATGTGACCCCCTGTCGACGGACACCGAAGTGAGTTCGTTGAGATTTAGGTACGCGGTCGTAGCTCAGTTGGTTAGAGCGCAGGATTGTGGCTCCTGAGGTCGGTGGTTCGAATCCACCCGTCCGTACCATCTAATTTTCTTACATATACTGTAAACAGTGTCTGAAACAGAGCAGCATGTTGGTGAAATGCCGAAGTCGCTGTATTTGAGCGGAACGTTGGCTCTTTCTGCAATTTAAAAGAAGCTTCCAGCAAGCCATTGAAATTTTGTGATTCCGGATATTGGTTTCTCACGGATTCCCGTGATATTGCCGGGCAATTTTGGCCACTTTCTTCCCTTTGGAACAAAACCACTACCCAATCATTCGGCTATTGTAAGAGTGTCCAGAAAGGGAGGTGTTGTTTCATGAAACAGGTCAGCCCGCGTGAAGCGCGACAGGGTCGTGAGGGTAAACCCGTTCTTGTAATTTTGCTGGTTAGTATAGCTGCAGCTGGAGTAGTCTGGCTGCTTGTTGAGCTTTTCGGTAGCGCGATTGCACCTGAAGTGCCGTCCAATAGTGAAGGCTCGGTGCCACCAGCCAGCACCGAAACTGTTCCGCCTGCTTCCGGCAATTAATCTTTTAATTGCGTTTCAAGCCGCCGGAACAAAAACCGAGAATTTCTATTGAAGGGCAAGGATCAATTCTGGGCTGAATTCACAGACGATAATATGCTGAGCCTGCCAGTCGTATTGGCAAGAATGCCGCTCGCAACTCTTCTTGGCGCGGTTATCGGTCTTTGAAAGAGAATGGCGAAAGCGTCCGGCGGGGTTGAAAACCGACCTGATGGTCTGTCTTTCATCTGCAAGGTTCACAATCGTATCGCTTGAGCTGGCGAATGTGCGGGTTTTCGACAATCAGAACATCCGCGTGGAGCCTTCGCGTCTTGTAGAAGCGATCATCAGCGGCGTCGCTTTTCTTGCGAATGGCTTTATCATCTTTGGCAAAGGACAGATTACCGGCATTACCACGGGTGCGGGCATGTAGCTTGCTGCAGCTATCGGTCTCGCAAGCGGCCTCGGACTGTGGCACATCGCGATTATGGCAACGGCCATCGCCGCTATCATGTTGATCACGTTTCGAAAGATGGAACGATCGGTAAGGCCAGACAGCGGCGACTAGAGCACATCTCGAAGTGTGTAGCGGTTTTCGCACAAAGATGCGCGTCAGAAAATATTTAGAGCGCCGCCACTGCCGTGGCCAGTTCTGTTGTTATTGGGCTAATGCTTGTTCAATAGTGTCTTTCAGTGCAAGCCGCTGCTTGCGCAGGTTGGTTTCCTCTTCCTGACTGACGGGTGCTATCTTACTTTCGGCTCGATGAATGCGGTCATTGACCGAGTCATATTCCTCCAGAATGCGAGCGAAACGCGGGTCGGCTGCCTTCAGGGCGTGAATGGCAACCAATTGGCCGGGAAACTCTTCACCAAGCGTGTGAGGGGTGTTTGACATGGTTTTCTCCTTCCTTTGATAAGGACAGATTGGCAGCCGAAAACCGAAGCCTCATTGATCCCAATCAATAGGGATAAATATCGTTACATGCAGTTTCTGCATGGCTCTTATGCAAAGGCGTTACTTCAAACAGAAGTTGTTAAACACCATCTCAAGGATGCGGACCAATAAGGTGTCCGTGATGGAGATGAAAATGTTTGCCCGCTTTAATAATCGTTTCGGTCGTGCCTTTGCGCAATTCGGTAGTGCCGTTCGCGCATCTGCTGCCATGCGTGTTGGCCATCAGCCAATGGCAAAAGACCTTGAGACGCTTGGCATCGATGTGGCTGAGTTCCGTAAAATCCACGACTAAGCTAGCGGTTGTTTATTGAAATAAAGCCCCGGTTTCCCCGGGGCTTTTTGTTTTCTGAGCGCGTTTCACGCTGGGAGGGTTATGCTCTAGTCTTCGTCTGTTGCCATTTGTTTGAGCAATTCGCCCTTGCCGCGCTGGCGCATAATCATCGGCACGACGACTGCCGCGATTGCCAGTGCAATCAGCGTTATAGATACCCATGAATGCACTAGTGTCATCGGGTTACCCTGGCTGATCTGCAGTGCCTGCCGCAGACTTTTCTCTGCCATCGGTCCGAGGATCAGGCCCACGACAACCGGTGCAATCGGGTATGAGAAGCGGCGCAGCACATAACCAAGCAAACCGAAAGCCAGAAGCAGACCCAGCTCAAACGATACCGGAAGACCAAGCAGCATTGATGTCGATGCGTTGGCACCAATAGTACCCAGTGTAGCGAAGACAAGAATCCCCGCATAAAGCCAGTGGCGCGGAATGGTGAGCATCTTCACCCAAAGGCCGATCAGTGGCAGGTTCAGCACAAGCAGCATAAGATTGGCAACCAGAAGGCTTGCAACCAGCCCCCAAACCAGTGGCGCATTGGTGACAAAAAGCAATGGTCCCGGTTGTAAGCCGAATTGCTGGAAACCAGCCAGCATGATTGCCGCCGTTGCCGTAGTTGGCAGACCGAGGGTCAGTAGCGGCACGAGTGTACCCGCAGCCGATGCGTTGTTGGCGGCTTCCGGACCTGCAACGCCTTCAATGGCGCCCTTACCGAACTCTTCCGGATGTTTGGAGAACTGGCGTTCTGCCGAATAGGACAGGAAGCTTGACACGTCGGCTCCGCCCGCTGGCATGGCGCCAATCGGAAAGCCGATTGCCGTTCCACGCAGCCATGGCATCCATGAGCGCTTCCAGTCATTCTTGGTCATCCAGACTGAGCCTTTGACTGCGATGACTTCATCGTCGGGGCTTAGCTTTTTAGATACCACCGCCAAAGTCTCACCAATAGCAAACAGCGCAACTGCAAGCGTGGTAACATTGATGCCATCGAGAAGGTTCGGTGTGCCCATGACCAGACGGGCCTGTCCGGTCAGCTGATCGATGCCGATAAGGCCAAGCGTCAGACCGATGAACAGCGAGGTGAGGCCGCGCAGTGTGGAATCGCCAAATGCCGCCGAGACGGTCATGAAGGCAAGCAGCATGAGAGCGAAATATTCCGAAGGTCCGAAGGAGAGGGCGAATTTCACCACCCACGGGGCAACGAATGCCAGGGCCAGCGTTGCAATCAGGCCTGCAATGAACGAGCCAATCGCAGCGGTTGCTAGGGCCGGTCCGCCGCGCCCCGCTCGGGCCATTTTATTGCCCTCCAATGCCGTGACGATGGAGGCACTTTCTCCGGGCGTATTCAGCAAGATCGAGGTCGTCGATCCGCCATACATGCCGCCGTAATAAATACCGGCAAACATGATGAGAGAACCGGCGGGGTCGAGTTTATAGGTAACGGGCAGGAGCAACGCCACTGTAAGTGCTGGGCCGATGCCCGGTAGCACGCCAACAGCCGTACCAAGTGTGACGCCAATCAGCGCGTAAATAAGGTTTGACGGCTCAAGGGCTACCAGTAGTCCGTTGGCGAGCAGAGTGATTGTATCCATGTTCTTTCGCCTTAAACGAATTGTTCAAGCCAGCCTGATGGCAGCGATAGCTGCAGGCCGCGTGCAAAAATGAACCAGATGACGAATGAGAAGACGATGCCGACCGGCACGCTTATCCAGAATTTGCGATAGCCAAATCCGCGCGCAGTTGCTGCAAACAGCAAGCCCGTCGCGATGGAAAAGCCCATGGTTTTCATAGTCAGCATCTGGATAACCAGACCGCCGACAATCCACGCCATAGGTGCGATTTCCTGATGTTCACGTTCGGGAAACTCGCCCTTCAAAGCGCTGATTACGGTCCAGATAGACAGGATGAATAGCCCAGCTGCAATGATATAGGGCACTGTTTTAGGCCCAACGGGTGAGTAAGACAGCACATTGTTGCCATAGGCCGTGGACCAGGCAATTGCGATAGCAATTGCAGCAAGGATTAGGGCTATGACAAGAGCTGCGTAGTCTGGCGCCGTTCCAGCGGAACGGCGCTCTCCATGCTGTTCAGATCCTGTCATTTGACGAGGCCGATTTCCTTGAGGATGGTTTCAGTGGACGCCACATCTTTCTTGAGCTGCTCTTTAAAAGCATCGCCTGCAAGATAGGTATCGGCCCAGCCCTTGTCGGCCAGTGCCTTCTGCCAGGATTCAGATTTCACCATCTTTTCGATGTCTGCATTGACGGCAGCTTCCTGTTCGGCGGTGATGCCCGGAGCGGCGCCGACCATGCGCCAGTTCTGGATCGACACGTCGACGCCACCTTCTTTAAAGGTCGGGGCGTCGATGCCTTCAACGCGTTCATCGCTGGAAATACCGATAATGCGAAGCGTGCCAGCCTTGATCTGTGGGTCAAATTCGCCGTAGCCGGAAATGCCGACTGTTACCTGATTGCCAAGAATTGCAGCGAGCGCTTCGCCACCACCGGAAAAGGCAATGTAGTTGACTTTGGTTGGGTCAACGCCTGCGGCCTTGGCAAAAAGACCAGCTGTGATGTGGTCCGTACCACCTGCCGAGCCGCCGCCCCAGGAAACGGAGCCCGGATCAGCCTTGAGCTTGGCAACAAGATCGCCGAGGTTCTGAATGTCGGACGATGCCGGAACGACAATGGCTTCATATTCGCCGGTGAGGCGGGCAATTGGTGTAATCGCGTCGAGATTGACGGGCGAATTGTTGGTCAGGATCGCACCGACCATGACATAGCCGCCAACGATGAGCTGGCTCGGGTCGCCCTTATTCTGGTTGACGAACTGCGCCAGGCCAATAGTGCCACCTGCACCCGGAACATTAATGACCTGAACGCTGCCGGAAATCTTTTCATCCTGAAGCACGTTCTGCATGGTGCGTGCTGTCTGGTCCCAGCCACCGCCTGGTGCTGCTGGCGCCAATACCTTGTAATCTTCAGCCGAAGCTGCACCCGCCATTGCAAGCGCTGCCACCGACGAAATGGCCAGAATCCATTTACGCATAAATCCTCCCTGAATGCACTTGCGTGCATTTTGCTGCTGCCTTTGCGACAGCCCTCCTCAAAAACCCCTGCTTCCCAAGCAGAGACTACTGATCTGGAGACTACAGGAGAGAATTACAATATACCAGCAAGCAGCATCACTTGTTTTTACTTACAGTATCGTATTAGCAAAAAGTCTTATGTGGCGAGTTTATAGGGCTGAATAAGCGAGCCAGCTCGCTTGACGCTTATATCAGCGCGATGTAATACAATTACGACGGTTCCCCGACCGAGAGTGAAGGGGATTAATAGGGAACACGGTGAGGACGACCCAAAAGGGACCGAGACCGTGGCTGCCCCCGCAACTGTAAGCGGATTGCCGTTCATCCTTGTGATGCCTCAAAGCGTCATGTCACTGAGACTGTTCCAAACAGCTCGGGAAGGCAGATGAACAGTGAGTATCTGTGAGCCAGGAGACCTGCCGTCTAACGTAGTCCATTGTCACGGGCGGGGATGCCCGGTGCAGGAGAGTTGGTTATGACAGCATTAAGCGTCGCAGGACGTTGCCTCCCATCGTCATTCATGTCCCCGGATATGTCCGTCTTCTTTACGCGCCGGATCGCTTCCGCCGTTTGATACGGCTTTCTCTCTTATCATTTCGGGGTTTTAAATGAACTTTATCGGCAAGACGTCGTTTCGCGTTGCCTTCTCAGCAGTTGCTATTCTTGCGAGTAGCTTTGCTGCACAAGCTGCTGAAACTCAGTATCCGCTGACGCTGAAAAATTGCGGTCGCGATGTTACGTTCAAACAGGCACCAACGCGCGCTGTGGCCGTTGGTCAGAGCAGTGCAGAAATTCTTTACAGCCTCGGTCTTGGCGATAAAGTTGTCGGTACTGCGGTCTGGTTTGGCCCTGTTCTGAAGGGTTTCGAAGAAGTTAATGCAAAGGTCAAGCGCCTTGCGGACAACGACCCAAGCTTTGAAAGTGTGTTGGCGGAAAAGCCTGAAATCGTCACGGCTGATTTTCAGTGGCACGTTGGCCCGATGGGCATTGTCGGTAAGCCTGAGCAATTTGAAGAACTGGGTATTCCAACCTACACCTCACCGTCCGATTGTGTAGGCAAGGATAATTCCGGCGGCGGCGATGGCGTCCGCACGGCACCTTTCAAGATGGAAATTGTCTATCAGGAAATCACTGAACTTGCCGAGATCTTCAACGTGCAGGATCGCGGTGAAAAGCTCGTTGCGGACTTAAAGGCTCGTGAAGCTGCTGCGCGTGAGAAAATTGGTTCCACCAATGGTACGCTTTCCGCGATGGTCTGGTTCTCCAGTACGCAGATCGATGCCGATCCGTATGCGGCCGGGAAATTTGGTGCTCCCGCCTATATCCTTTCCGCGCTTGGCATCAAGAATGTGATCGAGAGTGAAGAAGAGTGGCCAACTGTCGGTTGGGAAACAATTGCGAAATCCAACCCATCGATGATCGTGGCAGCGAAGCTTGATCGCCGTCGTTATCCTGCCGACGACATTGCTGTGAAGCACCAGTTCCTTGAAAGTGATGCTGTTACCAAGCTGATGCCAGCCGTGTCAGGCGGCCATGTCTTCGATATGGATGCGCAGTCGATGAGCACTTCGCTCCGCGTGATCGAAGGTATTGAAACGCTTGCTGCAGATATTGCCGCTTCGGATCTCAACAAGTGATAGCGCGCGCAGCCACCTCTGGCATTCATCTTGGCAAGGGCATGAGCGGCAGGTTGCTGTTCGTAACGCTGGCGCTTGTCCTGCTTCTCGGTGCCTTGTGGCTGGGCGCTGCAATTGGTGAAACTGCCATACCTCTGGACGTGGTGGCAAAAACAATCGCCAACCGCGTCTGGAATGCAGGCTATACGCTTGAGCCGATAGATGAAGGTATTGTCTGGAGCTATCGTCTCAGTCGTGCGGTAGTTGCCGCATGTTGTGGTGCAGCACTTGCCCTTTCCGGTGTGGTGCTGCAATCGCTTCTGCGCAACTCACTGGCTGACCCTTATATTCTGGGCATTTCCGCCGGGGCGTCCACAGGTGCGGTCAGCGTTGCAATTCTAGGCATTGGTGCTGGTGTTCTTTCGCTTTCGCTGGGTGCGTTTATAGGGGCGATCATAGCATTTCTTCTTGTCTCGCTGCTGGCGCTAAGAGCAGGGCGAGGAAACAGCGCAATCATTCTGGCAGGTATCGCGGGGTCTCAGCTCTTCAACGCATTGACTTCGTTCATCGTGACGAAGGCTGCAAATGCCGAGCAAGCTCGCGGCATCATGTTCTGGCTCCTTGGCAATCTGTCAGGTGTCCGGTGGCCTGACGCGGCACTTGCCTTTCCTGCATGTATCATTGGCCTTGCAATTTGCCTTTGGCACGCGCGGGCGCTTGATGCTTTCACCTTCGGCTCTGAATCGGCCGCCTCGCTGGGTATTCCAGTGCGTCGCGTTTATGCGGTTCTGATTGGTGTCAGTGCCATGATGACCGCGGTCATGGTTTCTATTGTCGGCTCAATCGGCTTTATCGGTTTGGTTATTCCACATGCAGCCCGAATGGTCGTTGGCGTTCGCCATGGGCGATTGTTGCCGACAGCCGCACTGATTGGTGCAATCTTCATGATCCTCGCCGATATCCTTTCACGAATAATCATTCCGGGTCAGGTTTTGCCCATAGGGGTTATCACGGCTCTGGTCGGCGCCCCGGCCTTTGCACTCTTGCTCGGACAGAGGAGGGATCAATCATGATGCTTTCGACGAAAAATGTTGCCTGGTCGGCAGGTGGTGCAGAAATTCTGCGGGATGTTTCGCTTGATGTGAAAGAAGGGGAGTTCCTCGGCATTATCGGACCGAATGGGTCCGGAAAAACGAGTTTGCTTTCACTGCTTTCCGGTGTGCGTCGTAGTCGCGCTGGCGAAGTAAAACTGTGCGGTACGCCGATCCATAAGCTCAACCGTCGCGAGATCGCGCGCAAACTTGCGCTTGTCGAGCAACAGGCCGGCACAACCGATCGCATCACTGCACGGCAAGCCGTTGAACTTGGGCGGACACCCTATCTGGGCGCGTTATCGCCATGGTCTGATGTGGACGATGTCATTGTCGAAAGGGCTTTAGCCAATGTGGATATGGGGCATCTGGCAAATCGGTATTGGCATACGCTTTCAGGCGGTGAACGTCAGCGCGTGCATATTGCTCGTGCGCTGGCGCAGGAGCCTCAGATTTTGCTTCTGGATGAGCCGACCAATCACCTCGACATTGGTCACCAGATTGGATTGCTCGATCTTGTAAGGCGTCAAGAGCTAACGGTTGTTGCTGCACTTCATGACCTCAACCATGCGGCGATGTTCTGTGATCGTATCGCGGTGATGAACAAGGGGCAGATTGTGGCGCTAGGTACTCCGCGCGAGGTACTAAGGGCCGAATGTATTCGCAGTGTTTTCGGTGTTGAAGTCGACGTCGAATATTACGGAGTACGGGGTTGCCATATTCGCTATCGCGCACCAGGGCACGAACAGCTGCAACTAAAGCAATCTGCATAAGATAAATTAGGGCATTTATAGCAAAAGTGCGAACCGGTTTTGCGTTCGGATAATGCGATAAAACAAAAAGACAGAGATGTTTCAATGATTAAGCGCAAGCATAAATAATTACTAATAAAAAGTTGTACTAAAGTAGAGTTATCTAATTTAAATGATTTGTTGATGATCGTAAAAATGATCATATATTTTACTGTTTACTTAACTTTGTCACGCAAATTGGATCAATTTTGTTTCAAAACTTTTCCGTATCATTGACGGTTCTTTTAAATGGGGCATCTCGTGTTTAAATAAGTGTGAATGTATTGTTATTTCTGGCTCCAGATATGCAGGCCGAATTCGATTCGCATAATCTATTCGTGAAACGAAGACGGTTCATTTTGAATATAGAAATAATATATGCATTACGCACCGCTTAGTCAGTTTTAGAGCTGGGACGTGGAAAGGCTGTTTTAATATCAATTAGTTTGAGTATTATTCAGCGGCGACTTAGCTTTTTGACAAGTCGCCGCTTTTTTAACTACGGATACTGCGCACCCGTGACGGTCAAATAGACCGCGTAGAGCGATTTCGTCGCCGCAATGAAAAGTCGGTTGCGACGTGGGCCGCCAAAAGTGACATTTGCAACAGTTTGTGGCGTCTTGATCTTGCCGAGAAGCTGGCCTTCTGGCGAGAAGCAATGCACGCCGTCGCCTGCACTTGTCCAAAGATTGCCTTCCGTATCGAAGCGGAAGCCATCTGGCAGGCCGTTCTCTATCGTGCAGAAAATATTACCACCCGTGACGCGCTTGCCGTCATCAACGATATCGAAGACCCGGATATGGCGGGGTGCCTTTTCGTCGTGGCTATAGGCGCTGTCGGCAACAAAGAGCTTTGTTTCATCGGGCGAAAAGGCGAGGCCATTTGGCTGCACAAAGTCTGTGATGACGGCAGTAAGATCACCGCTTTTAGGATCAAGTCGATAGACATTGCGCGTTGGCTGTTCGGGATCGGCTTTATAGCCTTCATAGTCTGCCAAGATTCCGTAGGTCGGATCGGTAAACCAAATGGTGCCGTCAGAGCGTACGATAACATCATTTGGTGCGTTGAGCTTCTTGCCCTGATAACTCTCTGCAAGCACGGTAATGCTGCCATCAACTTCCGTTCGCGTAACATGGCGCCCGCCATGTTCACAGGAAACGAGCCGTCCTTCACGGTCGCGCGTATTGCCATTGGCAAAATTTGAAGGCTGGCGGAACACAGAAACGCCGCCTTCCGGCACCCAGCGCAAAATACGCTGGTTGGGAATATCGCTCCAGAGCAGGCAGTTCAGATCACTAAACCAGACCGGGCCTTCAGCCCACCGACAATCGCTGTAAAGTTCATCAAGACCAGCGCTCGACACGAACATCTGTCTGAAGCGTTCATCGTGAATTTCGTAAATCGAATGATTTTGAGACAAGGAAATTACTCCGGGGAATGTTGCTTAGTGCGTGTCGCGCTTAATCGTATCCACCGCGTTCGCGCTCTCCGCTTGTTTTTGCGCATGTCACCCAAAACCGGTTTCCACTTTTGGGTGACATGCGTTAACGCTCAGGCCTGCGGCTGCTGGCAAGGAAAATCACAGCAATGATGGTGAGCCCCGTCAGGACCAAACGAACACCGGCACCAAAGCCATAGGTGTTGAGCATTGAGACTATGAGGAACATGAAGAGTGCGGCACCCCAAATACCGGGGATGTTGGAATCGCCACCTGCTACTGCCGTGCCACCAATGATTACGACTGCAATCGACATCAGAAGATATTCAGCGCCCATATTGAGTGCTGCACCACCAGAAAAGCAGGCAAGCAGGAAGCCACAGAGCGAAGCCAGAACTGCGCAGAGCAGATAGGTGACGAAGCGTGTGCCATCAACCGGAACACCTGCCATACGTGCAGCAAAGGGGTTTTGCCCGATGGCTGAAATCCATCGACCATAAATGCTTTTCTTGAGTAGCGCCCAGCCTAACACCGACAAGAGCAGCGCCACGATTGCAACATTGGGAATGCCAAAGACAGAGGAGGTGGTAAACTGTGCCAGAACTTCAGGCGGCTTGACGCGCAGACCGCGATTGCTCCATATGGCGGTCGACTGGATAAGAAAGCTCATCGACAGGGTTGCGATGATTGGCGGGATCCGCAGCAGCTTGATCAGCGCATAATTGCAGATGCCAATGCCAAGGCCGATCAGAAGTGCAACAGCAAGCCCTGCCAACACCATGCTGTCTTGCGAGTCCATCAGCTTCAAAGCCAATGTTGCGGCAAGGGTCATGGTTGCAGGCACCGACAGATCAATATTGCCGGGACCAAGCGTGATAACGAACATCTGCCCGAGACCGACAATCACCGAGAACGATGCGAAGGTGAAAGCCGCGTGAGAAAGCCCTGCGGCACCTGCGCCACCCGTAAACAATACGGTGATGACCCAGACCGCAATGGTTGCGATGAACGACCATATCCATGGACGATTTGTGAGAACGGAGACAGCGCTCATTGCTTTTTCTCCCGGCGGTCGAGGCGATTGAGGAAGAGGCGAAGCGCCAGCACGAGAATGAGGATTCCGCCCTGCGCGCCAATCTGCCAGTCGGGTGAGATACGCATGAAGGAGAGGAATGAACCAGCAAGGGTAAGTGTCAGCGCCCCGATGACTGCTCCAATGGGAGAAATGCGACCGCCAACAAATTCACCACCACCAAGAATGACACCGGCAATGGAGAGCAGCGTATAGCGCAGCGCGATATTGGCATCTGCCGAGGTGGTCAGTCCCACGAGCGCAATCCCTGCAAGCACCGCAAAAAAAGCAGCAAGCGCATAGGTTCCCGCGCGGATTGCGGTAATCGACCAGCCAGCACGCTCAATGGAGCGGGCATTGCCGCCTGCGCCACGCATAAGCACACCGAAGGTTGTGCGCATGACGATGAAATGCGTGACAATAGCAATCAGAATGCTTGCAACGATTGCCATAGGTATAAATGGCGGCTTGGTCGTCATTATCCAGCGTGCCCAGTCAGGCGCCTGACCGCCGGGTGATGGCAAGAGCAGAACTGCAAAGCCACCCCAGACGAAACTCATGCCGAGTGTGACGACAATGGATGGCAGATTGCGCAGATGGATGATAGCACCCAGTGCAGCATAGGCTGCGATGGCTGCTGCAAGGATCAGAACGCCAATCACTGGAGCCGTGTTGAGATAGGTCGCAGCTACACAGACCACGAAGCTCACGAAGGTTCCCATCGAGAGGTCAAGATCATTGACCGCCATGATGAGCATCTGCGCGATTGTTGCGAGTGCAATCGGTACTGCGAGATTGAACAGCAGGTTAAGGCCGGTATAACTCATGGCACGCGGCTGCATGTAGAAAACAGCAGCCAGCAGCAAAGCAAGCGAGAAAACCGGTGTAAGCAGGCGGAGAGATGAAGCGGAGAGACGCATTATTCGTGTCCTCCCTCAAAGGATGCAGCAAGCACGTTCTTTTCCGTGATTTCGTCGCCGACCAGTTCTGTCACGATTGCACCGTCGCGGAAGACATAGACACGATCACATAGTTCGATTTCGTCCATTTCGGTGGAATACCAGACAAAAGTACGGCCATTTTCTGCTTCATGGCGCAGGATTTCATAGACTTCTTGCTTGGTGCCAACATCCACGCCACGCATGGGGTCATCCATCAGAATGGCATTGGCAGTGGTGGCAAGTGCGCGGGCAAAAAGCACTTTCTGCTGATTGCCGCCTGAAAGCGAAAGAACGCGATTGCCCATATCTGGTGTGCGGATCTGGATCTTGTCTTTCCACTGTCCGCCAAGCTGGTCTTCGCGTGACTGATCGACAAGCTTCAGCGATGAGAGGCGATCAAGCGAACCAATGGTGAGATTGTGCAGAATGCTCCAGAGCGGAAACGTGCCGTTAAGGCTGCGATCACCGGCCACGAAGGCGATTTCGCAATTGCGTGCGGGCAACCAGTTTGGCCGACGCGCATAATAGAGATCGAGTAGCATCTTGGTTTGACCATGACCGGCAAGCCCAGCGAGGCCGATAACTTCGCCCTTGAAAGCCTGAAACGTCTTGCTGTCATGGGGACGCTTTTTTGCAGAGAGAACAGCTATGCCTGTCGTGTCGGCTTTTGCCGCGCGGCGTGCCGCTTTTTCACGTTCGACACTGCCCATCGCTTCGACAAGGCTGCGGTTTGTGAAATCGCCTGCTGTGCGATTGGCGACAATCTTACCGTCCTTCATCACGACGATGCGGTCGGATGTTGAGAGGATTTCACCGAGCATATGCGAAATGAGGATCACCGAACCACCTGTGCCGACAAAGCGACGGACATAGGCCATCAGCTGTGCAGCAATGCCTGCATCGAGCGACGAGGTCGGTTCGTCGAGAATGACGAGCTTCGGCGGAGTGCCGGGGGCGGTAAAGTTGATGGCGATTTCAACCATCTGCCGTTCGGCAATGGACAACTCATCAACCGTTGCCGCGCAATCGATCTTGTGACCCGGGAAAATCTCACTGAGCTTTTTTGCAATGAGCTCAACAGCCTTGCCGCGCCAGTTCGCGCCCGTAAGGTCGCGCTGCATGATGCGGACATTTTCCGCAATTGTCAGATTGGGGAAGAGCGACAGCTCCTGAAAGACGCAGCGGATGCCGTGCTTGCGGGCAGTCGCCACGCCATGGCCTGCCTCACCGTGATAGGAGAGGCTGCCTTCATGCGGGGTAAGGCCGCCATTGATGACATTGACGATAGTGGATTTGCCCGCGCCATTATGGCCGACAAGTCCGACACATTCGCCTTCATGGATAACAAGTTCAGCGCCATCCAGTGCCTTAACCGCACCGAACTGCACGCGAATATTGCGTGCGGCGACGACCTCGCCTTTGTCGATTGAATGAGACATGCATCCGAACTGTATTGGAGATAAGGGAGGGGCGGGCATTGGAATGACCAATACCCGCCGCTTGGGAGAAACGAGTTATTTCGCTTCTGCGATGACCTTCTGTGCGTCTTCTAACGAATATTCGACATTCGCAACGCCACCCTTCTGGGTAGTGCCGAGATCCTTATCGAGCGATTCCTGGCTGACGCTCAGAAACGGAACGACGAGGTCTTTCTTGACTTCCTTGCCATCAAGAATCTGCTGTGCGACCCAGAAAGCGAGTGTTGAAACGCCCGGGGCGATAGAAACTGACATGGTTTCATAGCCGTTCGCATCTTTCTGCTGCTTCCACCACTGCAGTTCGTCTTCACGGTTGCCCATGATAATGATCGGCGTTTCGCGCTTTGCAGCGGCAAAGGCCTGTGCAGCACCATAACCGTCGCCGCCCTGCGTTACCACGGCGTCGATCTTCGGCAGGCTTGGCAGCACGCCTGCGACTGCGCGCTGTGCAACATCAGCAGCCCAGTCACCATGCACAGAGCCTACGATCTTGAAGTTCGGATGCTTCTTCACGCCTTCCTGAATACCTGCGTGCATTTCGTCATCAACGGAAACGCCTGCAAGACCTCGAATTTCAAGCAGATTTCCGCCTTCTGGCAGACGCTTTGCGAGATATTCAACCTGACCTTCGCCCATGGCCTTGAAGTCAACCGCAATACGCCATGCGCAAGGTTCGGTGACAATGCCGTCGAACGAAACGACGGTGATGCCTGCATCGCAGGCTTCTTTCACTGCGCCGTTAAGAGCGGTTGGCGATGCGGCATTGATGACGATGGCATCATAGCCTTGCAAAATCATGTTCTGGATTTGCGCTGCCTGCTCGGTGGCCTGATTTTCAGCGGTGGTGAAAGCATCGGCCGCAGAAACTGCACCTGCGCTGACGGCTTCCTTCGTCACCTTGTCCCAGCTTTGTAGCATTGCCTGACGCCATGAGTTGCCGGCATAATTGTTGGAGAAGGCGATTTTTTTCGACGATGTGTCGGCAAATGCGCTACCGCTTGCCATCAATGTGGCGAGTGCGGCGGATGCCAAAAAATTTTTCCCAAGCTTCATTTCATTCCTCCCAGTTACAAATATCCGCCCCGCAGTGCGCAATAACACTCCGGATCGTTCGAATTTGAATATGGTGCGAAACCTCCCGCACCGCCGCTCCTCAACGGCACCAGCGTGCCCGTGACATTTCCTGTTGTCTTGCGAGCAATTTTCTGGTGAAGCGAGGATGAAATAAATGCGTTGCGCTGTGAAGGCTGATCGAAGCAACGATGCTGCGGGTTTGCGCAGCAAAATTGCGGGAACCCGCAAGACGCGCCAGTAGAGAAGCGGCGTATTATAAGTGCAAAGCAATCTGTCTTTGGGAGGAGATTCGCTTGCTGGAACTAGCACCTGCGCGCCTGCTTGACCGCTATCTGAATATTTCGAGATTGCTGGCAGGCCAGCTCGATTTCGATTCCATCATTCAGGCTGTTGCTGCCGAGATCAATCATATCCTGCCCTATGACCACCTCGATGTCTGTATCAAGATGATTGATGGCAAATTTCACATTGCCTATGAGAGCGGGATTGAGACGGCTTGGAGCCGCAACCCGCCCGCGCTGTTATCAGGAAGTCCGATCCGCACACTACTGTCCGGCGAGGTCGCCTATTTGCTTACGGACGATGCACGCACTGATCCGCGCTTTCATTTTGAGGGTGCGTTTTCGACGCCGATCATCGAGCATGATCTCAAAGCTCGCCTGCATGTACCGCTGAAAGCGCAGGGCAATATCATTGGCGCGTTGAGCTGTTCGAGTTTGCAAACAGGCAGTTATTCGACGCGTGACGTGGAAAATGCGCAATCGATTGCCGATCTACTGGCGCCATATTTCTTTGCCATCCGTGCCGCCGAACAGGCCAAGCGCTCGGCGATTGTCGAGACGGAAGCGCGGGCACGCGAAGAAGGTTTGCGCTTTGGCGCGCTCAAACTCACCGAGGCTCTGGAGATCGAGCGCCATCGTATCGGCATGGATTTGCACGATCAAACCTTGGCTGATCTCACGCGTCTCGCCCGCCATGTGGAGCGGCTGACGCGCGTGCCCGACCTTTCCGGTGAACAGCTTGAGCCGCTGTTCCGCGGTTTGCAGCATTGTATGCAGGACCTACGCCAAATCATTGAAGAAGCGAAACCTTCCGTGCTTCAGCTGTTCGGCTTTGCACAGGCGACCGAAAACCATCTTGACCGTTCGATCCGCGAAAGCGGCGCTGCGATTGAATGGTTTCTCGAGGATCAGAGCAACGGCATGACCGACAGGCTCGAAGAGACGGTCGCGACTTCGCTTTTCCGGATTGTGCAGGAAGCAATCAACAATGCGATCCGTCATGCTCTGGCTGGAGAAATCCGCGTTCGTCTCCGCGATAAGGGTGATCGGCTTCTCGTTGAAGTTATGGATGACGGCATTGGCATGGATCGTCAGGCGCAGCGTATCGGCCACGGCATCGATAATATGCGCACAAGAGCACGGCTCATTTCTGCGAGCTTTACCATCAGAAAGAACACGGACGGCAGTGGCACATGCGTAACGATCCACCTGCCGCCGAAAACGTATGAACCAATTGGAGGGTAAGATGCAGGTTCTGATCGTGGAGGATGATCCGTTGCATCGCACCTATCTGAGCGAAGCGATCCGTGCGGCATTGCCCGAATGCAGTGATGTCCTGGAAGCGGATAACGGCTCGACTGGTGAAAAGCTGGCTCGAATGCATCGTGCAGCGCATATTGTGATGGATTTGCAGATGAGTGGTCGTAACGGTATTGAAGCCGCACGCACCATCTGGAAGGAAAATCCGGAAACCCGCATTCTGTTCTGGTCGAATTACGCAGATGAAGCCTATGTGCGCGGTGTCTCGCGTATCGTGCCGGAAGGTGCAGCCTATGGCTATGTGCTGAAATCGGCTTCAGATGATAAATTGCGGCTGGCACTCCGCAGCATTTTTGTCGAAGCTCAATGCGTGATCGACCGCGAAGTGCGCGGCTTACAACAAAAAAGCCTCGGCCACGCCAGTGGGTTCAGTGAAAGTGAATATGAAATTCTGATCGATATAGCACTTGGGCTGACGGATCGTGTCATCGCTCGTCGGCGTAACCTGTCGCTCAGAAGCGTTCAGAACAGATTACAGCAACTTTATGAAAAGCTTGGTGTCTATCAGGAAAAGGGTGAGCCGGAGGAGGGGCGATTCAACCTCCGTGCTCGTGCTGTGACGGTTGCGTTTTTGCGTAAGCTGTTAAATTACAGTGCTTTGGAGCGCGCCGAAATTGATCTGAATGACTGGATTAGTCGACAGCCGCCTTCAGGCGACGCTGCTCCAGATCGAGGCCGAGTTCCTTCGCGCGAGCAATGATGGGTACAAAGCGGCGCTGTTTCTTTTCTGCGTGATTTGAAGCAATGTCCGCAATGCGGTGCTTGAGGAACGGGTTGAGGAAGCGCTCGCGAACGGTAGTAACATAGGATTCAGCCTGTCCGCCCAGACCAGCAGCGGCAAAGACCGGCAGAACTTCTTCGCGCCAAAGCGCTTCGAGTTCATTGCGGATCGTTTCGTCGTGCATTGCTTCCAGCACGATTTCATCCTTCGGACGATTACCGTTCAGCCATTGCTCAGCAATGAAAGTGTGGCCGAGATTAAGCAGATAGAGCTTGAGGCGCTCATAAAGCGCAAGATTGTCCGTCACGACGATATCGGGATGCCTACAGGGAAGGGTTAGCCCGTCTGTCTGTTCAATGGCCCAGATCGCATAGGGTTCCGCAATTGCACCGACCGGATCGATAGGTTCTGATACGATGCGGTCAACGAGGCTGTTGGCAAAAACACAATTGCTTTCAATCCATTGCGTGAAAGCTTTCGGCAGGCTCCAGCTTTCTGCGAGATCAAGCACAATCGAGAGCAGCTTGTCGCCATTGCGCGAGATCAGCTCGCACGGGAAAATCGACAGCGGCGCATCTGGATTGATCTGCCAGCGATGATGCAGCAGCACAAGTAGTTTGGCGGGAAAACTTTTAGGAAGGCGGTCGATTTCGCTCAGCAGGGAAACGTCGTCAGCAGCATCCAAATCAAAACCTTTGTCGCCAGTATTGGACAGGATCACCTGGACCCCTGCGCTCAGGGCCCGGATGGCTTTCCAGTCGGTATGAGCGGAATAGGCGGCACTCACGCTTTTCGCCTGATGTTTTTCATCAACGGGCTTGCCGTCACGCAATCCGCGAATGATGACCGGATAGCCTTCTCCACTGTTCAGAGCTGCGATACGGCGTGCGCTTTCAGGGTTGGATGTGGTCTGAACAATGGCAATTGTGCCGATCGCGTCATTTTTATCCAGCGCTTCCGAGATGAAAAAATCCGCATGTCCGAGCAGAAAACGGCTCGTTCCAAACTGTAGAATCGATGGCTGCGCAGTCATGCATTCCTCCCTTGAGCTGTTGTGAAATAGCTATGCCAGTGGGTAAAATTGGTCAAGCCACTCTTTAAAAGCAATCTAAAACAAGGTGCGACAAAACTGACGAATTAGCCAATATGTAGTAAAAACAATAAAATAGACCATATTGCACTTTGTGCGGCTTCAAAATATGGTAAGGCCAATTTGGGAGAGAGCATGAGCGAGCATCTTGGCTTCGTGGAACCACGGAGGCTTTATCAACAGATTGCCGACCGGGTCAGACTGCTGATCCGCGAAGGTCATTTTCCGGCTGGAAGCAGACTTCCTGCCGAGCGCGAACTTGCGCATCAGCTGGGCGTATCTCGCCCTTCTTTGCGTGAAGCACTGATCGCGCTTGAAATTGCAGGCAATGTCGAGATCCGCATGGGTTCGGGGATCTATGTTGCGGCTGAGGAAACACGGCTTCCAGCGCAGGGCGGCTCGATCGGCGAAAGCCCGCTCGAAATCATGCAGGCACGCTCATTGATCGAAGGCAGTGCCGTCATCATGGCTTGCGGACATATCAACACGGAAGCATTGGAACGCTTGCGCGGCAATCTTGATGCGATGCGCCTACAGATTGAAGCGGAACGTAAGCCGATTGAACTGGATCGCCAGTTTCATCTGATCATTTCCGAGCAATCGGGCAATTCGGTTGTTGCCCGCATCGTGCGTGATTTGTTTGACGAGCGGCATAGTCCACTGACCGCGCAAATGCGTACCCGATATGAGAATGCCGAAACATGGACATATGCTTTGGCAGAGCATGAGAAGATTTATGCTGCACTGGAGGCGAGGGATCCGCTTCTGGCGCAGGCAGCGATGCGCACGCATCTGGATACATCAAAGCAGCGATGGATGGAGAACGAGCCCAGATAGTAGGGCTCATGTTTAACGCTGTTGCGATCTTGGGAGTGAGGTCAGAAAAATGAACGACAAGGCTGTTTCGGCTGTGACGCCGGTAATCCTTTTGCATCCGTCCGATGATGTGGCAGTTGCGCGTATTTCGGTTCGCGCAGGCGATCCGATCGGACTTGGTGACGTTATCGCGCGCGATCTGATCGGGCGCGGCCACAAGGTGGCTCTGCATGATATTCCCGCTGGCAAGGAAGTGCTCAAATATGGGCAGGTGATTGGCGTTGCCATTCAGGATATTGCGGTGGGTGAGCATGTGCATCTGCACAATCTCGCAATGCTGCCATCCGAGCATGAACATCAGTTTTCGGTCGATATTGAAGAACGCGGTATGCTGCCGGAAGCGGAGCGCCGACAGTTCATGGGCTATGATCGCGGTTTCGGTGGCGTCGGTACGCGCAACTATATTGGCGTCATTTCATCGGTGAATTGCTCTGCTACCGTGTCTCGCTACATTGCGGATTATTTCAACCGTATGGGTGGTTTGGATGGTTTTGAAAATGTCGATGGCGTGGTGGCACTTACGCATGGCAGCGGCTGTGCGCTGAACACCAAGTCGGAAGGCTATCGTCTACTGACCCGTACCATTCAGGGCTATGCCAAGCATCCGAATTTCGGTGGTATTCTGCTGATCGGCCTTGGCTGCGAAACCAACCAGATCGCGCCAATCATGGAACATTATCGTATGGAAGAGGGTGCACGCCTGCGCACCATGACGATCCAGCAGCATGGCGGTACGCGCAAGACAATCGATCATGCGATTGCAGAGATCAAGGAAATGCTGCCGCTGGTGAATTCTGCAAAGCGTACGCCGCAGCCTTTGTCAAAGCTCAAGGTTGCACTCGAATGCGGTGGTTCTGACGGCTATTCAGGCATTTCCGCAAACCCGGCTCTGGGCTATGCATCCGATCTGATCGTGCGAAATGGCGGTACGACCGTTCTCTCTGAAACGCCCGAAATTTATGGCGCGGAACATCTTCTGACACGCCGTGCAGTCACACCGGCGGTTGCAGAAAAGCTGCTTCAGCGCATCGACTGGTGGCGCGATTACACAGCTCGCAATGGCGACGAGCTGAACAATAATCCATCGCACGGAAACAAGCTCGGTGGCCTGACTACTATTCTTGAAAAGTCGCTGGGCGCTGTTGCCAAGGGCGGCTCCATGCCTCTCAAGGCAGTTTACGAATTTGCTGAAACCGTAACCGAACAGGGTTTCACTTTCATGGATACGCCGGGCTACGACCCGGTCGCCGTGACCGGGCAGGTGGCGGGCGGTTGTAACGTCATCTGCTTTACCACAGGACGCGGATCGGTGTCGGGCTTTAAGCCTGCGCCCTGCATCAAGATCGCGACAAATTCCGAAATGTACGAACACATGAAGGAAGACATGGACTTCAATTGCGGTGGCATCGTCACTGGCGATGAAACAATTGAAGAGTCCGGCACGCGCATTTTCGAGCACATCATCGCGGTCGCTTCCGGTGAGCAGACGCTGAGTGAAATCTATGACTATGGCGATAACGAATTCGTACCGTGGCAGGTCGGCGCCGTAACCTGATCTGCCTCATGCAATCAAGATGACAGGAATACTCTGATGGTAAAAGCTCTGCGTATCGAGAGCGAGAACGTTACTCGTTTTGCTGAAACTCCGGAAGCGCCACTGTTGCCCAACCATGTCCGGGTGAGCGTGAAGCATGTCGGGCTTTGCGGCAGCGATCTGAATACGTTCAGGGGGCTTAACCCGCTGGTGGAACTGCCACGCATTCCCGGCCATGAAATCGGCGGCGAAATCATCGAGGTGGGTGAGGGCGTGAGCGCGACATATGCCAAAGGCAAGCGCGTTATCGTGCTGCCTTACACCAATTGCGGCCAGTGTTCCTCTTGCCGCAAAGGGCGTCTGAACGCCTGTCGCTACAACAAGACGCTCGGCGTGCAACAGAATGGCGGGCTGGCAGAACAGATCGTGCTGCCAGCCGAAAAGCTGATCCTGAATGATACGCTCGCGCCACGTTATCTCGCATTGGTCGAGCCGCTTTCAGTTGGTTTCCATGCGGTAGAACGTGGTCGCGTTCAGGCTGGCGATACGGTCGCGGTGCTTGGCTGTGGCATGATCGGCATGGGTGTGCTGATCGGTGCAGTTGCGCGTGGTGCCAAGGTTGTCGCCATTGATCCTAGTGCTGAAAAGCGCGAACTGGCGCTGAAATTTGGCGCTACGCATTCTTTGCCGGGCGGTGAAGGCGTGGTGGAATTCGTGCAGGAACTCACCAATGACGATGGTGTTGATATCGCTTTTGAAGCAGTCGGCCTGCCGATCACATTCACTCAGGCGGTCGACCTCGCAGGCTTTGCTGGTCGTGTAGTCTATGTCGGCTATTCTAAGTCACCAGTGACCTATCAGACCCAGTTCTTCAATCTCAAAGAACTCGACATCATGGGTTCGCGCAATGCGACGCTCACCGATTTTGAAGCTGTCATCGCGCATCTTGAAAAGCTCGGAAACGATGCAGACCTGCTTATCTCGAAGGTGTTTCCTTTTGAAGAAGCAGAACAGGCGCTGCCCTATTGGGATGGCGACCGCAACGTTCTGAAAATCATCATTGAACGCAACTGAATCGAAGCAAATGCGTCACGTCAGGAAGGAAGACGTGGCGCGCTAGTGGAGGAAACCGGCCTCGTGGCCCTTGTTTGAAGACCCCAAAAGGGAGGAATATCATGAAAAAACTCGTTACCGGCATGATCGCCGCTGGCATGTTGCTGGCAGGAAGTGTGGCAGCCTTTGCTGCCAATGTGTCGATCAAAGTTGCCTATGAAAACAACCCGGGCGAGCCTTTTGATGAGGTGATGCATTACTGGAAAGACGATCTTGCCAAGCGCAGCAATGGTGAAATCACACTTGAGCTTTATCCCAGCTCGCAGCTCGGTTCTAAGAAGGATGTGACCGAGCAGGCCATGATGGGTCTTAATGTCGTGACGATTTCTGATGTGGGCTTTCTGGCAGAATACGACCCGGACCTCGGCGTGCTTTATGGGCCGTTCCTGACCGACGATCCGGCTCAGCTTTTCAAGGTTTATGACGGTCCTTGGTTTAAGGAAAAGAGCGAAGAGCTGAAGAAGAAGGGCATTCACATCGTAATGCCAAACTACCTTTACGGTATTCGCCAGATCATTTCCAAGAAGCCTATTCGCACGCCTGATGACCTCAAGGGCATGAAGATCCGCGTGCCGAATAACGTCATGCAGATCAAGACGTTTGAAGCTATGGGTGCTACACCGACCCCAATGCCGCTGGGGGAAACCTTCCCTGCGCTTGCGCAGGGCGTGATAGATGGTGTCGAGAATCCGATTTCGGTTCTTTATGGCCAGAAGTTCCAGGAAGAAGCCAAGTATCTGAGCAAGGTCGGTTACTTGACCAACGTGGCTCTGATCGTCGGTGGCGAAGCCTTTTTCTCGACGTTGCCTGAAGAGCAGCTCAAGATGATCCATGAGTCCGCATATGATGCCGGTCTCTACAGCCAGAAGCTGACGATCGAAAAAGACAACGAGATGATCGAGAAGATGAAGGAAGCCGGCGTCGAAGTAATCGAAGTTGACCGCGCTCCTTTCAAGGCCATGGCCGAGAAAGTCTACTCGCAGTTCCCGGAATGGTCTGACGGTCTCTATGACCAGATCAAAGCCGAATTGAACTAATCCCCTTCAATCCGGAAATTGCCATGCTGCAGATTGGGTCGTGACCCTCGCTGCGGCATGGCTCCGTCATGGAACAATTCCGATGAAATATTTTGAAAAACTGATTGATTGGCTGGCCGCAGCGCCGCTGTTCGTGCTGCTGGCGATGTTCAATGCAGCTGTCGTCATGCGTTACTGGATGCATCAGCCGCTGCAATGGACCGAAGAAATGGCCGGTCTTTTAATGATTTGGATTGTTATGCTCGGCAGCGTCGCCGCTGAGCGTAGCAACCAGCACCTCGCAATCCCGATGCTGGTGGACATGTTCTCGGACAAGGTCCGAGACGTCGTCAATGCGATCATCGGAATCTTCTCCGGCCTGTTTCTGCTCTATGTCTCTTATGCCGGTTACAAGCTGTCGGTTGCAGCACAGTTCAAAGTGACTGATGTGCTCCGTGTTTCCTATTTCTGGATCGATATCGCTGTACCAGTTGGCTTCGTGATTATCGCCGTTTACATGTTCGCTGGCGCTTTCAAAACCTTGCGCGCCGCTTTTGCGGGAGGCAAGGCATGAACCTGACCACCATCGTCCTTATCATGCTGGCGCTGATCGCGCTCAATATGCGCCTTTATGTGGCCATTCTGATTGCTGTATTTACATATTTCATCTTCTTCAACCAGATGCCGATTGCAATCGCTGTTCAGCGTTTCATCAGTCCGGCACAGAACACTTCGCTTTTGGCGATCCCGTTCTTCATCATGCTTGGCACTGTGATGTCACATACGGGTATTGCTGAACGTTTGATTAAGGTTGCCGATATTCTGGTTGGTCGAATGCGTGGTGGTATGGCGCTGACCAACATTATGGTTTCGACTCTTATGGGCGGTGTGAGCGCTTCCAATTTAGCTGATAGCGCCATGTTGACACGCATGATGGTGCCGGAAATGGTCAAACGTGGCTATGATAAGGCATTTTCCTGTGCCGTCACGGCAGCTGGCTCGCTGATCACTCCGATTATCCCTCCGGGTATTGCACTCATCATCTACGGTCTGATTGCTGACGTATCCATAGGCAAGATGTTTATGGCTGGTGTTATTCCGGGCCTTCTCGGTGCCGTTATTCTGATGATCGCGGCCTACATCACGTCAGTAAAGCGTGGCTATAAGCCAAGCCGTGAAACGCGTATGACCCGTTCGGAAGTCGCTTCGACGCTTGCATCGGCATGGCCAGCGGTGTTCCTACTGTTCGCTATTATCGGTGGTATCCGCATGAACATCTTCACGCCGACGGAAGCTGGTGCGGTAGCGGTGACGCTTGTTCTGATTATCGGCTTTGTGATCTATCGAGAAATGCGTGTTTCACACGTAGTTGACTCGCTTATCGAAACCGCCAAATCCACGGCCTCAGTCATGCTTGTGATAATGGCGTCGTCTGCGCTCGCTTGGGTGTTTTCGCTGGAACAGGCAGGCCAGTCGCTGATGCAGCTGATTTCGTCGTTCACCAGCAATCCTTATGCGTTCCTGCTTGCAGTCAACGTGATCCTGCTGCTGTTGGGTGCACTGATTGAAGGTACGGCACTGATGATTGTTCTGGTGCCACTCTTGATGCCAACCGTGAAAGCACTCGGCATCGATCCGGTCCATTTTGGCATTATCGTCATCGTAAATCTATCGATTGGCACACTGACACCGCCTGTGGGCACCGTTATGTTAATGGTGTGCAACATTGCCAAAGTCAGAGTGGGCGATTTTACTCGTCAGGCATTCAGCATGTATCTGGGTCTGTTTATTCTGCTGGCTCTAATTACCTATGTGCCGATCATTTCTACCTATCTTGCACACTAAGAAATAAAAGCGCGGGAATTTCCCGCGCTTTTACATTTCACCATGGGTTTTCTACCCGTGGCCAAATTGGCCGTGTCATTTTCTGGTAGTCGGTCACGCGCGGATTGACCGGGTAGGAACTCGGCGCATCGACATATATAATTTCTGCGGCAATAGGCGCGAAGCCTGCATGAAAATGATTGGTCGATTTCACAACCAGAATGTCTTTCTGCATCGGGTCTATGCCGCAATTTGAAAAGATATCTGGCTCAAATGTCTGCGTGCGATTGGTGTTGAGAATGATGTCGATCTCAGTTCCAACGATGCGGACGACTGCCGAAGGTCCAAGGGTGACGCGACTGAGGCCAAAACTCTGCCACCCTTCCTGCAACACTTTCATCACAGTGACGCTCGCATCAATAGGTTCGCCAGCCTGCGGGCCGGATTTGCCACCAATGCGCAGATTGATGACTGCACCTTCGCCAGCAGCATGGCAGAACGTGACCGCCAACGTATCCCAGATTGTTGCAATGGCGGCGTTTTGAATGCCACGTTCGATCAAGCGTCGAAGAATATAAGTGCCATCTCCCGCAACACCACCGCCAGGATTATCCCACACATCGGCAATGACAGCAGGCTTAGATGGCTGAGCTGCATGGGCGGCGATTGCGCGATCAATGCCTTCGTCAACGTGATACATGGTCATCGGCGTTTGCTCGCGCATGGCGATGAGCTCACGGCCAAGTTTTTCGGCTAACGATTGCCCTTGGGCCACATCATTGTCGCTGACGACGAGAATCCTTGTTCCCATTTCAGGGACGTCGGCTGCCATAAATCCGTGAATAACTGAGATGGATAGAATTCCGTCCTTGCCCTGCAAGTCTTTGATACGATCAATAAAGGATCGCATCGGTTCCTTGCTCGTCGGAAAAACGCCGATCATTCGGCAGTCAAATGTCGAGATGATCGGTTTGATCTTGCCCTTGAGGGTATCCAGAGCGAGAGACACGACGTGCTCGCCACGTTCGTAAAAATCTGTGTGCGGAAATTCGAGAAACGCGGCGTAAATATTGAGATTCTCAACACGCTTTTGCGTCAGATGGCTATGTGGGTCAAACTCGCTGGCAACAAGAATATCCGGTCCAACGATTGCGCGGATGCGTTCAAGCAGATCACCTTCGCAGTCATCATAACCTTGGGCAACCATCGCGCCATGAAGACCAAGGACCACCGCATCCACGGGCATCGCTGCATTGAGCTGATCCAGAATTTCATCGCGCAGTTCTTCGAACGCTTGCTTTTGAAGTAAACCGCCAGGCTCAGCCCATGTGGCCGTGCCTTCAATGACAGTTAAGCCATCAATTGCAGCCCGTTTACGCAGAGCAACGATAGGCGATGAACACAGGGTCGGTGTGTCAGGATGTTTTCCGGGTGCTGCATAAAAAGCCATTTCAAACGACGCTCGGTCGGTTGGGACAGGCGAAAATGTATTGGTCTCAGTTGCAAGCGACGCTGTGAAAATGCGCATATGGTTTGCCCGGGCTATTTTTGCGGTGCGTAGGCGATGGCTTCAATCTCGATCTTGATATCGATCATCAAACGGGATTCGACCGTGGTGCGCGCCGGTGGATCTTTCGGGAAGTAAGTCGCGTAAACCGCATTCATACGTCCAAAATCGCGTGCATCTTCAAGCCAGATTGTCGTTTTGACGACATCTTCCATGTTTGCTCCGGCGAGGGCCAGAGCTGCCTTGATGTTTTCAAGAACCTGCTTGGTTTGGGCCTCGATATTGCCTTCTACGATCTTGCCGTCAGCTCCCATTGGCACCTGGCCGGAGATATAAACTGTGTCGCCAGCGCGCACAGCAGGGGAGAGCGGTACGTGGGACGCACCGAAAGCTTGTTTCTTTGACATGATGACTCCGTTTACTTTACAGCCCCGAGTGCCAGACCTTTGATCAGGTAGCGCTGCAGCCATATGAAGAGGATTGCGACCGGCAAGGTGGCTACGAGAGTAGCGGCCATGACATAGTGCCATTCAACCGTGTAGCGGCCTGCAACCAGCGAGAAGACCTGGATAGGAAGGGTGTAACTTCCCTGACTGCGCAGCATGGTGAGTGCGACGACGAACTCGTTCCATGCATTGATGAATGTGAAAATCGCTGTAACGGCGATAGCAGGCAGACAGAGCGGCAAGAACACTTTCACCAGTGTCTTGAAACGGCCAGCGCCTTCCATCCATGAGGCTTCTTCGAGATCTTTCGGAATCGTGTCGAAATAGCTCTGCAGCATCCAGACTGTGAAGGCGATATTGAAGGCCATATAGATTGCGCCTACGGCTGTAACGCTTTCAATCAATCCATAAGCTGCAAGCAACCGGAAAAGTCCGAGCACCAGCACGATTGGCGAGATCATCTGCGAAACAAGCAGGAACTGGCGGAACGCGCCATGGCCTGCAAAATGGAAGCGCGACATGGCATAAGCTGCTGGGATCGACACAATAATTGCACCGATGGAAGCGATGACCGAAACGTAGAAAGAGTTGAGAAGAGCTGTACCGAAGCCGGTTCGCACCCACATTTCGGAGAAGTTTGCCCAGCGGAATTCACTCGGCCACCACGTTGGAGACAGAACCTCTTGCGGCGGTTTTACTGCTGTCAGGAACATGACGGCAAATGGAAACAGCGTCAGCACGATCAATGGCGCGAGGATGATCCATGCGATGAATGTACGTTTTACTTTTGATGCGGTCATGCCCGTTCGCTCCGCATGGATAGCCGGATGTATATGGCCGTGAAAACAAGCAGGATGGCGAGCATGATCAGCGATACCGCCGAGGCTTCACCGAGTTTTCCGAGCCGGAAAGCCAGCTTATAGAGGTGAGTTACGAGAATATCGGTGGAGTTCGCCGGTCCACCCTGTGTCATCACCCAGATGATCGGGAAGGAGTTGAACACATAGATCGTGTTGAGCACGATTGCGATATTCACGAATGGCTTGAGCAGTGGCAGCGTGATTTCACGAAACTGTTGCCAGAGGCTTGCACCTTCAAGCGACGAAGCTTCGTAAAGGTCTTCCGGGATAGACGACAGGCCGCCAAGGAAGATCGTGGTTGTAAACGGCACAGTAACCAGAATGCCGACGAGAATTTGCATCGGAAATGCGGTTGCAGCACTGGCAAGCCACTGGATGTTACTGTCGATCAGTCCCAGATTGCGCAAAGCCGAATTGAGCATTCCGCTTTCGCCGTTCAGCGCCCAGCGCCAGACGATTGCTGTCATCGTGAGCGAAACCGCCCACGGCAACATGACGATAACGCGCGCAACGGAACGACCGTAAAAATCCATATTGAGGATGATCGCAACCGGTACGGACACAACAAGTGCGCCACCGACCACAGCCACGGTCCAGACGGCAGTCCGCCACAATGCATTGAGAAAATCGGGTGATGCGAACAGGGCGGTAAAGTTTGCACCATCGTTGAAATCGCGCAATTGGCCAAAACGGTTCACATCATGGGTGGCGATCTCAAAGAGATGCACAACCGGCCAGAAGATCACTACCGCAGCCAGCAGCAGGCTTGGCAGGATCAGAAAATAGGGCAGGGTGCGATTTTGCATCGGCCAAAAATTCCACGGAAGAAAAAGGAACCCGGCAACAAAACAGCGCAAACTGTTTTAAGCTGACCTGTTGCCGGGTTGATGGGATTACTTCTTCAGGATTGCATCTGCCTTGGAGGCAGCTTCCTTCAGAACGGCTTCCGGTTCGCCTTGACCCAAATAGATACTCTGCATCGCATTTGATGTGATGTCGGCGATTTCTTCCCAGCCCGGAATGATCGGTGCAAAGCGCGCATCTGGAAGCAGAGCCGTGAAAGCAGCGAGATCGGCATTATTGACATAATAATCCATCTTCGCTTCCTCCTTATTTACAGGAAGAAAGCCCTCGCCCTGCGTGAACTTAGCACGCCATTCGGTCTGGAACAGGAAGTCGAGAACTTTCCAAGCCTCTTCCTTATTCTTGGAGTTCTGGAACAAGATGACAGAGTCTGTCACGCCATAGGTGCCGCGCGCGCCCGTTGGGCCGGCAGGGATTGCCGTCACTCCGTATTTCAGGTTTGGCGCTTCTTCCTTGATCTGGTTGGACAGGAACGGCGCAGTGATCATCATGCCGACCTTGCCCTGCTTGAAGAGGTTCTGAACATCTTCACGCGCATAGGAGGTAACGCCTGGCTGGGTGAGGCCCCCGTCGATCATCGATTTGTAAAGCTTTGCAGCTTCCAATGCGCCCGGTGTGCTCAGGCCTGAAGTTCCATCCTTGTTGAGGATTTCTGCACCCTGCGACCACATCGCATAATAGTAATAAACGTCGGTTTCGATTTCCTTGCCCTGAAGGCCGAAACCGTAATTTTCGCCGCCTAGCGCCTTGATTTTTTCAGCCGCAGCTTTGACTTCGTCCCAGTTTGCCGGAGGATTGGCGACCCCTGCTTTTTCAAGCAAATCCTTGTTGTAGTACATTGCACGCGCGGACGCTGCGATAGGAAGGCCATATGTTTTGCCTTCCAATACCGAAGGCGATAGGAACGTTTCGATGAAACGCCCTTTGAATGAATCGTCCATATAGCCGTCAAGCGGCTCGGCGATGCCCTGCTGAACGAAGTCGATCAGCCAGCGGGTGCCGATGATCGAAAGATCAGCATTGGTGCCTGCCGAGATATCGGTAGTCAGTTTCTGCAGAAGAACATCCCATGGCACAACCTCGAAATTGAGTGTGATGCCAGGATTTGCGGCTTCAAAAGCCTTCTTCACTTCTTCAAAATATGGGCCAGTCTTGGAGCTGTACTCCGCCACCGTCATACGCACTTCGCCAGCCTGTGCGGCTGAACCAATTGCCAGAATGCTCAACCCAGCCAAAAGGCCGGCCTTCCATTTATTAATAGACATTTTCCCGTTCCCTTGTTTGCACATGCTTCATGTGAAGACGTCATAATTTTTGTTATTTTCTTACATTATCGGCAAATTTTGCGCTTTCAAGTAAAAAGTTTTGTTGCAAACTTACATTTTCACTTTTAGGCTGGTCAGAATAAGCAGGCGCGAAAAGTGCTGTATAAAGGGGAATGGAGTGGAGCATTCAGGCGAATTTGCCGGAAAATCCGTATTGATTACCGGCGCAGGCGGCGGCGTCGGCACAGCGCTCGTACAGCTATTTTCATCGCGTGGGGCGAGAATCATTGGCTGCGATACAAGCATTGACGTGATGCAGGCAGATGGTTTTGACAGTCGCCATGCATTTGATCTTCTGGACCGTAATGCGCTGGAAAATTCAGCAAATGATATTCTGGCTAGCGATGGCGTGCCGGATATCGTCATCAATAATGCTGGCTGGACGCGCTCGGAATCCTTCGAGGAGCTTGATCAGGCCGCCATCAACCGCGAAATCGATCTCAACCTGACCGGTGTCAGTGCAATTTCCACCGCAATCGCCAAGAAAATGGCGGCGCGGGGCCATGGCACATTCGTGTTCATCTCGTCCGTCAACGCGCTTTCACATTTCGGCAACCCCGCCTATGCAGCTGCAAAAGCAGGAATCAACGCCTTTGCGCGGGCGCTGGCAGTTGAATACGGACAGAACGGCTTACGGGCCAATGTGGTTTGCCCCGGTTCAATTCATACGTCAGCCTGGGATCATCGCATCGCGAAAGACCCCGCCGTTTTTGACAAGCTCAAGCGACTTTATCCGCTTGGGCGAATTGTCAAAGTTAATGAGGTGGCAGAAGCGGTTGCCTTCCTCGCATCCGACAAAGCGTCGGGCATAACCGGCACAATATTGCCGGTCGATGCCGGACTTATGGCCGGCTGTCGTCCATTTATCGATGATATTCTAAACGGGAACTGAGTGATGAAAAATGTTTCCCTGCGTGGCATTACCAAATCTTTCGGACAGATGAATGTTCTTGATCGGGTTGATCTCGATATTGAGGATGGAGAGTTTCTAGTGCTCGTCGGCCCGTCTGGCTGTGGTAAATCCACGCTTCTGCGCATGGTCGCGGGGCTTGAGCCGATTTCGGGTGGTGATCTGATTATTGGTGGCCAGCGCGCCAATGATCTGCCGCCGCAAAAGCGCAACATCGCAATGGTGTTTCAGTCCTATGCGCTCTTTCCGCATATGACGGCACGCGAAAACATCGGCTTTGGTCCGCGTATTCGCGGCGAAGATGGTTCAACCACCGCAGCCAAAGTGGATAAGGCCGCGTCGATCCTCAATCTGCATTCCTATCTTGATCGTTATCCGCGCCAGCTTTCCGGCGGGCAGCGTCAGCGGGTCGCCATGGGACGTGCGATTGTGCGTGAGCCATCGGTGTTCCTTTTCGATGAGCCGCTTTCCAATCTCGATGCACAGCTGCGTGTTCAGATGCGTACCGAGATTAAGGCGCTGCATCATCGTCTGAAATCGACGGTCATCTATGTCACACACGATCAAATCGAAGCTATGACAATGGCGGACCGTATCGTTGTGATGAATCAAGGCAAGATTCAGCAGATTGGTGCGCCGCTCGATCTCTATGATCGTCCCGCTAACAAGTTTGTCGCAGGCTTTATCGGTTCTCCTTCCATGAGCTTTATTCCGGGTGAGCTGATCGAAGGTGGAAAATTCCGCACAAACGAGGGTGAAGAAATCGCCATACCCGGAAAATCTACTGCTGGGCGCAGCGTTGAATTGGGTGTGCGGCCTGAAAATTTCGTCATTGCGAAGGAAGCTGAGGGGTTGACGCTCTCTATTGAAGTAGTGGAGCCCACTGGGCCGGAAACTCATGTTTATGGAAAAATTGCGGGCGAGGCTGTGAGAGCCGTGTTCCGCGAACGTATTCACCTTGCACCGGGAGAGCGAGTCCTTGTAACGGCAAAGCCTGAACATATTCATCTCTTCGATAAGGAAAGCGGTTTGCCGCTATAAATCCCATATGAGTAAGGTTGCAGACATCATTACAAGGCTTCATGCCGCAGCACAGGACGGGTCTAAATCCGACCGACGACTGGCTGCATTGGTGTTGTCTGATCCTGACTATGCATCCAAGGCAGCAATCTCGGAAATTGCCGCACGTGCTGGGGTCAGCGAGCCAACTGTAACACGCTTCTGTCGCGCGTTGGGTTGCGACGGCGTTCGTGATTTCAAGTTTTTTCTCGCACAGGCGTTGGCAATTGGTGGCCAATATCTGACAGCTGAGGCGCCGGCCCGTGATATCCGTGAAGCCCGTATTGCTTCTGCCGTCGCCGATGCTGCGGTCGCTGCAATACATCGCGCAAGCGACAATCTCGATATGTCTGTTGTTATGAAGATCGCTGAGCGGATAATCAGCTCCGGGTCTGTGCTGTGCATAGGTTCTGGCGGGATTTCATCGATGATGGCGACGGAATTGCAGAACCGCCTGTTCCGGCTGGGCATTCCGGTGCTGGCTCAGGTGGATGGACAACTTCAGCGCATGTATGCAGCTGTTGCAACGCGGGAAACAACGGTCATCGCGTTTTCAGTTTCGGGTTATGCCCGATCCGTTGTCGAGGCGATACTGGTCGCGCGACAATATGGTGCTGAAACCATTGCTATTACCGCGCCGGGATCTGATTTGGCAAAGGCGGCAAACACGGTCATTCCGTTTCAGCCCAATGAAGATGGAAATCTCTATAAGCCGACATCTTCCCGGTTCGCACTTATGGCAATTCTTGACATGATTGCGACTGCCACGGCTGAAATTCATGGACCAAAAGTGCTTGAGAGCCTGCGACGCATCAAGCACAGTTTGAACACACTCAAGATTGATGATCCACGCTTGCCGCTGGGAGATTGAAGAATGACAAGGCCTACGACCGTTCGTGACATTGATACGCCTGCAATTCTGATTGATGTTAATCGGGTTCAAGCCAATATTGCCAAGGCGCAAGCTCACGCCGATGCTATCGGCGTAAAGCTCCGTCCGCATATCAAAACCCATAAACTGCCGTTCTTTGCAAGGCGGCAGCTTGAGGCTGGCGCAGTCGGAATCACGTGCCAGAAAATCGGCGAAGCCGAAGTTATGGCCGATGCTGGCATTGTCGATATCTTTCTGCCTTATAATATTTTGGGCAAGGAAAAGCTCGAGCGGCTTTATGCCCTTCATCAACGTATCACAATTTCGGTCACCGTCGATAATGCGACAAGCCTTGAGGGGTTGGCAAAGCGCTTTAACAATGAAGGGCGCGCGCTCAAAGTGCTGGTTGAGTGTGATACGGGCATGGGGCGCTGTGGCGTGCAAACACCTGAACAAGCGCTCGAACTTGCGCGCCAGATTGAGCAGAGCAAGGGCCTGAAGTTCGGTGGATTGATGACCTATCCGGCCGCTGGCAAGGCCGAGCAGGCTGAGCATTGGCTTCTGACAGCACGCAATCTTCTCGCAGAAAATGGCATTCAATGTGAGACGATATCAAGTGGTGGCACGCCCGATATGTGGCGTTCGCCGGCACAAAGCGTCATTACAGAATATCGACCGGGCACCTATATCTACTTCGACCGGCATCAGGTGGCAAAGGGTGCTGCGACGCTGGATGATTGTGCGTTTACCGTGCTGTCGACAATCGTTAGCCATCCAACTGAAGATCGTGCAATCATTGATGCCGGCTCCAAGTCACTTTCAAGCGATACGCTCGGACTGGCCGACTTTGGCGAGCTGGCCGGAAAGCCGGAAGCCAGGGTAACGGGCCTCAGTGAGGAACATGGCACGCTCAAAGGTGATCTGGCTGGTTTGAAAATCGGCGACAAGGTTCGGGTCATCCCTGATCACGTCTGCGTCGTCACCAATCTTTTCGACGAAGTACACCTTATATCAGGTGACGATGTCATTGATATACTGCCGGTGGCAGCGCGTGGAAAACTAAAGTAATTAGGAGGATTATTTGGAAGGGGCCGTCAATCCATTCGTCGGGGACAAGGACCGCGAGCAAATCTGGGAAATGCTTGTGCGTCGCGATATCCAGGCTTTCGTCACTGAAAATTGGCAATTGGTCGCCGATGACTTTGACGAGCCTCGCTTTTTAGGCATCCATGCTCACGGTGAATCTGATCCCGATAAATGGGAGGCCGCATTCCCGACACTTACCGCTTACCGCGATGAATGGCTGCGTCAGGCAGCGGAAAGTGCCGCAACCGAATATGCCGAATCTCTTTCAGACGGAATTTTTCGTGCGACGCGACTCAACGTGATTGATATCAATGGCGATGTCGCTATTGCGCGCAAAAAATTTCATGGAACGATCGCAAAAGCAGATGGAACCCACGACGAATTAAACTGGCAAACACTTTATTTTTGCCGCCGCCATGACGATCGCTGGCGTATTACGGGCTTCGTTGGATATATGGTTAATCGCTAATTTCGGGCGGTTAACTCATTTCAAATTTATGGGTGAGGATCGCTTGATCCCTGGCCATTTTTCTGGCAAATGACCCCAGATAAGTCATAAGTATAATCATACAAATTTACTGTAATTAACCTAATTTGTATTCTGAGAATACTAAATTGTCTCATGTCGCAGCTAACTGCATATTTGTCGCAGCTCGCTCGTGTACAAGCCTTTCCCCGGATTACTATTAATGACAGAACGGTTGATTAGTCCTCACAATTGGACCTGTCGATCAGCTCGTATATTTCGTCGTGCAACCCATCAAAAACAATTATGGGAACGGGTTGCGCCAAGATGAATCCGTCACTGTGGGTGGACATGTCGGGAAATGGCCTATATAAATACATCACACCAATCGCTAATCATTCTCAGCGGGTCATTCAAAGCCTGCAAGTTGCGCATGTCAAATTCGCGTATGAATGAAGAAATAATGATGTTAAAAAGGAGATTAAACCCGTCAGCACAGCGGGGTTAAACATAATGCATGGTATTTTATACAAGGAAGAAAGTATGAAGTCGCCTGCGAAGACCAAGATAAGCTTAAATAGAGTTTTTAAAGTCTTTGGCGATGATCCAGAGCGTGCAATGCAGGAATTGCATGCAGGCAAATCAAAAGCCCAGATTCACAGTGATCTTGGTGCTACAATCGGTGTAGATGATGCGACCTTCGACATTAAAGAAGGCGAAGTATTCGTCATCATGGGTCTATCTGGCTCAGGTAAATCGACGCTTCTGCGACTGCTCAATCGTCTGATAGAGCCAACGGCAGGTTCCATCGAAGTCGATGGCCGGGATATTGTTAAAATGTCGAAGCGCGAACTGATTGATCTTCGCCGCCGCGACATGAGCATGGTGTTTCAGTCCTTTGCTCTACTTCCCAACCGTACAGTCTTGAACAACGCTTCATTCGGTCTTGAAGTAGCGGGAATGGGTGAGGCCGAGCGCCACGAAAAAGCAATCAAAGCGTTAGCGGCTGTTGGGCTCGAACCATACGCCAACTCGATGCCTGATCAGCTATCCGGCGGCATGAAACAGCGCGTCGGCCTTGCAAGAGCACTTGCGAGCGAACCGACCATTTTGCTGATGGATGAGGCTTTCTCTGCACTTGATCCACTGATCCGTACCGAAATGCAGGATGAGCTAAAGCGTCTTCAGGCAGAACACAGCCGCACAATCATCTTCGTGAGCCATGATCTCGATGAAGCCATGCGAATTGGTGATCGTATCTGCATCATGCAGCACGGCAAGGTCGTTCAGGTTGGAACGCCGAACGAAATCGTCTCCGCGCCCGCCAACGATTATGTGCGCTCATTCTTCCGCAATGTTGATGTCTCACGCGTCTTCACAGCAGCAGATGTTGCGCGTGAGGACGAGTTGATCGTCTTCGATCCAACGCAATTGTCTTCGGCACTTGAACGTCTTGAAGCGAGCGGCAAGTCTTACGGTGTGTTGCTGGATGGAGATCACATTTACCGTGGCGTTGTTACACGAGATTTGCTCGCAAGTGGAAGCTTTAAGGCGGAGAGCGATCAGTTGGACGGTGCGGCTGCGATAAAGGCCGATGCTCCACTTTCCGGTCTTTTGGTGCGTGTGGCTGAAAGCCCTTGGCCTGTCCCTGTCACCGACCGGCATAACCGCTATCTCGGCGCTATCAGTAAATCGGCTTTGCTAGAGACTCTCGGCCGCGCGGGCTGATCCGCGCGCTCATATTTTCTCAGGCATTCGGGTTTGATCCCGTATTGGATACCCGTTTTGGACAATGTCCAGCCATAGGTAACTCGATCTGAAATGGACGGTAAACCATGGATCTGAATTTTAGTATCGGCGGATGGGCAGATGTAGTGGTGAACTACATTCTTGATCATTTTACGCCTGCGCTCGATATGATCGCAGCCACAATCGGTTTTGTGACCGATGGCATTCAAAATGCTCTTCTTTCAATTCCGCCTTTCGGTGGCATTGCTATTCTCACGCTGCTTGCGCTGTGGCGTGTGGGATGGAAATTCGCAATTTTCACAGTATTTGCTCTCGCTCTCATCATCCATATGGGATTGTGGAGCGGCACGATGGAGAGCCTGTCACTTGTGCTCGCCTCGACGATTATTGCCGTGGTTATTGGTATTCCCCTTGGTATCGCAATGGCGCGTAGCGATGCTGTGGCATCGGTGGTTCGTCCGGTGCTTGACTTGATGCAGACGATGCCAGCCTTCGTTTATCTCATTCCAGCAGCAATGTTTTTTGGCCTCGGCGCTGTGCCGGGCACGATTGCAACCGTCATCTTCGCCATGCCGCCTGTGGTGCGTCTCACCAATCTCGGTATCCGTCAGGTTCATGCTGAGTTTGTTGAAGCCGGTCTCGCTTTTGGCTGCACCTCGCGCCAACTGCTGTTTAAGGTACAACTTCCCAACGCCATGCCATCCATCATGGCTGGAATGAACCAGACCATCATGCTGTCGCTTTCGATGGTGGTTATCGCATCGATGATTGGCGCAGGCGGCCTCGGCAATACGGTTTTGACCGGTATTCAACGTCTTGATGTCGGTAAGGGATTTGAAGGCGGACTCGCAGTGGTCATTCTGGCCGTTATCCTCGATCGTATCACACAGAGCTTCGGCAAAAGAAATTCCGGGGGCTTGTTGGGCTTCTTCAAAAGGCTGTCCTTTATGAAAAAGACGGCAGATGAGCCATCATCATCTGCGTTCCGCAAGCAGGAAGCATAAACAAATAAAAACGGGAACGACAGTTAATCACAAAGGAGAAGCCATGTTGGGAAAGCTAACAAAGTTCGGTCTTGCAGCAGTAATAGCTGGAAGCTTGTCTGCCGGAGCTGCATTCGCGCAGGACGGAAAAACAGTGAAGATCGGCTGGGCTCCCTGGTCTGACGCAGAATTCGTCACCAAGCTCGCGGCCAAGTTGATTGAAGACAAACTTGGTCAGAAGGTTGAGCTGGTTCAGACCGACGTAGCACCGCTTTATCAAGGCGTAAGCCGTGGCGATATTGATGCAATGATGATGGCCTGGTTGCCTGAAACCCATGCTGATTATTACAAGCGTGTGGAAGACAAGGTTGAAAATCTTGGTCCGCTTTATGAAGGTGCAAAGCTTGGCTGGATTGTTCCGGACTATATCCCGGAAAGCGAGATCAGCTCGATTGAAGATCTGAAAAAGCCTGAAGTTCGTGAGAAACTGAAGGGGGAAATCCAAGGTATCGATCCGGGTGCAGGTCTGACCCGCCTGTCGGACGAAGCAATTAAAAAATACGGACTTGATTACAAGCTGAATATCTCGAGTGAAGCTGCAATGTTGACTACTGTTGATCGTGCAACGCGTTCGGATGGCTGGTTCGTCGCCACGTCTTGGAGCCCGCACTGGATGTTCGGCAAATATAAGCTGCGCTATATTGCGGATCCGCAAGGTGCCCTCGGTGGCGCTGAACACATCGATGCTTTGGCTCGTAAGGGCTTCAAGGAAGAAAACCCTAAGGTTGCGTCTCTCCTTGAGAAGATGAGCATTCCGATTGGCGAGTTGGAAGCTGCAATGTTTGATGCGCAGGAGACTTCCTACGAGAAGGCCGTCGACAAGTACATTGCAGACAATCCGGACCGAATTAAAGAATGGCTTGCTGAATAAGCTTGCTTTCAGATGAGCGTCTGAATTGCGTGTTTTGACGCGCATCTATTTCGGAAAACTGATCTGCAGTTTTTGGAATGGCTTCAAGGTGAAAGAAAGCCCCGGAAAACCGGGGCTTTTGTTTCGCTGGGATTGGCCTCATTGTCCAAATGGAAAAGGAGCAGGCTCCTCCCCAAGAACCTGCTCCTTAATGCATCGCCCCCGCCAAGGGATGGTCGATGCTTGTCCAAATCAAATGCCGATTAGGATCGACTGATCGGGCTTACGAAAACTTTCAACAACTTTAACGCACGTTACTTCCGGGATGCAACCTAATTCTTTATTTCCCGACATCGTTTTTAATCTCGCCCATGATCGGATAATTTTAGCAGGGCTTCAAGCTAGGCCGCAGCCGCGCAGAAAAAGCGTTGAAACCTCTTTTTCTAAGCGATCAAGATCTAGTGGCTCGTCTTTACTGAGCGACATCATGCTACGCACCTGCGCTTCAAAATCTGCATAGTGCTGGGTGACTGCCCATATATGCATTTGAAAAAGCAGAGGATCGACTGGTTTAATCCGACCATCGTCTACCCATGATTGAATGAGCCTCACCGCATTATGGGTGGCAGCGACGTGCTTCTTCCAATGGCGGCTTAGATAGGGCGCGCCATTGGCAATTTCGGTAGTGAAAAGACGGGAAGCCTTCGGGTTTTTCTGGCTATATTGGAGCTTGGCCCGAATATATTGCCGGATAACTTTCGCGGGTTCTTCTTCGGTACTAGCCCCAAGGAAAATATCTTCCCACTCGTCGAGGATGAAGATGATGATATCCTCGTAGAGTTCTTCCTTGCTGGAGATATAGTAGTGGAGTTGAGGCTTGGTGAGACCCGCGCGCTGAGCGATACCCTGCGTGGACGCGCCCACCAGTCCTTTTTCTGCGAACTCATCAATTGCGGCTGTGCGAATAGCATCCTGAATGCGACGCCTGCGGCCAAGAACTTTGTCTCGGCTGGTCAGCTCATTATCGTCATTCTCGTTGTCGGTTGTCATATCCGCCAGCCATTATCTTCAAATCAGAGGCTTATTGGCCCAGTTGCTTCTTGATGTCGAGACCTGCGCCTTTGTTTACGAAGGCGTCGGTAGCAACCTTGGCCATCTCCAGCTCATCACCGCTTAAGATACCGGACTTACGAGCCAGTTCGTAGAATTCCTTAACGCGGTTCATATCGATGGCGCCGATACCCTTTTCCAGCGTGTCGCCACTGTCGATGAGCTTGAGGTCCTTAAGACGTGCAAGCTCTGCATCGAGCGTTTCCTTGCTCATATCAGCATTGTCTTTGAGGATCAGCTCATAGGCCTTGCTGTTGTCGCCATAGAGGAAATTGGTCCAGCCTTCGATGGAAGCGGTCACAAAACGCTGTACAAGGTCAGGGTTCTTTTCGATCAGTTCCTGACGCGTTTCGATGGTGTTTGCATAGGTGCTATAACCTTGATCTGCGAGCAGGAAGGTTGTGACTTTCGCGCCTTCTTTCTCAGCATAGATCGGTTCTGCTGTGGCGTAGGCCTGTTGCACAGTCTTCTTGTCGCCGAGGAACTGCGCCAGGCTATAGCCATAAGGGCGGAGCTGTTCGTCCTTGAAGCCAAAATCTTTCACCAACCATGGCCAGAATGAGAACTGACCATCCTTGGAAATCAGGATTGTCTGTGCATTGACGAGGTCTTTGAAGTCCTTGTATTCGCCTTCATGCGCCATTAGCGCCTGCGGGTCTTTCTGATAGAAAGCCGCAACAACCGTTGTTGGCACGTCATTGGCAACATTGTTGAACGACAAAAGCAGATTGCCGGTCAGCAGAAAGTCGAGACGACCAGCGGCGAGCATTGGGCGATTGTTGACCTGAGGTCCGCCCATTTCGATCTTCACATCGAGGCCATATTTCTCATAAGTGCCATCTGCAACAGCCTGATAAAAGCCACCGTGACCAGCCTGCGCCAGCCAGTTGGTGCCGAGCGTCACCTTATCGAGTGCATAGGCCATCTGCGCGGATAGGCCGATCGAGAAAGCGGCGACTGCCGCAAAGAGTGCTTTTTTCATTCGTTTCGTTCCCCTATTATCAGTTTGAAAGTGCCATGTCGGCTGTCCAGCCGCGGGTTTTTCCTGGATTTAGCAGGCCATATGGATCGGCCTGCTTCTTGAATTCGATCTGCGTGCTGTCGATTTCCTTCATGCCGCCGTCTTCGATCGTATAGGCGTGAGGATCGTAAATATCGCAGCCGTCAACCTGCTCCAGCTCCTCGATCAGGCGATACATCTCCTCACGGCCTTCAAAGCGCACAAGTGGTAGGGCAAAAATTTGAACTTCGCCTTCCAGACGCGCCATTTCATGATGCATATATTGCGTTTCACCGTAGCGTTCGATCTGGCGTGTAACCACATCGATGTCGAACGGACGCGGATAGGCAACCTGCAAATAGGTCCAGCCCGGCTCTGCCTTCAGCGCCTGAAGGGTGGTGTGGTTCCAGCCGCATTCGTATGCAGGCTGAAGACCGGCTTTGTGCAGCTCATCAAGGGTCATTGAGAAGGATACATTGCCGCCGAACTCAGTGGCCAATTGCTTGAAACGAGCCAGTTCTTCCGGTGCAATCATCGCAAAAACCGCATCTTTGTCGGATGGGAAAAGATCACCAAATTTAGTGTAGAAGCGAGCAAAGCGGCGGTCTACCGTCGTCAGCAGATAGCAATCTAGGTTTTCTTCCAGCGCCTTGAGGCAGAATTTCAGCGTTGCTTCATAACTATCGAAAAGCGCCGCAGTATGCACCCATTCGGTTGCTTTGGTGAGGCCGATTTCGAGCTCTAGAATAATGCCATTGGTGCCATAGGCATGCTGCACCTTATGGATGTCGCGGCCTGTCAGCTCAATGATTTTAGGCTCTGGCTCAACGGTTAGAACCTTGACCGAATAGACATTGCCATCGTCACGCAACATGCCGTGGCGCAGAGAACCGATGCCGCCCGAACCGCCTGAGAAAAAGCCGCCAATGGTGGCGATGCGGCGGGTCGACGGATACATCAACAGTTCCTGGCCCTTTTCGCGCACAGCATCGTCGAGGCGCGAAATACGTGCGCCGCCTTCAACGCGAACTTTACCCGGTTCGATTGCGATGATGCGGTCGATCTTTGTCATATCGAGAATGACACCGCCTTCGAGCGGAACGCACTGACCATAATTGCCGGTTCCGCCACCGCGAACAGTTATCGGAATGCGAAGCTTTGCTGCTGCTGCTGCAACGCGGCGCACTTCATCCTGATCTTTCGGGATGACGACGAGATCGCCCAAATAATGGCCGATGTCTTCAGTCAGGATCGGGCTATACCAGAAATAATCGCGGGACCGCAGTTCGACCTGCTTGGGGTCGTCATAAATGCGGATACCTTCGATATCGGCGCGAAAGGCGGCCCAGTCATAGACGCGCTGTGGTGCGGCAGAATTCATGGGGTTCTCCGATTTGTTTTTTTGCCATCGCGCCAGATGACGCGACGCGCCTGCGGACGGCTGATGAGGTCGTTGATGTCTGTGGCGTCATGCCAGATAAAATTCGCATTCCCGCCTTCGTTCAGTGCCTGTACGCGGTCACTTCCGATGAAACGCGCGGACAGGGTGGTGATGCTGTCGAGCCATTCATCCGGCTCAAGGTGGCAGACCGGGGCTGCGAGGCGAAGAACCGAAAGCGGATCATAATCGCCATAGGGATAGAAAGCGTCGCACACGTTGTCGGAGCCAAGCATGGCGTCAATGCCTGCACGACGTGCTTCTTTCAATGGTGCTACACCGCGAAGACGCGGCGATTTTCCGCCTAGCCTGTCTTGCAGATAGAGATTGGATGTCGGCAGAGATACAAGCGCTGTTCCAGCTTCCGCAGCGGCATCAAGAATGCGGCTTAGTTCCTCGGGTGAACGCAGCGAAAGCGAACAGGCATGACCGCAAAGAACGCGGCGTCCCATATTGTGACGCTTGGTTGCAGCGACAATCAGCGAGAAGCCATCAGCTTCCAATTCAAGCCCTTCATCGACGTGAAAGTCGAGCTTGAGACCATGCTGTACGGCAAGACGAAACATATGTTCGATTTTGGCGTCAAGATCAGCATTGCGATAGAAGAAAGCGCCAAGAACGCCGCCGTCTTTTGCCACGCGCTGGGCAATTGCAGCAGCGCTATCAAGCACGATATCGCCATGGATAAGCGCTGCAAGTTCAAAATCGATGCGGTCTTGCCATTCCTGACGCAGCTCGTTCAGCACCGGCCAGGCGGTCGGTACATCAGGTGTGGTCCAATCGACATGAGTTCGCATGGCACCAACGCCTTGCGCATAAGCTGCTTCAAGACCACGTGTGGCGCGGGCGTGAATATCGTCGGCGTTCCAGCTCTCACGGTCGATATTCATCAGATCAATCGCATCGAACAGACACTCAACTTTGGCGCTGCCACGCTCGGCAATGCGACCGATGGTGAATGTCTTGTCGAGATGCACATGCACATCAGCGAGAAGCGGTGTGATAAAGCCGCCGCCTTTTGCTTGCGAAGGCGTCAGTGAAGCAATGCGTCCGCTATCGGTGCTGATATCATAGTATCCGCTGCGACCTGCAATCACGACGCCTTTGAGTAAATCAGCGTTTCCAATCTTATCGTTCACGACGGATCTCGCTTTCATGCCAGCGTCCGAGCACAAGGCGCGACAGCCAGCTTGTGATCAGGAAAATCACAATACCAAGCAGCGAAACGAGGAACAGTGCAGCAAACATGCGCGGGATTTCATTGCGGAAGCTCGATTCCAGAATACGCGAGGCCAGGCCAGTGCTTTGGCCAGCACTGCCAGCAACAAATTCTGCCACCACAGCACCGATCAGCGAGAGCCCACCAGCGATCTTGAGCGCTGCCATGAAATAAGGCAGGGCGCTTGGTGCAAGCAGATAGCGCAGACGCTGCCACGGCGAGGCACGATAGAGCTTGAACAGATCGCGTAAATTATGATCGGCGCTACGCAGGCCGATAACCGTGTTTGACAGGATCGGGAAGAAGGCCACGATCCATGCGCAGATCAGCAGGGCTGAAAACGTATCGCGCACATAGATCAGGATCAGCGGTGCAATGGCAATGACCGGTGTTACCTGAAGAATGACGGCAAACGGAAAGAAGGCCATTTCAATCGGTCGGGACAGCGCGAAGATCATGCCAAGCAGAACGCCGCCGATAATCGCGCAGAGTAACGAAATCAGCGTGAGCTTGACCGTGAACCACATCGAAGTCATCAGCGATGGCCCGTCTTTAATTAGCGTTTCGCCGATGAGCGATGGAGCTGGGATCAAATAATGCGGTACATTATAATAGCGCACCAGACCTTCCCAAATGCCGAGTGCGATGATGATCGCAAGCGTTGGCATGATGATGCGCAAGTTGCGGTCTCTGCGGGCCAGGCGGTGTTGTTCGGAATTCAGAACAGGCGTTTGGTTTTGCATGATCCCTGTCCTTAATGGTCGATGTCTTGCGACGAAAGCGTTGCGGTGAGTGCATCGGAAACGCGCGCGCAATCCTTTGCGTAAGCTTCCGTGGTGCGGAAGTTTTCAGCGCGCGGATAGCTGCCTTCAATAGCAATATCGGCAACGACGCGTCCGGGGCGTGCGGCCATGACGATGACGCGGTTTGAGAGATAGACGGACTCATAAACGCTGTGCGTGACGAAGACCACGGTCAAGCCGTGTTCCTGCCATAGCCGCAAAACATCATTGTTGAGTTTGAAACGCGTCATTTCATCGAGCGCCGCAAAAGGCTCATCCATCAACAGCAGACGCGGACGCGTGACCAGTGCGCGGGCAATAGAAACGCGCATTTTCATGCCGCCCGAAAGTTCGCGCGGAAAGGCGTTGGCGAAGCGGGAGAGGCCGACCTGCGTCAGCACTTCTTCCACGCGCAGCGAGGCCTCCTTGCGCGAAATGCCAGAAAGACGGAGCGGCAAATAGACATTGTCGAAAACGCTGGCCCACGGCATCAGGGTAGGCTCCTGAAACACAAAGCCGATGTCCTGCGCACCAATGGGGCCTTTGCCCGGTGCATGGCCATTGACGTGAATGTTGCCTGCCGAAATGGATTCAAGGCCTGCAATCATGCGAAGTGCTGTACTCTTGCCGCAACCTGACGGGCCGAGGAAGCTTACGAACTGACCTTGTTCGATCTTGAGCGACATATCACTGACCGCAATGACGCCTGTTCCATATTGCTTATAGACGCCGTTGATATCGATCAGGGAAGATGGGGTTTGCGAGTTGGGGGCCACGCTCATCGTCCTTACCAGGCAGGTTGATTGTCGAGCCACGAGAGTGGCGCTCGTTCGATCTCGGTCAGCACCTCGACCAGGCGCTCGGCAGCAAAGTCGATGGTCTTGCGGCCTTTTTTAGCGGTGGCAATCGATGCGTCGCCAGCAGCGCCGTGAGCGTTGATGTCCTGCACCTGCCATGCTGGCTTTGCGCCACCGCTCAGCGAAAGATGCTTGTAATCAGAAGCAAATGTTTCGGTTAGTGTGCGGAAATTCTGCGCCTTCGACATGTCCACCAGATCCGGGTGGAATTCGAGCATGACAGAGGTTTCCATGTCGCCGGCATGAATGCCGTGCTTGAGATCGTGCTCGCTATAAACGCCTTCAGGCATTCCGAGGCCAAACCAGTTGACGCTGAAAACCATCATATTGTGTTTGATACGCAATTCGCGCGCCACAATGTCCATCACCGTGATCTGGCCGCCATGGCTGTTCAGCAGCGCCATTTTGCGAACGCCGCTTGCAGCAACGCAGGCGCCAATTTCACACCACATGCGAATGAGCGTTTCTGCCGAGAATGTCAGTGTGCCGGGATAAAGGCTGTGCTCGTTGCTTTTGCCGATAGCTTGCGTTGGCAGGAACAGCACTTTGCTTTCATCGGGAAGGAGGGCGATTGTTTCTTTCACCATACCGTCCACAATAGCTGCATCCACTGCCAGAGGCAGATGTGGTCCGTGCTGTTCGATCGCGCCAACGGGCAGAACTGCTACGATTTTATCGCGCTCCAGGCGGGAGAATGCCTCGCTCGTATATTCCGACCAATATCGTTTCAAGTGGAGGCTCCTGGCTGGCTGCTGGGGGTAGGCTGCGTGCTGAAGCAAAAAACTTACTAAACAATCTGACCGATCGGTCAAACTAAATGTTTAAAAAAATGGGGAGGCATGCAATTAAGGTGTGAATCCGTGACGAATTCGCCACGCGACCGCCTGTCTCATGATTATGATGCGCGGGAAAATTCCGGAGATCCTATGGAAAACAGATGCATTATTATTGGCGCTGGACATGCAGGTTCGCAGGCAGCAATCAGTCTGAGACAGGAAGGCTATTCGGGTGAGATCGTCCTTATCAATGATGAGCAGGATATTCCCTATCATAAGCCGCCGCTTTCCAAATCTTATCTGAAGGCACCCGAAGGTGGGATTCTTGTGCTGCGTCCGGAAAGCACCTATCGCGATAATAATATTGAGATGCTATTCGGGCACACAGTTGAGCATGTGTCTCTGACTGACAAGACAGTCACGCTTGATAATGGCGTGGTGCTAAACTGGTCGGAGCTGGTTTTTGCGACCGGTGCCCGCGCACGCATTCCTGACATGCGAGGTGTTGGTCTCGATGGCGTTTTCACGTTGCGCCGTTTGGGTGATGCGCGCCGCATTGCAGATATGATGCCACGCGTTGAAAACGTGGTGATAATCGGTGGCGGCTTTATAGGTCTTGAAATGGCGCATAGTGCAGTAGCACTTGGCAAAAAGACCGTTGTGATCGAAGCAGCTCCTCGCGTTCTGGGGCGTTCGGTTGCCACACTTATTTCGGCACATGTTGAAACACGCAGCCGGGCGTCGGATATTAGGCTTCTGACGGGCGTTGGCGTTGAGGCAATTGAAGGCGAAGGCGGCCGAGTGGCAGGTGTAAAAGCGGCCAATGGCACGTTTTTCCCAGCTGATATGGTGGTGCTGGGGACGGGCGCTGTCCCAAATGTCGAGCTAGCGATCGAAGCCGGACTTGTTGTCGATAATGGTATCGTGGTGAATGAGCATATGCGTGCGTCGAGTGAGCATGTTTATGCGATTGGCGACTGCGTGAGCTATGACCATTTCCATGCAGGTCGTCGCGTACGACTGGAATCGGTGCAGAATGCAACCGATCAGGCCAAGCATGTTGCGCGCTCGATTGTCGGGCGCGGTACTCCGTTTCGTGATGTGGCGTGGTTTTGGTCGGATCAGGGCGACATGAAGTTGCAGACCGCTGGGCTGTCGTTCGATGCCGACCGTCATATTCTGTCAGGCAACTTCGAAGATAATGCATTCTCCGTGTTTCATTTTGCGGGCGAAAAGTTGGTTGCGGTCGATTCCATCAACCGTCCGGCTGATCACATGATTGCCCGGCGGCTGCTTGCCGCAGGTATCCATCCCACCGAAGACGATGTTGCAGCGGGTGCTCCACGCCTCAAAGAATTGCTGGCATCTGCACCAAAAGCCTGAGGACATAAAATGACTGTTTTGAAACATTTGCTGCCAGCCAATATGGCTGCTCCCTTTGCCGCCTATAGTCATGGCGTGAAGGTGGGTGCGGGCGCCGAGTTGATATTCTGCTCCGGCCAGCTTGGCATTGCGCCAGATGGATCGGTGCCGGAAGAGGCAGGCGCGCAGGCGGAGCTTTGCTTTGAAAACATCGGTCGCATTCTGCGCGATGGCGGTATGGAACTTTCCGATGTTGTTCGTATCAACGCCTATGTGACGGATCGCGCTTATATGCGCCCCTATATGGATGTGCGCGATCGCCTGTTTCCGCTGCCTGCACCAGCTTCAACACTGATGATCGTCTCCGGCTTTACGCGGGAGGAATTCAAGGTCGAAATCGAGGTTGTGGCGGCTAAGTAGGCAGCGATTTCCCATCCGCTGATCAAGATAAAGCGTATCGCCTTTGCCGGAAAGGAGTGGTAGGGTTTTCCGATATCCTCCATTCCCTTCAGGCAAATTCATGTCAAATACTCAGACTTCGGCTTCGTTGCCGGAAACTTCGTCACGTTCGCCTGCGCGACTGGCGGAACTCGCACTCGCGATTGGCGGCTTCGGTATCGGAACAGGCGAATTTGCGATCATGGCACTTTTGCCGGATATCGCGCGCGATCTTCAGGTCGATATGCCCTCGGCGGGTCATCTGATTAGTTCTTATGCATTAGGCGTGTTGATCGGTGCGCCTGTGCTTGCCGTGATTGGTGCTAAGCTTGATCGCCGCAAATTGCTCTTTCTTTTCATTGGATTGTTCGCTTTCGGCAATCTGGCCAGTGCCTTCATGCAAGACTACACTGGTCTTTATATCATGCGTTTTGTTGCGGGCTTTCCGCATGGCGCTTACTTTGGTGTTGCTTCACTGGTGGCTGCTTCCATGGCGGCGCCCGGAAAGCGTGCGCAAGCCGTTGGCCGCGTGATGATGGGGCTGACCGTTGCAACATTGTGCGGAACGCCTTTGGCGACATGGCTCGGACAAGTGGCTGGTTGGCGTGCAATGTTTGCAGCTGTTGGCCTGATCGCTATCCTCACGATGGTATTGGTTATGATATATGTGCCCAAGCAGCCTGCAGACGAAGGTGCTTCTCCGCTGCGTGAGCTTGGTGCCTTCCGTCGCAAGCAGGTCTGGCTGACGCTAGGAATAGGCGCGATTGGCACCGGCGGACTGTTCTCCGTCTTCACCTATGTGGCTGCTACCGTGACTGAAGTTTCGCATGTTGACGTGAAATGGATGCCACTTGTCTTTGCCACATTCGGGCTTGGTATGGTGCTTGGCAACATCGTCGGTTCAAAGCTGACTGACCGCACTGTGATGGGCACTGTTGGAATGGTGCTGCTCTACGACATGGCCGTCATGCTGGCATTTCCATTTTTGATGCAGCATCCGGCCACAGCATTTTTAAACATATTGCTGGTTGGCGGTGGCTTTGCGCTCGTTCCGGCATTGCAGACACGCCTCATGGATGTTGCGGCGGATGCGCAGACATTGGCAGCAGCGCTTAATCATTCAGCACTCAATCTTGCCAATGCGATTGGCGCGTCGCTGGGTGGTTTGGCGGTTGCATGGGGATTTGGCTGGACTTCAACCGGAACGGTCGGTGCGCTTCTGGCAGTTGCCGGTCTTGTCGTGTTTGCAATCTCTATCGCACTGGATCGTATGGGTCGCGAAAAGTCGGCGCTTGCGATACAGGAGGCTGCATAAAGCATTTTCAGGAAAAGTGCGAAACGGTTTTGCATAGGGTAATGCGTAAAAACAAATACTTACAGCGGTTCCAACGATTTAGTCTTAACAGGAGCCGTTGTTAAAAAACAACACCCGCCGCGGGAGGAGCGGCGGGTGTCATTTAGGGTAAGACCGGCTTGGGAGGAGAAGTTCCGGTCTTGCGGTCACCGGGGGAATGGGAGGAAAACGCCCCGGAAAAAACCTTGGAAACTGTGAGGACCGCGCGGTTTAAAGGGTCGCGGTCCAGAAAAAGGCGGGTGCCTTTCGAGGCGCTATTAGCGAGCAGCTGCCTTGCGTGCAACGAACGGGATTTCCGAAGCAAGAATGCCAAGGTCGTTCAGTTCGCGTGGGCTCAGGCGGCTCAGTTCATTTACCGTGTTACGGTAGCGGCGCCAGTTGTTGTACGAGCGGATCAGGTTCATTTCTCTCACCTAGTAAAATCTTATCTCTCTGTGTTGCGAACAGCATATAGGCTCGATGATTTCGGAAGTGGAGAGACAGATTTGCATAGCTGCTGTGCAATTTAGCTTGTCGATTGCATGGCTTTTGCGCAGCTTGGTCATTTTATAATCACAATCATCATACCGACTGCCCAAATCACCAGTTTGAGCGCCTTTAATGGCCATAATCCTTAATGGATCGTAAACGTCCAGCGGTATTCACTAATGTAAGAGGCTTCCTTAGAGGGTTCTTTTGTGCTTGCGGGAAAGATCGATTTTTGTCGCAAAAACCACGGGAATTGTCGTCTCGTGACAATAATTATACATGACACCAGAAGCGGTTTAAGCTAAGTGACTTATGTCGTGTGATGGAGCGTTGCGTTTTACGAGAATGTTCTGTCACTGTTTGTCTGCGGGAGAGAGCTGACGCAAGTTAGCCACCGAAGGGGAAATCGCCCGAAATCTCTCAGGTACAAGGAACCGCAGACGGGTAAGGCAACTCTGGAAAGTCGGGGGAAACCCTGCGCCGAAGGTGTAAGTATAGCATTATAGCTATGCGAGTCTCTCAGGCTTGAGACAGAGGGGCACGAAGCAACCGCATTTCGCGGAGGCATACGTGCGACTCTGGAGTTGTTATGGGCGATACCGCACACTTGAATACCCTGCCTTTGCAGGATCTGCATGAGGAAGCTGGCGCACGCTTTGGCGGTTTTGCTGGCTGGAACATGCCGATTACCTATCCGCTTGGCGTTATGAAGGAACATCTGCACACGCGCGAGCATGTCGGCCTTTTCGATATTTCTCATATGAAGCTGATTGAAGTTTCGGGAGCGGATGCAATCGCACTTTTGAGCGAAACCTGTCCGCTTGATCCTTCAGTTCTGAAAACCGGCCAGTCGAAATATACTTTCTTTCTCAATGACCAAGGCGGCGTTCTTGATGATCTGATTGTCACGCGCCTTGGCGAAGACCGTTTCATGGTCGTTGCCAATGCGGGCAACGCCGATGCCGATATTGAGCACCTCAATGAAGCAGCATCTGGCAAGGATGCGTCGGTAAATCCACTGGACCGCGTTTTCTTGGCCATTCAGGGGCCGGAAGCTGAAAGCGTCATTACCGATGCGGGTCTTAAAGGTGCAGAGCTCGGCTTTATGAGCGGCTTTGAACCTAATCCCAACTGGTTTATGACCCGTTCGGGCTATACCGGCGAAGATGGTTTTGAAATTGGGTTGCCTGCCGATGAGGCGCGCATGCTTGCAATCAAGCTTCTGGCCGACGAACGCGTCGAATGGATCGGTCTTGCTGCCCGCGATAGCCTGCGCCTTGAAGCGGGTCTATGCCTGCACGGTCAGGATATTACGCCGGAAACCGATCCGGTCTCAGCCGGTCTCACATGGGCAATCACCAAGTCAGTGCGTGAAAAGGCTGCCTTCAATGGCGCCAAGGCCGTTCTGGATGCGATTGCCAAGGGTGCAACCGCCAAGCGCGTTGGCCTTAAGCCGGAAGGCCGGCAGCCAGTGCGTGGCGGCGCAGAACTTTTCGACGAATCCGGTTTTCAGATCGGCACCGTCACATCGGGCGGTTTTGGTCCGTCCGCAGGTTTCCCGGTTGCAATGGGTTATGTCGAGGCAAGCCTCGCAAGCCCAGGCACCCGCATTTTCGCAGAGGTCCGCGGCAACAAGGTTCCCGTTGATGTTCATGCACTTCCCTTCACACCGCATCGCTATCGCAAAGGATGATTTCCATGGCCAATATCCTGTTCACCGAAGATCATGAGTGGATCAGCGTCGAAGGTGGCGTTGCCACTGTCGGCATCACGATCCACGCACAGGAGCAGCTGGGCGACCTCGTATTCGTAGATCTGCCGGAAGTCGGTCGCACCGTTTCCAAGGGCGAAGGCATCGTCGTTGTTGAATCGGTCAAAGCCGCTTCCGACGTTTATGCTCCAGTCGATGGCGAAGTGGTTGAAGTTAACGACGCCGTTTCCAGCGATCCAGCTCTCATTAATCAGGCTGCAGAAGGCGAAGGCTGGCTGTTCAAGCTCAAGCTTTCCGATGAAAGCCAGCTTTCGGGACTTCTCGACAAGGCTGGTTACGACAAACTTGTAGGATAAAAAGATGACGCAACAGGTTCTCCCCTTTGTTGCCCGTCATATCGGGCCACGCGTAGAAGACGAGCGCGCAATGCTTGCAGCGCTCGGTCTTCCTTCCATGGAAACACTGATCACGCAGGCTGTTCCGGCATCCATCCGCTTGAACCGCGCGCTTGATCTGCCAGCGGCTTTGAGCGAACACGCAGCCCTTGCCGAGCTCAATGAAATCATGGGCCGCAATGTGGTGAAGAAGAGCTTCATCGGTGCGGGCTATCATGGTGTGCAGACGCCACCTGTCATTCAGCGCAACCTGTTTGAAAATCCGGCTTGGTACACCGCTTACACGCCTTACCAGTCGGAAATCAGCCAGGGCCGTCTGGAGCTTCTGTTCCATTTCCAGACGCTCGTTGCCGAGCTTTCCGGTCTGCCGGTTGCCTGCGCATCGCTGCTGGATGAAGCAACCGCTGTTGCTGAAGCTGTGGGCGTTGCTGTTCGTCATCACCGCGACAAGCGCTCGCGCATTCTGCTTGCAGGCGATCTGCATCCGCAGAGCGTGGATGTGATCAACACCCGCGCAGAGCCGCTTGGCTGGCAGGTTGAAGCCGGAAGTGCGGTTGACGACAACACAGCTGCCGTCATCGTTCCATGGCCGGATACACGCGGCGTTTATGGCGACTTCACCGCTGTCATCGCCAGTGCCAAGGCCAAGGGCGCTTTGGTTATCGCTGTTGCCGATCCGCTGGCGCTGACCATTCTGGAAGCGCCCGCCAAGTGGGGCGCTGACATGGCTGTCGGCTCTATGCAGCGCTATGGCGTTCCAATGGGCTTTGGTGGTCCACATGCTGCATATCTCGCAGTATCTGAGCCTCTGACGCGTATCATTCCGGGTCGTATCGTTGGTCAGTCGGTCGATGCGCATGGCCGTGCCGCTTATCGTCTAGCGCTTCAGACGCGTGAGCAGCATATCCGCCGCGACAAAGCGACTTCCAATATCTGTACCGCGCAGGCCTTGCTTGCCAATATGGCTGCATCTTTTGCCATCTGGCATGGTCCTGCTGGCCTTCAGGCCATTGCAACGCGCGTTGCCGGTCTTGCGTCTCGCTTCGCAACGGGCCTCAAGGCTGCTGGCGTCGAAATCGCGGGCGATAGCCTGTTCGATACCGTAAGCGTCAAGGTTTCCGGCAAGGCGCAGGCCATTGCTGACGAAGCTGACAAGGGCGGTCGTCTCATCCGCATCATTGATGCGGATACGGTTGGCGTCACCTTTGACGAGACCTCGAGCGAAGACGATCTTGCAGCACTCGCCGTTCTGTTTGGCGCAAAGCCAGTCGGTAACGACGATCTGCTGACGCCATCCAAAGGACGTGGTGAAGGCTTCCTGACACAGGATGTGTTCCACTCGCACCGTTCGGAAACCGAGATGATGCGCTTCCTGCGTCGTCTGGCGGACAAGGATCTGGCGCTTGATCGTGCGATGATCCCGCTTGGCTCGTGCACAATGAAGCTTAATGCGGCAGCAGAAATGATGCCGGTGAGCTGGAACACGGTTGCCAATCTGCATCCGTTCGCGCCTGCCGCACAGACAACCGGCTATGCCAAGATGACCTCGGACGTCGAAGCATGGCTTTGCGAAATCACCGGCTTTGCAGGCGTATCGCTGCAGCCAAATGCTGGTAGTCAGGGCGAATATGCGGGTCTTCTCGCAATCCGTCACTATCACCAGTCACGCGGCGAAGGTCATCGCAACATCTGCCTGATCCCATCGTCTGCACATGGCACCAATCCTGCCAGTGCGTCGATGGCTGGCATGAGCGTTGTCGTCGTCAATTGCCGTCCGGATGGCGATATCGACATTGATGATCTGAAAGCCAAAGCTGAGAAGCATCGCGACAATCTTGCGGCGTTCATGATTACCTATCCGTCGACCTATGGCGTGTTCGAAGAAGGCATCAAGGCTTTCTGCGAAATCGTCCATGATAATGGCGGTCAGGTCTATTTCGACGGCGCAAACCTCAATGCGCTCGTCGGCCTTGCTCGTCCTTGCGATATTGGCGCTGACGTTTGCCACATGAACCTGCACAAGACCTTCTGCATTCCGCATGGCGGCGGTGGTCCGGGTGTTGGTCCTATTGGTGTGGCCAAGCATCTGGTGCCTTACTTGCCAGGCCATGTTGATCTCGGTTCCAAGCATGCTGTTTCCGCAGCACCGTTTGGCAGTGCATCGATTCTGGTCATTACGTGGATGTATATCCGCATGATGGGCGGCGCGGGTCTCAAGAAGGCAACCGAGGCTGCAATCCTCAACGCCAACTACATCGCGCATCGCCTTAAGGACGCTTATCCGATCCTTTACACCGGCGCACATGATCGTGTGGCGCATGAGTGCATCGTGGATACGCGTGTTCTCAAGGATAGCGCTGGCATCACCGTGGAAGATGTGGCCAAGCGCCTCATCGACTATGGTTTCCATGCACCGACCATGTCATGGCCGGTTGCCGGAACGCTGATGATTGAGCCAACCGAGTCTGAGCCGAAGTCGGAAATCGATCGTCTTTGCGATGCAATGATTGCCATTGCAGGCGAAGCAAAGAAGGTTGCCGATGGTGTCTGGCCTGCGGATGACAATCCGCTTGCCAATGCACCGCACACGGCAGGCGATACGCTGGCAACGGAATGGACACATCCTTACACCCGTGAGGAAGCAGTGTTTCCGGGAAGCGCGTTGAGTGGTGATTTTGATACGACGGCGAAGTACTGGCCGCCTGTCAGCCGCATCGACAATGTGGGTGGCGACAGAAATCTCATCTGTTCTTGCCCGCCGGTTGCATCTTACGGCTGATACCGCTCATCGGTCGTGTTTTAACGCTTTGTAAAGCGACAGGTCGGAGCGGTACTCTATCGCTCCGACAGAAATAAAATTACCACGTTCGGACGGAGATTTTGTTTGTCGGCGAAAGAACTTGGAATGCGTTTTTACAGCCGGAAAGAGGATGAGAACCATGTTCTTTGACAGTCATTTCCGGCGAGAAAAAAGGCATTGTTTTTGGAAGCGCTGCGGTAACGCGGCGCTTTTTATTTTAGTTCTAACTTACTGAAATTTAGGCAAAAAAAGAGCCGGACTAAAAAGTCCGGCTAAGTTATGAAGGTGCCATAAAGGCAAACCTCCAGAGGGGAACACTTACCGCGCGCAATGGGAGGAGGCGCAAGCGGTAAGCACCTGTCATATGGACCGGTTGCAACCATTCTTCAACCCCTGAAACGCGAAATTTTTGACCATTTCGGAAAATTCTGAAACTTTTCGGAATTTTGACTGCTTCCGGAAGCTTATTGGTCAATATTTGTTTCCGTCCGAGTATTCAGAGTGCTCCAAATCGAAACAATCTCTTGTTGCAATGCCGGGTCAGGTGCGACTCGTAAATCGGTCCCCCAAAGTTTTGGGATGTATTCGCTCTGGCTGATGGCTAGGATGTTTGTGGGAACATACTGGCATCGCTGCGAACGGGAGAGTTCATGGATTTGCGGGTGCTTCTACTTATGGTTATCGCCGGGATAGGCTTCGGCGTATTGGCAATTCATTTTCTGGGTGGAGGTTTAAAGCGCAGCATTCTTGCGAGCGACGAAATCGTCAAAGCGCGCTTTCATATCGACTATCCGGAAATCCCAATCAGTGAGATCTGTTATACGGACGATCGTCGCACAGCGTTTTTCCCGCTGAGGGAGGTCGAAACGGGGATAGTTCACGGTGTTGGCGATCGGTTTCTTACGCGATGTGTGGCAGCATCAGATGTGCTTGCCCTTGAGGAGAAGGGTAGCGCCGAACTGATATTGCACATGAAGGATTTTACCTGGCCCAAGGCAAGGCTTCTTTTCAGCGATGCTGCAGATCGACAAAGAGTGATAGACTGGCTTTCAGGCTCAGATGGGGAGAGGGGCCGAAATGGGTAGTAATCCGGTATTCTTCGATGTGACGCGTGTTGCAATTCCGCTTTATGTGCTGGGAATTTTGATTGAACTGGTGGCAATCCGCTACTGGCAGCGCAAAGGCGAATTTGAAACGCGTGATGCTTTCACAAGTCTGCTGATGGGAGCAGGCAATGTCGCGGCGGGGCTGCTGCTCGGCTTCGTTTCAGTGACGGCGCTGCTTTGGATTTGGCAGTTCCGCTTTTTCGATCTGGGGCTGCATTGGTGGGTGTTTGTAATAGCCTTCATCTTCGATGATCTGCGCTATTATTGGTATCACCGGATTGCGCATCGCGTTCGCTGGGTTTGGGCGGAGCACGTCAACCATCATTCCAGCCAGCACTATAACCTCACAACCGCTTTGCGGCAGTCATGGACCGGCCAGATGACCGGGATGTTCGTGCTGCAGGTGCCGTTGGTTTTGCTCGGATTTCATCCGGCGGTGATTGCCTTCGTTTATGGCTTCAATCTGATTTATCAGTTCTGGATTCACACCGAAGCCATCGACAAACTGCCGAAGCCTATCGAGTTTATCTTCAATACGCCTTCGCATCACCGTGTCCATCACGCGACCAATCCGCGTTATCTCGATGCCAATTATGCAGGCACCCTGATTATCTGGGATCGCATGTTCGGCACTTTTGTTGAAGAATTGCCCGAAGATATGCCGCGATACGGCATTGTTAAGAATGTCGGCACATTCAATCCTGTGCGCGTGGCGTTCCATGAATGGGTTGGCATGTTCAAAGACGTGTTCTCATCCGGTCTCAGTCTTCGTCAGCGGCTGATGTATATGATTGCGCCGCCCGGCTGGAGCCACGATGGAAGCCGCAAAACCTCTGAAGATTTGAAGGCTGACTATGTGAGGCTAAACCCCTCGGAAGCAGGCAAAGCGGGATTGCCCGGAAACATTGAACGGTAATTCGATGGCATTTCGGACGGCAGCCGAGGCTTGATAGCCGCAATTCAATACGTGAAGAGGCTTCACTATGAAGCCTTTTCAAAGGCTTACTGCACCTCCATAAAACTTGCGACCTCATCAGGGATAGCCAATTTGCATCGTTGTAAGTTTCTGAAATAGTTAGAATAATTCTAAAACATTCCCATGGTGGTCAACTTCATTTGGCTTGCAGTGGTGTGCGCGTAGATATAGAAAGATGACCAATAGACGAAGGCTTGCGCCGGTTGTGAAGAGTGTCAATCAAGGGGCGGATTGATCACTCCGCCTTTTGGATGAAATCGAATGCTCGTACCATTTCTCATCATGTTCCGCGAAGGCGTGGAAGCTGCGCTAATCGTTGGCATTATCGCGAGCTATCTGCACCAGACCGGACGCAGCGCCTGGATGCCGGTTGTTTGGATCGGTGTTCTGCTGGCCTTGGCGATGTCGCTGGCAGTTGGCGCAATCCTTCAGATCGTAAGCGCAGAATTCCCGCAAAAGGCGCAGGAGCTTTTCGAGGCCATTATCGGGCTCATAGCCGTTTTCGTGCTGACGTCCATGGTTTTCTGGATGCGTAAGGCTGCCCGTTCCATCAAAGCGGAACTGCATCATTCCATCGATGCGGCATTTGAAACGCCCACGCATAAGGGCTTCGGCCTCATCTTGATGGTATTCTTTGCTGTGGCCCGTGAGGGGCTTGAGTCGGTCTTCTTCCTGCTCGCCGCATTCCAGCAGAGCGAGGGTGGCGCTGCACCGCTTGGTGCATTGCTGGGTGTTCTGCTTGCCGCTTTGGTTGGTTACGGCATCTATCGTGGTGGCCTGAAACTCAATCTGCGCCGCTTCTTCCGCTGGACGGGTGTTTTCATCCTAATTATCGCAGCGGGCATTCTCGCAAATTCGGTGATGGCGCTGCATGAGGCTGGCATCTGGAATCACTTCCAGACGGTCGTGTTCGACACAAGCGAAATCCTGCCGCTCGACAGCACGCTTGGCTCGGTTCTGGCTGGTATCTTCGGCTATATCGCGACGCCCACGATCAGTGAAGTAGTCGCCTATCTCGGCTTCCTCGTGCCTGCGCTCATTATTTTCCTGATGCCGTCTTCCGCACCTGCGCAGAGCGCAGCCGCGAAGCACACAGTTTAATCGAAGAGATTTTCCATGACTAAGCCGCAAAGCCCAAAACCTGTTGCACCATTCTCCCGCAATCTCGTGCGAGCGGTTCTGGTGCTGGCCATTCTGCTGGTGCTGGCGGCAGGCGCTGCTTTCTATTACGCCTCGCGCGTTTCAGATAAATCGCGCCATGCAGATGGTGATGGCAAAGTGCAGATTGTGGTCAACGCGAAAAGCTGCGATCCAAATGAACTGACTGTTCCGGCTGGGCGCACGGTTTTTGAAATCGTCAACAAGTCTGACCGCTCGGTTGAGTGGGAAATTCTCGACGGCGTGATGGTTCTCGAAGAGCGCGAGAATATCGCACCGGGCTTCAAGCAGATACTTTCCGCCAAGCTGTCGCCGGGCGAATACCAGATTACTTGCGGCCTTCTTTCCAACCCGCGCGGAAAGCTGATTGTGACGCCATCGGCAAGCAGTGAAGCCGAAAAGGGTAAGATGCCGCTGACCGCTTTCCTTGGCGCGTTGGCTGAATATCAGATTTATCTCGCGACCGAAGTCGCTGAGTTCCAGAAGGCTGTTGCAACACTTTCGGATGCCGTTTCAAGCGGCAATATCGCAGCTGCACAGGCTGCTTATGCACCGGCGCGCGAAGCTTATGCGCGTATTGCCCCCGTTTCAGAAGCTTTCTCTGATCTTGATACAGCGATCAACGCACGCGCCGATTTCTTTGAAAAGCGTGAGCAGGACCCTGCCTTCGGTGGTCTGCATCGCATTGAGTATGGGCTGTTTGAACAAAAGTCGCTGGATGGCTTGCAGCCGGTCGCCACAAAGCTTGTTCTAGACGCGGCTGGTCTGAAAGATCGTATCCGCGCGTTGCGTATTTCGCCTGACCGGATGCTGGCAGGTACATCGTCAGCGCTCAATCGCTTTGCGTCTACCGCCGCTGATGTGGGCGACGATCGTTACGCACACACAGATTTGCAGGTATTTGCAGGCCTTGTTGAAGGCTCCGCAAAGACGGCGGACGTATTGCGTCCGATCGTTGTTAAAGTCGATCCCGATGCATTTGAAGGGATTGATGCTCAGGTGTCTGTCGTAAAGGCGCTGCTAAATGCTCAGAATGGCAAGGCATATGATACGCTTTCTGCTGACGAGAAGGCGAAGATCAAGGACGGCGCCACTGCTCTCGCCGAACAGTATTCAAAACTCCGCGATCAACTTGGAGTGGATTAGTGACCAAGAAATTTTTCAAAGACGATAGTTCTGTGACGGGCAACCCAACGCCAACGCGACGCGCCCTATTGCTCGGTGCTGGTGCGACAGGCGTCGCGAGCGTGCTTGTATCGCAGGCGGCCAACGCGCGCGCGTCTAACAACGCGCTCTCGTCGGAAAGCGTGACCAATGCACCTGAAAGCGACAAGCTGCAGGAGAGTCAGCCATTTTATGGCGTGCATCAGCCCGGCATTGTGACGCCGCGCCCTGCCACTGGTCTCGTGGCCTCTTTCGATGTTCTGGCGCGGGATCGCGCGGGTCTCGAACGCATGTTCAGAATTCTAACAGAGCGCGCAGCCTTTCTAATGAAGGGTGGCGAGCCGCCAGCCCTTGATCCCAAGTTTCCGCCATCCGATTCCGGCATTCTTGGGCCGACTGTAACGCCTGACAACCTGACGATCACCGTGGGTCTGGGTAGCTCGCTCTTTGATGATCGTTTTGGGCTCAAGCCGTTCAAGCCAAAGCAATTGCAGCGCATGACGGGCTTTCCCAATGATGCATTGCAAAAAGATCTCTGCCATGGCGATCTGGTAATCCAGATCTGCTCGAATACCGCAGACACGAATATTCATGCACTGCGCGATATCATGAAGAACATGCCTGATCTTCTGATGGTCCGCTGGAAGCAGGAAGGTTCTGTGCCGGTGCAGCCGCCGCATTCGCCGAAAGCCAAAGAAAGCGCACGTAACTTCCTCGGTTTCCGCGATGGCTCTGCCAATCCTGATGCCGCTGATAAAGCCTTGATGGATCGCATCGTCTGGATCCAGCCCGGCAAGGACGAGCCGGAATGGGCTTCTCAAGGCAATTATATGGCCGTGCGTATCATCCGAAATTTTGTTGAGCGATGGGATCGCACGCCGCTGCAGGAACAGCAGACAATTTTCGGCCGTCACAAGGATAGCGGTGCGCCATTCGATGGCAAAACCGAAGCTGATGTACCTGACTATTCAAAAGATCCGGAAGGCAAGGTTACGCCAATGGATTCTCATATTCGGCTGGCCAATCCGCGCGATGCCAATGCCGAACAACATCTGATTTTGCGCCGTCCGTTCAACTATTCCAATGGGGTCACGAAGTCCGGCCAGCTCGACATGGGGTTGCTGTTCATCGCTTATCAGGCCGATCTGGAAAAGGGCTTTATCACTGTTCAGAAGCGCCTCGATGGCGAGCCTCTGGAAGAGTATATCAAGCCAATCGGCGGCGGTTATTTCTTCACGCTACCCGGCGTGAAAGATCAGGATGACTTTTACGCAAGCGCTCTTTTGCAGGCGAGTGGGCCGCAGAATGCGCGTGGGTGAAGGTCTTATCACCACGGAGAGGTAAACATGAAATATCGTCTGCCATTGCTCGCGTCGGCTTGTGTCGTCGCACTGTCTCTAAGCTTCGGTGCCGCAAAAGCCGAAGTGTCCCCACTCGATCTCGTTCAGCCAATTGCTGATTACAAGATTTACGTGCAGGAAAATCTCGATACGCTCGTGAAAGACACCAAGGCGTTCACCGATGCGATCAAGGCTGGCGAACTGGATAAGGCGAAAGAGCTTTATCCGTCTTCACGGGTTTCCTATGAGAAGATTGAGCCAATCGCAGAGCTTTTTACGGACCTCGATGCGTCGATCGATAGCCGCGCTGACGATCACGAGGATGCCGAAAAGTCCGAAGATTTTACCGGCTTCCATCGCCTCGAATACGGCTTGTTCGCCCAGAATTCGACCGAAGGACTCGATAAATATGCTGACAAGCTCTACGCAGATGTTGTCGAGCTACAAAAGCGCATCAAGGACATGACGTTCCCACCTGAAAAGGTTGTTGGCGGCGCAGCAGCACTTATGGAAGAAGTTGCAGCAACCAAGATTTCTGGCGAAGAAGATCGCTACAGCCACACAGATATCTGGGACTTCCAGGCTAATGTTGATGGCTCGCAGAAGATCGTCGAACTCTTCCGTCCGCTGATCGAAAAGGAAAATCCTGAGCTTCTGAAGAAGTCGGATGCCAATTTCAAAACCGTCAACGACATTCTTGTGAAATACAAGAAGGGCGATGGTTATGAATTATACGACAAGCTGACTGAGGAAGATCGCAAGGTTATGGCTGGCGCGATTACCACGCTGGCCGAAGATCTTTCGACACTACGTGGTACGTTGGGCCTGAATTAAGGCTTTTAGACTGCATGAAAAATGGTGGGCTTTGCCCACCATTTTTTTGAACTGAATCTGGCTTTAGCAGCGACAAAGCATGAACTCATCTCTCCATGATTGCTTCTGAATTCGGACCTTTCAGATGAGCGTAAGTCAGAACAACCTGTAAGATGGAGAACCTGAAGATTTAATGGCATGCCCATTGGAATGTAGTTGCAGATTACGTTGTCTTCGTGAGTGCAGGCATTACAGTGAGCCAATTCCTGCCTTACCACGCTGCTGGTGCGGCCTTTGGCAAGGCAATGAATTCGACTTATTTTAATGTTTTGATTTTGAAGATTTTCATGTGCAGACACAAGGAAGCTAACGAGGTCGACCATCGGTGCTGACCTGGATTTCGTAGCAACGAATGATCTTATCGCTCCGCTTGAGTATCGTTAAAGTGAAGGTGTTCTTTTCAACCGAACTTTCTACATTTGCCGAAGAAAACAAGTTCAAGATAGAGGAAGTTCGGTTAGTCGCATACAAGTAATGATTGGATAAGAGCACTATACGAGTTGAGCCGTGGCTCGAGCATTTGACCTCACGCTCCAATTTGGAATTAAATCAGACGTTTAGGCCGACAAACGTAGCTTGATTTCAGCATTGAGCAGAATGTGATTTTCTTTCGGCAGGCTATGTCCACTTTCCGTTGTTTCTCCGAGCGTACGGAACAACAGCTCTATCGCCAGACGCCCGATTTCATTGTAATCCTGCGCGACGGTGGTGAGGGGCGGACAGGTGTACTCAGAGAGCGGATTGTTGTCATGACCGGCAACTCGAATATCGCAGTCATTCAGTCGGCCGACCTTAAGGCCGGCTTGCCAAAGAGCGGATGTCACTCCAAACGCAATGCGGTCATTCGAGCATAGGATTGTGCTCGTTGGAAAACGACCCTTTTCGCGCAAAATACGCGCAGCCTGTTGAAAGGCATATTGCTCGAAATCCCAGCTACAGCTTTGTTCAAGCTCTACAATACGAGGATCGTAGCCGAGTGTTTCCATAGCTGTGCAATAAGCCTTCTGCCGCTTGATCGCATTGTTGTTGACGTCTGGCATGGAGAAGTAACAAGGCTCGCTTCCTGAGCGACAGAGATAGTCGACAATCAGATGAAACGATTTGGAATTGTCAGTGCCGACGAAAGGAGAGGTGCTGTCGAGCGGAGAGTCGACGTAAACAATCGGCACATCTTCCGCTAGGCGTGTAAGTGCGGAATGCTGCGATTTTTCGCCGAGAGGTGCGATGATGGCTCCAGCGACATTGAGGGAGCGCAATGTCTCAATTGCTGCTTTTTCAAGCTCCGGGTTGCCATCGGACGATAGTACAATTGCAAAATAGCCATGGCGTTCCGCAAGCGTCTGCAGACGCTTTGTCATGGCCATGTAGAAGTGATCAAGCTGGTTAGGAATGATAACTCCCAGAATTGTCGTGCGTCGCCTATTTAAGTTGATCGCGAAAAGATTTGGCTTGAAACCAGACTTCTCAATCGCCGCCTCAATAAGTGTGCGGGACTTCGGGCGAACGGAGCCTGGGTCATTGAAATACTTGGAAACCGTCGGGCGGGACAGCCCTACGAACTCAGAGAAATCCTCCATTGTGCGAATATTTTTGCGCACGTCTTTTGTCCTGTCTATCATTCCCGGTCCTGCGCTCATTCAGCTTTTACATGCCAAACTGGACTGCATTTTGCCAAATGAAGCGTTATCAAGTGCATCCACCTACGCATGATACCGCCGGATATGATGCATAAAGATAAGAAAAATCAAGAATTTAGTTTAAGGCATCTTGCATTGGTCCTCCTGCCTGCAAGATAGGCTCAAAGTGTCAAACGTGGACGGAAAGGTCAAGCAAACAAATGATTTAACACTGTGAGATGCAGTGAATTTATAGATGTGCTAGAATTTATGTGGGAGGAATTTGGCGGCGGGGGTCGTCAAAAAATCTGCAGCAAGATTATTCAAAAAGAGGAAAATTTGCACTTCAAATCACAATTCCAAAACCGTGCTTGACAAGCCACGGATCCCCGCGCGATAAATTTTACACATGTAAGAATTTTGCTATGCATTCGTAAAGGAGGAGACGAGATGCGAAACAAATCTTATATAGCCGGGCTTATTGCATCGGTTGCAGGTGGCGTCATCATTGCAGGCAGTGCATCGGCCGAAGAATTGACCATCGCAACGGTCAACAATGCCGACATGATCATAATGCAGAAGCTTTCGTCGGAATGGGAAAAGGAAACCGGCAACAAGCTAAACTGGGTGGTTCTGGAAGAAAACGTTCTTCGCCAACGCGTCACAACTGACATTGCTACAAAGAGCGGGCAATTCGACATCATGACCATCGGTGGCTATGAAGCACCGATCTGGGGCAAGGCCGGATGGCTGCTTGAAGTCGGCGATCTGGGCGACGATTACGACTACGACGATCTGATCAAGCCTGTCCGCGCCGGCCTAACAGTCGAAGACAAGCTCTACGCTGTGCCTTTCTACGCAGAAAGCTCGTTTACCCTTTATCGCAAAGATTTGTTTGAGGCCGCTGGGCTTACCATGCCGGACGAGCCGACCTATGCACAGATCAAGGAATTTGCGACTAAGCTGACTGACAAGTCGAAAGAACAGTACGGTCTGTGCCTGCGCGGCAAGCCGGGCTGGGGCGAGAACATGGCCTATCTCGGTACGCTTGTGAACACCTCTGGTGGTCGCTGGTTCGATGAGCAGTGGAAACCGCAGATCAATTCGGACGAGTGGAAGAAGGCAATCAACTTCTACGTCGATCTGATGAAGGAAGCAGGCCCTCCCGGAATTACCTCGAACGGCTTCAACGAAAATCAGGCATTGTTCTCTACCGGCCATTGCGCAATGTGGATTGATGCAACGTCTGCGGCTGGACGGATCTATGATAAGACGCAGAGCCAGGTTGCGGATAAGGTCGCCTTCACCAAGGCACCAATTGACGTAACGCCGAACGGTTCTGCCTGGGCATGGTCCTGGAACCTTGCAATCCCTGCATCGACTAGTAAAGCGGAAGCCGCAAAGTCGTTCCTCAAGTGGGCCACTTCAAAGAAGTATGTTGAGTTGGTTGGCGAGAAGGAAGGCTGGGTTGCTGTTCCTCCGGGCACACGTCAGTCGACCTATTCCAACGAGAACTACAAAAAGGCAGCGCCTTTTGCTGAAACAGTTCTCAAGGCAATCGAGTCTGCTGATCCGACAAAGCCGACCAAGGACCCGGTTCCCTACACTGGTATCCAGTTTGTAGCGATCCCTGAATTCCAGGCAATCGGCACAATTGTCGGTCAGGCTGTTTCCTCGGCGGTTGCTGGCCAGCAAAGTGTTGATGCAGCTCTTGATGGCGCTCAGCGTCAAGCAGAGCAGATCATGACACAGGCCGGTTACATCAAGTAACCCGATACCAGACCAAAGGGCCTGCTGCTTGGCTTCAAAACATTCAGCAGGTCTAATCTTCGCAGGCTCACGAGCATTTGGAGCAGGATTGTGAAGCGCTTCTGCGTCCTAAAATTCTCAAGAGGGAAGAACAAAAGCGGCCTGACGATGCCGCTTCAACCGTAACCGCTCTTGGTGGAGTGAGAGCATGAGCGGGAAGGGAGGAGCATTCTATGCCATCTAACAATGCCGCCGTAGTCGGCATCAAATCTCGTTTTGCATCCAGATCGCGTCGCAGTATTCGTACCGGCCCTCTGCTTGCGCCAGCTGTTATCGTGCTGCTTTTATGGATGATTGTTCCACTGGCAATGACGCTGTGGTTCTCGTTCCAATATTACAATCTCATCAATCCGTTCGTGACCGGCTTTGCAGGTGTATCGAATTACTCGTTTCTTCTTTCCGATCCCGGCCTATGGTCTGCCATTGCCAACACATTGATCCTCCTTGGGTCTGTTTTGGCTATATCCATTATATTCGGTGTCCTATTTGCAGTTGTTTTTGATCAGGATTTTCTCGGCAAGAACATTGCGCGCCTTCTTGTCATCGCGCCGTTCTTTGTTATGCCGACCGTATCGGCTTTGATCTGGAAAAACCTTCTGATGCATCCGGTGAATGGCTTCTTCGCCTTCATCTCGCGCAGCTTTGGCCTGCCGGTTGTCGATTGGTTTTCGCAGTTCCCGATGGCCTCAATAATCATGATCGTGTCCTGGCAGTGGGTGCCTTTTGCGACGTTAATTCTGATGACTGCGATGCAGTCTCTTGATCGCGAGCAAATGGAAGCAGCCCGTCTTGACGGCGCGAAAGGCCCAGCGATGTTCTATTACATCATCCTGCCGCATCTTTTGCGTCCGATCTCCGTTGTCATCATGATCGAGACGATTTTCCTCCTATCGATTTTCGCCGAAATTCTCGTCACAACCTCTGGCGGTCCGGGCACTGCCACCACGACGCTCACCTACTTCATCTATCTTAAAGCGCTTCTGCAATGGGACATCGGCGGAGCATCGGCGGCTGGCGTTATCGCCATTGTCCTTGCTAATATAGTTGCCTTTTTCCTCATTCGCACCGTTGCGCGTAATCTGGATAACTAAGAGGCTGGCATGGCTAGAAAACGTAAATTCAACAAAGCCACAGTCTCCGCCGGCATAATTGGCTGGATTGTTGCGCTCCTGATGTTTTTTCCGATCCTTTGGATGCTCTTGGCCGCATTCAAAACCGAGATCGATGCAGTGGCTCCACCTAAACTGTTCTTTTCGCCAACACTTGAGAACTTTGTGGCAGTCAATCAGCGCGCCGATTACTTCCGCTACGCAATGAACAGCGTAATTGAAAGCCTCGGTGCGACCATTCTTTCGCTGATCATCGCCGTGCCAGCGGCTTATGCGGCGGCGTTTTTTCCGGGAAAGCGAACCAAGGATCTGCTGCTCTGGATGCTTTCAACCAAGATGCTTCCGGCTGTCGGTGTGCTTGTGCCAATTTATCTTCTCGCGCGCGATAGCGGAATGCTTGACACCCGCACCGGGCTAATCATCATCTTCACGCTTTCCAATCTGCCGATTGTTGTCTGGATGCTTTATTCCTTCTTCAAGGAAGTTCCGCATGAAATTCTTGAGGCAAGCCGTATGGATGGTGCGAAGGTGGGACAGCAGATCCGTTATCTGCTGCTGCCTCTCAGCCTGCCCGGGATTGCGTCAACGGCACTGCTTTCAATTATTCTGTGCTGGAATGAAGCCTTCTGGAGTCTCAATCTAACCGCTTCTCAGGCGGGGCCTTTGACGGCTTTCATTGCGTCGTTCTCATCGCCTGAAGGTCTTTTCTGGGCAAAACTCTCGGCGGCTTCCACGCTCGCCATCGCGCCAATTCTTGTCTTTGGTTGGATTACGCAGCGCCAATTGGTGCGCGGTCTTACCTTCGGCGCCGTGAAGTAAAGGGAACCCCATGGCTACGCTTTCTTTTCATAACGCAACCAAGTCTTACGGCAATGTCGATGTAATTCAGGGCGTTGATCTGAATATCAAAGACCGTGAGTTTGTTGTTTTTGTCGGCCCGTCCGGCTCAGGAAAATCAACACTTCTGCGAATGATTGCAGGATTGGAAGAAATCACTGGTGGTGATCTGACCATTGACGGGCAACAGTGCAACGATGTGCCACCCGACGAACGCGGTCTGGCGATGGTTTTCCAGACCTACGCTCTCTATCCGCATATGAATGTGCGGGACAATATGGGTTTCGCACTCAAGCTCGCAGGGGTGTCCAAAACGGAACGCGACCGTAAGGTTGAGGAGATAGCCAAGACGCTCCAGCTTGATAAGCTACTTGACCGCAAGCCGCGCCAGCTTTCTGGTGGTCAACGCCAGCGCGTCGCAATCGGCCGCGCCATGGTTCGCGAACCGAAAATCTTTCTCTTTGACGAGCCTTTGTCAAACCTGGATGCAGCATTGCGTGTGCAGATGCGTATCGAGCTTGCGCGCTTGCATGATCGTTTGAACGCAACCATGATCTATGTGACGCATGATCAGGTTGAAGCGATGACACTTGCTGATAAGATCGTCGTGCTTCGGGACGGCCGGGTTGAGCAAGTTGGCTCCCCACTTGAACTCTACCATCATCCGAACAATCGTTTTGTGGCCGGGTTTATTGGCTCTCCGACGATGAATTTCATCGACGTGAAGGTTAAGTCCGCAGGTAGCGATGGTGTGACGGTCGAACTCAGCAATGGTAAAAGCATAATTGTTCCGGTGAAGTCAGAAGGCGTCGATACCGGTGGCTCGTTGGTTCTTGGTGTTCGTCCTGAACATCTTCATCCGGCGATTGATGGTATTTTGGACGGAGAAATCATGGTAGTCGAGCGCCTCGGCGGTGAGACCTATCTTTATGTGCAGAACTCTGCGGCCAAGGATCTGATTGTTGCTGAGGCCGGTGGTAGCAGCACGGCGCGCACGCATGAGACTGCCAATCTGGGCTTTAACCCCGCAGACGCACATCTCTTTAAATCGGATGGTCTGGCGCTGGAGCGTCGCGAGCGGCATCCGCTTTTGTTGTCTGAAAAGAAAACGCATCGTTAGAGCGCCTGATGAGCTGATTTTCATAACGCGCATCGTGTCCGAGGGCCTATTGGAATTTTCGGGATGCGCTTCCACTGCACTGATGAAGAACTCTCCCGGAGAATTCCTATGAGACTGAAAGATAAAGTTGCCCTCATCACTGGAGCTGCACGCGGTATTGGCCTTGGCTTCGCAGAAGCCTATGCGCGTGAGGGTGCCAAGGTCATCATCGCAGACATTAACATCGAACGTGCAACGAAAGCGGCGCGCGGTCTCGGCGGTGCGGTGACAGCGGTGAAGCTGGATGTGACCGACCTCGCAGATATCGAAGCAGTCGTGGCCGAGATCGACAAGGAACATGACGGCATCGATATTCTGGTCAATAATGCCGCAATCTTCGACATGGCGCCTATCAACGCCATCACCGAAGACAGTTATGAACGTGTTCTGGGGATCAACCTCAAAGGTCCGCTTTTCATGATGAAAGCTGTATCGAATGTCATGATCGAGCGTGGTCGTGGTGGCAAAATTATCAATATGGCAAGCCAGGCAGGTCGCCGCGGTGAAGGACTTGTTACTCTTTATTGTCTGTCAAAAGCAGCAATAATCTCGGCCACACAGTCTGCCGCACTTGCACTCGTCAAACACAATATTCAGGTCAACGCCATTGCTCCAGGCGTTGTTGACGGCGAGCATTGGGACGTGGTCGATGCGAATTTTGCTAAGTGGGAAGGCCTGAAACCGGGGGAAAAGAAAGCCTCCGTTGCGAAATCAGTCCCGATTGGCCGCTTTGCAAACCCGCAAGATATTACAGGCATGGCGATTTTCTTGGCTTCGTCCGAAAGTGATTATATCCTCGCCCAGACATTTGGTGTTGATGGTGGAAACTGGATGGCTTGAGCCATTTTTGGGTGAAGAGATGAAGGCCATTTACTTTACAGAGCGTGGCGTAGCGGCGCTTGCCGAACTCCCCGACCCTGAGCTCCAACCCGGACACGCCTTGATTGAAGTCAAGGCTTCAGGGCTATGTCACACGGATATTGACGTGCTGCATGGCCGTTACGGCACAAGTTCATTTCCACTTGTGCCGGGGCATGAATATTCGGGTGTCGTGATTGCAGTCGCGGACGACGTGACGAACGTGAAGACTGGCGATCGGGTGGCCGTCGACCCCAATATTGCCTGCGGCCACTGTCGTGCCTGCAGGAAGGGACTGACCAATCTGTGTGCTGATCTTAAAGCCTATGGTGTTACGCACAATGGGGGCTTTGCCGATAGAAGCGTTGTGAATGCGCAGCATCTTCACGGGATTGGCACCTTGCCTTTCCATGTGGCGGCGCTTGCAGAGCCCCTGGCGTGCGTCCTCAATGGACTTGGTGCAGCTGAGCTGAAGGCAGGCCCGCAAGGGTCTGAAACGGCTCTGGTGTTCGGGGCTGGACCGATCGGCCTTTTGCTTGCGCTGTCGCTCAAAGCGCAAGGCGTTGAAAAAGTCGCGGTTGCAGACATCAACGAACATCGTCTGGCTTTTACCGAAAGTCTCGGACTGGAGCCTGTTGTCTCGGGTTCAGCAGAGCTTGATGCGCGCAAGAAGAGTTTTGATTTCGTGGCTGACGCTACCGGCATTGCGAAAGTCGCAGAAGGAATGGTCGGCTTTACTGCTGATGGTGGTACGGCGTTGGTGTTCGGTGTTTGCGCACCCGATGCACGCATGTCGGTGGCGCCATTTGAAATCTTCCGCCGCCAGATCCGCATCGCTGGTTCACATTCACTCAATCTCAATATTCCGCAAGCGCTCGAAATTCTTCATAACGATAATGGCGAAATGGCTCGTCTTGTTTCGCATCGCCTACCGATTGAAGAAATGCTGCCTTACTTTTTAAAGCAGGGGGGGGATCCTGCTACGATGAAAGTTCAATTCATTCCGGCTTGATTTCAGGAGGAAGTTTTCATGACCAAACTGACGCGCGCCACTTTGCCTGGCTTCACCAAGGTTCAAAAACCGGGCTACGATCTTGCGGTATTAAAGCCCGGGATCGTGCATTTCGGCGTTGGTAATTTCCATCGAGCACATCAGGCCGTTTATCTCGATGACTTGTTTGGTCTGGGGCTTGATCACGACTGGGCTTTGGTTGGTGCGGGCGTTCGTGCGAGCGATGGTGTCATGTGTGACACGCTGAAAGCGCAGGACTGGCTTACCACGGTTGTCGAGCAGGAAGCCGATAATTCCAGCGCACGCATTACAGCATCGATGATTGATTACGTAACCATATCCACGGATGAGGGCCGGAAAGCCCTAATGGCCTACCTGACTTCTCCGGATATCCGCATCGTTTCGATGACGATCACCGAAGGTGGCTACTACATCGATCCAGCAAGCCAGCATTTTGATCCGGCGCATCCAGATATTGTCTATGACAGCGTTCATACCAATAAGCCGAATACGATCTTCGGCCTCATTGTGCAGGCGCTTAAACTGCGCAAAGATGCTGAAGTTGAGCCGTTTACCGTCATGTCCTGCGATAATATTCCCGGCAATGGCCACGTTACCGAAGATGCTGTCGTAGGTGTTGCCAAGCTCAGCGATCCGGAATTTGCCGATTGGATCGCCGCTAATGTGGCCTTTCCGAATTCAATGGTCGACCGTATTACGCCTGCAACCGGTTCACGCGAACGCGATATTGCCCTGAAAGGTTTTGAAGTAGAAGATGGCTGGCCGGTGTTTTGCGAAGGTTTCAAGCAGTGGGTGATTGAGGACAAGTTCCCCACTGGGCGTCCACGGTTGCATAAAGTCGGTGTGATCTTCTCCGATCAAGTCGACGCTTATGAGCTGATGAAAATCCGTATCCTCAATGGCGGACATGCGGCGATTGCTTATCCGGGTGGGCTTCTCGATATCCATTTCGTGCATGAAGCAATGGAAAATCCGATCATCCGGCAGTATCTGGAAAAACTCACCAAGGAAGAAATCATTCCCGAAGTGCCTCCAGTTCCAAATACGGTTCTTGAAGACTACCGCCTGCTTATCGACAAGCGTTTTGCCAATCCAAAGATCGGCGACACAATCCGCCGTTTGTGTCTTGACGGTTCCAACCGTCAGCCGAAATTTATTCTGCCTACAGTTTCAGATCGCCTGGCCAAAGGCCATTCGGTCACGGGCCTTGCACTGGTATCCGCTCTTTGGTGCCGCTACTGCTATGGAACGACGGACAGCGGTACGGTGATCGAACCCAATGATCCGTCATGGGATCGTCTGGTGAAGCAGGCGGTGCTTGCCAAGGACGAACCGGCGCGCTGGCTCGAAATGCCCGACATTTTCGGCGCATTAGCCACCAATCCTGCCTATATCGATGCCTTCTCGGCGGCGCTCAAGCGTATCTGGCAGGATGGTACAGCCAAAACGCTCGAACGTTATCTGGCAGATCAGCCTCTATAAAATCTATCCCGAAAAGTGGAACCAGTTTTCGGGATAAGTGTGAAGTGAACACTTACAATGCGCCCGGATAAACTCTGACCGGGCGGTTGTCTTTGACAGACTCCATCACCACAAAAGTGGAGGTGCTTGCCACATTCGGCAGACTGGAGATTTTCTCGCCCAGCACCTCGCGGTAACGCCGGATGTTGGGCGTCCGCACTTTCAGCAGATAGTCGAAAGAGCTTGCAATCATGTGGCATTCTTCGACTTCGCGTATCTTGCGCACCGCAACGTTAAAGGCGGTGAGGGCCGCTTCGCGCGTGTCGGATAATTTCACGGTCGTAAAAGCGATATGATCAAGGCCAAGCTTTTCGGGATCAATCGCTGCGCGAAAGCCGATAATATAGCCTTCATCGACCAATCTTTTGACGCGTGCCTGACACGGCGTCTTGGAAAGACCGACTTTTTTTGACAACTCCGTCATGGCAATGCGACCATCATCGCTCAGCACTTCAAGAATGCGACGATCGAACTGATCCAGATCGTCTACGGAGTCTATCTTTCGCATTCAAACTGCCTCTTGAAGTCGCTTTAATAAGATCGATTTGCCTTTATATGGATCAAATGAAGACAGAATGCAATTTGCGTCGATGATAGTGTGCGACCACATATAAGCATAGTTGAATTGGGCTTAAGCCTGTTTTTGCGAGCATTGCACCATGACTGATAAAGTATCCGCTCACACCACACCTGTTTTCCAGAGCTTCGCGCCGCCAATCCGCGAGAAGACACCTCTGCGCAAGGCGATCACCGATGCCTATCGTCGGCCAGAAGCTGAATGCGTGACCGCACTGGTTCAGCAGGCGACCCTGCCTGAAGAAACGACTAAGAAGATCAGAGCGACCGCTCGCAAGCTGATCGAAGCCCTGCGTGCCAAGCACAAGGGAACGGGCGTTGAAGGTCTGGTGCATGAATATTCGCTGTCGAGCCAGGAAGGCGTGGCGCTGATGTGCCTTGCCGAAGCTCTGCTGCGTATTCCGGATATGGCAACGCGTGATGCGCTGATCCGTGACAAAATTTCCAATGGCGATTGGAAGTCGCATGTCGGCGGCGGTCGTTCGCTGTTCGTCAATGCTGCAACCTGGGGTCTTGTTGTCACCGGCAAGCTCACCAACACCGTGAATGACAGCGGTCTTTCGGCAGCACTTACTCGTCTGATCGCCCGTTGTGGTGAGCCGGTCATCCGCCGCGGCGTGGATATGGCCATGCGCATGATGGGTGAGCAGTTCGTGACCGGCGAAAGTATCGATGAAGCACTGAAGCGCGCAAAATCGCTTGAAGAGCGCGGATTCCGTTATTCCTACGACATGCTCGGTGAAGCTGCCACGACTGCTGCTGACGCAGAACGTTATTACAAGGATTACGAGACTGCGATTCACGCGATCGGTCGCGCTTCCGCCGGCCGCGGCATCTATGATGGTCCGGGCATTTCGATCAAGCTTTCGGCGCTGCATCCGCGCTATGTTCGCGCGCAGAGCGAACGCGTCATGGGCGAACTTCTGCCAAAGGTGAAGGCGCTCGCAGCCCTTTCCAAGAAGTATAATATCGGCCTCAACATCGATGCCGAAGAAGCAGACCGTCTTGAGCTTTCGCTCGATCTTCTGCAGAGCTTGATTGAAGATCCTGATCTTAGCGATTGGGAAGGCATCGGCTTCGTGGTGCAGGCCTATGGCAAGCGCTGCCCGTTTGTGCTTGATTTCATTATTGATCTTGCCCGCCGCAACAATCGTCGCGTGATGGTTCGTCTCGTCAAGGGCGCTTACTGGGATGCCGAAATCAAGCGTGCGCAAGTTGATGGCCTTGAAGATTTCCCTGTTTACACCCGCAAGGTTCATACCGACGTTTCCTACATTGCTTGCGCCCGAAAGTTGCTTGGCGCCCGCGATGTGATCTTCCCGCAGTTTGCAACGCATAATGCGCAGACGCTTGCCACGATCTATCATCTGGCAGGCCCGGACTTCAAAACCGGCTCTTACGAATTCCAGTGCCTGCATGGCATGGGCGAGCCGCTTTATGACGAAGTAGTCGGTCCATCAAAGCTGGGTCGTCCAGCTCGCATTTATGCGCCGGTTGGTACGCATGAAACGCTGCTGGCCTATCTGGTCCGTCGTCTGCTTGAAAACGGTGCGAACTCTTCCTTCGTCAATCGCATTGGCGACAAAAGCGTGTCGGTTGATGAACTGATTGCCGATCCTGCGGAAGTCGTTCGTTCGATGGCCGTTGTCGGTGCGCGTCACGACCAGATCAACCTGCCTGAAGGTCTTTATGGCATTCGCAAAAACTCGGCAGGGTTTGACCTTTCTAATGAAGAGCAGCTGGCAGAACTGAGCGAAACGCTTAAGGCCAATGCTTCGCGCGCCTGGATTGCGGAGCCGCAGGTTGCCGGTGCCAAGGTTAAGGGTGAAAGCCGCCCGGTCCTGAACCCCGGTGATCATTCCGATGTCGTGGGTACGGTTACGGAAATCGCCGCCGACGATGTTGCACAAGCAATGAAAGCGGCTGAGAAGGCTGTTGCAAGCTGGTCTCAGGTTTCGCCTGCCGATCGTGCAGCCTGCCTTGATCGTGCTGCCGACATCATGCAGCGTGAAATGGCAGAACTTCTCGGTCTCATCATGCGTGAAGCAGGCAAGTCCATGCCAAACGCGATTGCAGAAGTGCGCGAAGCTATCGACTTCCTGCGCTATTATGCCGAACAGACCCGCCGCACGCTGGGCGTTGCGCACAAGCCGCTCGGTCCGATTGTCTGTATCAGCCCATGGAACTTCCCGCTGGCGATCTTCACCGGCCAGATTGCAGCAGCCCTTGTTGCAGGCAATCCGGTTCTGGCAAAGCCTGCCGAAGAAACCCCGCTCATCGCAGCGCAGGGCGTTCGCATTCTGCATGAAGCTGGCATTCCCGCCGATGCATTGCAGCTACTGCCCGGCGATGGCCGCATTGGTGCAGCTCTCGTTGCAGCACAGGAAACCTGTGGCGTGATGTTCACCGGGTCAACCGAAGTTGCACGTCTTATTCAGAAACAGCTTGCGTCGCGTCTGCTGCCTAATGGCAAGCCGATCCCGCTGATTGCTGAAACCGGTGGCCAGAACGCCATGATCGTGGATTCGTCCGCTCTTGCCGAGCAAGTCGTATTCGACGTGATCGGTTCAGCTTTCGACAGCGCCGGTCAGCGTTGTTCGGCTCTGCGCGTTCTGTGCCTGCAGGAAGATGTTGCTGATCGCATTCTGACCATGCTCAAGGGCGCGCTCAAGGAACTGTCCATTGGCCGTACTGACACGCTGAAAGTTGATATTGGCGCCGTAATTACTGCTGAAGCCAAGGATATCATCGAGAAGCACGTTCAGACGATGCGCGATTTGGGTCGTAAGGTGGAGCAGCTTCCGCTTGGACCTGAAACCGGGAAGGGCACTTTCGTTGCGCCAACCATCGTTGAGATCGACAGTCTGCGCGATTTGAAGCGTGAGGTGTTTGGTCCGGTTCTGCATGTTGTGCGCTACAAGCGTAACGACATGGACCGCCTGATCGATGACATTAATGCAACCGGCTATGGCCTGACTTTCGGCCTGCATACGCGTCTTGATGAAACTATCGCTCACGTTGCTGATCGCATCCGCGTTGGCAACGTCTATATTAATCGCAACGTTATCGGTGCGATTGTGGGCGTCCAGCCTTTCGGTGGCCGTGGTCTGTCCGGCACGGGCCCGAAGGCTGGCGGTCCGCTCTATCTCGGCCGCCTTGTTGAAACAGCGCCAATCCCGCCGCGCATGGCTTCGGTTCACACCGATGCCGCGCTCAACGATTTCGCAAAGTGGCTTGGCAATCGTGGCATGAACGAACTGGCACTGGCTGCTCGTGAAACCGGCAGTGCTTCTGCACTTGGTTTGAATATCGAGCTTCCGGGTCCTGTTGGTGAGCGCAACCTGTATGCGCTTCATGCGCGTGGTCGTATTCTTCTGGTTCCACAGAGTGAAACCGGGCTCTATCGCCAGCTGACAGCGGCACTCGCTACAGGCAACGAAGCTGTAGTCGACGAGGCTTCAGGCTTGCGAAATGTTCTGAAGGACTTGCCTTCAAGCGTCGCTGGGCGTGTTGTCTGGACCAAGGACTGGCAGGCAGATGCGCCTTTCGCTGGTGCGCTTGTCGAAGGAGAGGGCGAACGCCTGACCGACATCAACAAGAAGCTGGCAGCTCTTCCAGGCCCGCTCGTGCTGACACAGGCAGCGACTTCGGCACAGCTTGCTGAGAGCGCTGATTGCTATTGCCTGAGCTGGTTGCTTGAAGAGGTTTCAACCTCCATCAACACAACTGCTGCAGGCGGCAATGCCAGCCTGATGGCAATCGGCTGATTGGTCTTTAGAGCGCCAATCTCAATGAATCCGATTGGCCCTCTAATGGTTTCTATTTGAAGCGAAATCTTATCGATCCGCGTTTCAAATCGGTTGGATCAAGCTCTAAATCACTTAGAAAGAGGCGGTCTTCAGGTCGCCTCTTTTGCTTTTGCACATTGTTGCAAGGCTGTGCAGAAACAGAATTATTAGACCGTTTCTAGAATTTTCAGAATGAAATTTACAAAAGCAGATTGACACATAGGCTTAAAAGGCAAAGACTGTGCACAGGCTTGCAAAAAGCCGCAGCGTGGAGGCGCTGCAAAACAAGTGGAGGTGGGGGCGATAGGCTTTCAGCCGATCAAACCGTGCTCTAAAGGGAGGAATAATGATGCGTTGGGCACTCACAGCCGCGGCACTTGCCGCTGGCGTTTCATCATTTGCGGTTTCGGCACAGGCTTCTGGTAATCTCAATCTTATTTGTTCGGCTGACGTGGTGATCTGCGAGCAGATGAAGAACAATTTCGAGAAAGAAACTGATATCAAGGTCAATATGGTACGCCTGTCTTCTGGCGAAACCTATGCCAAGGTTCGCGCCGAGGCGCGTAATCCGAAGACCGATATCTGGTGGGCCGGTACAGGCGATCCGCATTTGCAAGCTGCTTCCGAAGGCCTGACGCTCGAATATAAATCGCCACTCCTCGACCAATTGCAGGACTGGGCAAAAAAGCAGGCAGAAAGCTCGGAGTTCCGCACTGTGGGCGTCTATGCGGGTGCGCTCGGATGGGGCTATAACACCGATATTTTCAAGAAGAAGAACCTGAAAGAACCAGCCTGCTGGGCTGATCTGCTCGATCCGTCCTATAAGGGCGAAATCCAGATGGCTAATCCGAATTCTTCCGGCACCGCCTATACGGCGCTGGCAACGCTTATCCAGTTGATGGGCGAAGAGAAGGCGTTTGAATATCTGGCAAAGCTGAATGCAAATGTGGCCCAATACACCAAGTCGGGTTCGGCACCTGTAAAGTCAGCTGCCCGCGGTGAAAACGGCATCGGCATTGTGTTCATGCATGATGCGGTTGCGATGACCGCCGAAGGCTTCCCAATTAAGTCGATTGCGCCTTGCGAAGGTACCGGTTATGAAATCGGCTCCATGTCGATCATCAAGGGCGCGCGTAACCTTGAAAACGCCAAAAAGTGGTATGATTGGGCGCTGACAGCAGAAGTCCAGTCGAAGATGAAGGATGCAAAATCCTTCCAGCTGCCATCCAACAAGAACGCCGAAGTGCCGAAAGAGTCGCCACGCTTTGAGGATATCAAGCTGATCGACTACGACTTCAAGACCTATGGCGAACCGACCAAGCGCAAGGAAATCCTTGAGCGCTGGGACAAAGAAATCGGTGCTAAGGCGAATTAAACCTTAACCGCCGCTGCGGTTAGCAATCCAATTTCGTTACTGATCCTCCCGCCGGCATTCGGCGGGAGACGGATAATTGCGTCCACTTTGCCCGCCATGAGCAAAAATGAGCAGAAAAGCGGATAGGTATGAAACAACACAATCGACGGCTTGATCTGGTTCTGGCGCTGGCTTTGGTCGCGTTCCTGATCCTGCCCTGGTATCGCATCGAGCAAGGCTTCTTCCGTTTCAGCTGGCTTGAAGGGTTTTTCAGTCAGGCCGAAAACGGTCCCGGTATTCTGCAAATATTCGCTTATGGCCGCCCATGGCTGGCTGTTGTTACGGTGCTGATGCTCATTTGCGGTTTCGCACGTTTTGCGATGACGCCGGGAAAGCGAACATCCGTTCTGATTGGTGCTAGTCTTCTGGGCGCAGGCTTCCTTGTGCTGCAAGGACTGGCAGTCGGTTTCACGGGCTGGAACTGGATGGTAAGCGAAACCCTCTTCGGTCAGCTTGCCGATGGACAGCCGGCCTTCGGCGCAGGTGCCGTCCTGACAGGTCTTTGTTTTCTGCTGATCTTTTCTTTCGGGCTTGCCGAACGCGGAGTGATGAAAGGCGATGCCTTTGTGGTTTCTTCGATCACGTTGTTGGTCGCGCTCGTCAGTGTTTTTGTGTTCTATCCGATCTTCAGCATGTTTGCCGGTTCGGTTCAGGATTTTGACGGTTCATTCAAGCCAGATGGCTTTATCGGCAATATTCAGGATTCTTCGATATGGAGCCTTGCCTGTGTGATCGGCGAGGGGCGTTGTGGTGTTGCATGGCGCACGCTCTGGCTGGCGCTGATGACGGCAACCGGCTCGACAGTGCTTGGGCTTTCCTTCGCACTCGTTGCAACCCGCACAGGCTTTCCATTCAAGAAAGGCTTACGTATTCTCACAGTGCTGCCGATCATCACGCCACCATTCGTGATTGGTCTGGCGCTGACATTGCTGTTTGGTCGTGCAGGTGTTGTGACAGAACAGATTTCCAATCTCTTCGGCGTTGAACCTGGTCGCTGGCTTTACGGTCTTACGGGTATCTGGATTGCGCAGGTGCTATCCTTCACGCCGATCACTTTTCTTGTGCTAATCGGTGTCGTCGAAGGTGTTTCACCTTCCATGGAAGAAGCATCGCAAACTCTTCGTGCCAACCGCTGGCGGACGTTCAACCGTGTTTCATTGCCGCTTATGGCGCCGGGGCTGGCCAATGCATTCCTGATTGCCTTCATTGAAAGCATGGCTGATTTCGGCAATCCGATGGTGCTTGGCGGTAGCCATGGTGTGCTTTCGACCGAGATATTTTTTGCCGTTGTGGGAGCGCAAAATGATCCGTCACGCGCTGCAGTTCTGGCGATTGTTCTGCTCTGCTTCACGCTGTCAGCCTTTCTCATCCAGCGCCTGTGGCTATCTGGCAAAAACTTTGCAACCGTCACCGGCAAGGGCGATTCCGGCATTCATGCGGGTCTGCCAAAAGGATTGAAGATCGGCGTGTATGCCCTTGTTATTCCTTGGATGGGCTTCACTGTTGTCGTCTATGTCATGATCCTGATTGGCGGGTTCGTGCGCACATGGGGTCTCGATAATTCGCTGACACTTGACCATTATCGCCGTGCTTTCTCGGTGGCATGGACGGATAGCGGCTTCGCATGGACGGGGGTTGCGTGGAACTCGTTCTGGACGACGATGGAAATATCGCTGATCTCGGCACCGCTCACTGCTGCAGTCGGATTGCTCACCGCCTATCTGATCGTGCGGCAGCGTTTCTTCGGACGCAACGTGTTCGAATTTGCACTGATGCTGAGTTTTGCCATTCCGGGTACGGTCATTGGTGTCAGCTATATCATGGCTTTCAATCTGCCTCCGCTTGAAATGACCGGCACGGCGCTCATCCTGATTGCCTGCTTCGTGTTCCGCAATATGCCGGTTGGCGTGCGCGGTGGTATCGCCGCCATGAGCCAGCTTGACAAAAGTCTTGATGAAGCATCGCTCACGCTGCGTGCAGGCAGTTTCCGCACGATCCGCAAAGTGATCCTTCCGCTTCTTCGACCGGCGATTACTGCGGCTCTGGTCTATTCCTTTGTGCGGGCGATCACATCGATCAGTGCTGTAATCTTCCTTGTTTCAGCGGAATACAACATGGCCACCTCTTATATCGTCGGCCTCGTCGAGAATGGCGAATTCGGTGTGGCGATCGCCTATTCGTCGGCACTCATTCTCGTGATGGTGGTTGTGATTGTCACATTCCAGCTTCTTGTCGGCGAGCGCCGGTTGCGGCGTGAAAACCGCGTTGCCACGCTCACGCCGATCAAAACTGTTCAACAGGAGAAAGCCGTATGACCACGATCCGTCCGGGCTCCGTTACCTTTCAAAACGTCACCAAAAAATTCGGCAATTTCACCGCTCTTCCCGATCTGTCACTGACAGTGGAACCCGGCACGCTTGTCACGCTGCTTGGTCCATCGGGTTGCGGCAAAACCACAACCCTGCGCCTTTTGGCTGGGCTTGAACATCCGACATCGGGCCGCATTCTGATCGGTGGCAAGGATGTGACCATGCTGCCTGCCAATGAGCGCGATGTGTCCATGGTATTTCAGTCCTATGCGTTGTTTCCACATATGAGTTCGCTCGACAACGTGGCTTATGGTCTTGAATCTTCTGGATTAAAGAAGAAGGAAGCGCGTGAGCGGGCGGAGGAAGGGCTGAAGCTTGTTGGCCTTGCCGGTATGGGACATCGCCTTCCGGCCGAGCTTTCAGGTGGTCAGCAACAGCGTGTGGCCGTGGCCCGCGCGCTGGTCCTGGAACCACAGGTTCTGCTGCTTGATGAGCCGCTTTCCAATCTTGATGCTCGTCTGCGCCGCCGTGTGAGAACGGAAATTAGGGAACTCCAGCAAAGGATTGGTTTTACTGCAGTATATGTCACCCATGATCAGGACGAAGCTCTGGCTGTTTCTGATACAATTATTGTCATGAAAGACGGCGATATAGCGCAGCAAGGCAGTCCGCGTGACCTTTATGATTCTCCCGCATCTGCCTTCATTGCAGACTTCATGGGAGAGGCCAATGTCGTGTCCTGTGAAGTCGTCAGCGCAGAAAATGGAGAAGCTGTCATTCGTATTGGGAAGCTCAGTCATCGGCTGGCATCATCACATGCAAGAACGGGACCCGCACAGCTGGCGGTGCGCCCAAATGCGGTGATCCTGCAAGCCAAGGTTGGCGGAGACTTTCCAGGGCGCGTGGCCCACTCCGCCTATCTCGGTGATCACATCGAATATGAAATCGAGACCGAACACGGCAAGCTTTTCATTGTCGATCCGGCTGTGGAAGAAGCACTTCCGCCACAAACGGATGTGGCTATCCATTTCAAGCCGCGCGGCCTTGCCATCATCAACAATTGAGCGCATGAACCATGCGCCTTTATTACCTCTGACTGGAAACCACGCATGACATCAGACATTTCAAAAGAGCTTGAAGCACGGTTTAAGCTTGCGCAGGACATTGCGCGCGAGGCTGGTGCGCTGGCACTCGATTACTTCAATCGCCGGGAGACGCTGGTGATTGAAACCAAGCGCGATCCGCAGGATGTGGTGTCCATTGCTGACCGCAATGTCGAACAACTGATCAATGAGCGCGTATCGGCCGCTTTCAGCGATGATGGCTTTCTGGGTGAAGAATATGGACTGAATGCGGGTAGCTCAGGCTATACATGGGTGGTTGATCCCATTGATGGCACCAGCCCCTTTGTCAACGGAATGCCGAACTGGTGCGTTTCCATTGCCGTGGTGAAAGATGGCGAGCCGGTGATCGGTGTTATTCAGGCACCTTGCTTTGATGAGCTTTACGCATCCGCCAAGGGACAGGGTGCAACGCTTAATGGCAAAAAGCTTTTGGTTGATGAAACGCGCACAATTCGCAACGCGGTGACGGGAATTGGAGCCAATAATTACGTAACGCCGCAGGTTGTTGCGAAGATTGTTGAAGATTTGCTTGAAGCAGGCGGCACATTCATTCGCAATGGCTCTGGCGCGCTGATGATTGCCTATGTGGCAGCAGGGCGTCTGGTGGGCTATTACGAGCCATATATGCACGCTTGGGATTGCATGGCGGGTTTTTGCCTCGTCCGCGAAGCAGGCGGGTATACACATCCATTTCCAACGGATGGCGAAAAGCTAACTAAAGGTAGTCACGTTTTCGTTGCTGCACCCGGCGCGGTGGACGATTTGAAAAAAGTGGCAAATCTGTAAGAAAAAAGCCCCGGAAATCCGGGGCTTTCGTTTTATGTCGATGGATTATCGCGCTTATAAATCCAGTCGTGATCAGGATGGTTTTTAAATCGCCATTTGCGGATAGGTCCGGCCATAACGTTGAGATAATACATCTCATAACCATATGGTACGCCGCATGGGTGATGCCCCTTTGGTACAAGAATGACATCGCCGTCAGAAACGGCCATCGTTTCATCGAGACTGCCATCTTCGGTGAAGACCCGCTGAATACCATAGCCCTGCGATGGGTTTAGGCGATGATAATAGGTTTCTTCCAGATAGGTCATATCCGGGAAGTTATCTTCATCATGTCGGTGCGGCGGGTAGGATGACCAGTTGCCCTGTGGCGTAAAAACTTCCGTCACCAGCAGACTATCGGCGACATCGCGGCCTTCCATGGCAATGTTGAAGATGTTGCGGGTATTCGCACCTTGTCCGCGCGTATCGAATGTCAGGCCTTCCGGTCCGAGTTTTTGCGCCTTGCGGCCCGGTTTGCCAGGTGCTGCGCAGACAGCAAGCACGCAGTCAGTTGTCGCCTCTGCATCCCAGCCGCTTTCAGCAGGCACATAAAGACAATGCGGAGCGAGTTTTTCAAACACGCTCATTCGCTCGCCCATTTCGCCGAAATCCTCTCCAGAGGCTTTGAGCTTTGCTTTGCCTTCGACCAGCACCAGAATGACTTCCCGGTCGCCGGTTTTCTCGGTTGCAGTTTCACCTGCTTTCAGACGATAGAGGCCAAAGCCAACATAGCCCCAATTGGCGCTTTCCGGCGTGATGTCGTGCACCTTGCCATGCGTGCCGCTGGGTTTGCGTAACAGATTGGCCATAACTCAGTCTCCTTTGTCTAACCCTGCTTCGCGTGCAAATGCTTTGAGCGATTTAAGCCCCAGTGACTGATACTCAAATGGATTGCGCACATCAGGGTCCTGTTCGGCTTCAATCACCAGCCAGCCCTGATAGCCATGCTGGGCTGCGACCGTAAGCACTTGCACAAAATCGACATCGCCTTCCTGATCACCGGGAACCGTAAATACGCCGCGGCGCACACCTTCAAGAAAGGACAGGCTCTGGTCGCGCACCTGTGCCGCAATCGTTCGGCGGACATTCTTGGCATGGATATGCTGGACGCGTTTCATATGGTTTTTTGCAACGCGTTCAGGATCACCGCCGGCAAACAGACAATGGCCTGTATCAAGCAGCAATTTCGCATGTGGGCCGGTATGTTTCATCAGAAGGTCGATCTCGTCTTCGCTCTGAACGATCGTGCCCATGTGATGGTGATAGACGAGTGCAATACCCTGCGCGCTCGCATATTCAGCCAGTGCTTCAACGCCTGCACCGAACTCAGCCCAGCGTGCTTCTTCCAGCACAGGACGTTCGGATAGAGACTTGCTATCCTCGCCGTGAATGGCGTTCGACGTTTCGCAAACGATGATGACCTTGCAGCCCATGGCGTTCAGAAGATCAAGTGCTGGCTGCATTGCAGCCTTCTCATCCTCAATGGAATTGGTAAGAAGGTTCAGCGAATGCCAGCCAGAAACGTAACGCAGATTGCGGGGTTCGAGTACTGCTTTAAGTTCCGCTGCAACTTGCGGAAATTTATGACCTTTTTCGATTCCGTCGAAGCCGATTCTTGAAGTCTCATCAAGACATTGATCAAGGCTTATATGCGCGCCAAGGCTGCGATCATCATCGTTCGACCAGGCAATCGGGTTGGTGCCATAGAGGATCATCGGTCAGTTTCTTTCTTTGATCTGAGCTTCATAATTTTCGCGTGCGGCGCGTACTTGGCTGCGGGCCGAGACTTCCGGCACAGCCACGTCCCACCACCAGCCGCCGGTTTCAGGCGTCGGGTAAGGATCGGTATCGACGACGATAACTGTTGTGCGTGGGCTGTGACGCGCTTCCGCCAGCGCATCTTCAAGTTCGCGGATAGAAGCGACTTTTCTACTGTCGGCACCCATCGCACCGGCATGGGCTGCGAAGTCGATATTGGATGCATTCACGTGGGTCGTGTGGTCGAGGAGATTGTTGAACTCGGCACCGCCGGTCGCCATTTGCAAACGGTTGATGCAGCCATAACCGCGATTGTCTGTAAGCACGACTGTAATCTTAATGCCCATCATTACACAGGTCGCAAGTTCTGAATTGGCCATCATATAGGAGCCGTCACCGACCATCACGATCACATCGCGATCCGGTTCCGCCATCTTGATGCCAAGCCCACCTGCAATCTCATAGCCCATGCAGGAGAAGCCATACTCCATGTGATAGGACATCGGACGACTAGCTTTCCAGAGTTGGTGCAATTCACCCGGCATGGTGCCAGCCGCACACATGACGACAGTATTCTCTTTTGACTGACGCTGGACCGCGCCGATCACCTGCATGTCTGTGGGCAGCTGGTTAGCGTCGCCGGGTGCAGCAGTGAAACGGTCCGCTGCTTCGAACCAACGTGCTTTAAGCGTGGCGTCGAGTGCGCTGCGTTTATAGCTTTTTAGGCCATTTGACAGCGTTTTTAGCGCAATTTGTGCATCTGCAACGAGTGAAATTGCGGCATTCTTGTGGCTGTCATATGGCTGAACATTGACCGAGAGAAGCTTTCGGCTCGGATGTTTGAACAATGACCACGAGCCTGTGGTGAAATCCTGAAAGCGTGTTCCCACCCCAATAACCAAATCGGCGTTTGCTGCAATTGCGTTTGCACTGTCTGCACCAGTGACGCCGACCGGGCCGAAATTGAGCGCGTGATCCCACGGCAAAGCGGATTTGCCTGCCTGTGTTTCGATAACCGGAATGCTGTGGGTTTCTGCAAAGTTTTTCAGTGCTTCATGGGCACCTGAATAGTGTATGCCGCCGCCTGCAACGATAACAGGGGTCTCGGCAGATTTGATCGCGGCAATTGCAGTTTCCAGCTCGTGTTCATCGGCTGGCGGTCGCCGCCAATGCCAAACTTTTGGCGCGAAGAACTCCTCCGGCCAGTCATAGGCTTCGGCCTGCACGTCCTGACAGAAAGACAGCGTTACAGGCCCGCAATCCGCGGGATCGGTCATTGTGCGGAAGGCGCGCGGCAGAGCAGTGAGAAGCTGCTCGGGGCGGGTGATGCGATCAAAATAGCGGCTTACGGGGCGGAAACAGTCATTAACGGTCATGGTGCCGTCATTGAAATCCTCAATCTGCTGCAGCACTGGATCGGGACCGCGATTGGCGAAGACATCGCCAGGAATGAACAGGACCGGCAGTCGGTTCACATGGGCGAGTGCCGCAGCTGTGACCATATTGGTTGCGCCGGGGCCGATGGAGGAGGTGACAGCGCAAGCGCGTTTGCGGCCAAGCTGCTTGGTATAGGCAATCGCCGCATGAGCCATGGTTTGCTCATTATGACCGCGCCATGTCACGAGCTTGTCGCGGATGCCATGCAGCGCCTCGCCAAGCCCAGCCACATTGCCATGGCCAAAAATCGCCCAGACACCAGCGATAAACGGTTCACCATCGGATGTCATCTGATTGGCAATAAAGCGCACAAGAGCCTGCGCCGCTGTCAGTCGAACGGTCTTCATTTATCCTCCCAGCGGAAATCCGCTTTCTCGCTATTTCAGATTCAGGCCTCCACCTGTTTCTGAGATGCGTTTATTTCTGTCGCAACCTATCCCAAAGATCGCAGAAACCGCGATAGCGTTTTGCCATTTCTGCAATGGCTTCTGCGTCGCTTATCTTGTTCGCAAGCCACTGGCGCGCAACATCGCCCAGAATGGTTCGACCAATAGCAAAGCCTTTCACCAGATCAAAATCGGCAGCAACTTTCAGGCTTGCTTCCAACTCTTCCGCAGGCGCATCAAGCCCAAGCACAACAATGCCACGCGTATGCGGATCATTACGGTTGATCGCCTCACAAGCATTGCGCCATGCCTCTGTGGTCTTCAGTGGCTCAAGCTTCCACCAGTCCGGATAGACATCAATCTCATAGAAGCGCTCAATGACTTTTGCCGTGCTCATATCATCGACGGGGGCGACCTTTGATGGGATGATTTCCAGCAGAAACTCCAGACGATTACGCCGAGCAGCGGTGAAAAGCCGCTTTACGGTGGCTTCCTGCTGCGCCTTCACGTCGTCGCCGTCGTCGGGGTGGTAGAAGCAAAGAAGCTTCACAACATTTTCGACGGGCCATTCCACAAGGCCGCCGCAATCGGGGCCGAGTTCTGGTTCAAGCTCCAGGGGGCGTGACCCGGGCCATTCTGTCGGGCGTCCGATCCACAGGCCACTGCCTGCAGCGCGGTGGAGTGCATCGCGGCCAAGCCGTCCATCGCACAGGATGCCATAGCCGTTTTCACCGCCCGAAACCTCTAATGCAGCATTCAAGCATAGTTCCTTGAATTCACCTATTTTTTCATCTATGGCGCCAGTTTCCTGAGCCATTTCTTCCAACTGGATACGGTGGTCAAAAGCGAAGACCCGCATATGCGGCCAGTCGCCATTGCGGTTGGTTGACCAATGCACCTGTTCAAGCGCCTGATCCTTGCGCAATGCCTTGTCGCGAATGCCGGTTGTGAAGAAATACTGCAGCTCTTCCCAGCTTGGATAAGCGGGTGTGCAGCCATGACGCGATACAGCAAAGGCACCGCAGGCATTTGCGAATTTCAGGCTAGTCGGCCAATCTTCACCCTTGAGCCAGCCGCGCAAAAGGCCAGACATGAAGCCATCGCCCGCTCCCAGCACATTGAAAACTTCAATCGGAAAACCTTGTCCTGACTGCCCCTTCTCAAGAGTGTCGGGAATGTCGCCTTCAAAGACCACAGCGCCCATTGGGCCGCGCTTGCAAACCAGTGCCGCATTGGTGACTTTGCGGACGGTTTTGAGTGCCTCAATCGTATCGATTGAGCCACCAGCGATATGAAACTCTTCTTCCGTTCCGACAATAAGATCAAAGAGATGCAGCGTCGATTGCAACTTCTTTGTTACTGCAAGGGATTCAATGAAACGGTTCTCGCCATCACCATGGCCGGAAAGCCCCCAGAGGTTGGGGCGGTAATCAATGTCGAGTACTGTTCTGCTTTTGTTTTCGCGCGCAAGCCTGAGCGCCTTGATGACAGCTGCTTCGGTGTTCGGATGCGACAGATGCGTCCCAGTGGCGAGCACACATCCGGCCTCGGCGATGAAGTCGGGATCAATATCATCTTCGCAAAGCGCCATGTCGGCACAGTTCTCACGATAGAAGATCAGCGGGAAATGTTGCTGATCCCGGATGCCCAGGATGACAAGTGCTGTCAGACGCTGCGGATCGGTGACAACGCCGCGTGTATCCACGCCTTCGCGCGCGAGTTCGCGCAACAGAAAGCGTCCCATATGCTCGTCACCAACGCGGGTTATGAGAGCAGATTTGAGACCAAGCCTTGCGGTGCCGGTTGCAATATTTGTGGGTGAACCACCAACATATTTGTTGAAGGACGACATATCTTCGAGAAGACCGCCGACCTGTGCGCCGTAAAGATCTACCGAAGATCGGCCAATCGTAATCAAATCCAGCCGCTTCATCTTGTTCCTCCCTCGGCACGTGCGTCTTTTTTAGCTTGGGAAGGCTGTGTGTGACTCACATTACGCAGCAGCCATTCTATTTCTGATTAAAATGGATTTATTATTCCATTTCAACCGAAAAATAGAATGTTGTATCATTTTACGATTGACGTTCCGTGCCGACGGCAACGGCGAGGGTAATAGCAAGGCAGAGTGTGGCCGAAAGCGACCTGAATGCGCCGAAGTCCACTTCTGAAACAAGCAGCGATTGCTGAGCAAACTTGCTCATCGGGCTGACAATCGTGTCGGTAATCGCAACAACATCGATGCCGCGTTCGCTCACATTTTCCGCCATTGCTATGGTTTCAGGCGAGTATGGCGAAAAGGAAATGGCAAGAAGCACATCGCCTTTGCGGATGGCGTGCTGGTTCTCCAGTTTGCCGACAGTGCTGTGAAGCATCGCTGGAACCTGCATCTTTTCAAGAGCATAGGCCAGATAGCTCGCGACCGGAAATGCGCGACGAACGCCAATTATGTGAATTGTTTCTGCTGTTGCCAGCAGCTTGACGGCTTTCTCAAGTGCCTCCGGCTCGATGGTCTTCAACAGGCTTTCAAGTGAAGTGCGGCCTGCCTCGGCAAACTCTGCCAGAAGGGCCGGGGCGCTTCCTGCCGCCGTTTCACGCAAATGTTCAAGCCGTGTGGAATAATCGGGCCAACCGCCAGCATAGGAATCGCGAAAAAGTTTCTGCATTTCCGAAAAGCCGGAAAAGCCCAATATCTGACAAAAGCGCATGAAGGCCGAACTTTGAACGCCTGCACCTTCTGCCATTTCCGCGACGGTGGAAACAGCGATACGGTCCTGATTGGCAGCAACAAAATCAGCGCATTGTTTGAGGCGTTTTGGCAATCGGTCTGCCACTTCGAGCAGTCTCGCCTCAAATTCTTTGACATTCGTTGGGGCTGGCACACTGGTGGGAGTATTGGCTTGTGCTGCAACAGCTTGTTCGGTGTGCATTGCCATCCTTTCAGAAACGGTCTCTTGACTTCCTGTATATCACAATCTAGCAAAATAGAATAAATATTCCATTGCGCTTTGTATCTCCCGAATAATCGGGAATCGCGCAAAACGGAATAGCGGAACTGTTTTGCCGGTCAATCGAGGATGACCGTTTTGGGAGGATGAAGGCAATGGTTACACGTCTTGCTCTGCTCGGTGCTGGCCGTATCGGTAAGGTTCATGCAGGCGCGATCGCTTCCGACAAACGCGCGAAGCTTATAGCAGTGGCGGATGCCAATCAGGACGCAGCACGCGCCATTGCCGATGCAGCAAGCGCGGAAGTGCGCACCATCGACGAAATTGAAAAGTCGTCTGATGTGGATGCGGTGCTGATCTGTACGCCAACCAACACGCATGCCGATCTGATCGAGCGTTTTTCCCGCGCAGGCAAAGCGGTGTTCTGCGAAAAGCCGATCGATCTCAACATTGCGCGCGTGCGTGCGTGTCTTGATGTTATCAAGGAAACCAGCGGCAAGGTTATGCTCGGCTTCAATCGCCGGTTTGATCCGCATTTTGCAGCTGTTCGCAAGGCGATCGATGACGATCGGATTGGCAAGGTTGAAATGGTCACGATCACCAGTCGTGATCCGGGCGCGCCGCCTGCAGAATATATCAAAGTTTCCGGCGGCATCTTCCGCGATATGACCATCCATGATTTTGATATGGCGCGTTTTCTGCTGGGCGAAGAAATTGCAACGGTTTCTGCATCGGCGTCGGTTCTTGTTGATCCGAAGATCGGCGAACTTGGTGATTTTGACAGTGCAAGCGTAATCTTGACCACAGATTCCGGTCGTCAATGTGTGATTTCCAATTCACGTCGGGCTTCTTACGGTTACGACCAACGCATCGAAGTGCACGGATCGGACGGGGCAGTATCGGCTGAAAACCAGCGCCCGGTTTCTATCGAAGTAGCATCGAAGGACGGCTATACCCGCCCGCCACTGCATGATTTCTTCATGACCCGCTACACGGATGCTTATGCGGCTGAAATTGGTTCGTTTATCGATGCGATTGATGGCGGCAAGGCACCAACACCTTCGGCTGAAGATGGGTTGCAGGCTTTGGCGCTTGCGGAAGCGGCGCTCCTTTCAGTCAAAGAAGGCCGTACTGTGAAAGTTGCGGAAGTTCTGGCCTAACCGCTCATTTTTGTTTGCCTTTCTTCGCAATCGCTTGCGAGTAGCGGAGATTACCAAAATTCAATTGGTTAGAGAAAAGTGCGGCCCAAATAGCCACCCTGGTTTTCCGAGGTTTCACGACCAGACGGGTCGCACTTTTGAAGCCCACAAAGCAAGAAAAAGGCCCCGCCCGGCGTTAACCGGGTGGGCTTTTTTCATTCTTTGTCAAAGCTTTTGACCAGCATCATAAGACGACCGACCACGATATCAATTATCCACATTGCGATTACGCCAATGATAAAGGCAGCGGCGTTATTTGTCGCATCGGTGGCAGCCTCTTGAGGCATACCGGTGCACGTCAGGGCGGGGCGACCCGAAGTCCGGCTGGATGAAAGATCGTTACGGCCGGACGCTTGCCACCGCATATGTTGAGGGCATTGATATCGGATGAATATCTCCTAGTTTAAACATGAGGAGAACATTCAGGAAATATTATAATTTTTTTTGATCTTTGCATTATCATTTGGACCTGCACTGTGGCACGCCTATGCAGCGGACGACAAACGCGCTCCGACTTGGAATTGCACCACGCCCGGGTGGCGCACCCACAGGAGGAACATACATGGATCAATATGGCAACACGATTTGCCCACAGTGCTTCCATAAGCAGTTCGGGACAGATAATCGCGTTTGGGATAATGGCGCTGGAGCTTACGTCCCTCCAGGGGGCGGAGGCGCTCCATCACGTGGGGCAGGTTGCCATAGGTAGTTTAATGACAAAAATTAGTGCATTGGAAAACATTGATCTCGAAAAACCCGGTTCACATAATGGGTGTGAATTGCAGCTTATGCTCGCTGGCCTCAAACCGATGGCTAGTTTCGTCGCCGAGGATACAGTTCCGCCCGAATTGATTGGCGACCACGAATTCGCGCCGTACGTTGAGAACGGGTCCATTAAAAAGATGGTCTATCGAAATGATGAGCTCGCTTTCGAAATGCGTTGTTATTGTCTTCCCACTGAGGAATGGCGAGGCAAACTAAGCAACCTAATCTTTCAATTGTCGTGCGAAGGAAAATTGAACGGAGTTTGTGACCGTGTCGATCGAGAAAGAATTGACGGCATGTTGCTCGGATACTCGAAACGGTCAACCGAGGAGCACATAGTTATTCTAATGGAGCACCTAAACAGGGGGTGAAATTAATCAAATTCCGCTATCTGAATTCGCGGCCCCACGCGGAAGCGCAGGGGGCTACGAATTTTGTTGAACAACCTCATACGGAGAGCACTCCAAGCAAAGCTGATGCTTTTATGACGGAGGGCCATCATTCTTGGACAGAAGAATAAGTCCTGAAATTTGAAGCAAAGTTTTGCAATCGGGACAACGGAACGCCTTGCGCTCGGCATCTTACTCTACACCGGGCAACGTCGTTCAGACGTCGTGCGCTTCTGCCCTGCTATTGTAAAAAACGATTGGCTTGTGTTCACTCAACATAAGAACAGAAATAGAAAGCCTGTCGAAATGGCGCGTCCATTCGTCGAGCCTCTTAAGAAACTGATCGAACAGACACCGGCGCGGGAAAGGAAACATGGCTTGTTTCGGCAACAAACCAGCCGTTTGAAGGGGACTATTTTTCGCGTTGGTTTAAGGATGGTTGTAAGGAAGCGGGCGTGCCAGGCACACCTCACGGTTTGCGGAAGGCTGCCGCATCAAGGCTCGCTCAGTTCGGCTGTACGGAGCGTGAAATTATGGCTATTACGGGCCACACTACTTCGAAGGAAGTCGACCGATATGCTAAGTCCGCTCGCCAAAAAGTCCTTGCGAAGTCGGCAATGGACAAGATGCTTAAGCCCCATTGCAACTCGTTTCGAACGGTTAGTTCCGAGGCGTTTGGGCCGCACCAGCCAAAGCGGGCCGCACAGGTGCGATAACCAATTGAAAATACTGCTTAACTGATTATTCAACATTCGGTTGCGATATGCGGAACATGGCTTATGAATTCGATAAATTGCCGCTCGATGAGCTTTTTGTGCCCGTGACGAATGCCACGGTTGCATTAACAAGGCTTGACGAGCGGCTCGCCCGTTCTCCAATCCGCGATGGAATGCTGGAGCGTATGCATATGCAAGACGCTGTCGCATCCATGTGGCTTGAGGGGGAGCTAGTGCATCTGGAAGACCTTGTTCTGCATGATGCGCTTATGGATACACGTACGCCCAGTCACGCTCTGACGATTGCGCATTCTGTGTTACGACTGCGTCGGCAGATTGTCGGTCGTGCGCCGGGCTGGGCTTTTACTACGACAGGCATTCAGCAATTACTTGGTCGAAATATCGAGGTGCGTGAGGAAGAGAAGCGTGATTATAGCGAAGTGGCGGACGGCGAAGCTGATCCGTTACTGGACGATATCGACGCGCTTCTCGCTCGCACGGACGCTCTGCTAAAAGGCGTGGTCAAGGAGAAGCCGAAGCCTGTCGAGGCGGAGGCTCTGCTTTATGACGATGACTGGGATGAAGATGCGCGTTTGCAGCAATGGCGCGACCTGTTTGCCAAAACGGCACATTTGCCTTCAATGTTACGCGCTGCAATTATGCATGATGCCTGGTATTCTCTTGAAGTGGTTCAGCGTTCAAACTGGATCGGTCGTTTGCTGACATCTGCCTATCTGCGTCAGTCGGACATTGCGGCTAACCACCTGCCCGCAATCAGTATAGGGCTACGGACGAAAAGGCCAGATGAGCGCCGCTCGTCAAACCGGTTGATACGGTTGAAGACATTTTTGTCGGCAATTGAGGACGCGGCCGACGCAGGCATGAAAGAACATGACCGCCTGATGCTTGCGCGTGAACAAATGCAACGCAAGCTCAGAGGACGGCGATCAAATTCACGTCTTCCGCAATTGGTTGATATGATGATGCGCAGCCCTCTGGTTTCAAGCCAGATGGTTGAGAAAGAGCTTGAAGTCACGCAACAGGGTGCGTTGAAGCTGATATCCGATCTCAATTTGCGGGAAATTACCGGACGCGGCAGGTTCCGCGCCTGGGGCGTTTTGTGATTTATTTCTTCATGCAGTGATTGCGCAGATGGGCCGCAAAAAGCTGATACTCGTTGCGGCGGGCAGCATTGGCGCGCCATACCAAAGCCAGCGAACGGTAATTGTGCTGACCTTCATAGGGTACGATGCTGATTTCGCTGCCGCGCGTGACGCCAGCCTTGATAGCGACTTCGGGCAGCAGTGTCACGCCCATGCCGAACTCCACAAGCTGCACCAGCGTCATAATGCTGGTTGCATGAACATCGCCGCCTGTCTGCGTTGGTTTTGAACCGATTGCCGCCATAACGTGTTCACGCAGACAGTGGCCAGTTTCTAGCAGAAGAAAAGGTTGATCTTGAAGATCACTTGCATCGATAAGATCACGATTGGCCAATGCATGATCGCGGCGCACGGCAAGAAAAAACGGGTCCTGACCGATTTCGGAGACTTCAAAGTCATCAAGATCATATGGGTGGGCGACGAGCGCCACATCAAGCGAACCTGAACGCAGACTATCGAGGAGAGTGCGTGTAAGGCCTTCACGTACGCTCAGTTTCAGTTCTGGAAAGGCCTTGGCTGTCGTGGGCAGCACTTTGGGCAGAAGAAACGGTGCTATCGACGGAATGACACCGAGCCGCAAACGCGTAGTCAAAGGCCGCTCTGCCTGACGTGCATGTTCAGGAAGTTCTTCGATCGAGGCAACAATTTCCTGCGCGCGACTGAGAAAGTCTTCTCCAGGTGGCAGCAGTTGCATGCGCCGCCCTGTGCGGTCGATCAGAGTAACGCCGATCTCCGCTTCTAGCGCTTGAATGGCCGCGCTTAACGTGGATTGGGTCACGCCGACGGCTTCAGCGGCGCGAGAAAAAGAGCCTGCTTTCACGAGGGCGATAAAGTAGTGGAGCTGGCGAACGCTGATATTGAGCATAGTGTTGGGCCGAACTTATCCCCATCGTTAAAATCGATGGAATTGATCGTTTTAATCGCTTTGACCGATTGATCTAGAGTGCCTATATATGACTCGCAAGCGGAGAGTTCTGAAACTTCTGAATTTTCTGCATAACAACGAATTTACAGGCAGGTATGAGATGCTCGGTATCGGTGACAAGCTCCCTTCTTTCAAAGTAACCGGCGTAAAGCCAGGCTTCAACTTCCATGAGGAAAACGGCGTTTCGGCTTTTGAAGAAGTCACTGAAGCAAGCTTCGAAGGCAAGTGGAAGGTTATCTTCTTCTACCCTAAGGACTTCACTTTCGTTTGCCCAACAGAAATCGCAGAATTCGCACGTCTGGCCTCGGATTTTGATGACCGTGATGCGGTTGTTCTCGGCGGTTCAACCGACAATGAATTCGTGAAGCTTGCATGGCGCCGCGACCACAAGGATCTGGACAAGCTACCAATCTGGTCGTTTGCTGACACCAATGGTTCGCTTGTTGATGGCCTCGGCGTTCGTTCACCTGATGGCGTTGCTTACCGCTACACCTTCGTTGTCGATCCAGACAACACAATCCAGCACGTTTACGCAACGAACCTGAACGTTGGCCGTGCTCCTAAGGACACGCTGCGCGTTCTCGACGCTCTGCAGACAGATGAGCTTTGCCCATGCAACCGCGAAGTCGGTGGCGAAACGCTCAAGGCTGCTTAATCAGCGTAAAATTGCATGAGACAAGGCGGGTTAAGGCCCGCCTTTTGTTTATCCAGAAATGACATTTGAAGAGGGTTCCATGTCCATCGATGATCTGAAGTCAAAAATCCCAGATTTCGCCAAGGATGTTCGTCTTAACCTTTCGTCCATGGGGAGCGATGAAACACTTACGCCACAGCAGAAATATGGCCTGTTCGTCGCCTGCGGTATTGCCTCGCGTAACGCCGATGTGCGCAAGGCGCTCACTGCCGAAGCAGCAGGTAAGGTTGATGCTACGGTTGTGCAGGCTGCAAAATCTGCAGCATCCATCATGGGTATGAACAACGTTTATTATCGCTTCGTGCACCTGGCCACGAACAAGGAGTATCGCACGCTTCCTGCCAAGCTGCGCATGAACGTGATTGGCAACCCAGGCGTTGACAAGGTCGACTTCGAACTGTGGTCACTGGCCGTTTCGGCAATCAATGGCTGCGGGATGTGCATCGACGCCCACGAAGATGTGCTGCGTAAGGCTGGCGTCTCAACGGAAGCAATCCAGACCGCTGCACGCTTCGCCTCGATCATTCAGTCTGTTGCGATTGCTCTGGAAGCTGCTGACACCGAATAAGGTTAGTCGAGCTTACACTTAAAGGAAAAGCCCGCGTGGATCGCTCCACGCGGGCTTTTTTAATTGCGTTTTAAATATTTTATTGCGAGCGCATCTTATCCGAAAACCGGTTCCCACTTTTCGGGATGCGCTCTTTTATTCGCCGCGCTTGAACGAGATGAATGCAAAGCCGATCAGAGAAATCACGGCGGCAGCAGTCATGTAGTACCCAACATAAGCGAAGCTATAATGAGTTGCGAGCCATGTTGCGATGTAAGGTGCAACTGATGCGCCGAGAATTCCTGCCAAATTGAAGGTAAGCGAAGCGCCAGTATAGCGAACCGAAGTCGGGAATGGTTCAGCAAGAGCCGCACCAATCGGACCATAGGTCAGACCCATCAGGCCGAAACCGAGGATGAGGAAGGCGAGGACGCCAGCTGTTCCGCTGAGGAAGAGCGGAGCCATGAGGAAGCCATAGATACCAATCAGAACAGTGACGATGATCATTACAGGACGCATTCCGTATTTATCGGAAAGCAGCGCTGCGACCGGGATGGTGAGGCCGAAGAAGATCACGCCGATCATCTGCAGAATGAGGAACTGCTCACGGCTATAGCCGAGCGCACGGGTACCCCAACCGAGCGAGAACACGGTCATGAGATAGAACAGAACGAAGGTTGCAACAGCGCCGATGGTGCCGAGAAACAGGCTCGCCTTATGCTTCTTGAAAAGCGTTGCGACTGGAACTTCAACGCGTTCAGCCTTGTCGATAGCCTTCTGGAACTCTGGTGTCTCAGCAATCTTCAAGCGAATGAAGAGGCCGACGCCAACCAACAGGGCACTCGCGATGAAAGGAATACGCCAGCCGAACGACATGAACTGTTCTTCGGTCAGGAGTTCAGCCAAGACTAAGAAAATACCCGTCGCAAGGATGAAGCCAACAGGTGCGCCGAGCTGCGGGAACATGCCGTACCAGGTACGCTTGCCTTCCGGCGCATTTTCGGTAGCCAGCAGAACTGCACCGCCCCATTCGCCACCAAGGCCAAGGCCCTGACCCAGACGGCAGAGTGCGAGCAGGAGAGCCGCCCAGACGCCGATGGATTCATAAGTTGGCAGGAAGCCGATTGCGACTGTGGAAATACCCATGGTCATAAGCGCTGCAACGAGGGTTGCCTTACGGCCAACCTTATCGCCGAAGTGGCCGAACAACGCGCCGCCAATCGGGCGCGCAAAGAAGGCAATAGCGAAAGTTGCCAAAGACTGGAGCAGCGCCGAGTTACCGTCACTTGCCGGAAAAAAGAGGTGCGGGAAAACGATTACCGCGGCGGTAGCATAAATATAAAAGTCAAAGAATTCGATTGTTGTGCCGATCATGCTCGCGGCCAAAACGCGGCGCGCAGAATTTTTCTTCGGAACAACTGCTTGAGCTACAGTCATTGTTTCATATCCATATTTGTGGGCTGTACGTTTGGGGGGAAAGCCCGAGATATTGCCTTCTTAGTGCCACAAAATACGAAACCGCAAGCTTAAAAGGGCTATCACGTAATTTTATAATTTCGAATGTGCTGTTTTCGAAACAAAATGAATGTTTGAGGTTGTTTCAAGGAAAAGGATCGAGGCCTTTCATTTGCCTTAAGGCAGCCTTAAGCTGAAATTTAGAACATGGAATCACAATGACTGCGCGGGTTTTCAGAAACAGCAATATTGGGATGCGTTTTCGCAAACATTCTGTTTTGGGGATGCCTTCCCGTATGCTGATTGCGCTGTTCTCGTTGCTGTTTCTGGTTTCGACGCAATTTTGTTATGCGATGGCGCATGAGCTGCCACTGACGTCAGCAGTTATTGACTGTCATACGATTGCGCAGGTTGCAAAACATGACGTCGGGCATTCAATGCCGACGGATCATAGCAAGAAGGCATCTGCCGCCTGTGTAATGATGAGCTGTGGCGGCATCATACAGCTTAGCTCCAGCGTTGCGCTGTTCACTCCAGATCACGAATTCGGCCTGCCGCCACGCGTCGCAGCATTGAACAGCAACGACCCCTTCGGCGTGCTACGCCCTCCAATACTCACCCAGTTCTGATCTTCTGAAACGCTGCCGGTTTTTCGGCGGCAATAAGCGCATTTCGAAGGTTTCGATGCGCGTTGATAGAGATTTATCTGGAGAATTATCATGACGAGTATGACTCGCCGTCGTCTTTTGACGCTTGGAGCAAGTGCTGCTGGCTTATCCATCGTCCGGCCATTTGAAGCCTTTGCGCTGGATCCCCATCAGCAGCACATACAGCACGGTACAGCCAACACACAGGCAAAGGCGCCGGCGCTGCCTATTCCGGCTTTGATTGAGCCCGATGCTGCAGGCGTGGTGAAGCTGACTGTCCAGAAGGGACGCCATGCTTTCACCCAAGGCAGCGATGCAACCTCTGCCGGGATAAACGGCACATATCTCGGGCCGATCGTCCGCCTCAAAAACGGCGAAGCTGTTACGCTTTCGGTAAATAACGAGATGGATGAAGACACAACACTTCATTGGCATGGTCTTTTTGTTCCGTCGGTTCTCGATGGCGGGCCGCATAACGTGATTGCGGCAGGCACTAGCTGGGAGCCAAAGGTTACGGTCAAACAGCCTGCTTCGTTCAACTGGTTCCACCCGCATATGCATGGGGACACTGCGCGGCAGGCGCATATGGGAATTGCCGGGTTGATGATTGTCAGCGACGGCAAGGACGGGGACCGCGGCTTGCCTCAAACCTATGGTGTTGATGATATTCCGCTCGTCTTGCAGGATCGCAGGGTGATCGAAGGCGATAAGGTTTATCAGCCTGACATTATGGATCTGATGCATGGCTTTCGCGGCGACAAGCTTATTGTGAATGGCGTTATCGCGCCGCAAGCGCGTGTTCCTGCTTCAGTGGTTCGGTTGCGTATTTTGAACGGAGCAAATGCTCGCAACTTCCACATCCGTCTTAGCGACGACCAGCCGTTGCAAGTCATTGCATCAGATGGCGGCTTTATAAGTACGCTTGATCCGGTTAAACGCCTGACAATCAGTCCGGGCGAGCGCTACGAGGTGTTGGTCGATTTTTCTAAGTCGAAAGATATCCTCGACCTTCTGACAGCCAGTGATGACAGCGGTGGCGATGACCAGCCTTTGATGCAGTTCATCATCGATGATAAAATTGAAGGCGCGATCAAAACCTTGCCGACAAAGCTGGATGGTCCAGAACAGCCCGACGAAAAACTTTCTGTTCGCAGACGCTCATACTTATTTGATGAACGGATGTCGAATAATATGAAGCTTATGATGGGCGGCAAGTCGAGCGATGCTCATGCTGGTCACAACATGGCGACCATGAGCGACCATGATATGCATGGTGGGCGGAGCAATGCCGACACCGGACCTGCGTTGCAGGCTTTAACATCAGGCATTCAGATGGCGATTGCGGAGAAGCCTTTCGACATGAACCGCATCGACGCAGAAGTTAAGCTTGGATCCTGGGAGATCTGGGAGTTGTCAACGAAAGAAATGGCGCATCCATTTCATATTCACGGAGCATCGTTTCGCATCCTGACATTGAACGGCGAAACGCCGCCACTGCACCAATCAGGCTGGAAAGACACGGCGCTGATTAACGGCAAGGCAGAAGTTCTTGTACATTTTGATCGTGAAGCGAAACGCGATCATCCTTTCATGTTCCATTGCCATGTGCTGGAACATGAGGATGTTGGCATGATGGCACAATTCGTTACGGTTTAAGTTTCAAATGTGCTGCGCGCCGGCCAGACTGGCGCGCAGTTCTTTAAATTTCGAACAATTCGCGCCTCTACGCGTTTACCGCTTATCCCACACCAAATTATAGGAGGAGATAATGCGGTCTCTGATTTTAGCTTCGACTATTGTTCTTGTCGCTGGTCCGACTTTGGCGGAGGGCGTAACCGTCAAAATGTTTGAGGCACTGGAATCCGGCCAAGGTAAGGAAATGGGTACTGTTAAAGTTTCCCAGAGCGCCGATGGTCTTTCTTTCAAAGCAGATTTGAGTGGTTTGCCTGCAGGCGAGCATGGTTTTCATGTTCACGAGAAGGGAAGTTGCGCACCCGCTGAACAAGATGGAAAAATGACGCCGGCGCAAGCTGCTGGCGGCCACTTCGATCCGGATGGCTCAAAACACCACATGGGTCCAGAAGGACATGGTCATATGGGTGACTTGCCGCTTCTGAAAGCCAGTGCGGATGGCAAAGTTAGTGAAACCGTTGTCGCACCTCGTTTGAAATCACTGGATGAAGTCAAAGGTCGCGCATTAATGGTTCACGTTGGTGGTGATAACTATTCCGACAAGCCTAAGCCGCTCGGTGGCGGCGGTGCCCGCTTCGCCTGTGGTGTGATTGAATAAACTCGATCTGATTTTGCGCGCTTTTACCGGCTCTGCCCTAACCCCAGTTCTCGATACGGATTTTTGAGCCGTCCGAGAAACGAGAGATATGGAACGGCGACGGATCGACAACCGGCGTTTCGCCGCTGACCATATCGGCGACCAATCGTCCTGCACCGGGGCCGATGCCAAAACCATGTCCTGAAAATCCTGTGGCGACAATTAACCCGTCGATGCCGGGCATGGGTGAGATTACCGGAATAACATCTGGCATCGTATCGATCAGACCGGCCCATTCCTGTGCGATCGTTGCCGATGCAAAAGATGGTATGGCAGCTTTAAGTTTGGACAGTACTGCTGCATTCGCTGCCCGGTGTGGTTCTGGATCAAGCGTGCGGATTTTTTCAAACACCGAGACCTGATCTGCCGGACGGAGCTTCCATTGGAAACATTCTTCAAAAAAGCGTTGACCGAAACGGAAACGCAGGGATTTCCATTCTGTTGAGAGCGACGGAAGGAAGTCACGGAAGAAACGAAAACTGTCAGGCACAATGTCGGCAATGGAGCCCCCAAGGCTCGCAACCGTATAGCCACCATCAAGTCGCTTGCGCAGTGCGAAGTCCGAAAATGCGATTGCCGGTTCAACGCCACTCTCGATAGACGACGTACGGAAGACGGACGAGCGCACTTTGAGCTGCGGTAGATGGGCATCAAACGACGATATGATCAGTCGTGACCAGGCGCCACCAGCAACGACAATCGCTTCGCAAGCCACGCGGCCTTTTTCAGTCAAGACGGCTGACACACGTCTATTGGTGGTTTCGATCCCACGCACGGCACAGTTTTGCAGAATAACTGCGCCAAGTTCCTGCGCCTTGGCCGCCAAAGCAGGGACTGCTTTTTGCGGTTCTGCACGGCCATCGAGCGGTGTGGTCATGCCACCTTTGAGCGACCGGGTTAATCCCGGTGCGAGACTTGCTGCCTGCTGACTGTTTAGCAGGTGTGTTTCGATGCCGTGTTCGCTGGCAATTTTGATCCACTCTGCGTATCGCTCGACTTCCTCTTCCTTTTCAGCAGTGTAGGCAATGCCGGTGACGCGAAATCCGGTTTCGCGACCAACACGTTCATTCATGCCTTCCCAAAGCCGCATGCTCTCGACAATCAACGGCATTTCGCGACTGTCGCGTCCGGTTCGGCGGCACCAGCCCCAGTTACGGCTTGATTGTTCTCCTGCGATTTCCCCTTTTTCAAACAAGGCAACTGGAATGCCGCGCTCTGCCAGAAAAAGCGCTGTCGATACACCGATCACGCCACCGCCGATGATAGCGACCCTCGATTCCGGCGGCAAATGTTCGGCTGTTGCCACCTTGTCGGTGATCGGCCCCATGATCAGACTCCTGCAATACGAATATGAAATGATTTGTGAGCAGAATTGCGTGATTTGCAAGCCAGTTCAACTGGATAGTGCAGTAATCTATTGCGCTTTAAACGGGGGCTCGACAAATTCCTGACGCGCTTGGTCGTGTTTTATTGGCAAAGTAGTCCAAGTGCATTTATATGCAGATTGTTAGTAACAGGACTCTCGGCCTCATCTATGGATGCACGCACTCTGCAGGATACGATGCTCGATAACGAAACGGCTCCGGCACTGACCCTCTCGGGAATTGGTCGGCAATTTGGAACCGTGCGGGCACTGAACAACATATCGCTGGATGTGCAGCCCGGTGAGATCATCTGTCTGGTTGGGCATTCAGGTTGCGGCAAGACTTCCCTTTTGCGGATTATTGCTGGCATTGATGCACCGGATGAAGGCCAGCTTACAATGGGCGGGCGCGCGCTCGTCGGTCCATCGATCTTCGTTGAACCGGAACAGCGAAACATTGGTGTGGTCTTCCAGGACTACGCGCTGTTCCCACATCTGACCGTGTGCGAAAATGTGCTGTTTGGTCTGCGCAAGGTTCGCAAGGAACAAGCGCTCAGCCGTGTTGATGAGTTACTCCAACTTGTCGGTCTCACTTCGATGGCGGATCGTTACCCGCATATGTTGTCGGGTGGGGAGCAGCAGCGCGTGGCACTTATTCGGGCTTTGGCACCGAAGCCTGACCTTTTGTTGATGGATGAGCCGTTCTCCAATCTCGATCGCGGCTTGCGCGCGCGCGTGCGTAGTGAGACGATGGCACTGTTGCGCGCACTCGGCACGCCGGTCATTATCGTTACGCATGAGGCGGAAGAAGCGCTTTCAACGGGCGACCGTGTTGTCCTGATGCGCTCTGGCGAAATCGTGCAGCAAGGCTCTGCCCGTGATCTCCATAATTGTCCGAACTCTCGCTATGCAGCCGATTTCTTCTGCGACTTCAATGCGGTTGAAGGTAGTGTTCGCGGCGAAATGATTGAAACGGTGCAGGGTGTCTTTAATGCTCCGGCCGACTTCGCAAGTACCGGCGAAGTTCTCGTTTATATCAGACTGCGCGACATTGAGATTCTGCCTGATGCTACTGCGGGCGCTTTAAGCGGACAGATCGAAACACGGATCTATCTAGGTGAAACCGAAGAGTTGCTAATCCGCCTTGACGGAAGCGAGCAGTGTCTGCGTGTGCGAACCGACCATCATGTTCCGGTAAGCGTTAATTCGGTTTTCCTTCGAATAAATTGGAGCAGAGCGCTGGTTTTTGCAAAATAATGAGTAAACAGGTCATATTTAGAGTGCCGCGCAATTGACCCTGCAAAACCGAGTTATTATATTCCAATTGCATACCATATAGTTCCAAATGAACCATATTTTTTCGGAGGTAAAATGCCCAAGATCGCGCGTGCTGGACTTGCACTCATGGCTGCGACGTTTCTCTCAGGTGCTGCAAATGCAAATGAGATTAATATTTACACGACGCGTGAGCCAGGCCTGATTCAGCCTTTGCTTGACGCCTATAAGGAAAAGACGGGCACCACCGTCAATACCGTTTTCCTTAAGGATGGTCTCGCTGAGCGTGTAGCTTCCGAGGGCGAAAAATCTCCCGCCGATATTCTGATGACGGTCGATGCAGGCAATCTGGTTGACCTCGTCGACAAGGGCCTTACCCAGCCGATCGATTCCCAAGCTCTGAAGGACGCAATCCCTGAGCAGCTCCGCGATGCAAATGGCAACTGGTTTGGGCTTTCGATGCGCGCGCGCGTTATTTATGCCGCCAAGGATCTGGAACTCGACAAGATCACCTATGAGGAACTGGCGGATCCGAAGTGGAAGGGCAAGATCTGCATTCGCGCTGGTCAGCATCCATATAATACGGCCCTGATCGCCGATTACATCGCTCATCACGGCGCAGAAAAGACCGAAGAGTGGCTGACTGGCCTCAAAGCCAATCTGGCACGCAAGGCAGCCGGTGGTGATCGTGATGGCGCCAAGGACATTGTCGGTGGTATCTGCGATATTGCAGTTGCCAACTCTTATTATGTTGGTTTGATGCGCTCGGGTAAGAGCGGTGACGAACAGAAGGCATGGGGCGACGGCATCAAGGTCATTCTCCCAACCTTTGCTGATGGCGGCACTCAGGTGAATATCAGCGGCGCATCTGTTGCCAAGAACGCTCCGAACAAGGACGAAGCCGTCAAGCTTCTCGAATACCTTGCTTCGGACGAAGCCCAGCAGCTCTATGCAAAGGCCAACTACGAATACCCGGTCAAGGCAGGCGCACCGGTTGATCCAATTGTTGAATCCTTCGGCGAACTGAAGATCGATACTGTTCCGCTTTCGGAAATCGTCAAGCATCGCAAGCAGGCCAGCGAGCTGGTCGACAAAGTCGGCTTTGATAACTAAAAGCGGATTATCCCTGTAAAAATAACGCCGGTGCAAAACTATTGCGCCGGCGTTATAATATGAAGGTCGACCAGAGTGCCGGAACCTGTGCAAGCCGCGTCATCATCCATACGTTTTCGTACCCGTTCGGGGCGTGGCTGGTTGTGGCTTTCAGGATTGATTGCGCTGCTGGTCTGCCTGCCGGTGCTTGCACTGGTTACCGAAGCGGTTCGCGGCTCATCCGGCCTGTGGAGCCATCTTTTTTCGACGATCTTCGCGACAGCTTTTACTGATACGATCATTCTTCTGGCAGGCGTTGGGCTTATCACTGCATTTGTCGGCACGTCTGCAGCATGGCTGGTGACGGCTTATGATTTCCGTGGACGCGGTGTACTGGAATGGGCGCTTTTGCTGCCCTTAGCGGTGCCGACCTATATCATCGCCTACGCATATCTTGATATTTTGCATCCGATCGGCCCGATACAAAGCGCGATCCGCTTTGTGCTGGGTTATGAAACGCCTCGTCAGTTTCGCTTGCCGGATATAAGATCAATGACGGGCTGCATAATCCTGCTCGGCTTTGTACTTTATCCTTATGTTTATATACCAACACGCGCCATGTTCCTCACGCAGTCAGCGAGCCTGATTGAAGCAGCACGGACATTGGGCGTCAGCCGCAGAGGAATATTCTGGCGTGTGGCCCTGCCACTCGCACGTCCAGCTGTAGCTGTCGGCGTGAGCCTTGCATTGATGGAAACGCTCAACGATGTTGGCGCTGCCGAGTTTCTCGGCGTGCGGACGCTGACGGTTTCGATCTACACAACATGGGTCACGCGCTTTGATCTTCCGGGAGCAGCACAACTCGCCTTGGCGCTATTATTGCTGGTTGTCGCCATTGTATCAATTGAGCGATGGGCGAGGCGGAAACAGCGCTTCTCTTCCAATATCCGCCACTCGCGCGGCTTTGAACCGCTGAAGGTCAGCGGCGTAAAGGGCATTTGGCTGTTCATTATCTGTGCCGTGCCGATCATTATCGGCTTCATCATGCCCGCGACCTATCTCCTCATTGAAGCAGTCAAGCGGATGCGCTTTGCCGGTATCTCACCTCGTCTGGCGGGTGAAGCATTCAACACCGTCATGCTGGCATCTGTCGCAACCATTCTAGTGCTTCTGTTTGGCATGATGGTGGCCTATGCGATGCGGCTGTTTCCGGGCACGGCTTCACGTTGGTTCTATCGCTTGTCGACCATGGGCTACGCTGCCCCCGGAACAGTGATTGCCATTGGCATCATGATTGTGTCCGGTGCGGTTGACCGTTTTTTCGATCAGGTGTTCAGCACGTTTTTCGGCCTCTCCACGGGAATACTGCTGATCAGTACCGGCGCCGCTATCGTCTATGCTTATGTAGCACGCTTTCTGGCTATATCTGCGGGCGGCATCGATGCCGGTCTTGAGCGCATCCCGCAATCGCTCGATCAAGCCTCTCGTACCCTTGGTCGTGGCGTGACTGCTACATTCTGCCAGGTGCATCTGCCGCTATCAAAGACGGCCATTGTTGCCGCTGGTCTGCTGGTTTTTGTCGATTGCGTTAAGGAGCTGCCTGCCACGCTTTTATTGCGCCCGCTTAATATCGAGACTTTTGCCACACATCTTTACGGCGAGGCCGCACGCGGAACCTATGAAGAGGCTTCGGTTGCTGCACTTGCAATTGTGGCCGTCGGAATATTGCCGGTCATTCTGCTTTCGCGTGTAGGGCGTCGTTTGGGTGGCGCTCGCGGCTAGTTGCAGAAGTTCTGCAATATCAAATTGTTACAATGTCGTTATGGTTCGCGACTTTAACGTGATACTCGGCATGGTTGACGAAGTTCCATAAATTCAAAAAATGCTGATCTATCAAGGGCTTTTAGGCTTATGCAGCCTCGCTCTCAGCGGAGATAGGTGAATGTTTTCAACACGATATTTCGCGTGAACGCAATAATATGTGACTGTATTATGAAGTCGTTTTCATGCTTCTACCACAAAGCGAAAGCTCAATGGTCACAATTGAAACAAGACCGCGCAATCTGAAATGCAAATGGCCATGAAGGTCGATGTCAGGATCGCGGAAGGAAAGAGATGATGGAAACTATGCTGAATACGCAACAATGGCTTCCGGTCGAGTTGCTGAACATCGGTTTGGCAGCAGCCGTTTTCTTCGCCTGTCTTGTGCTTTCGCTGTGGAAGGCAGTTTTTGACGAACTCAACCCGGTTTTCTGGCGCCGTACCGCCGCTTTTCTTTGGGTGGGCGTTGTTATAGTTGCCTTGAGCACCGGTATTGAAAGCTTTAACTGGCCTCAGATCGTTGGCTGGGTGATGGTTGCTGGCGGCGTGATCGCAACGGCTACCCGTATGGGAATGAGCTATTATCGCCAGTATTCCGCGCATAATGTTCGCCGCACAAAGTTCACAAATCCGCGCTTCTCCGGCCCGCGCGCTACTGGACGGTGATCACCATGTTTGCAAAGACCGTTCAAATGCCTTTGCGGCAACACCGCCCCTATAGCTTGCGCTCTTTCTTTATCCGCGCTTTTGGTTCTGCACGATACCGTAAATATTCGTAGAGCGCGTGCCTGAACGGCAATAGCCCAGAATGGGACCTTCGGCTTCGGCAAGTGCCGAGGCCATTTCATCGACATTCTCCTGCGTCAATTGTCCACCAATGACCGGGATGTAATAGGTCTTGATACCAGCCTTTTCCGCTACCTTTGCAACTTCCGCAAAAGTTGGTTGGTCTGGTCCTTCTTCGCCGTCTGGACGATTGCAGATGATCGTCTGAAAGCCTTCAGCCGCAATATCGCGCACGTCATCCGGCGAAATTTGTCCGGTGACTGAGTAATTGTCGTCGATCTGGCGAATATCCATCGTTTTGCACCTAAAAGATTAGCTGTCGGAAGCGGGAGCTCATCGTCTTGTTCAGACGGTTTGAGGCTTGCAGGTATAGCTTGTTCGCAATGCTTGCCGCAAGGGCATGATGCCGACGCTTAGAGTTTAGGTCCTAGTGGAGTGAAACGAGGATCGATAAGATTACGCTTGAAATGATGGAAATCAGACCGGCTTTCTCAATAACAAGATTATCCAATATTTGAGCTCATTTGTTTCAGTAGGATTAATCCTTCTGTCGCTTCAAAGACATTGAGTAGCTGACGGTAAATGATAAGACAAATCGGAAGTCTTAACGACCATTGACGGAATGCTATGAGGATACCGAAGATCAGCCAGAATATGCCGTGTCTTGCGCGTCGCGAGGCAGGCTTTCATGAAAGTTCTCGCGAGGTTCCAGAAGAGGTGCCGGTCGCCATGAGCTACAATGGCACAACCCATGCTGTCATGCTGGCAACGCCCGTCAATCTCGAAGACTTTGCGGTCGGGTTCAGTCTTACCGAAGGTATCATATCCAACATTTTCGAAATCGAAGATCTGAGCATTGAGATCTTTGAAAAAGGTATCGACGTTCAGATGCGACTGGCTGTTGAGCCGGGCGATGCGCTTACCGCGCGGCGCAGGTTTATGGCCGGACCTGTTGGCTGTGGCTTATGCGGGATCGATTCCATCGACCAGGCTCTGCGGCCATTATCGGCGTTGTCTGCCGACAGTTTACGGTTCAAATCCGGATCGATTGTTGCTGCTATGGGCGCTTTGGGCGGCGCTCAGACTTTGAATGCAGAAACGCGCGCCGTGCATGGTGCGGGGTTCTATGTTCCGGGCGAGGGGCTTTTTGCCGTTCGCGAGGATGTCGGACGACACAATGCTTTGGATAAGCTCATTGGCGCAATGGCGCGTGCTGAACTGCCTGCGGAACAGGGTTTGGTGGCGATTACCAGCCGCGTATCTGTCGAAATGGTGCAAAAAGCCGTTATTCTTGGCGTGCCATTGTTGGCCGCAATTTCGGCACCGACCGCATTGGCAATCCGCACCGCAGATGAAGCCAATCTGACGCTTGTGGCGCTTGTTCGGGGCGACGACTTCGACGTCTATTCGCATCCCGAGCGAATTATATACGGGTAGCCGACCTCGAAAATGCAAGGCCGGCTATGTCGTTTATACGTTGGCTTACACCAGAGCTGCGATACGTGCGCGTTCGCTGACGATCTGTAGCGCTGCATGTGCAGCTTCAACGCCCTTCTTCTTGAAATGGTTGAAGAAGAACTCGTGATGTTCCTTGCTGTCGTGATAATGGTGCGGCGTGAGCGAAACGCTGAGAACCGGAACTTCGGTCTCCAGCTGCACCTGCATCATGCCATTGATAACGGCAGTAGCTACGAAATCATGACGATAAATACCGCCATCGATAACGAATGCAGCACCAACGATTGCCGCATAGCGACCGGTCTTGGCGAGCGTTTTGGCATGAAGTGGAATTTCATAAGCGCCGGGAACATCGAAGACTTCAACTTCGACACTGGTGCCTGTCTTGGCTTCTAGTTCAGCAATGAAGCTCTTGCGCGCTTCGTCGACGATGTCGGCGTGCCAGCGAGCCTGAATGAAGGCGATTTTGAAAGTTGTCTTGTTCGGATAGCTCTGGTTCATAGGTTCCTCACGAAACTAGAATCAGGGCGCACAAAGGAACGCAATCCCGCGCAATAGCCGGGTTTAACGCTCTTTCGCTCTCTTCCATCCGGACTTTAACCGTCGGCTCCGGCATCTCACCGGATCTGCTGACCCTGAAACTATACCTCAAAAGGCGTTTGCTGCAGGCGCTCGCGGGCTCGAAGATCTCTCTTCATACCGCCGGTGGGGAGTTTCACCCCGCCCCGAGAACAAACCCGCACACCATTGTGCGAGCAGCCGAAAAATATGCATTTCAGAGTGCAATGTCCAGTGCGCTCACAGGAAATTTATACTGACGCCAGCGTGCCTTGGCAGCAATTTTTGGCTCATTCTCATAAGGTGGTGAAAGTTTGTCGCCAGAAATATTTTAATCGGACTAAGTCACTATTTTTGCTCTATTATTTAGATAAAAATTTCTGCTTCAGATATCGATGTTACGTGTTATTTCGCTCTTCTCTGTTCAAACCATATTGACACACATCCAGTATCTGAGCCTATGTTAGGGGAACATCTTGTCTTGGGCGAAGGCTTTCGTTCAAAAAAGACAACGTTGTCAATCGCAGGAGGAGCTGCGAGAAACATAGTGGGATGGAGGTCTCAAAGCAGATTGAATGCTCTTCTGGATGTGCGGGTCTGAGACTCGCATAACGTCCGACGAAATTTTGTTTTGTAGAGTTCTACGGGAGGTAGACATATGCGTAAATTTTTCAGAGTGGCCGCAATGGGCACAGCTGCCTGTGCAATGCTTGCAGCAATGGCGCCTGTTACAGCCAGCGCTCAGGACAAGCAGAACGTTGAAGTTCTGCATTGGTGGACAGCCGGTGGTGAAGCTGCGGCTCTTGATGTTCTGAAGAAAGACCTCGAAGGTAAAGGTATCAGCTGGACGGATATGCCAGTTGCAGGCGGTGGCGGTACGGAAGCCATGACCGTCCTGCGCGCACGCGTTACTGCAGGCAATGCGCCAACCGCTGTGCAGATGCTCGGCTTCGACATTCGCGATTGGGCAGAGCAGGGAGCGCTTGGTAATCTCGACGAGATTGCTGGCAAGGAAGGCTGGGACAAGGTAATTCCGGCACCTTTGCAGGAATTCGCCAAGTATGACGGTCACTGGATTGCTGCACCCGTCAACGTTCACTCCACCAACTGGATGTGGATCAACAAGGCTGCTCTCGACAAGGCTGGCGGCAAAGAGCCAACCAACTGGGATGAACTCGTAGCCCTCCTCGACAAGTTCAAGGAACAGGGCATAACACCGATTGCTCACGGCGGTCAGCCATGGCAGGACGCTACGATTTTCGACGCTGTTGTGCTTTCTTTTGGTCCTGAGTTCTACAAAAAAGCTTTCGTTGATCTCGATCCAGAAACTCTGGGCAGCGATACGATGAAGCAGGCGTTCGACCGCATGACCAAGCTGCGTTCCTATGTGGACGACAACTTCTCCGGTCGTGACTGGAACCTTGCTTCGGCCATGGTGATTGAAGGTAAGGCTGGCGTTCAGTTCATGGGTGACTGGGCGAAGGGCGAGTTCGTCAAGGCTGGCAAGAAGCCAGGCGAAGACTTTGTATGCATGCGTTACCCTGAAACACAGGGCTCTGTGACCTTCAACTCCGACATGTTCGCAATGTTTAAGGTTGCTGAAGACAAGGTGCCAGCGCAGCTCGAAATGGCTTCGGCCATTGAAAGTCCGGCATTCCAGTCGGCCTTTAACGTGGTCAAGGGGTCGGCTCCTGCACGTACTGACGTGCCTGATACCGATTTTGACGCTTGCGGCAAAAAGGCCATCGCCGACGTGAAGGAAGCTGCAGGGAAGGGCACAATGCTCGGCTCGATGGCTCACGGCTATGCAAATCCGGCTTCCGTAAAGAACGCGATATATGACGTTGTGACCCGACAGTTCAATGGCCAGCTTTCTTCTGAAGACGCTGTCAAGGAACTGGTCTCCGCGGTTGAAGGCGCGAAGTAAGCAAAAGCGAGCGCCCGGCACTTCCGGGCGCTCTCCTTTCAAGCATGACAATTCATTGAACTATCGGCGGATTTTTCGCCTGAACAATTCATTGCAATGAACGGCAGACAATACAGCCGTTGAAACAATAGCCCGCATCAACAGCGCCGCAATTGAACGGCACCGGGTGCGCAGCGCAGAAATGGGTGGCGCAAATATGCAGCGTAACAGACGACTACAGGAACTCGTGCCCAAGCTGGTATTGGCACCGAGCTTTCTCATCGTCCTCGTCTTTGTCTATGGATTCATCATTTACACGGGCGTTCTTTCCGTCACCAACAGCCGAATGCTGCCTTCCTATGGCTTTGTGGGTCTGACGAATTACGAAAAACTGTGGGCCTTGCCGCACTGGTGGCGTGCTGTCACCAATCTCGCGATCTTCGCATCGCTCTACATCATCATTTGTTCGGTTATAGGCCTGTTTCTGGCCATTCTGCTCGATCAGAAGATCCGCGGCGAAGGCTTCCTGCGCCCGATCTATCTTTATCCGATGGCGCTTTCATTCATCGTGACGGGCACGGCATGGAAATGGTTCCTCGATCCGGGCATTGGGCTTGAACACACGATGAGGCTATGGGGCTGGGAAGGCTTCACCTTTAACTGGATCAAAAGCAACACGATGGCGATCTACTGCCTTGTGATAGCGGCTGTGTGGCAGTCGTCCGGCTTCGTCATGGCAATGTTCTTGGCAGGTCTGCGCGGCGTCGATAATGAAATCATCAAAGCTGCTCAAATCGACGGTGCTTCGACCAGCACGATTTATCGTCGCATTATCATCCCCTTGATGCGTCCGGTATTTTTGTCGGCTTTCGTGGTATTGGCTCATCTTGCAATCAAGGCCTATGATCTTGTGATTGCGCTCACCGGCGGCGGGCCGGGGCAGGCGACCGAGTTGCCTGCGACCTTCATGTATTCCTACACATTTACACGAAATCAGATGGGTATTGGTGCCTCGTCGGCAATCATCATGCTGGTGATGATCTTCTCAATCATCATTCCGTATCTTTATTCTGAAATTCGTGGAGGGTCGCGTTCATGAGTGCTCAGACCCAGGAAAATGCGATCAACAGCGGCAAGCTCACGCGTGCCCTGATCTATTCCGCACTGCTGCTGTTTGCGATCTACTACCTGTTGCCGCTCTATGTGATGCTGGTGAACTCGTTCAAGCCGCTGGATGAAATCCGTCAGGGCGGTATGCTAGGCCTGCCGCAGCAATGGACGATTGAGCCGTGGCTTTCGGCCTGGTCAACCGCACAGATTGGTGTGCAGCCAACCGGCCTCAAGCCGTTCTTCATCAACTCGATTCTGATGGTCGTGCCTGCGGTTGCGATTTCAACGATTGTCGGCGCATTGAATGGTTACGTGCTGACGAAATGGCGGTTCCGTGGCTCCAACATCTTCTTCGGGTTGCTGCTTCTTTCATGCTTCATTCCGTTTCAGATTGTGCTGATCCCGATGGCGCGTGTGCTCGGTATGCTCGGCATTGCTGGTACGATCTGGGGCCTGATCCTCGTCCATGTGGTCTATGGTATCGGCTTTACGACGCTCTACTTCCGCAATTATTACGAGGCGTTCCCGACCGAACTGGTGCGCGCAGCACAGATCGATGGCGCGAGCTTCTTCCAGATTTTCTGGCGCATTCTCCTGCCGTCGTCAGGCCCGATCATCGTTGTGTCGGTCATCTGGCAGTTCACCAATATCTGGAACGACTTCCTTTTCGGTGCTTCCTTCTCCGGTGCAAATTCAACGCCGATGACGGTGGCATTGAACAACCTCGTTTCCTCCTCCACAGGCGTCAAGGAATATAACGTCCATTTCGCAGCCGCTATTCTGGCCGCTTTGCCGACGTTGATCGTTTACATCGTTTCCGGGCGCTACTTCGTGCGCGGCCTGATGTCCGGTGCCGTTAAGGGATAAGTCTCATATGTCATTTCTGAAAATTAGCGATCTCTACAAATCATACGGCAGTGTTTCGGTCTTGAAGGACATCAATATCGAAATCGAAGAAGGCGGCTTTCTGGTCCTCGTCGGTCCTTCAGGTTGCGGCAAGTCTACGTTGCTCAACACGATTGCCGGTCTTGAGCCAATTACGTCGGGCGATATTTCGATCAATGGCCGCTCGGTATCAGGCCTGCATCCATCGCAGCGCGATATCGCGATGGTATTTCAGTCCTATGCGCTTTATCCAAACATGACAGTTGGTGGTAATATCGCCTTCGGCATGGAAATTCGTAAAGTGCCAAAGCCTGAGCGCGACAAGGCCATTCAGGAGGTAGCCGATATTCTGCAGATCGGCCATCTTCTTGATCGGAAGCCGAGCCAGCTTTCCGGCGGTCAGCGTCAGCGCGTTGCGATGGGGCGAGCGCTTGTTCGCAATCCGCAGGTCTTCCTGTTCGATGAACCATTGTCCAATCTGGACGCGAAGCTGCGCGTGGATATGCGTACCGAAATCAAGCGTCTGCATCACCGCATGAAGACGACAATTGTTTATGTGACGCATGACCAGATCGAGGCCATGACGCTTGCAACCAAGATTGCAGTCCTCAAAGACGGGATTTTGCAGCAATTCGGTACGCCTGCCGAAATTTACAACAATCCGGCCAATATGTTCGTTGCTGACTTCATGGGCTCTCCTGCGATGAACCTGCTCAAAGCCAATGTCGAAAAGAATGGCTCGGATTTTGCGATTACGCTCACACAGGGCGAGGGCGAGGCTCTGAAGTTGCCGCTGAAGGTTGCCCCCGGGAGCCTTGGCGATTTTGTAGGGCAGGAAGTGATCTTCGGTATCCGCCCGGAAGCGCTGACAGATCCGGATGGTGCTGATCGCAATGCAAGCTCGGTTGTGGAAGGGGATTGCCTTATTGATGTGGTTGAACCGGCTGGTTCCGACACTTTCGCGGTGACGCGGATTGGTGGAAAGCAAGTAGTCGCGCGCCTTCGTGCGGATGCACGCATCGCGGCTGGTCAGCGTTCACGCTTGGCTTTCAATCTCGACAAGGCCGTGTTCTTCGACCCGAAAACACAAGCGCGTATTCTTTAGAGCGGTTTTAGCCAATACTGAACCATAGGAACCGCTCTATCTATTCGTTTTACGCACATCTTATTCCGAAAACTGCTTCGCACTTTTCGGGATGCGCTTGAAGCCGAGTGGATAGTTAGCAATCTATTGGAATAGCCTCGAATGATTATAGGTTTACTTTCCAGTGCATGTTTTTGAACCAGAGGTTAAAATATGCGCTGGAAGTCGAGCTTGCTAGTCATGGCACTGATCGTTGGAGGAGGTGACGTCGGCCATGCCGAGGAGATGAACCCGTTCGATGAATTGAAACACAACCTATTCGCAGGAAAAAGAACAACGTCTGTCTTACGATTGGATAAATGCGAGCAGATTTCGGGCGAGACGATTAAATCCAAAAATATCGACGGTGGTTTTGTTATCGATGCATTCATGAGCTTGCGTGAACCCCAACAGGCGATTGTTTATTCCAACACACATCAAACCGTCGCCATGGACGGGAAACCGATTTTCGAATTTATTCGTTATCGAGTGCTGCCGGATAAAACGGCTACTGTCTCGATGAAGATCTTCTCAGCCAAAACGCATGAAGAAATCGGCAAAGGTGAAACGTTCAAGTGCGAATTAGGTGAGGGACTAAGTTTTGCTTATCAGCCAAGCAATTGGCGTTGGTAAAAGATCGGACTTCGATCATTGAGGCTCAAATGAAAAGGGTGCTCCCAAACTCGGGAACACCCTTTTTCATGCTTGCCTGGAGGGCAAAATTCTATTTTGCGGATGCCGCGTCTAGCGCAGGAAGTCCAGCCCAAGAAGACCAATTGCCAGTGCGGTGTTTAGTGAAATGATCATCATTCCATAAACGAGCGCTGTTCTAGTAATGTCATTCATTTTCTACCTCCTTGAACCACGACGCCTCCACATCGGATTCTAAAGCTCGAGAACTGTAACGAAATGTAACAGCCTGTTACGGGTAACGCAACCCATTTTACGTAAATGTGAACGAATGTAACGCTGCGTGAGATGTCATGAGATGGGTCGGCAACTCTCAAATCTCAAGACAGTCACCGTATTGTGACGGCGAATTAACTGGAAAAATTCGGACGGACGCTACATAAAGCGGGAGCTATAATCGACTGGCAAAGTCGTGTTTAATTCTCTGCTTTTATTCGGATTTTCACTGTGAACCGGATCGTTCCTCTCGTACTGGCAATTGCTCTTTTCATGGAGCAGATGGATTCGAATGTTATTTCAACATCGCTTCCTGCTATTGCCGCTGATATCGGCACCAGCCCCATCGCATTAAAACTAGCATTGACGGCCTATCTCGTGGCGCTTGCGGTTTTCATTCCCGTCAGCGGCTGGATGGCGGACCGATTCGGGGCGAAGAATGTTTTTCGTGCAGCGATTGCGGTTTTCGTTGTCGGTTCGGTCGCCTGTGCCGCATCGAATTCACTATCAGCGTTTGTTGTCTCGCGTTTTCTGCAGGGCATGGGCGGCGCGATGATGACGCCAGTCGGACGACTTGTGCTTATTCGTTCAACGCCCAGAAGTGAACTTGTGTCGGCTATGGCCTGGCTGACGATCCCCGCAATGGTTGGCCCTTTGGTCGGGCCACCAGTGGGCGGCTTCATCACGACCTTTTTCTCGTGGCACTGGATATTCCTAATCAATGTTCCGATTGGTTTAATCGGCATCTGGTTTGCAACGCGCTTTCTGCCGGATAATGACGAGAGGATCGTCAAGCCGCTTGATTGGCCGGGTTTCTTTTTGTCGGGCATCGCGATGTCGGGTGTGGTGTTTGGGCTGTCAGTTGTCAGTCGTCCCGCACTTCCGCCGGTCATAGGGCTTGTCACTGTAGCAGTCGGCCTTATCAGCTCGGCGCTTTATATATTTCACGCACGGCTAACGATTGATCCGCTGCTGAACCTGAAACTCTTTGATAATCAGGTTTTCCGCTCGGCTGTTTTTGGTGGTAGCGTCTTCCGGCTTGGGATTGGCGCCATCCCCTTTTTGTTGCCGCTCATGTTCCAGCTTGGTTTCGGCATGACGCCGTTCCAATCAGGTATGATGACATTTGTCTCGGCAATCGGTGCCATCAGCATGAAGTTCGGAGCGAAGCGAGTATTCAATCTGTTCGGTTTCCGGCGCACGCTTATGTATGGTTCGCTGATTTCTGCCGGGTTTATTGCAGCAAATGGCTTGTTCTTCCCTGAAACGCCTTATGGCGTTATTGTTGGGTTCCTGCTGATCGGTGGGTTCTTCCGCTCGATGTTCTTTACGGGCGTCAATGCTCTAGCTTTTGCTGAAATCCCCGATGACAAAACCAGTCAGGCAACGCCAATCACAGCGGTTGCGCAGCAAGTTTCGATTGCGCTCGGTGTCGCCATGGCGGGTGGAATTCTGGAAATCAGTACTGGCCTTCGCGGAGCTTCGTTGCAGCTCGCAGATTTTCATATTGGCTTCTTCGTTGTTGCAGCGGTGTCTGCGACGGCGTTCTTCTGGTTTGCAAAGCTTGCACCAGATGCCGGGCATGAACTTTCAGGCCCGAAAGCTACCAAGTCAAAGAGCAAGGAACGGACTGCACTCGAAGTCGCGGATTCAGCAAACGGCAAATAAAAAAGCGGCTTTGAAGCCGCCCTTTCTCATTCTGATATATCCCGATAACTAGCCTTTAAAATCGCGAGCGAGCAGATAAAGCTCGACGGATTCTGCGCGCGATGCAGGCGGTTTGATATGATGCACTGAGCGGAACTTCTGTTTCAGCATAGCAAGCAGATCGTTTTCGGTGCCGCCCTGGAATGTTTTAGTTAGGAAATGGCCGCCGGGTTTGAGCACGGAAACAGCAAAATCAGCTGCGACTTCACAAAGATGCACAGTGCGCAAATGATCTGTGCGGCGATGACCCGTCGTCGGTGCAGCCATGTCAGAGATCACGAGATCTGGCTTATCGCCAAGTGCTTCCATAAGCTTTTCAGGTGCTGATTCATCGAGAAAGTCCATCTCAAGCAAAATGACACCTGCCAGCGGATCAACATGCAGATAGTCGATGCCGACAACCTGCGGGTTCTCATCTGTCGAACCGACGATCTTGGCCGCGATCTGCGACCAGCCGCCCGGAGCTGCGCCAAGATCGATAATACGTTGGCCTTTCTTCAGCAGATTATAGCGGTCGTTGATTTCGATCAGCTTATAGGCCGCACGCGAGCGATAGCCATCCTGCTTTGATTTGTGAACGTAAGGATCGTTCAGATGGCGTTCCAGCCAACGACGCGAGGATTCCTTAATCGTTCCGGCTTTCTTCTTCACACGAACGCGAAGATTGCTTGTGCCCGCGCCGCCGCGTCCGCCGGTTTTCGTGCCGCCTTTGTTTCCGCCTGCTTTGCTCATCTTCAATGCCTGTTTCTTACGTCGGTTTTACCGCCAGTTTTGGCAGTATGGGCGCGGTTATGGCGCCAGGCACCGTCACGCGACATGAGTTCCGTTAATATGCCTTCGCGCAATCCGCGATCGGCAACCAGTAGTTTTTCACTCGGCCATACATTGCGTATGGCGTCAAGAATGGCACAGCCTGCCAAAACAAGATCAGCACGGTCGGCGCCAATACAAGGATTAGCAACACGAGCGTCAAAATCCCAAGACAGCAGACGTTGGGTCATCTGTGTTACGTCATTCGAGCCCATCCACATACCATCGACGCGGCGGCGATCATAGCGTTCGAGTCCAAGATGGATGCCGGCGAGTGTCGTCACAGTGCCTGACGTTCCAAGCAGGTGAAACCGTGATCCCTCAGTAAGCTTGCCAAGACAATGACGCTCGGCAAAGCCTGAAAGCAGCTCAGTGACATGGTCAACCATGGCGTCAAAGCTTTCCGGCGTAACATTGCGTCCCCCGAAGCGTTCCGCCAGCGTGACGACGCCGACGGGCAGGGAGGTCCATGCGGTAATGTGTTCTGCAAGACGTGGAGAACGACGCTGTGATACGTCGATGAGCGCGATTTCAGACGAACCGCCGCCAATGTCAAACAAAACAACGGCGTCGGTTTCACGCGTTACAAGCGTGCCGCAGCCCGAAACTGCTAGACGTGCTTCTGTCTGACGATCGATAATCTCAAGCTCAAGCCCCGTTTCATCACGAACGCGCGCCAGAAACGCGTCGCCATTTTGCGCTGCACGGCAGGCTTCGGTAGCGACTAGGCGAGCACGTCTGATCTTGCGTGCGGCAAGCTTATCATGACATATTTTGAGCGCTTCTATGGCACGATCCATGGCGTGCTCACCCAGACGCCCAGTGGAGCTAAGACCTTCACCAAGACGAACGATACGTGAGAAGGCATCTACGACGCGAAACTGTCCTGGACGCGTTGGTGACGCGATCAACAGGCGACAATTGTTGGTTCCGAGATCGAGCGCCGCATAAAGCGGGGCTTCGTGTGCACTGATGCGCGGTTGTTGCGATCCGGATTGACTACGCTTGGCTTGAGGTGTCTGACTATAATCAGAGCGTGCAGGGGCGTTCTGTGACTTTGCCGTGTTATCGGTGTGAAGAGTGACGCTGCTTTGTTGAAGAGCTTGTTTCTTCTTGCGCGCACGACGGCGACGATTCGATAGCTTCCCGGAAGGCTTGCCGTCCGAGGGCTTTTCGTTTGCGGAGGTCTCAGCAGAAGCAGTCTTTTGCGCTTGGCTCTCTGGACCACGAGCCATTTTCCCGCGGTTGCGCCTGCGCGCACGCTTCCTCTGGCTTTGAGAGCCTTTACTTTCAGTGTCTGAGCGTCCTGAATCGGAGGCTTGCGTGGCCTTGCCGACTTCTGAAACAGCGTTCTTGCGCGGTTTGCGCTTGCCGTTTTCGGACGGATTCCGGGTCTTTGAATTGCCCGCTAGTCCGCCGGACGCCCCTTGTTGCGCCATTCCTGCAGGGCGCTCCTCGGGGTTCTTCAAGGTTCTTATCCTTATGGCGCCGCGCGAGCCTAAAAGGACGCAATCAAGGCGCTTCAATTTTTACGTTGCCCCTAATGTAACAGTGCTTTGGACATTTACCAAGGGGCGGGCCCGGAACAGCCGTTGGAAAATTGATAAAACACCAGTGATATTAGTAAGACAGATATAAATAAGGGCTCTTGCAATATGCAAAAGCCCTTCATCACTAACAGAAACGACCGGATATTTTCCTATATGTCGTAGGTATGAGCTGCGTTAATTGTAGCAACAAACTGTTTTGTGCGGTCGCGTTTAGGATTTGCGAAAACGTCGTGAGCGCTGCCTGTCTCAACGATGTTGCCTGATTCCAGGAATACGACATTCTGCGCGATCTTGGAGGCGAGGCGTAAATCATGTGTCGCAATGACCATGGTCGTGCCTTCTTTTGCAAGCTTGCTCAAAACGTCGACCACTTCGGACGCAAGTTCCGGATCAAGTGCTGAGGTGGGCTCGTCACAGAGAAGGACACGCGGCGACGGCGCGAGTGCGCGGGCGATAGCAATACGCTGCTGTTGTCCGCCCGATAGTGTTGAGGGCCATGCATCTGCTTTATGAGCCATGCCGACCTTCGTCAGAAGTTCCATCGCACGTTCCTGGGCCTTTGCCTTTGGCCATTTCAAGACTGTAACCAGACCTTCCATCACATTCTGTATCGCTGTCTGATGCGGGAAAAGCTGGAAGTTCTGGAACACCATGCCTGTTTGGCGACGGATCGACTGCACTGATTGCCAGCTTGGCTTGCGATCAGCGACGAGCGTAATGCTTTGGCCGCCTAACACCAGTGTTCCCGAAGTCGGAATTTCAAGCAGATTGATGCAACGCAGCAGCGTGCTCTTGCCGCCGCCCGATGGCCCGACAAGCGCCGTCACCGTCCCTTCGGCGATCTTCACATTGATATCGTTGAGGATAACAACATTGTCGAAACTTTTGACGATGTGCTGTAGCTCGATCATGCGTTTGTCTCCAGAGTTCCGCCATAGCGACCAAAGCGCTTTTCAAGCCTTGCCTGTAGGTTGGACAGGATCGTGCTGAGCACCAGATAAATCAGTGCTGCTTCTATGTAGAGGATGAGCGGTTCATACGTCGTCGCGACAATGCGCTGCGCTGACTGGAATAGTTCGGGCACGGTGATGGCTGCTGCAAGTGACGTATCTTTCACCAACGAAATAAAGGTGTTGGAAAGCGGCGGGACAGCTGTGCGGGTGGCTTGTGGCAATATGGTGCGTGTAAGCGCCTGACGCCAACTCATCCCAATGGAATAGGCTGCCTCCCACTGGCCTTTTGGTACAGAGGAAATGACTGCGCGAATGACTTCGGAGCTGTAAGCACCCACATTCAATGAGAACCCAATCACGGCAGCAGTGAAGGCGTCAAGATAAATCCCCACACTTGGCAGGCCGTAGAAAATCACGAACAGCTGCACCAGCAAAGGTGTGCCGCGGAAAATCCAGACATAGAACCGAGCAATAGCTGAAACCCACACTGGTGCGAATAAGCGCACAAGCGCGGTTAGCAGTCCAAGCGATAGTCCGAAGATAAAGGATAGAATTGTCAGAGGAATGGTGAACAGCAGTCCAGCCCAAAGCAGGGTGGGCAGGGAATCCGCCATGAGTTGAAACCAATCGGGCACTTGTTCGGTCCTTAGATGGAAGATTCCTGGAGATAGGTGTTCGTTAGATTTCTATATAGCCACAACGAAAGGAAGCCGGAAACATGTTCCGGCTTCCTAAATTGCACTTATCCGAAACTTACTTGGAGACGTCCTGACCGAAGTACTTCTGAGAAATCTTGTCGTAAGTGCCGTCAGCCTTGATTTCGTCGAGCGCCTTGTTAATTGCAGAGACGAGATCGTCATCGCCCTTGCGCACGATGATGCCCGAAGCGTCTGCATTTTCCTTTTCAGCAACAACTTTTACAGGTGCATTCGGCTGATGCTTCTTGAAGTCGAGGAAGGATAGGCTGTCGTTGAGCGTGGCGTCTGCACGACCCGTCAAAACGAGCTGGATCGACTGATCAAAGCCATCGGTGGCAACCAATTCAGCACCGGCTTCCTTGGCAATGCGACCGTAATTGCTGGTCAGCGACTGTGCGGACTTCTTGTCCTTCAGATCAGCGAAATCCTTGATCGTATCATTCTTGTCATTGACGATAAGAACGACCTTGGAAACGATGTAAGGGTTTGAGAAGTTGAACTTTTTCTGACGTTCTTCGGTGATGCCAACCTGATTGATAACGGCGTCATAACGCTTGGCGTCGAGACCGGCGATCAGGCCATCCCACTTGCCTTCAACAAATTCTGGTTTAACGCCAAGCTTCTGGGCAACTGCTTCGCCGATTTCTACGTCAAAACCGACAAGCTTGTTGTCCTTATCGTGGAAGGTGAACGGTGCATAGGTGCCTTCCGTGCCAATCTTCAGCACGCCGGCTGACTTGATGGCATCGAGGTTTTCGCCCGCCATTGCGGTCGAGAAGAGAGCTACGTTAAGAACACCGACCGTTGCGAGGATTTTTGCGAACTTCATTTGTAAGGTCACCTGTAAAAATATTCGATGAGACGTAAAATACAGGAATTTAATTCTAACGTAGCGTCTAAAATCGCAGTCTTTGCCCAGCTAAGAGAAATTATTTCTAATTTAACGTCACTAATGGCAATTTGAATCCGTATATAGCGATTTGGCAATTTCTGGTTCTAAACATCAATAAAAACGCCGCCTCACGGCGGCATTTTTAATTCGCATGTTTTGCTATTAAGCTTTCCCGAATCCGCCGCCTGTTGGCGTTATGACAGTGAAGGCTTCTCCTGCTTCAAGTACAGTTTGATCGCAGTTGCCCAGCACTTCAATAGTACCATCCTTGCGACGAACTTCGTTGCGTCCGGTCTGACCGGCTTCACCACCTTCCAGACCGAAAGGGGCAACACGGCGATGGCCTGAAAGGATCGCGAAGTCGAGCGTCTTCAACGCACGGATCGTGCGCTTCGTGCCGTCGCCTGCGTGCCATTTACCTTTGCCGCCTGATCCTTCCCGAACATGGAAATCTTCTAGAAGCACGGGGAAACGTGTTTCCAGAATTTCCGGATCGGTAAGGCGAGAATTGGTCATATGCGTATGGACCGCATCGGCACCATTGAAGCCCGGTCCGGCTGGTGCGCCGGAACAGATGGTTTCGTAATACTGATATTCATCATTGCCGAATGTCAGGTTGTTCATAGTGCCTTGTGCTGCTGCCATGGCTTTGGTCGCGCCAAACAGACAGTTGGTGACGGCCTGACTGACTTCCACATTGCCCGCAACAACAGCTGCCGGGAAGCGTGGCGAAAGCATCGATCCCTGTGGAACAATGATCTTGATCGGCCGCAAACAGCCCGCGTTCATCGGAATATCGCCTTCAACAAGCACGCGGAACACGTAAAGCACGGCAGCGCGTGTTACAGGTTCTGGCGCGTTGAAGTTATCTGGACGCTGTTCTGATGTGCCGGTGAAGTCAACTGTCGCCTCGCGCTTATCACGGTCGATAGTGACGCGAACTACTATCTGGCAACCCTGATCCATCTCGTAGGTGAAATGCCCATCAGGCAACTTGTCGAGCACGCGGCGCACGCTCTCAGCTGCATTGTCCTGAACGTGTCCCATATAGGCTTTCACTACGTCTTCACCGAAGAGACCAATGATCTTTTTCAGCTCAGCTACACCTTTTTCATTGGCGGCAATCTGAGCTTTAAGATCATTGACGTTCTGCGTTAGATTGCGCACCGGATAGGTTGCTCCGGTCAGGAGAGCTGAAAGATCATCTTCACGGAAGGTGCCGCGATCAACGAGCTTGAAGTTGTCGATATAGACGCCTTCCTGCTCGATATTAACCGCCAGCGGCGACATCGAACCAGGGGCGATGCCGCCGATATCAGCATGGTGGCCGCGGCTTGCAACCCAAAAGCGGATCTCGCGATTATCGTCATCGAAAACCGGTGTGCAGACTGTCAGGTCAGGCAGGTGAGTCCCACCATTGTAAGGCGCGTTGATCAGGAATACGTCGCCCGGCTTGATATCCTTGTTCTCGCGGATTGCGGTTGCAACAGAAGCATCCATCGAACCAAGATGCACAGGCATATGCGGCGCATTGGCAACCAGATTACCCTCGGCGTCGAATACGGCACAGGAGAAATCGAGACGTTCCTTGATATTGACAGAGTAGGCGGTGTTCTGGAGCGTCACGCCCATCTGCTCTGCAATCGACATAAAGAGATTGTTGAAAATCTCTAGCATGACCGGATCGGCTTCAGTGCCGATCGCGCTGCGTGACGGCAAAGCCTTGATGCGGGTAAGAACGATGTGATCGTAGTTGGTGAGGCGTGCCTGCCAGCCATCTTCGATAACGATCGTCTGGTTCTTTTCGATAATGATTGCAGGTCCGGTTACGGTCTGGCCACGCTGAATCTGCTCGCGAATAACGACACCAGCATCGTGGAAATCACCTTGCGAGAAGAAACGTGCGCGCTTGGCTGTTTCAGCCTCAAGGTCGCTTTCAAGCGGCAGGCTGGTCTCGGTTTCTCCCGCACCGCCGCCGACTGCTTCGACTTCAACCGCATCGATTACCAGTGCCTTATTTTCTGCAATGAAGCCGAAGCGGCGCTTGTGCGCGGTTTCGAATTCGCTGCGCAGACGATCGGAATCGTCCTCGGCAGGGAAGGTTGCTTCGATGGAAAGTACCGTGTCGGTGCCTGCGTAGCGGATATGCGCACGAAGATGACGCTGAATTGCGGCTTGTTCGATGCCCTGCGTCGCAAGTTCTGCCACACATTCCAAGACCAGTTCTTCACCAAGTGCTTTCAGTGCTGCTGGAGCGGATGCATCGAGCGACACGCCGAGCGCCTTCTGCCGAGTGGCGCGAATGTCGGCCAGGCCCATGCCATAAGCGGAGAGCAGGCCGGACATTGGATGAAGAAGAATGTTCTTCATTCCAAGTGCATCTGCGACGAGGCAGGCGTGCTGGCCACCAGCACCGCCAAAGCAACTCAATGCATAACGGGTGACGTCATAGCCACGCTGTACGGAGATCTTCTTGATCGCTTCGACCATATTCGCAACAGCAATGCGAATGAAGCCATCGGCAACCGATTCTGGTGAGCGGCCGTCGCCAATTTCATTAGAAAGAGCAGTAAAAAGCGTGCGAACGCGTTCCACATCAAGCGGCTGGTTCTGTTCGGGGCCAAAGATAGCCGGAAAATAATCAGGGATCAGTTTGCCGAGCATGACATTAGCGTCAGTAACAGCAAGCGGGCCACCATTTCGGTAACAGGCTGGGCCAGGATTGGCGCCTGCTGAATCCGGGCCCACGCGGAAGCGCCCGGCATCATAATGCAGGATCGAGCCGCCGCCAGCAGCAACAGTGTGGATCAGCATCATCGGCGCGCGGACACGAACGCCAGCAACTTCCGTTTCGAATGCGCGCTCGTATTCACCATCAAAATGGGCAACGTCAGTCGATGTGCCGCCCATATCGAAACCTATGACCTGTCCAAATCCCGCCGTCTCGCCTGTGCGTGCAAGGCCAACAACACCGCCAGCTGGGCCGGAAAGAATGGCGTCCTTACCCTGGAACAAGTCAGCTGCCGTAAGGCCGCCAGAAGACATCATGAACATGACGCGTGCGCCGGTGCGCTGAACGTCGAGTTCGTTGGAAACCTGTGCGACATAGCGTCGAAGGACTGGTGACAGATAAGCATCGACGACTGTTGTGTCGCCACGACCCACCAACTTGATCAGCGGCGAGACTTCATGGCTAACTGAAACCTGCTCGAAGCCGATCTCACGGGCAATGCGTGCGATTTCAGCTTCGTGCGCCGGGAACTTGTAGGCATGCATGAGGGCAATCGCGATAGATTTATAGCCCTGATCTTTCAACGAACGGAGTGCTGCTTCTGCTTCAGTGCTATCAAGTGCCTGCTCGACAGTCCCATCGGCGTGGATACGCTCATTAAGTTCGGTTACGCTGTCATACAGCGATTCCGGCTTAATGATCTCGGTTGCAAAGATGTTTTTGCGTTCCTGATATCCGATGCGCAGAGCGTCGCGGAAGCCCTTGGTGGTGACAAGTGCCAGCCGCTCGCCCTTGCGCTCGAGAAGCGCATTGGTAGCAACGGTCGTACCCATGCGCACTTCGCCGATCAACCCAGCCGGAACCGGCTCACCCGTCTTGAGGCCGAGATGCAAACGGATGCCGTGAACGGCTGCATCGCGATAGGCTGAAGGGTTTTCGGAGAGAACCTTGCGTGCATGCAGATTGCCTCCCGGATCGCGTCCAATGACGTCGGTAAATGTGCCGCCACGATCAATCCAGAAGTCCCACACGCCACTTCCCGTTCCGCTCATTATTGGCTCCCTCATGCATGAAGACAGTGCATTTTAAAATCTTTTCAGAATTTCATACTTCCACTTTATTGACAAAATGTCGATAAGATGGTGACATAAAATTCACAAAAATAAGGGAGCAGCAATAATGGGGAATAAAAGAGACTCGGAGTTAATGGCGGAAACGCCCATAGAGATGCTAGAACAGAGCTTCGATGAAGTTTCTCTTCCAAAGCATCTACGCTCTGTTGCTTCTCTAGGGCCGATTGTTTCGTCTGCGCACCTTGCAGAAGGCGGCTCGCCTGGCATGTCAGAGGTCGAATACGGCCTCATTCTGGCTTCGCACGCATTCTCTCGCTGGATGGTTCGCTGCATGGCAGCTGCCGATCTGCCGGGGCTTTCTCCGATTGAAGTTTTGATCCTGCATTCAATCCGTCATCGCGGACGCGAGAAGAAGCTGGCCGATATCTGTCTCGTGCTCGATATCGAAGACACACATATTGCAACCTATGCGATCCGCAAGCTTGAGAAAGCGGGCCTGCTTACCACCGGTAAGGCATCCAAGGAAAAGACGGTCAAAATAACGGAGAAGGGCGCTGAAGCGTGTGCTCGCTATGCGCAGATTCGCGAACGCCTTCTGGTTGAGTCCACTGCGAATGCACGGCCGTCTGAAGAAACCCTATCTGAAGTAGCCGCCTTATTGCGCTTCATGTCGGGTGCATTCAATCAGGCCACCCGGTCTGCCATCACGTTATAAGAGAGTTACAAGTTTGAACGGAACCGAGTTGAACTTATCTGTTTCAAAACCTCTGCTGACGGTCGAGGGCCTCAGTGTTGAATTCGGCGCCAGTCGGGTCGTCGATGATTTAAGTTTTTCGGTTGCTCCTGGCCGAACGCTGGCTGTCGTTGGTGAATCAGGGTCGGGTAAGTCGATTACGTCGCTTTCGATCATGCGCCTTGCCGATATGAGCGGCGCGAAATTCCCGAAGGGGAGTATTCTTTTCAATGGTCCTGACGGTGAACGCGATCTGCTGAAAGCCGATCAGAAAGCAATGCGTGGCATTCGCGGCAAAGACATTGCGATGATCTTTCAGGAGCCGATGACATCGCTCAACCCGGTCTTCACCATTGGCAACCAGATATCTGAAGTGTTGATGCTGCATGAAGGCATGGCGAAGAGTGCTGCTCTGGCTGAAGGCAAGCGGCTGCTGGAAATGGTGCGCCTGCCAGATGCTGAAGGGCTTCTCAAGCGTTATCCTCACCAGCTTTCTGGCGGTATGCGCCAGCGTGTGATGATCGCGATGGCACTTGCTTGCCGTCCGAAGCTGCTTATCGCTGATGAACCGACCACCGCACTTGATGTGACCATTCAGGCGCAGATTCTGCATATCATCAAAGATTTGCAGAGAGAGCTTGAAATGGCTGTCATTTTCATCACGCACGATATGGGCGTGGTGGCTGAAATGGCGGATGACGTTGTCGTCATGTGGAAGGGCAAAAAGGTTGAAGAAGGTCCGGTTGGCCGCATCTTCGACGCGCCAAAGCATCCATATACACAGACACTTTTGTCGGCAGTTCCGAAACTTGGCAGCATGACGGGCGAAGCGTTCCCGAAGCGTATGCCGGTCATGGTGATGCGCGATGGCGTACCTGTTCTGTCGGGTGAAGAGCGTATTCAGGACACGGCACGGTATAGCGACAAGCCGCTTCTTGCTGTCGATGATCTTTACGTGCGCTTTCCGATCAAGAAGAACATGTTGGGCAAAGTCACCCATGTTTGCAATGCGGTCTCGAAGGTTGCTTTCGACATCTATCCGGGTGAGACCCTGGCACTTGTCGGTGAATCCGGTTCAGGCAAGTCGACCATCGGCCGCACGATCCAGCAACTCCAGTCGCCGCTTTCCGGTGATATCCGCTTTAATGGCAAAGCCTATTCGCAGATGAGTTCCTCGGAGCGCTATAAGATGCGCCGCGAAGTGCAATATATCTTTCAGGATCCGTTTGCCTCGCTCGATCCGCGCAAAACTGTTGGCTTCTCGATTGCAGAGCCGATCCGCACCCACGGCCTTCTTGACAACAACAAGGAGATCAATGCGCGCGTGGCGGAACTACTGGAACGCGTTGGCCTTGGTCCGGAACACGCTTCGCGCTATCCGCACGAATTTTCCGGCGGTCAGCGTCAGCGCATCTGTATTGCGCGTGCGCTTGCTTCAAAGCCTAAGCTTATCATCGCTGATGAAGCGCTTTCGGCGCTCGATGTTTCCATTCAGGCGCAGGTTATCAACCTGTTTATGGATCTGCAGAAAGAACATGGGTTGGCTTATCTCTTCATCAGCCATGACATGGCCGTGGTTGAAAAGATGAGCCATCGCGTTGCTGTGCTCTATCTTGGACAGATTATGGAGCTTGGCTCACGTCGTCAGATTTTTGAAACGCCGACGCATCCTTATACGCAACGCCTGCTTTCAGCTGTGCCGGTTGCCGATCCTTCGGCACGGACCGAACGCGCAGCGCTTGAAGGAGAAATTCCAAGCACGACGCGCCGGATCGACGACAAACCGACGATCTACAATCACCGCGAGGTTTCATCGGGCCATTTCGTCGCCGAAAGCGCCTGAGATATGGCTGCTTTTTTATCGCATTATTCAACGCAAAACCGCTTCAAACTTTTGCTGGAAATGCTTCAACTAAACCCAAAGGGGAAAATAATGATAAGGAAAGCACTGAAAGCTGCTCTTCTGACTTCTGTCCTGTCAGCAGCTGTGATCGCAACGGCACCAGCTTTCGCCGCAGGCAAGCTCACCGTTTCGTCGCCGCAGGACCCGGGCAGCTGGGACCCAATTGATACGTTCCTCGTCAACTGGGCGTCGGTCGCAACCAATATTTTTGACGGTCTCGTCTATCGTGGTCCTGATCTGAAAATCGTACCGGGTCTGGCAACGTCGTGGGAAGAACTCGACGAAGGCAAGCGTATCCGCTTCAATTTGCGTGAAGGTGTGAAGTTTCACGATGGCGAGCCATTCAATGCTGAAGCGGTGAAGTTCACTTTTGATCGTTTGCTTGGTGAGGAAGGCGCGAAAGGTCCGCAGCGTTCCAACTATATCGCAATCGAAAAGGTCGAGATCATCGACGAAAAGACCGTCGATTTTCACCTCAAGACGCCAGATCCAGTGTTGATCACCAAGCTTGCTGGTTACGGCGCGATGATTGTTCCACCCAAATACATCACCGAGAAGGGTGATGATTATTTCAACACACATCCAGTCGGTACTGGCCCGTTTAAGTTTGTATCCTATGAGCCAAAGGTCAACATCAAGCTGGAAGCGTTTGCTGACCATTGGGGTGGTGCTCCGAAGCTTTCGGAACTTGAATATCGCTTCATTACTGAGCCTTCGACAGCTGTAGCCGAGCTTCAAGCTGGTCGCGTTGATCTGGTCATTCCGCCAACTATCCCAATCGGAATGATCCCGACGATCGAAGGCGATCCAAAGCTTGAACTAGTCACAGCCTCTGGACCTACAGTTTATGCACTGCGTTTCAACACCGTAGATGGCATTACCAAGGACGAACGAGTTCGCAAGGCGTTGATTATGGCTGTGGATCGCGATGCGATCATCCAATCGATCCTTGCCGGGCAGGCTGAAGCGATCGCAAGCTTCCAGGGTTCACTGTCGTTTGGTTTCGATCCAAATATGAAGCCGCTGCCTTATGATCCTGAACAGGCTAAGAAATTGCTTGAAGAAGCAGGCGTTCAGCCCGGAGCAACGGTGCAGATTGACGTGCGCGGTCAGGATGCGAGCTTCAACGAAGTTGCGCAAGCAGTCGCAAGCTTCCTGCAGATGGTTGGCGTGAATGCAACCATCAAGCCCTATGACACGAATGTTTTGCTCAATGACATCATCCCACAGGGCAAAACGGGTGCCATGTTCCAGCAGGCATGGGGTGGTTGGACCTTCGATTACGATAATACCGCTTACTCGATGTACCATTCGGGTGAAAAGTGGAACCCGTACGACAAGGATGAAAAGCTCGACAAGATGCTTGAAGCACAGCGTTCGGTTCTCGACCGTGGCGAACGTGAAAAGCTGCTTCAGGAAATTGCGCATTATGCTGCCGAGCGCGCGCTCGAAATGCCGCTCTACAACCTGAAGGCAATCTTCGGCGTCAACAAGCGCGTGAAAAACTTCGTGCCTGTTCCAGATAGCCGTCTGCGTCTCACCGACGTAACCGTCGATTAAACCAACTGATACGGCAAGCCGTTCATCGGCTTGTCGCTGCATTTCGGAGGCGCTCTGGTGGCTGGATTTCTTATAAAACGAATTTTGCAAGCATTGTTCGTGATGATCGCAATGACGTTGCTTGTCGCATATGCGATCCGCCTGACTGGCGATCCGGCGCTGATGTTGACGCAAGGTGCTGGCAGTATCACGGAAGCCGATCTCGAGCGCATCCGCGAGGGTTTAGGTTTGAACCAACCATTTCTTGTTCAATATTGGCAATTTCTCAAAGGTCTGTTCACACTTGATCTTGGACGCAGCTTCCTTGGTGGTACACAGGTTTCCGTTTTAGTTGGAAGTGCGCTGCCAGCCACGCTTATGCTGGCTTTTGCCTCACTTTTCGTCTCCATCGTGATTTCGGTGCCACTTGGCATCAAGGCGGCAGTATCACGTGGTAGATGGGCTGATCAGCTCATTCGAATCTGCTCGCTCGTCGGTCTGTCTTTCCCGAACTTCTGGCTTGCGACGATGCTGGTTCTGCTGTTCGGCATTTATCTCCAATGGCTACCGCCAAGTGGTATGAGCGGTATAGCTAGCTTCGTGATGCCTGCGCTGACCATGGGCATTATTCTGACTGCAACCAACATCCGCCTCGTGCGCACGTCGATGCTCGAAACGCTGCAGTCGCAATATATCATGGTGGCTCGCGCTAAGGGCCTGAGCGAAAACAAGGTGCTCTATAAGCACGCACTGCGTAACTGCGCTATTCCGCTGATTACCTATATCGGTTTGCAGTTCGGTGGCCTCCTGGGCGGTATCGTTGTGGTCGAACGCGTCTTCAACTGGCCGGGTATGGGCACGCTTGCATTCGATGCGGTTGCCGGACGCGACTATCCCGTCTTGCAGGCAACAATCGCAATCCTTTCGATGCTGATTATCGGCGTCAATCTTCTGGTGGACATCGCTTACGGCCTTGTCGACCCGCGAATTCGTACGGAGTAGAGCCTATGGCGACTAAAGTGGCGACCAAAACCTCAACACTCCAGCATTCCCGCTTTGCCAGTCTGGAATTTATTGTTGGTTTTCTTCTCACTGGCACCATCTGTCTGGCGGTCATTTTCTCGAGCTATCTGTTTCCAGCAGGCGCGAACAAGATCGACCTGATGGCACGTCTGATGCCGCCATTCGTCAATCCGGCTCATATTTTCGGTGCTGACCCTCTCGGCCGAGACGTGCTTGCGCGTGTCGTTATCGGCGGCAAAATCTCACTTTTTGTGGGTTTCATCTCCGTCATTGGTTCGGTGATCATCGGCACGATCATGGGCTTGGTTGCAGGCTATTATCGCGGGTTTTGGGATATGGCCCTCATGCGCTTTGTCGATGTGCAGCTTGCGATGCCGTTTATCCTGCTTGCCATCACCTTCATGGCTATCCTTGGCGGTGGACTGGTCAACACGATCATCCTGCTGATTGTTTCACAATGCGTGCAATATGCCCGGCTGGTGCGCGGCTCAGTGCTATCGCTGCGCGAGCGCGAGTTCATCTTGTCTGCGCGCGCTATTGGCGTGAAGGACTGGCGCATCATTTTCCAGCACCTGCTGCCAAATCTGCTCGGACCGGTCATCGTTTTGATGACGCTTAATGTCGCCAACAACATCCTGCTTGAATCCAGCCTGACCTTCCTTGGCTTTGGCATTGATTCAACCATTCCAAGCTGGGGTGGAATGTTGGCCGATGGCCGCACCTATCTCCAGACGGCATGGTGGGTAAGCCTGTTCCCCGGTCTTGCCATTCTTTTCACGGTGCTTGGTCTCAACCTTCTGGGAGACTGGCTGCGTGACAGCCTCGATCCAACCGGCAGGACCTCGCGATGAGCGTGATATTTGAAAAGACCTATCCGCGTTCAATCAATTTACTGATCGAACGCCTTTCAAAGCCGGAAATGCGTGGCGCGAAAGTGAAGGTCTGGCTGTTCGATGACCAGCCAAGCCGCTTTGCTGCTGAAACAAAGCTGCGCGAAGCGGGCATCGATGCGCGTGTTCGTTCATCCTATAAACCGCTTCTGCATTTCTTTCTTGAAGAAGTGAATGGGACAGGACTAACGGCTGCAACAATTCGCTATCCACGCCATGACAATTGCGTAGAGAACCGTTTTCTGCTGGAAACCTACCCGTTGACAGCACTCCTACCAGAAGCGCTGATCAGCTTCAGTGCGTCCGGAAACGACGATTTCTTTTACGAAGTCGATCTGAGATTTGCCGATGGCCGCAATGAAAGTCACCGTGTTTTCGCACCCAATCGCGTGCATGAAGATTTTATCGGCGAAACGCTCGTCTCACCAACGGGCTGGCTAATTGTCGAACATGAAGGTAGCAGTGAGAACGCGCGCTTTGAAACCGCTTATGAAAAGCTGTTTCACGATACGATTTCGACCATTGCCACCCATGACTGGGGCAGGGGCGAGCCCTATTTTGAAGAGCTGAACATTTCGGTCAACTTGCCGATCACTGATCGACGCATTGCCTATGATGAGGAAGCGCTGAGCCTGACGGAAGCTCTGCACGAAGATATCTATTTCTCGCTGCTCGAAGTTTTCCAGAAAAAGTCTGGTCGCCCCGTCGGTGATCGTGGCTTGCAGCCCGGTCAGATCGTACCCGAAGTCCGCTTCCGTGATGCAGAGCCAACCGTTAGAGTGGAAACACGTCCGCTGGCAACGTCAGATGCGCTGACTGCCGAGCAAGTTCTGGAAAATGCGCAGGCTCCTCTTTCGGCTGACCAGATCCGCAGAGAGATTGCAAAGCTTGGCGGCACACCTTTTGAAGCTAAGACCCGTGCAGGTCGCAGCGTGCGCGCGACCTATGTTTCGGGCCATGAAACGGCGATGATGATCAGTGCCGGGCAACATGCCAATGAAACAACTGGCATCGTCGGAGCGTTGCGTGCCGCAAGCCGTCTTAGCGCACGCGATGGCGCGCACTTCACGATCTCGCCGCAGGAAAACCCGGACGGGTATGAAATCCATAAGCGTCTGTGCGTTTTGCAGCCACATCATATGCATCACGCGTCGCGCTATACGGCTCTTGGCGATGATCTTGAATATCGCAGCGGCGAGGGGCTTTTTGAGAAAGCAATCCGTGTAGAGGCGGAGGCGCGCACCAATGCGAAGCTGCATGTCAATCTGCATGGCTATCCGTCGCATGAATGGACACGCCCGCTGTCTGGATATGTTCCACAATCCTTTGCAATGTGGACGTTGCCAAAAGGCTTCTTCCTGATTATTCGCCATCATGCGACGTGGGAGAAAGAAGCCGAACAGCTGATGGATCATGTGACCAGGCATCTTGGTGCCATCGATGGTCTGCTTGATTACAACGATGCGCAAATCAAGCTTTTCGAGCAACATGCAGGCGAAACAGGTTTCCGCATTATCAACGGCTTCCCATGTATGGTCGGTGTTGATGATCGTCACACAGTTCCGCTGACGCTGATTACCGAATATCCGGACGAAACCATCTATGGCGATGCCTTTGTCAAAGGCCATACGGCGCAGATGGAAACCGTGCTCTCGGCTTATGAAGCCTTGCAGCTGCTCTTTCCGAGCGAGCCGATTGCCTAACTAAAAGCGCATCCCGAAAAGTGTGTAACGGTTTTCGGAAAAGATGCGCGTTAAAGAAAATTTTAGAGCGTTGAGCCGATTTAATCGGATCGGCGCTCTAAAGATAGTAAATGCCAATGCGATTGCCGCCGATCATTTCGACGGCAATCTCCATCTCGTAAATATCGCGCAGAATATCCGGTTGAATGAGTTCTTCCGGTGATCCCTGATGGACGACCTTGCCCTTGCGCATCGCAACGATATGGTCGGAATAGCAGGATGCGAAATTGATGTCGTGCAGCACCAGCACGACTGTCTTGCCCAGTTCATTTGCCGCCCGCCGCAGCAGTTTCATCATCGAAGCGGAGTGCTTCATGTCGAGATTGTTGAGCGGTTCATCCAGCAGAACGTAATCTGTGTTCTGGCAGAGAACCATCGCCACGAAAGCGCGCTGGCGCTGTCCGCCCGAAAGCTCATCGAGAAAACGGTTGCCTAGCTCTTCAAGTTCGAGATAGCCGATTGCCTGATCAACGTGGTCGAGATCTTCGCGTGTTGGGCGGCCCTTGGAATGCGGATAACGCCCGAAAGTCACCAAATCGCGCACTGTGAGGCGCGAGTTAATGGCATTGTCCTGCCTTAAGATCGAAAGTCGTTTTGCCAGCACATCACCCGACGTGGTCGATACATCCAGCCCATCGACGGTAATGCGGCCTTTACACATGGGAAGTAGGCGGCTGACCATGGAAAGCAAGGTGGACTTTCCAGCACCATTCGGTCCGATGATCGACGTTATGCCACGTGCGGGCAATTGCAGCGTCACATCATCAACGACGATCGCATCTCTATAGGATTTACTGACCTGGTTTATTTCGATCAACGTGCGTTTCCCCTGACGAGAAGGATGATAAAGACGAGCCCGCCCAGAAACTCGATGATGACACTGAGCGCAGTATTGAACGAGAAAACGCGCTCAAGAATGGTTTGTCCGCCGACAATGCATAGGATTGCGAGCAATACAGCAATAGGCAGCACGATACGATGCTTGGATGAACCAGCAATCATGTAAGCCAGATTGGCGACAAGCAGGCCGAAGAAGGTGATAGGGCCAACGAGTGCGGTTGAGACGGAAACAAGGATCGTGACGATCAGCAGAATGCGATGCACAACGCGGCTATGATCGACGCCCAGATTGATTGCCGGATCGCGTCCCAGCGATAAAACATCAAAGACATTGAGAAAACGCAGGCCGTAAAGCGTGACCACTGCCACGATAATTGCTGCGAGCAACAGAATATCCGCGTTGACGCTGTTGAAGCTTGCAAAGAAACGGTCCTGAAGCACGGCGAATTCATTCGGGTCGATCATGCGTTGCATGAGGTTGGAGAGGCTTCGGAAGAAGACACCGAACACAATGCCGACAAGCATGACCAGATGCAGGCTGCGTGCCGCACCTGAAAACAGCCAAGCATAAAGTGTGCTGGCAAAGACCACCATGATTGCCGTCTCGGCGAAGAAGCGGCCATTTGGACCGACCCCGTTCACATGGATAGCGCCAAAGGCGAAAACTGCCAAAGTCTGGATCAGAATATAAAGCGCATCAAACCCCATGATGGAGGGAGTGAGAATGCGGTTGTTGGTGACAGTTTGAAACAGCACTGTCGAGACAGCAATCGAATAGGCAACCAGCACCATTGCCGCAAGCTTGGTGCCGCGGAAAGTCAAAATGAATGACCAACTGCCCTTGGCTCCCAGTGTCATGAAGGCTGCGCAGGAAATAATGACGAGGATCGAAAGAAGTGTGATGACGAAGCAGGGACGTTTAAGCAAGGCGTGATCCCCGACGCAAAAGCAGATAGAGGAAGATCGCGCTGCCGACGACGCCCATCATCGTGCCGATGGGGATTTCATAGGGAAAACGGATGAGGCGCCCGACGATATCGCAGGCTAGCACCAGTCCAGCGCCAAGCACGGCCACCCATGGCACAGCGCGGCGCATATTATCGCCAATGAACATGCTGACCACATTTGGTACGATGAGGCCCAGAAAAGGGATCATTCCAACCGTCACAACCACGCTGGCGCTGACCATAGACACGATCACAAGCCCGAGGGTCACGACGCGGCGATAGTTGAGACCGAGGTTAGTCGTGAAATCTTCGCCCATGCCAGCGACTGTGAAACGATCAGCGGCAATATATGCGATGACGGTGAGGGCGAATGAAAGATACAGCAACTCATAACGACCGCGCAGCACGCCCGAAAAGTCGCCGGTTGTCCACGAATTGAGCGCTTGCAGCAGATCATAACGATAGGCGATGAAGGTCGTCACGGCGCTGATTACGCCGCCCAGCATGATGCCGACAAGCGGCACCACCAGTACCGAACGCAACGGAATGCTGCGCAGGATGCGCAGAAAAAGGGCTGTACCAGCAAGGGCCGTAACGGATGCTACCAGCATCTTGCCGAAAACTGGTGTGTCAGGTGCGAACAGAATGACAAGCAGAATGCCGAGGCTTGCAGATTCAACGGTTCCGGCTGTCGATGGCTCAACAAAACGATTGCGTGTCAGCATCTGCATGATCATTCCGGCCACAGCCATCGACATGCCGGCAAGAATGATTGCTAGCGTACGAGGTATCCGGCTGACCAACATAACTTCTGCCGCCCGATCGGTGCTATTTGCGCCAAACAGTGTAGTGAGCGATACATCGCTGACGCCGATAAACAGGCTGATAAAAGCCAGTATGACGACAACAACGATAGCTGCGGCGAGTGCCTTCACGCTTAATTCCTGTTCTCTTGCCTTGTCATGAAATCGGGCCACAAATTGTGCGGCCCGAAATGACTGGGTCAGAAGATATTATTTCGCTTTGTCAAAAGCCGCTGAAAGCTGCTGGATCGTGTTGTGCAGTGCACCCAGGCCACCGCCAACGAGATACCAGTTCTGCGCGTTCAGATAGACGACCTGATCGTTCTTCCAGGCGTTGGTCTGACGCACGAGTTCATTATCGAGCAATTGTTTGGCAGAGGTGCCTTCACGACCGATGGCTGCATCGCGGTCGAGCACGAAAAGCCAATCCGGATTGGTTTCAAGAATGAATTCTGAGCTGACTGGCTGGCCATGATTGCCAACAGAAAGATCGGGTGCTGCGGGTTCAACGCCGAAGCTGTCATGCAATACGCCGAAGCGTGAACCCGGACCATAGGCGCTGATTTTACCGCCGGACGTCAGGATCATCAGGCCTTTGCCTTTGCCCTTGGTCTTTTCTTTCAGTGCTGCGAGTTCGCTATTGAGCTTGTCGACTTCAGCCTTGGCTTCGGTTTCCTTGCCAAAAATCTGGCCCAGCTTTTCGATATTGGCTTCGGTTCCGGAAATGAATTCCTTGGCTGGAACAGTCAGATCGATGGTCGATGCAATCTTTGCGAGCTCACCATATTTTGCAGCCGAGCGACCGCCGACAATGATCAGGTCTGGTTCGGCTGCATTGACCGCTTCATAGTCAGGTTCAAAAAGCGTGCCGACTTTCGTGTAATCTGCGCCGTCGTATTTCTTGAGATATTCCGGGAAAGCTATGCTGCCAGGAACACCGATGATCTTCACGCCAAGGCGATCAAGATTGTCGAGCGTTGCAAAATCGAACACCACGACTTTTTCAGGATTTGTCGCAACCGTTGTTTCGCCTTGGGCGTGTTTGACTGCCACATCAGCAGCGTTCGCGCCGGAGGCAAGGGCTGTGGCAACAAGTGCTGCGCCAAACAGACGGGAAAAATGTCGGCTGATTTTCAGCATGGCGTTCAATCCTTTCGTCAATCTTGTGCTTTATAGTCCGGTTTTCTTCCAGTCAAAGCCGGAAGACCACAATTCAGTTGTTTTGTTCGTCTGGGCTCTCATTGAGCAGGATGAATTTCAAGCTATCTTCGACCGTAAGCGGTATCATCGAACCATGGCTTTCGTTGTCGAAGCGACGATAGGCGACCTCAAAGCCCGGAAGTTGTTTCAACTCGGTCTGAATGTCTGCACCCGAAGGTCCGCCGCGCAGCTTCTTCAGACGCTCAGTATCTTCTTTTGACTGACCTGGGCGTTCGCCGCGCTTGCCGGATGATTCAACAAGCAGCCGCATCGGTTTCGGATCGGCTTTGAATGCCTCCACAAACCGATCCTTGTCGGTGAGAATCGAGCGTCCATTCCACCAGATCGATGGGTCTGCGGCGGCATAAGTCTGAAATGAATCCGGATGATTGAAGAGCGCATAAAGCGTGAAAAGGCCACCCAGCGAATGCCCGAAAAGAGCCTGCTTGTTTTTGTCGATAGCAAAACGCTTTTCGACTTCGGCTTTTACCTGATGATCAATAAAATCGAAAAACGCGTCACGACCGCCAGTTTTCGGAATATTGGTCTGAACAGGGATCAACTCGTCTGGTGTCGGAGGCGTAAGGTCGAAGTAGCGTAGGCGGACAATTTCGTCCTTGTCTTCGGTTGGATAACCGATGCCGACAAACACCGCGTTGAGCCGAGGACTATCTTCCATCAGTTTGGCTGCGATTGGCAACATCCGGTTGCCATCACTCATATAGACAACGGGAAAGCCACTGGCAGGCGCTTTTTCAGCGGGTGCAGCCACGAAGATTCGATAGTCGATGCCGTTCGCCTGCAAATCAAAGGAGTCGACTTGTGGCTTTCCGGCATGTGCGGAGGCGTTCACGAGAATGCATCCGAACATGAGGCATACCTTTAAGACTAAGTTCTTTGTCTGGCTCACGAGAGCATCCATTCCATAAAGAAATGACGCCAGCCCTAAAATCAGCTGGCGTCATAATGTGCGTTAGAAACGTGACGTCATGCCGAGCCAGAGACGACGGCCTTCAACCACGTTGTTGATTTCGTCCACTGTGACCTTTTTGTCGAATATGTTGTAGACGGCAGCATTGAGCGTGACATTCTCGCTGAATTCATAGGAGCCACCCAGGTCGAAAGTGGCATAGCCCTTATATTTTCGGGCGATGACCTGACCTCTGCTGTTATAGGCATATGGCTCACCCACGGTACCGATACGCAGACCAGCATTGATTTCAGGGCCGTGATAGTTACCAGCCGCCCAGGCAGTCAGACCGTCGACTGGCGTTTCCCAATCTGCACGGATGTTTGCCATGTGCTTTGGCGTACGAGCCAGAGGCAGACCTGCGTATTCGCCGGTCTTCTGTTCTGAGTCGGTATAAGTATAGCTACCGCGGAGCTTAATCGTGTCAGTCGCTTCCCAATCTGCCGTCAGTTCTACACCCTGAATTGTAGCTTCATCGATGTTGTAGCTGTAATAGAGAACGTAGTTCGGGTCCTGGGCCCAGCGCAGTGGCTGACCTGTGATTGGGTCATACTGAATGTTGCTGGCGATCTTGTCTTTAAAATCGGTGTAGAAGTAGGTCGCACCGAGACGCAGACCCTGCTGGTTGTCCCACAGTGCACTGGCTTCATAGCTGGTGCTCTTTTCGGGCTGAAGGTTTGGATCACCGATAATGACGCCGCAGTTTCCAGTCGGGCCATAGGTACAGTTGCCGCCGCCAGTCGTGTAAGCATAACCAGGTGCAATAGTGCGAATCTCAGGTGCGCGGAAGCCGGTTGAAATGCCGCCCTTAAGGGTCAGTTGATCCGTGGCGTGCCAGACTGCATAGCCGCGAGGGCTCCAATGCGAACCATAGATTTCGTGGTGATCCATGCGCAGGCCGCCGGTTAGCGCGAAGTCTGGAGTGATCCACCATTCATCTTCAGCGAAAAGCGCCCACTGCTTGATCGTAAACTCTTCGTCCAAGCCTGTACGACGGCCCGGATTCTGATCTGTCAGGGTGCCCTCGATGAACTGACCGCCCGTTACAAGCGTGTGGTTGCCATAAAGCTCGAACGGCGTGGTGAACTTGCCGTCCAGTGTAGAGTTGCGGATATGCGGTGAACGCAGGCTTTCTACAAAATCACCGCGAGCATTGTTCCAGGTAAAGTTTGTTCTCTGAGCAGTTTCCTGCATGAAAGAGAATTCGGAAGTTGTTGGACCCCAGCGGCCTGTGTGACTGATCGACCAGTGGTTTCGGTCGTTCATATTATAAGTGTCGAGCGGTGCGGTGCTGCCGGTGGCTACAGGGTTGATCGTGTTTCCAACCGATGAATCGCGGCGCAAGCGCGTCTTGCCAGCTTCAAAAACGATGTCGTGATCGGCGTTCGGCGTAATCGTCACGCGACCGGTGATATCGATATCGCGTTGCTCAGGCGTTCCGCTGATGATCTTGTCTTCCTGACGCTTGAGACCGCGCCCCCACAGCTGCACGCCAACCAAATTGGGAACGAGAGGGCCGGTCATGTAGTATGAGCCCTGTAGCGAATTACCAAACTTCGAGTGCTGCTGAACCGTGGTGTCGAAGCTCAGCGAACCGCTCCACTTGTCCGAAACCTTCTTGGTGATGACGTTGATCACCCCACCCATGGCGTCGGAACCATAAAGCGATGACATCGGGCCACGAATAACTTCGATGCGTTCAATAGCGTTGGCTGGCGGCAGGAAGCTCTGTTCAAAACCGGAGTTGCCGTTGGTGCGCGCATCACGCGTGCTTTGACGCTTTCCGTCAACGAGGATCAGCGTGTAGGTTCCCGGAAGTCCGCGAATAAAGATATCACGTTCTGCTGCAGCCCCCGTCACAGCAACACCTTGAACGTCGCGCAATGCATCGCCGAGATCGCGATAAGAGCCTTTCTCAAGTTCTTCACCCGGGACAACCGAAATGCTCGCTGGCGCATCGGTGATGTTCTGCTCGAAACCCGTCGCCGAAACAACGATCTGATTGAGCGTGATACCACCGGCCGCGTTTACTTGTTCGGTCGCCTGGGTTCCAGCCTGTTTCTTTTTCGCGGCTTCTTCTTCCGCGTTGGTCGCGGTCTGTGCGAAAGAAGCTACACTGCTTAGAATGAGTGCTGTCGAAAGGCATGTGCCCGCAAGAATGGCTTTTGCAAAAAACGATCCGCTGGCCAATTGCCTGTTCTGCGAACCATTGGTACGCAATCCCCGAAACAAGCTGGTCATAAATATCACCCTTAAAGTTGAGTTTTCAGCTCTCCTTATGTATGGCAATAACGTGACGTCAATCATCATGATTTATAACAGTTCCAAGTTCCAGAAAACGCAACTGAACGGATGTCGGAGCAATGTCGGGCAAGCGAATGAAAACGCAGGCAGAGGTTGAGAAAGTGGCGGGCGAGAGCCTGAAACTGGGGCAACTGAGATTGCTCATTGCACTGGATTCACTTCTTGTGGAAGGCAGTGTCGGTGGCGCTGCAAAACAAATGGGTTTGAGTATTGCGGCCATGAGCCGGCTACTTGGACAAATCCGAGAGAAGTTCGACGACCCGATCCTCGTTCGTTCTGGTCGCAACATGATTGCAACCCCAAAAGCTGAAGCTTTACGTGGCCGTTTGCGCAGACTGGCCAATGAAGCTGAAGCGCTTATGAGCTTCGATGGCAGGGATGCAGTGGAAACGCATTGCAAAAGAAAACAGGGCTGGGAGAGGGCAAGCGCTATCATTGCGCCTCCGCCGCTTGGTATTCGTAAAGTGGTAGAGCTCGAAAACCATCCGACACCTGAACAGCTTGCAGCACAATTTGCCAATATTCAGGATGAGAATGACCCTGTCCGGCGGCTTGCAAAATATATTGCGATCACGGGACGCAAGGTTGGTCACACGCGCCCACTCGAAATGTTCGAAGCAGAAGATGCTTTCACCACGATATTTGCGGGTGAGGCAGACCCTATGCAAATCAGTGCTTTATTGAGACTTATTCATTATCGAGGTGAAACGGCGCCTGAACTTGCCGGGATGGCTAATGCAGCTCGAAAATACTACTCGACAAAGGCTGAATTAGGTGGACCAGCACTCGATTGGCCTGCATATCTTTCACCGAATTCGCATCAGTCTCCATGGTTTATGTTGGCGGCGATCCTTGTTGCACGCGCGGGCTATCCCGTCGTATTGCATGGCAATTGCGGAACTGGCGAGCTTTCCGGAAAGCTGGAGCTTGCGGCAGAATCCGTCAACATCCCGGTTACAGGTTCACTATCTTTGGCTGAAAGTGCTTTGCAAGCGCATGGCATCTGTTTCATGCCATTAGCTGGTTTTGCACCGCAGGTTCACGCGCTGCTCTCGCTTTATCCTCTGTTTCACTCGAGATCTTCGATCAACAGCCTTGCGCATCTGCTTAACCCCATGAAGCTCTCCGCATCGTTCCTTGGCGTTACTCAACCGACCTATCGTGAGCTGCATCGCGATGCAGCGGCGCTCTTGGATTTGCAGTCTGTTTCGGTTGTGTCGACGAGCCGCGATGTGGCGGAGCTGGTGCCTCACCATGCGCATACGGTTTTTAGATGGCTCGGCGGACAGAAAATAGATCTCACATTGCCAACCTTGTCGAAAGCAGGAACCGACAAACATTCCAGCCTGTCTTCATTCGAATACTGGCTCGCCGTCTGGTCGGGTGCCGCGATTGATGAGCGTGCAGAGCTTACGATAATCGCGTCTACAGCAATGGCGCTCATGACTGTCGTCAAAGCGGAGAATGATAGTTACGGACAGTTTTACAAAAAGGCGGAAGAACTTTGGAAAGCACGCCATCAACACTGATTGCCTGTGGGTGTGTGCGCGCAATCTTCTGTTTTGTTGTCTACATCGGCGGCTGAAGTGGAGCAAATCCGGATCGACACCGCCAGCCGTCGAAGTGCGATTGCTGATAAGGACCAATGAACATAAAGCTGGTCAGGTTCTGCAAGATGTGTCGTTGCGTTCAGGCAAGGGAATTATTCACGGAATCCTTGGTCGCTAAGGCAGTGGTGTAAGTACATTAGAGCGCTGTTTGAAATATGCTGTATAGCCTATCAAGAGGGTATGCATTCGCCGCTGATCTGAATTAAGTAAAGACAAGGAGGTATTTTCTATAAAAATACGAAGCGGTATATGCGATATATTACAGTATTTTATCACGATATGCTCATAAAATACTAAAGGTATGTCGTGGCCTTATCATATATGAGATGGATGTGGTCCGGCAGATTGCAGCAGCGTGAAGGATCATCCAAGAAATACGTGGTTGCGTGAAGTAGGAAGAACAATCTGAAACGGCGACTGCGTCCGCATCCGGATGTTGCACGCCTATCAAGATCTCCAGTGTTTTCCAAGGCTCGCAAGCCTGAAGCTGGGATGAGTTTACGGATAGCCTACTTGACGGTTAATTGGTGTGTAGTCGTCGACACACGCAACCGATGCGATACCTAGAATACCTTGTGACCGATAGGCGCCTATAGTAGCTGGCAGGACAAGGAAAAAAGCGCCGGAAACCCGGCGCTTTCATTTCGACATATTCGTTGCGCTCAGCCGCTGATCAGCTTGACTTCCATGAAGTCTTCCAGACCCCACTTGCCGCCTTCGCGACCATTGCCGGATTGCTTGTAGCCGCCAAACGGGCTACCTGGCGCACGCGCAGTTCCGTTGATCTGGATCATGCCAGCGCGGAGTTTACGCGCCACGCGTTTTGCGCGATCCGGGCTGCCTGTCTGAATATAGGCAGCCAGGCCATATGGCGTATCATTGGCGATAGCGATGGCCTCCTCTTCCGTATCAAAGGGGATCATCGCCAGCACCGGTCCGAAGATTTCTTCCCGTGCAATAGTCATTTCGTTGTTTACATCGGCGAAGATGGTCGGCTTGACGAAATCACCTTCGGAGATGCCATCGGGTCGACCGATGCCACCTGCAACGAGACGCGCACCTTCATCAATACCCTTCTGGATCAGCGCCTGCACCTTTTCGAACTGGATTGATGACGACAGCGGGCCAATATGTTCACCATCCTTGGACGGGTCATCGACTGCGGTTTTGGCGGCAGTCTTCTTGGCAAATTCGACTGCCTGTTCATAGATCGATCGTTCAACGAGCATACGTGTTGGCGCATTGCAGGACTGACCGGTGTTTTCAAAGCAATGGTTCACACCACGTTCGATTGCCTTTTCCAGATCACTATCAGCAAAAACGATATTTGGTGACTTGCCGCCGAGTTCCAGCGAAACGCGCTTGACGGTCGCAGCCGCTGCACGCGAGACTGCAGATCCAGCACGGGTCGAACCTGTAAATGACATCATGTCGATGTCAGGATGCTGTGACATTGCTTCGCCAACGACTGGACCTTCGCCGTTGACGAGGTTGAATACGCCTTTCGGCAGACCGGCTTCATCGACGAATTCGGCGAAAAGCATTGCCGACATTGGTGCAATTTCGGATGGCTTGAGTACGACCGTGCAACCAACAGCAAGAGCGGGGATAACCTTGAGTGCGATCTGATTCATCGGCCAGTTCCATGGCGTAATCAGTCCGCAAACGCCGATGGGTTCATGCAAAATGGCCTGATTAGGATGCTTTGGCGATAGAATTTCTTCGAATTCGAAATTCTCAAAAGCAGCGATGAAAGCCTTGGTATGCGAGAGACCGGCGGCAGCCTGGGATTCGCGCGCAAGCTTGATTGGAGCTCCCATTTCCTTGGAAATAGCATGGGCCATTTCTTCAAGGCGACGCTCGTAGATTTCAACAATTCGGCGCAGATAGCCAATACGTTCTTCAGCAGGCGTTTCGCTCCAAGAAGGAAACGCTTTGCGCGCTGCAGCAACAGCGAGATCAATATCCGCTGAAGAGCCAGCAGAAATCGCTGCATAAGGCTTCTCATTGGCTGGATTGATGACTTCTATGGTCTTTGCTTCAAGCGGGGACCGCCATGCACCGTCGATATAGAAATCCGTTTTCTGATCCAGATTTTTCTGAAGCATGATGAAATCCTCCAATGCTTTGAATTTTATCTTCAAGGTGGCGAACCACCCGTTTTCCCTAGTTGCCGCGCAGACTAACCGCCAGCTACGACGCCGTCAAAACACAACGATCAATGGAAACATCAATTTTTCTTATTCATTATCGTAGGCTTCAAACTCGATGCCGAGCGTTTCCAAACCTTCTTCTATGTAGTCGCCCAAGAGCGGTATGCCGAGCAGGTACTTCGCTTCGCGTCCATTGTGACGATCACTTGCGGTCGCAAGAGCGTCATCCCATTCTTCAGCGCTAAAATCCCCGCGACCAACCCAGACTAAAGCCAACAACTCAACCTTCTCGTCTTCATTCAGAGAACGAATTGCGGCGACAAGCTCCTTGCGCGTCGGATTATCAAGCGAAGCATCGAGAATATCGATATCGCCGTCATCGGAAGCATTGGAACCAGGGTTTTCATCGACCGCCGGAACCTGCACATCATATTCGCGCGCCTTGGCGATAATGAATTCGATGTTTTCGATATTGTTGACCAGTTCAACCATAGTGATTTGCCTCCATGACGTCATTGTTTAACGAACGCAGGGTTGGTGGTTCTGGTTCCGTCACAGGTGAACCATCAGAGCATCTTTGCCGCAGCACGTCCCGCTGTTCGTCCAGAAAAGATGCAGCCACCAAGGAAAGTTCCTTCTAGCGCATTATAGCCATGATAACCGCCGCCGCCAAAGCCTGCTGCTTCGCCAGCTGCATAAAGGCCAGCTACCGGCGCGGCGTTCTTGTCCAAAACCGCTGCGTTAATGTCAGTATGCAGTCCGCCCAGCGTTTTCCGGGTCAAAATATTAAGTTTGACTGCAATCAGTGGACCATTGGCTGGATCAAGCAAAGCATGAAGTGGGACAGCGCGGGTCAGCTTGTCGCCAATATAGGATCGCGCATTGTGGATGGCCATGATTTGCGCGTCCTTGGAGTAGCGATTGCTGACTTCCCGGTCGCGTGCTTCAATCTGGTTGCGGATATGTGTTGCATCCAGCAGCTCGCTGTCGGTTAGCTTGTTCATCTTGGCCACAAGCTCGTCAAGACTCTTCGCCGTGACGAAATCCTCGCCATGATCAATGAATGCTTTGACTGGCGGGGGCGGGGCTTTGCCTAGTCTGCTTTTGATAAGCAGTTTCCAGTCTTTGCCGGTCAGGTCGGGGTTTTGTTCAGAACCGGAAAGCGAGAATTCTTTGCGAATGATTTTTTCGGTCAGTATGAACCACGAATATTCATGCCCCGTTGCGAGGATGTGCTTCAAGGTGCCGAGTGTATCGAAGCCGGGGAGGCAAGGTGAGGGCATCCTGTTGCCTTCCGCGTCGAACCACATGGATGATGGTCCCGGAAGAATACGAATGCCGTGATTGGGCCATATCGGATTCCAGTTTCGGAGCCCCTCCGTATAGTGCCACATGCGGTCACCATTGATCACATGCCCGCCAGCGGCGAGGGCGATGTCTATGCCGCGCCCATCCACATGCGCAGGTACGCCAAGCACCATATTCTGAGGTGGATTGCCAAGGCGATCACGCGGCCATGCCTTGCGAACACGTTCTGGATCGCCGCCAATGCCGCCCGAGGTGACAATCACGCAATTGGCTGTAAGCTCGAACTGGCCCTCAACATCGCGTGATGATGATTGCCCGCGCTCGACGGTCGATTGCGTCAAGATATCACCGCGCACGCCGCTTGTTCGCCCATTGGTTGTTACAATCTCATTGACGCGATGGCGGCATTTGAGTGTCAGCAGGCCGCTAGAGATTGCTTCTCGCATAAGGCGCTCAAAAGGAGCCAACACGCCTGGCCCTGTTCCCCACGTTACATGAAAACGTGGAACCGAATTGCCATGGCCATGGGCCTGTCCACCACCGCGCTCTGCCCAGCCAACGACTGGAAACCATCGCATACCTAGACTGTGCAGCCAGGAACGCATCTCGCCCGCTGCAAATTGCAGATAGGCTTCTGCCCATTGTTTCGGCCAATGATCCTCCGGGCGATCAAATTGTGCAGATCCGAGCCAATCCTGGCGGGCGAGGTCGAGATTATCTTTTATGCCAAGACGTCGTTGTTCGGGGCTATCCACCATGAATAGGCCGCCGAGCGACCAGAAGGCCTGTCCGCCGATCGAATTTTCGCCTTCCTGCTCAAGTAGAATGACCTTTCTGCCAGCACTTGTCAGTTCATGTGCTGCCACAAGCCCGGCAAGGCCCGCACCAATTATGATCGCATCCGCATTTTTCATACCCGCATCCTCCCTCACGGGCAGAGTGGCTTATGCAAATGCGGCTGGCAAGTGCCCGTCAGGCCGAGAGGAATGGCAGAACCCAGTCGGCGATCAGCTTGATTGAAAGACCGAAAAGCGTGAGCTGCACCAAAAGAAAAAACGGGCCATCTGGCATGATGCGTGTGAGCTTTGCGCCAACGAACGTACCGATAATAGCGGCAGGCAAAAGCCAGAGACCGAGTGACCAGTCGAGATTGGAAAACTGCTGCAACTGCCAGTAAGGGATGAGCTTAACCGAATTGACGATTGCAAAAAGAATGGTCGAAGTGCCTGCGAAGACCAGCTTTTCGAGATGTTGCGGCAGGACATACATTTGAAATGGTGGTGCGCCGGAATGCGAAACGAAGCTGGTAAGACCGGTGATGATTCCCCAGAAGGTGCCACGGGGAATATCGGCTTTGCGCGCCTGACGGCGGTACTTTGCGCCAAACCAGACATTGAAGCAGAAGAAGAGACCGACAAGCCCCACCAGCATTCCAATGAACGTGCTTGAAAGGTGCGAACTGAAGAACCAGCCAAGGCCGATGCCAACAATCGCGGCTGGCGTCAGGATCGCCAGATTACGCTTCGAAAAATGATGACGGTAGAGATAGAGACCGAACATGTCGCTTACGACATAGATCGGCAGCAGAAGCGCTGCTGCCGTTACAGGTGAGATCACCAACGCCATCAGTGGTACTGAAAGTGTGCCGACAGATGGTAAACCACCTTTTGATAAGCCCACCAGAAAGGCTGCAACAACGGCTACTGTCATAAACAAAGGGGTATGCTCAAGCATTCAGGCAGTAACCGTTATTGGAATCAAACGATGGTTAAAGCTGTATTTATCAGCTATGCGCCCATTCCCAGTAGAGCGAACGCGCGCGCTTGGCTATAGCGCCATACTCGAGTTTACGTTCATCAAAACCGATGATCGGTACAACCTTGCTCAAATTGCCAGTAGAGAAGATTTCGTCTGCTTCGCGGAAATCCTGCACCGAGAGCGTGGTTTCATGAACGCTGACGCCTGCATGGCGGAGCAGTCCGATCACGCGCTGACGCGTAATGCCATTGAGGAAGGTACCATTCGGAACTGGCGTGAACACTTCTCCACCGCGCACCATGAAGACGTTGGATGTAGCAGTTTCGGCAACATTGCCGAGAACGTCTGTAACCAGGGCATTGTGAAAGCCTTTAGCTTTTGCTTCGCGTAGCATACGGCCGTTATTTGGATAAAGGCATGCGGCCTTGGCATTGACGGGCATCACTTCAAGATAAGGGCGACGGAAAGATGTTGTCGTGATGGTAAAGCCTTTTGGCTCGACCATAGGGATTGCTTCGAGACACAGCGCAAAATCTGTCGATTCAGGTGCGGCTGCAACCGTGCTGGTATCGCCTTCTTCGGCCCAGTACATTGGACGAATATATACGTCAGTGCCGGGCTCGAACTTTTTGAGGCCTTCGCGAGCCAAAGCTTCAATATCGTTGCTCTCAAGCGTTGGTGCCAGACCGAGCGCACGCGCTGAATCATTTGCGCGCGCGGAGTGGCGATCAAGATCAGGTGTTACACCTTCAAAAAGGCGAGCGCCGTCGAAAACGAGCGAACCAAGCCAGGTTGCGTGGGAGGCAGCGCCAAGAATACGAACATCGCCTTCATGCCATTCGCCTTTGTAATAGGTCCACATTGCCAGCTTCTCGGCCATCGTCTTCATCCTTCTTCAATCTCGTTGTCGTGCCAAATCCCGCGCAGGACGCTTTTGATTGACTGTTGGAATTTCAGGTAGAAGCGTGGGCGGGACATGAACGTGAGCCGTTATAGCACGTCACCCGAAACTGAAAACCAGTTTCGGGTTTGATATCGCCGTATAATAATCAATCCTTTGAGAGGATTGGGCTATTTCTCTTCCGCCAAGGCGGGTGATGGATCAGAAGTCGCTACTGCCGCCGGACCTTCCACACCGCGCTGGCGTTCGCGAACGAAAGTAAACAGGCCGGAAATGGTGATCAGGATAATGCCGATGAGCATCGGCAGATCGATATGGTCATGGAAAATGAAATAGCCGAATAGAATTGCCCAGATCATCTGGCTGTATTGCGGGGAGGCGATAGCGCTTGCCGGTGCACGCTGTGCTGCCAGCATCAGGAGAATATTTGCAAGGGCTGCAAGCAGTCCATATCCCGCGAGATAGCCCCATTGAACGGCTGAAGGTGTCTGATAGCTCGGGATCATTAATGCGCCGCAGATAAGAATCGGGCCGATAAGGCCAGCGGTATAAAGCGAGATACGCTTTTCCTTCTTACCCATTGCGCGAAAGATTACGATGCTGAATGCGCCGCCAAGCCCGCCGCCCAACGCGCCAAGATGACCGATAGAGAGTTCGCGAAAACCCGGGCGCAGCACAACAAGCACACCGATAAAGCCGATAATCACAGCTGACCAACGACGCCAGCCGACCTGCTCCTTTAGAAAGAGCACAGAAAGGATCGTGACAAAGGCCGGGAGCAGAAAGATGAGCGCAAAAGCTTCAGCCATAGAAAGATGTGTGAAAGCGACAACGCTTCCGATTACGCCCATAGCTGCGGTAAGTGTGCGAAGTAACCACAACTTTATATTTGTGGTTCGAAACATATCGAGCCACTCATCTTCGGGTTTCTTGATGAACGGTATGGCAAGCACACCCAAAATGGCACCATAAAAAGCGATTTCATATGGCGATAATGTGCCGTCGAGGAACTTGACGCAGGCGTCGCTTATCGCGAATGCAGCATAGGACGCGAACGCAAGAAAAATACCGTAAAGCATGGTGATATCCGCAAGGGGCTAGAGATAATCTCCTCCGCTGACCGGATTAATCGATTAAAGCGGCTTTTGCAAAAGACATTTGGTAAAAAAATCAAGAAATCGAGTTGCCGCTATCCCCTATGCAGTAGGCGATTGCGGCATTTTCAAGAAGAGGAGCTCTACCGAAAATGCATGCCTCATTTGCAATCATATCCGTGGTGGAATTTTATGCAAAAGACTATTTATGAGGCATCCAACGAGGAGAAAAGAAATGAACATTCGTCAGAAATTCCAGCAGTACGTTTCCCGTCGTCGCGCCCTTCGTGAACTAGGTGCAATGGACGACCATCTTCTTTCCGATATCGGCGTATCGCGGTCGCAGATCCAGAGCGCAGTTTTCGGTAAGTAATCACTGATGGTGCGGCTGATAATTGATCGCCCCGAAAGTGAAATTGAAATAATGTAACAAAGCGTCGGTGCTCCAGTCCCGGCGCTTTTGTTTTTGATAAGTATAGTTTTAATTTGATCTGCTGATTGGTTGTGAGCAGTCCGAATTTTTCAAAGAACCAGCGCCATTCTTATATGCCGCAGATCTATTCGCATTTATGTGCGCTCATCTCTAAGGTCAGCAATTGAAATTGATTCCGATTGTTCTGTCGCTTCAATCGCGACGCCTTTGCGCGGTCTCAAAGGGGCGGAAGCTCGCGATGGAAGCGATTTCTCAAAGATGCCAATGATCAATTGTTGACCTTCGCCGCCGCAATGATATCGAGGCTTGTAAACCGAAAACTATTCTGCGTGTTCATGCGAAACATATCTGTTTTTATCTTAATGTCGAGCATGCATTCAGATGGATTATATTCCTTGCGTGTCGGGTGGCTACACGGTTATGTGGCTGCCCAAGCCAAGAGGACTCGTCAATGCTTACTCTCATCATCAACGGTATATTGATCGGAATTGGTGCGACGATCGTGATGGACCTCTGGGCCCTCGTTCTATCGATGTTTCCGGGGCAATCTCGTCCCAACTGGGGGCTCGTTGGCCGTTGGTTCTGGCATTTGCGCGACGGACAGATCTTCCATGACGATATCTCAGCATCCAAGCCTTACGCGCACGAAGTTGCGCTGGGCTGGCTTGGCCATTATGTCGTGGGCATCCTTTATGGCATCGTCTTTGCACTCTATGGCGGCGCCGAATGGTTTGCGAACCCAATTTTCTTCCCCGCATGGATGTTCGGCATTGTGACGGTTGCAGCTGGGTGGTTTCTGCTTCAACCAGGATTGGGAATCGGCTGGGCCGCATCGCGTTTGCCAAATGCGCGAAATGTCCGTATCCTCAATCTTGTTGCCCATACATTTTTCGCTTTGGGCATGTATGGAACCGGTATCCTATTGAAAGTAATTGTTTAATCCGAAATATTGACTTGAGAGTGGTGACTTAGACAGTTACCATTTTTGAAGCTCTTTCAAAAATTAAAGCCTGAATAAGTGACTGGCGCAGTTTTGAAAGTCAGTCCAAACTAAATCACGTTAATAAACAGGCATTCTTGCGGCAGAACTGTGTTTTTGATCGCGTTGGGTGTATGGGGAACAAATCCGCTCGCGTAAATGCGGCTGCGGCTAACAAATACGGCAATCGCAACAGATTGCACCGATTTCAACCGGCTGGTCGCAAGCAATTGCGCTCGGCTGTTTATTGGTGCCTTTCAATGCGCGCTTTTTGCCCTGGAGGGATCATGCTGGAAAAGCTGTTCAAATTGCAGGAACATGGCACGTCGGTGAGAACGGAAGTGATCGCTGGTGTGACCACCTTCCTGACGATGTCTTACATTATCTTCGTCAATCCTGATATTCTGTCCACCACGGGCATGGATCGCAATGCGGTATTCGTAGCCACCTGTCTTGCGGCAGCTCTTGGTTCGATTGTCATGGCGCTTGTCGCCAATTGGCCAATCGGCATGGCACCCGGCATGGGCCTCAATGCTTTCTTCGCCTTTACCGTTGTTGGCGCCATGGGTTTTTCCTGGCAGCAGGCACTCGGTGCGGTCTTCATTTCGGGTATCATCTTCCTGTTCCTGACGGTGACAGGTATTCGGCGTTGGCTGGTTGAAGGTATTCCGCATTCGCTAAGAAGTGCGATTGCTGCCGGTATCGGTATGTTCCTGGCGCTGATCGGTTTGAAGAGCGCAGGCGTTGTCGTTGATAATCCTGCAACGCTCGTCGGTCTTGGCGATCTGCGCGAAGCTGGTCCTCTTCTGGCGATTGCTGGTTTCTTCATAATTGCAGCCCTCGATGCGCTCAAGGTTCGCGGTGCGATCCTGATCGGTATTCTTGTCGTTACCATTGCGTCGATTTCGCTTGGCATTACGCAGTTTGGTGGCGTGTTCTCCGCTCCTCCAAGCCTCGCGCCGACTTTCCTGCAACTCGACATCATGGGCGCTTTGCACACAGGCATTCTGCACGTCATTCTGGTTTTTGTGCTGGTCGAAGTGTTTGATGCGACTGGTACGCTGATTGGTGTTGCCAAGCGTGGCGGTCTGATTGAGCCGGGCAAACAAAATCGTCTGGGTAAAGCGTTGTTTGCAGACAGCACCGCAATTCTAGGTGGTTCCCTGCTCGGTACGTCTTCCACGACTGCTTATGTTGAAAGCGCTTCTGGGGTTCAGGCTGGTGGTCGGACAGGTCTTACGGCACTCGTCGTCGCCCTTCTATTCCTCGCGGCGCTATTTATTTCGCCACTGGCTGGTTCTGTACCTGCCTATGCAACGGCACCGGCGCTTGTCTATGTCGCATGTCTGATGATGCGCGAACTCTCCGAAATCAAGTGGGACGAAATCACGGAAGCAGCTCCAGCCGCTCTTACGGCACTGTCCATTCCGTTCACCTACTCTATCGCCAACGGTTTGGCTTTCGGCTTCATCAGCTACGTTGTGCTGAAGTCTGTAACGGGCAAGGCTCGTGAAGTTCACTTGGCGACCTGGATCGTCGCGGCACTATTTGTGATCCGCTTCGCATTCTTCCCAGAATAACACGAAACGCCGGGGCAACACCCCGGCGTTTTTCTTTCTAGCCTAAGGGAGTTGAGGTTATGACACCGGATGAATTGAAACTGCTCGAAAAACTGATTGAGGTAGTCGAAAAAGACATCATACCCCTGACGGAACAGGGCGTTGCAGAAGGCAACAAGGTCTTTGGTGCAGCTCTACTGAACAAGTCTGACTTATCTCTGGTGCTTGCCGAAACTAATAATGAGACCGAAAATCCGCTGTGGCACGGCGAAGTCCATACTTTGAAGCGTTTCTATGAAATGCCTGAGCAGGGACGTCCGAATACGAAGGAAATGGTTTTCCTCTCCACCCATGAGCCATGCTCCATGTGCTTGTCTGCGATAACCTGGAGTGGTTTCGATAATTTCTACTATCTCTTTAGCCACGAAGATTCACGCGATGCTTTTTCGATCCCACATGACCTGAAAATTCTCAAGGAAGTCTTCACCCTGGAGCCGGGTGGATACAATCGCGACAACAGTTTCTGGCACAGCCATTCTCTTCCGAAGATGGTGGCTTCGCTTCCGGAGCCTGATCGCTCACGGCTGGAAAAGCGACTTGATGCTATTCGCACAAAATATGACGCAATGTCAGTCACTTACCAATCTTCCAAAGATGCCAACGCCATTCCATTAAGCTAATAAAAAGGCCGGATATCTGATGATATGCGGCCTTTCTCAGTATCAAATTCTGTCTAGTAGATTGCGCTTCTGCAGGTTCTGGATCAGCGCGCGAACACCGAAAGTCCATTCGGCGCAATTATCGGTGCGATCGACCCAGTTGACCAGTCGTCCAAGCTTAGGCGTCGAAATCTCCACCTTGTCTCCGATTTCGTGCGTGAATCCTTGACCAGCACCCCGACGATCTTTGACCGGTGCAAACATGGTGCCGAGGAAAAGAACAGCGCCATCCGGATACTGATGGTTGCGGTTCATCATCTGCCCGGCAAGGTTTTCCGGATCCCGGCTGATCGCCTCCATGGGGCTTTCGCCGGTCATTTCGAAGCCGTCAGTACCTGTTACTTTCAGCGACAGCTTGAGCTTACGCAAAACATCCATCGTAAAATTGCCGTCAAAGAGCCGGATAAATGGACCAATGGCGCATGATGCGTTGTTGTCCTTGGCTTTGCCGAGCAGAAGTGCCGAGCGACCTTCCACGTCACGAAGATTGACGTCGTTGCCAAGCGTTGCGCCAACGATACGGCCGTCAGATGCAACAGCAAGCACCACTTCTGGCTCGGGATTGTTCCATTGTGAAATTGGCAGAATGCCGACAGTAGAACCGCAACCCATCGAAGACATTGGCTGCGACTTTGTGAAGATTTCAGCATCCGGGCCAATGCCGACTTCCAGATACTGCGACCAGAGGCCCATTTCCTGAAGCAACGCCTTGACCTGTGCCGCCTTCTCAGAACCTGCAGCTACTCCGCGCAGACTGTCGCCGATGACAGGTGCAAGACGGTCGCGTACTTCACGCGCACGGCTTGGATCACCCTTTGCCTGCTCTTCAATCACACGTTCGAGCATACTGTCGGCGAACGTAACACCTGCAGCCTTAATAGACTGAAGATCAATTGGCGCAAGCAATTCACCCTTTTCGCCAGAAAGATAATCGTCAAGCGCACCAAGGTTAGCAAAACGGCTGATATCATTCAGCTCACCCACCAACTCCCTGCGCTCCAGCAGACCCGATACGGTTGCAGAAAGGCTGGAAAGATCATGCACATGGCCATTTATAACCAATACTGGGCAGGGACCATTTTCAGCCTTCGACCAGACGCGCCCAATGAGCACTGCCGACGCGCTGTCTTCAGGCAAAATGATGGACGAGTTCAGAGTATGCTTGTCTTGCACGGATATTCCTCCCGGTTTGTTCATTCAGATGCGATCGGATGGTTTGCGGCGCGGAGGCGCGACTATGTCCAAATCAGAGGAGGGTCATCTCCGTTGGTGCTGAAAAGTTCACAATCTAACTCCTCCGAAATTATATTGTAGGGTTGTCTGATAACTATATATTCAAAATTTGAAAACTCTTTTATGCGTCGAACAACGCAATTGGGATGAAATAGACCGCCCAACTGCCGCTTTTCGCATAGGTCAACCTCTTCTGCGAAGAGCGGTTGTCGTTGGAAGTGATGGAATTGAACACGGAGCAGCAAGGTTCGCTGAAGCACGCGCGCTTGGCATTGGTATCGTGCTTACTGATCCAGATGCGATGCAGCGTTTCTGCCGGGATTTTTCCGGCGACGTAGAACATAGGGCGGTTGCCGTGTTGCGTCCGCGGAGCACAGAAGAGGTCACGTTCGCAGTTAAAGCGTGCCGCGCGCTCGAACTTGGAACCATTCCTCAGGGCGGTGTATCTGATGGTAACAGTGATCGGGTTATTCTTAGTCTTGAGTGTATGAATCGCATCCGCCAGGTCGATCTTGATGATTTTTCAGCGATTGTCGAAGCTGGCTGCGTTCTCCTCGAAATGAAATGCCAGCTCGCGTCGCAGGGCATGTTTTTCCCGCTAGCGCTGGGAGCTCAGGGCAGTTGCCGTATTGGTGGCAATGTCAGCACCAATGCTGGTAGCGTGAATGTGCTGCGCTACGCCATGACGCGGGAATTGGTGTTAGGACTTGAGGTTGTTTTGCCGGATGGCTCAGTTTTCAATGGCCTTTCCACTATGCGAAAAGATAACCGCGGTATTGATCTCAAGCAGCTGTTTATTGGTGCAGAAGGCATTTTCGGTATTGTTACAGCTGTTGCAATCAAACTGATGCCCTTTGCCCGACAAAGTCGAAACCGCGATGCTTGGGATCAATTCGCTCGAAGATGCGATTGCGCTCTATCGTGGAGCGGCGTTCAGTGCTGCGATTTGATGCCAGCCTTTGAATTCATGCCGCCGATGGCATTTACCCTTGCACAAGTGGCCATTCCGGATCTCGTCGCTCCATTGGGGCAATATCCCGCTTATGTGTTGATGGAGATTTCAGGCTCGGGTCCGGTCGATACTGCGGCCTTGATCGAAGCATTTTTGAGCGAAGCATTGGAAAGCGGTCTTGTGCTTGATGGCACCATCACTTCGTCGCGTGCACAAGCGCAAAACCTTTGGCAATTTCGTGAAGGAATGATAGAAGGTCAGGCATTGCGTGGTAAGCACCTTCGCACCGATATCTCTGTACCCCTATCAAAGCTCGCAGCATTCTTAGCGGAGGCAGAGGCAGAATTTTCGGCGGTTTTGCCAGAGTCCCTTGCGATTTCTTATGGTCATGTCGGTGACGGCAATGTGCATCTGAATGACATACCGCCAAACGACCTCGACCTCGCAATCAAGAGTAAGAAAATCAAACTCGCTAAAGAAACGGTCAATGCAGTTCTTGATCGCTATGCTGGCAGCATCAGTGCCGAACACGGCATCGGGCGCTTGAAGCGCGATGATTTCGACAAGAGGCTCGATCCTGTGAAAAAAGCTCTTTTATCAAGCCTTAAACATGCTCTTGATCCAAGTGCGCTCATGAATCCCGGATGTCAGCTTTCGCTTGACTTGGTTCGGGACTGACGACAAATCAGATCTAAGGAATACAGAAAAGGAGGCGGAACGTGTTCGGTGAAATCAGGCGCAACGAGCAACTTCCGGCCCGTATTGCTTCAGAGATTGTGCGACAGATAACTGAAGGCAGTTTTCTGCCTGGGCAAAAACTGCCGACCGAACACAATCTTGCACAGAGCTTCGGCGTTAGCCGTTCGGTCATCCGTGAAGCGATTGCCCAGTTGCGTAATGAAGGATTGATCGAAACGCGTCAGGGTGTTGGTGCATTCGTCACTGAACCCGACCGTCGCCAATCAATCCGCATTGAACCAGAAACACTTGCTGACAAAGATCATTTTCAAAGTCTGTTTCAGCTTCGCATGGCACTGGAGATTGAGGCAGCAGGCCTTGCCGCTGTGCATCATACAGCCGAAGACATGCATCGGCTTGACGCGGCTCTTGCCGACATGACTGGCCGAGAAAAATGGACGAGCGAGGGGATCGCTGCCGACCTTGCGTTTCACCGTGCGCTCGCAGCTGCGACTCATAATGAATATTTTCCGCTTGTTCTGGGCTTTGTAGCTGAGAGGATCAGTCTGGCAATTCGTGCTGCGCGCGCGCGTGCCGTGCTTGCAGAGATCGTTGAAATCACTATCGCAGAACATCAAGCGATCCGCGATGCGATTGCGGTGGGCAATCCACTCAAAGCGCGAGAGGTCATGCGCCAGCACATCGTGGGTGCAGCCAGCCGCGTCAATCTCAAGCTCGAAACATTTTAAGGACAATGAATTTGCATATCATCGTTATGGGTGTGTCCGGGTCTGGAAAATCGACGGTTGGCGAAAAGTTGGCAGAGGCTCTTCATCTGCCCTTTCTTGAGGGTGACAGTCTTCACCCAAAATCCAACGTCGATAAAATGGCGTCTGGCATTCCTTTGCAGGATGAGGACCGGTGGCCGTGGCTTTATAAAATCGGCGAACGAATGGCCGCTGCAGAGCAGGGGCTTATTGTTTCGTGTTCGTCGTTGAAAAGGAGCTATCGGGATCGCTTGCGCGCAGCAGTCGGCGGGAAACTGGCTTTTTTGTTTCTCGATGGAAGCTTTGAAGTTCTGCATGAACATATGGGGCATCGTACTGGCCATTTTATGCCGGTAACAATGCTGGAGAGCCAGCTTGCCACGCTGGAAAGCCCTGTTGGTGAACCTTTGGTGTTCCGGGCCGATGTCGTCGATCCGATTGAGAAAATCGTCGCAGAAAGCCTTGAGTGGGTCCGCTCTACGAATGCTCAGTTATCTTAGAGGCCAGAAGAACATCAGTGCAGGCACAGTTACGAGTGCGATAATAATTGATAGCGGCAGTCCAAGCCTCGGATAATCGCTGAATTTGTAGCCGCCCGGTCCCATCACAAGCGTATTACACTGGTGTCCGATTGGTGTGAGAAAATCGCAACCAGCACCGATTGCCACCGCCATAAGAAAAGCTTCCGGTTTAAAGCCAAGGCCGGATGCAAAGCTTGTCGCAATTGGAGCCATCACCAGCACAGTTGCCGCATTATTGAGAAACGGCGTAACCATCATGGCCGTAACCAGAATAAGCGCCAGCGCGCCGGCGGGTGGTAGCTGGTGACCGATACTGGCCAAGCCTTCTGCAATCAGTTCAGTGCCACCCGTTGTTCTTAAAGCATCGGATACCGGGATAAGCGCTGCGAGCATCACCAGAATAGGCCCGTCAATCTCGTCATAGACCTCATTGATCGGTATGACCTTGAAAAGTAGCATCGCAACAGCGGCAGCAAAGAATGCCACGGCAACGGGAACAAGACTGAGCGCGGTAGCGCCAATGGCTACAATCAGGATTGCAAGCGGGATAAGCCCGCGCCTCACACTGCCAAGCATCAACTTGCGGCGAGCCAGTGGCAGCAGCTCAAATTCTGTCAGAAAGTTTGATAGGCTTGCCTGTCTGCCTTGCAGAACCACAACATCGCCAAAACTCAAACGCACTTCACTGAGACGTTCGGAAATACGCTGACCGGGACGACTGACCGCCAGCAGATTGACCTCATAGCGGGCGTAAAGATCCAACTGTTGCGCATTGAGGCCAACGAGCCGGGAATTGGTTCCGATCACAGCTTCAACAGTTTCGATTTCTGTGGAGCCGCTCGTTTCTGATGGGTTGCGGTTCTTCGACAGTGTAAGCTTGCCAGTGCTGACGACCGTATCTAGTGCTTTGGGATCACCTTCAAGCAGAACGACATCGTTCTCGACGATCACAGTATCGGGCAAAGGCGTAATGCGGCTGTTTTTGCGAATGATTGACGTCACCATAGCTTCGCCCTCGGCGGGCTTGATGAGATCGCTGATGCGCTTGCCGACGATGGTAGAGTTGGCAAGCACGCTTGCTTCTGAAGCGTAATTCTTGATCTTGATGGTTTCGTCGAGTGAAATATTTTCACGGCTGCGCTGCGGAACCAGCCAATAAAACGTAACCAGATAGACAAGCCCTACTGCTGCCAGAACAGCGCCGACTGGGGTGAAGTCAAACATTGTGAATGGCTCACCAACCATTTCACCTCTTATTCGAGAAACGACGATATTGGGCGAGGTACCCACTTGGGTCATCAGGCCACCAAGAAGTGCACCAAATGCCATCGGCATCAAAAAGGTAGAAGGTGAGACGTTGGAGCGTCGCGCAAACTGAAAGGCAACCGGGATCATGATCGCGAGCGCGCCGACATTCTTCACAAATGCGGATAGAACGGTCACAATGGCAACCAGAACCGCGAGCTGCAATCGCACGCTGTTTATATCCGGCAAAAATCGTTGCACGGCTTCCTGCATCAGGCCCGAACGGGCGACCCCAGCACTTACAATTAGAGCACTGCCGACAATAATGACGATATCGTCGCTGAAACCGGTAAACGCCTGGTCGAAAGGCACAACACCGACTGCGACTGCCAGCAGCAGTGAACAGAGAGCCACAATATCGTAGCGAAATTTGCCCCAGATAAATGCCCCCATCATGAGAATAATCACTGCGAAGGACAGTATCTGCTGATGGGTCATGTAATGCGCATTCCTCAGAAAGAGAAAAATATTCTACTTTGTGTAGCGCATAACAAAGAAAACGAAAACGGATAATTAAATCGAATTCTAATGCATTGGGCGCTCAGAATCCTGAACGCCCTATGTTGAAATTAGTTGCCTGCGCGACGACCGTCGGCACCAAAAATATGAACGTCTTTTGCCGACGCACCAATCTTCACAACTTCATCAATCGTATGTTCAGAACGGCCCTGAACGCGGAAGATCAGCGGCTTGCCGTCAGTGAGTGAACTATGGATATAGCTTTCAGCACCAACGAGTTCGATGGCTTCGATGCGAACTTCTGCATTGAATCCGTCGGCTTCCGGTTCACCGTTCTCGATGATGCGAATATCTTCCGGGCGCACGCCGAACGTGTATTTGTCCGAAGGAAGCGTTATAGCCTTGCCCGGCTGCCAAAGGTTCTTCTCGCCGCTTTCCAGAAGGTTCATGGACGGTGAGCCGATGAAGGTCGCAACAAAGGTCGAAGCTGGCTTTTCGTATAGTTCGATTGGCGTGCCAACCTGTTCGATATTGCCTGCGTTCAGCACCACTAGACGGTCTGCCATGGTCATGGCTTCCATCTGGTCGTGAGTTACATACACGCTGGTTGTTCCAAGCGACCGCTGGAGACGCTTGATTTCAACGCGCAACTGCACGCGCAGTTTTGCGTCTAGGTTCGACAGTGGCTCATCAAAAAGGAATGCAGCCGGTTCGCGCACGATAGCGCGACCCATAGCAACGCGCTGACGCTGACCACCAGAAAGCTGACGGGGCTTGCGATCAAGGAACTGCTCGATTTCAAGTGCTTTCGCAGCCTTGGCGATGCGGCGCTCGATTTCGTCCTTTGGCGTTTTACGGTTCTTCAAGCCATAGGCGAGGTTATCGCGAACCGACATATGCGGGTAGAGCGCATAGTTCTGAAATACCATTGCGATGTCACGTTCTGCCGGTTCCACATCGTTCACAACGCGATCACCAATAGAAATTGTGCCCGCAGTGATGCCTTCAAGGCCTGCAATCATGCGCAGAAGTGTAGACTTGCCGCAGCCAGATGGACCGACGAGAACGACGAATTCACCGTCCTTGATTTCCAGCGAAACGCCTTTGATTACTTCAATACCGCCGGCATAGCTCTTGCGGACATTATCAAGAATGATCTTGCTCATTATTTTTCCGTTTCCACGAGACCTTTGACGAACCAGCGCTGCATTAGCACAACAACGAGGATCGGCGGTATGATAGCCAGAATGGCCGTTACCATGACGTAGTTCCACGGTGTGGAAGCATCAGCGAAATCCACCATACGACGCAAGCCGATGATGATGGTGTTCATTTTCGCATCGTTGGTAACGAGCAGCGGCCAAAGATACTGGGTCCAGCCATAAATGAAGAGAATGACGAAGAGGGCGGCGATATTCGTCTTTGACAGTGGCAACAGGATATCGCGCATGAAGCGGAACGGTCCTGCATTGTCGATTCGTGCAGCTTCTACCAGCTCACCCGGAATGGTGAGGAAGAACTGACGGAAGAGGAACGTCGCTGTGGCCGATGCCATAAGAGGTAGCGTGAGGCCTGCATAGGTATCGATCATGCCAAGATCGACGATGACCTTATAAGTCGGCAGGATGCGTACTTCGACCGGTAGCATGAGCGTGACGAAGATCATCCAGAAGAAGAACATGCGGAACGGAAAGCGAAAGAACACAATCGCGAAAGCCGACATGAAAGAAATGATAATCTTGCCGACTGCGATCAACATCGCAACAACGAACGAGTTCCATAGAAGCCGTTCGAGGCTCACGCCAACCACACGCTCAACGCCACCGAAAATAGCGTCGCCATAGTTCTCTATCATATGCCCACCGGGCAGAAGCTGGATTGGCGGGCGAATAATATCGCCTGAGGTAAGTGTCGAAGCGACAAAGGTATAATAGATCGGAAAGGCAACCACGATGATCCCGATAATAAGGATCAGATGGCCTAACAGATTTGAGACTGGGCGTTTTTCAATCATGGTCGCCTCACTCACGAATAATGCACGCGCTTCTCAATGAAGCGGAACTGGAATGCGGTCAGGGCGATCACGATAATCATCAGAATAACCGACTGCGCCGAGGAGGAGCCGAGGTTAAGATTGACGAAGCCGTCGTTATAAACCTTGTAGACCAGGGTTTCAGTGGCTTTGGCAGGGCCGCCGCCGGTTACAGCATGGATAATGCCGAACGTATCGAAGAACGCGTAGACCGTATTGACCACCAGCAGGAAGAATGTGGTTGGCGCCAGAAGCGGGAATACGATCGACCAGAAACGCCGCGCGCCGCGCGCGCCATCAATGGCCGCTGCTTCAATAAGCGATTTCGGAATTGCCTGAAGTCCTGCGACAAAGAACAGGAAATTGTAGGAAATCTGTTTCCAGGCTGCAGCACCCACGATCATAGCCATTGCCTGATTACCATTGAGCAACGGGTCCCATGCAAAACCACTGCTGCGAAGCAGATAGGCGAGCGTGCCCATCGCTGGATTGAACATAAACAACCACAGCATACCTGCAACGGCGGGCGCTACCGCATAAGGCCAGATCAGAAGGGTACGATAGAATGTCTTGCCGCGAATGACACGGTCGGCAGCGGTTGCAAGCAACAAGGCTGCGCCCATGGCAACAAAAGCGGTCAGAAGATTGAAGACAATCGTAACCTGAACGGAATGAAGATAATTCGAGTCGGCTAGCACATTGGTAAAATTGGCTAACCCAACGAATGTAGATTTGAGCCCGAATGCGTCTTCACGCATGAAGGACTGATAAATCGCCTGACTTGCTGGCCAGAAGAAGAAGATCACAGTCAATATGATCTGCGGTGCCAGCAGGACGTAGGGTAAGATTTTATTTGGAAACGTGACTTTCTGCACGGGGAGTTTCCTTGCGGATAGCAGTGCCGCCAAACCCTTGGGGCAGGCGGCACGCTTTAGTTCATCAGATTATTGAGCTGCAGCAATCGCTTCGTTCGCGCGTTTTACAGCGTTATCGAGAGCAGTCTTTGCATCCTGCTTGCCGCCGAGCATCGCTTCGAATTCTTCATTCAGAATATCACGAACTTGTGGCAGGTTAACGAGACGCACACCCTTGGAGTTTTCCGTTGGTGCCTTGCCCATCATCTGAAGGATTGGCGTTTCGCGACCCGGGTTCTTTTCATAGAAGTCCGAGTTCTTGGTTGCTTCATAGGCAGCCATGGTCACAGGCAGGTAGCCGGACTTTTCATGTAGCTTCTGCTGAATTTTGGTCTGCGAAAGGAAGTTGAAGAACTGCGCAATGCCTTTGTATTGGTCATCACTGAGACCAGCAAACACCCAGAGACTGGCGCCGCCCGGAATTGTGTTCTGTGGGCCATGGCCTTCATAATAAGGAAGCTGACCGATACCGTAGTTAAGGCCAGACTTAATAACGTCACCAAGGCCACCTGATGATTCCGTCAGGATTGCGCATTCTCCGGAGGTGAAAAGCTGCTTGGCTTCAGATGTACGACCGCCATAACGGAAGGTGCCATCCTTGGCGAGATCGGCGATTGCCTGGAAGTGCTCAACAAAAAGTGGCTCGTTGATCTTGAGTTCGACGTTGGTACCGCCGAGGCCGTTTTCATTGGTACCGTAGGAAACGTTGTTCCATGCAGCAAAATTCTCAGTCTGAATCCATGTGAGCCATGTCGAGGTGAAGCCGCAAGCAGATGCTCCGCTCGACTTGATCTTCTTAGCTGCTTCAAAAACTTCCGGCCAGGTCTTTGGCGGGTTGTTTTCGTCAAGACCTGCTTTTTTGAAAGCGTCCTTATTATAATAGAGGATCGGCGAAGACGAGTTGTATGGGAAAGACAGCATAGTGCCGTCTGGCTTTGAATAATAAGCAACAATTCCTGGCAAGTACTGCGACTTGTCGAACTTGAATCCACCCTTTTCGAGCACTTCTGCAGCAGGAACCATAGCGCCTTCGGCAGCCATCATGACACCGCTACCAGCGTCGAAAACCTGAATGATTGCTGGCGGTTGCTTGGAACGGAATGCAGCAATGCCTGCGTTCAACGTTTCAGGGTAGCTGCCCTTGTAAACAGGAACGATCTTATAATCGCTCTGGCTTTCATTGAACTCTTTTGTAAGCTCAATGATCATTTCGTTGTTGGCGCCAGTCATACCGTGCCACCAGCTTAGCTCCGTCTGAGCGAAAGCCTGTGAACCAATGGTGAGAGCAAGAGCGCCGGTGAGCGCTGAAGTCGTGATCAGACGGGTAAGCATATTTCCTCCTCGGAAATGAGGTTACGTAAACATCAAGAGCGAATTTACCGCTCAAGGTGCCGGAACCTGCATTATGGTTATTACACTTTTATGACCGCAATTGTGCTCGGGATCAACTTCTCACTCGCAATAATGGAATAAATTCGAAAATTTTAATCGTTAAAAGGAAAAAAAACGAAACAGAATCGATAAATATTGGGGAGAAGATGTGGATATCTAACCAAGCGATCTCTGACGAAAAGAAGTCAGTAGAGATATGTCGTTAGTCGCCTCACAAAACCGCCATTCATAGCGCCTCCAATTACATAAGCGATAATGCATTTAAGGCACTATTAAAAGTAACCCATAAAATTCAATATTCTCAGGGGCTTGCGCGGGAGAAAGAATCCGAATTATCTGCTGTCGGTTTTACGATGCTGCCGGAGTTTTCACTTAATCTTCAGGCAATCTACGCAAACGAACATGATAACATTCGCATACATGGAGCCGCTAACGGTTTCATGAACCGCCTGACGGAGTTTCCATGCCCATTCATGCTGACTGGAATGCAGCGTCTTTGTCTGCAAAAGTTTTTTCCAGAACTTGGAGCAGGAATGAACCCGGCGGTGTTATCATCGGATTTGACGCCCATGGCGTCAAGTTCGCCTATGCAGGTGGTTTGGAATGCCTGCCTTCCGGAATGCCTTTTACGGCCAATACGGTCGTCCGATATGCATCCATCACCAAGCATATCTTTTGCGCCATGGTGTTGCGTCAGGCTGATGTAATCAGTCTGAATGACAGGCTTGGCGATCACCTTCCAGAACTGCAAAGCCCACTGGCAGATGTTTCCGTCGGACGCGCACTTGATATGACATCAGGTCTACCCGATGTACGCGAAAGTCTGACTTTATTAGGCTTGTCGGTCTACACGCATACGGACGCGGACGGCCTTATCGACTTTCTGTCGTCGATGACGCGGCTGAACTTTAATGCTGGCAGTGAAATCTCTTATTCGAATACGGGATATAGGCTGGTTGAAGCGGCACTGGAGCGCAAAGGACTAAGTTTCAACGACTTTGTGAGATCTGAAATCAATGCGGTGCTGAACACTTCCCTTGAAGTGCCAGATGTCTGGGCCGACCCGGTCAAAGAGCTGGTCCCCGGCTTTTGGAATGACGGAGATAAATGGCAGGAAAGTTCAGCAGGTTTGCATCTCTCGGCGTCGGGCAACCTAGCGGGTAGTGGAATGGCTCTCACCAACTGGGCGCAAGCGCTCCTTAAGGGTGAAGGTGCATTTAGTGGGTTGCTTTCGACGCTTTCAGCTGAGCACTTTTTGAGCGACGGTCGTCCGACAGGCTATAGCCTTGGCCTGCGGTGGAACGAAATAAATGGCAAGCGCTTCGTCGGCCATGGAGGATCACATCCCGGCTATAAAAGTTATTTCCTCCTCGACCCCGCAGACAAAACAGGCATGATTGTTGTCTGTAATCGCGATGATGCAGATACATATAAAATTGCCCGCGACTGCATGGCTGAACTCAACGGGCTTTCGCTCCCTGAAATGGCGACAGCTATCCCTGATGGGTTATACGTCGCTGATTCAGGTCCAATCTGGCTTGAGATGCGCGGCGGCGTTGCCAATTATCTCGGTGCTGAAGATCGGCTCTACGATATAGGAGAGGGCTGGGCCTCTTCGTTATCGCCATCCTCGCCACTCAAATTGCGCTGGAACGGTGAGGTACTTCAAGGCGAAATCGGCCATGTGAAGCGAGACTTGCTTCCAGTTCAGGCGAGACCAGTCAGTAAAGAATTTGACGGTCACTGGAGCGCTCCGCTCTACGGTGCATCTTTCACCATCGCTAATGGCCATATCATAATGGGTATCGGACCTACGCGTCAGGTTATGCCGCTTGAAGATCTCGGTAATGGTAGAGCTTTGTTCACGTTGCGGGATGGTCCATGGAACAAGCGCATTTGCGTCCATTTGCTTGGCGGCAATAGCGTTGAATTGGTACTCAACCGCAGCCGTATGATTGAATATCAGCGTTGAAACAGCTTCCTTATGTTATTTTCGGGAAATTGATTCCGAAAATGATTTGAATGGAGTGTGCCAATGCTTGAACAGATGATCGATCAGGGTGCCGGTCGTGAGCTCGCCGATATCGTGTTGAAAGGTGGCCGCTTCTTCGATCTTGTAACCGGCGAACTGGTTGAAAGCGACGTTGCGATCAGCGGTGATCGTATTGTGGGAACGTTCGGTAGGTATCAAGGCAAGCAGGAAATTGATATTTCCGGTCGCATTGTTGTGCCGGGTTTTATCGATACGCATCTCCATATTGAATCGTCCAATGTGACACCGCATGAATTTGATCGTTGTGTGCTGCCACAGGGCGTCACAACGGTCATTTGCGACCCACATGAGATTGCCAATGTTCTCGGCGTAGAAGGCCTGCAATATTTCCTCGATAGCTCGCTGGAAACGATCATGGATATTCGGGTGCAGCTTTCAAGCTGTGTACCTGCGACGCATATGGAAACATCCGGTGCAGAACTGCTGATCGATGATCTTCTGCCTTTTGCCGATCATCCGAAGGTCATAGGCCTTGCTGAGTTCATGAATTTCCCCGGTGTGCTTTCAAAAGACCCTGAATGCATGGCAAAGCTCAAGGCTTTTCAGGGACGTCATATTGATGGTCATGCGCCGCTTCTGCGTGGGCTAGATTTGAATGGCTATATTGCTGCCGGTATTCGCACCGAGCATGAAGCGACCAGTGCCGAAGAAGCGCTGGAAAAGATGCGCAAGGGTATGCATGTGCTGGTGCGTGAAGGCTCGGTTTCCAAAGACCTGCATGCTTTGATGCCAATCATCACTGAAAGGCACTCGCAGTTTCTGGCGCTTTGCACGGATGACCGCAATCCTCTCGATATCGCTGATCAGGGCCATCTTGATTATCTCATCCGAACGGCTATCGCTGGAGGCGTAGAGCCGCTGGCGATTTATCGCGCGGCAAGTGTTTCGGCAGCGCGCGCTTTCGGGCTGTTTGATCGCGGACTTGTTGCGCCGGGGCAACGCGCCGATCTCGTGATCGTCGACAGTCTTGAAGGGTGCAATGCTGAAATCGTTCTGTCTGCGGGCAGGGTGGTTTCGGAAGAACTGTTCTCAACGCGTGGATCAGTTGCGGAAGTCGGGCGCAACAGCGTGAAAGCGCCTATCGTCAGTGCATCAAGCTTCAGATCACAATCCAACAGCGGCAAAACCCGTGCAATTGGTATTGTTCCGGGAAAGATCATCACGGAAAGCCTCGAGTTTGATCTTAAAGTTGGTCCGCAGGGCGTGGAACCTGATCTTGAGCGCGATGTGGTCAAAATCGCAGTTGTCGAGCGACATGGCAAGAATGGCAATATCGCCACCGGATTCGTGCATGGTTTTGGCCTGAAAGCCGGAGCCATCGCGTCGACGGTCAGCCACGACAGCCACAATATCTGTGTGGTCGGTGTTTCAGACGAGGACATTGCCGCTGCGGCCAACCGCTTGGGCGAAATCGAAGGCGGATTTGTCGTTATACGCGATGGCAAAGTGCTTGCGGAAATGCCTCTGCCTATTGCCGGACTGATGAGTGTTGAGCCTTACGAAGCCGTCCGAGAGCAACTACGTGCACTTCGCCATGCAGCTGAAGAGCTTGGTTCGGTATTGGAAGAACCGTTTCTGCAACTGGCCTTTGTTGCGTTGCCGGTTATTCCACATCTGAAGATCACGGATCGCGGACTAGTCGATGTCGATAAATTTGAATTTGTTGGCAACTGAGCAGGCTGACATTATCGTCATATTTGCATTAATCTGATTTGCTAACGCACTGGCATAAATCGGATTTTTGACCATGCAGTTTTTGAATACCTTTGATTTTTATCCATTCCTCGACACGGCAGTGAGCTTCACCGCCGCGTTCATCTTTGGCACGATGATCGGTGCAGAACGTCAATATCGCCAGAGAACTGCGGGCTTGCGTACCAACGCGCTTGTCGCGCTGGGGGCAGCTGCTTTCGTTGACCTAGCTGCGCGTCTTGCAGGCAGTGCCGAGGCGTTGCGTGTTATCGCTTATGTCGTTTCTGGCGTAGGTTTCCTAGGCGCTGGCGTCATAATGAAAGAGGGCATGAACGTCCGTGGGCTGAACACAGCTGCAACGCTCTGGTGCTCAGCAGCTGTTGGTGCCTGCGCAGGCACAGATATGCTGGCGGAAGCTGCACTTCTGACCCTATACGTTTTGCTGGGAAATACGTTGTTGCGACCGCTCGTCAATCTCATTAACCGCATTCCAATTGATGAGCAGGCGTTGGAGCAGACCTATGAGGTGCGCCTGATTGCGTCTCATCAGGTCATGGAAGAAATGCGCGAATTGCTAGTCGAGAAACTGGACGAGGCGAAATACCCGGTCGGAGATGTCGAAATCACGGATCGCAACGCCGAGACTGTCGAAATTTTGGCAACCCTCGTCAGCACATCGATTGCCCCGGAGGAAATCGACGCTGTTACGCATTTTATGGAGAAACAACCCGGTGTCTTTTATGCAGGTTGGGAAGGCAGTTCGAAGGATTGATTATCGATCAATTCGCGTCGACAGAATGATAGAAGACATGGTGCGTTCGACACCTTCGAGCGCACCAATCTTATCGAGAACAATATCGAGTTCCTGAATCGACGGCGCTTCGACTACAACAATCATATCAAAATGACCGCTGACCGAGTGAAGCGTTCTGACGGCCATGATACTGCGAAGTGCTGTTTCAACCTTCGGCGCGAACTTCGGAAGCGCTGTCACCAGCACATGTGCACGCACCAGATCACGTTCAAATTCAGGAGCGATTCGAACGGTATAGCCTTCGATTACACCGCGCTTCTCCAGCTTTTCCAGCCTGCTTTGTACGGTCGTGCGCGACACGCCGAGCCTTCTTGCAAGGTCAGCGGTTGAGGCGCGGGCGTTCTCACGCAGCAGAGCTATAAGTGTCAGGTCAGCATTTGTCGTCATAATGCATATTAGATACGTCATATCGCACAAACAAACAACGTGAAATCGTCGGTTTGCATGCTTCTTTTCGCCGAAATTTATGAGATTCTTTATCTATCGAAATTGCATTACCCAAACAGACTTATAAGGGAAAAGACATGAAAGAGATCGTTGTTGTAGGCGCGGGCAAAATTGGCGCGACCATTGCCGATCTTCTCGCTTCGACGGGTGATTATGCTGTGACAGTTGTTGACCGTTCGCAGACACAGCTCGACGCGCTGGACACTGGTGCGGAAGTCAAGACACAGGCTCTCGACATTGCAGATGCTAAGGCTCTTGAAGCCGTTCTCACCGGCAAATTTGCAGTTCTGAGTGCTGCTCCATTCCAGCTCACCACGCTGATCGCAGAAGCTGCAGCCAAGACGGGCGTGCATTACCTCGATCTCACCGAAGACGTCGCCAGCACCAAGCGCGTCATGGAATTGGCACAAGATGCAAAGACTGCATTCATTCCACAGTGTGGTTTGGCTCCAGGCTTCATCTCGATAGTTGCTTACGATCTCGCAAAGCGTTTTGACACGCTGGAAAACGTGCGTATGCGCGTTGGCGCTTTGCCAGAGTTTCCATCAAATGCTCTAAACTACAACCTGACTTGGAGCACAGATGGTCTGATCAACGAATATATCGAGCCATGTGAAGCCATCGTAAACGGCAAACTGACCAAGGTTCCAGCTCTTGAAGAGCGCGAAGAATTCTCACTCGACGGCGTAACCTATGAAGCATTCAACACTTCGGGTGGTCTCGGCACGCTTTGCGATACCCTGGAAGGCAAAGTTCGCACGCTCAACTACCGCACGATCCGTTATCCAGGTCACGTAGCGCTGATGAAGGCGCTGCTTAACGATCTTGGCCTGCGTCATCGTCGCGAAGTGCTCAAAGACATCTTTGAAAACGCTCTGCCAAGCACGCTTCAGGACGTTATCGTTATTTTCGTAACTGTTTCGGGCACCAAGAACGGTCGTCTGGTTCAGGAAACCTATGCGAACAAGGTTTATGCCAATCAGGTTGGCAAGATCGTTCGTTCGGGCATCCAGATCACGACAGCATCGGCAATCTGCGCCGTGCTCGACATGCTTGCTAAGGGCGAAATTGCACAGAAGGGCTTTGTTCGTCAGGAAGACATCACACTTGATGCATTCCTCGCAAACCGCTTCGGCAAAGCCTATGCGCAGGACGATCATTCGACGCGTCTCGTTGCCTGAAAGCACCGTTGAGGCCATGTCAGACCCGTTGCGCTAAACGCGCAGCGGGTTATTTTGCATTTTAATATGACCAAAGTTGCAATTGAATTTGTTCGGCTTTGCGGGCAATCCGAACCGAGTACTTGATAAAAAGCCCGTGTCTAACAAGTGGAATAGGGAAGTGATGTTTAAAACAATTTTGCTGGCCGGACTGGCCTCCGTCGTCTTTGCCATGCCTGTGCAGGCGAAGGAATGGAAAGAAATCCGTATCGCCAGTGAAGGTGCTTATCCACCCTTCAATTATATGTCGCCAGACGGCAAGCTCGTTGGTTTTGACATCGACATTGCCAATGCAGTTTGCGAAGCGATGGAAGCGAAGTGCACAATCGTTGCAAATGATTGGGATGGTATGATCCCCGGACTGCAGGCAAACAAGTTCGATGCAGTCATTGCTTCCATGGCCATTACGCCCGAGCGTGAGGAGCAGGTTGCCTTCTCAGAGCGCTATTACACGACGCCACTGGCAGTCGTTGTTCCGAAAAACACCGACATCGCCTCGCTTGAGCCTTCAGCGTTCGATGGCAAGACCGTAGGCGCACAGGCTGGCACAACGCAGGGTAATTATGCCGATGACGTTTATGGCAAAGCCGGCGCGGATGTGAAGCTTTATCCGACGGCTGACGAAGCTAATGCTGATCTTGAAAGTGGTCGCCTTGATGCCATTGCTGCTGACAAGTTCCTCGCTGCCGACTGGCTGAAGAAGCAGGGCGCTGATTGCTGCAAGTTCCTTGGCGATATTCCGGGCTCTGAAACCAAGATCGCTGTTGCTCTGCGCAAGGGGGACGATGATCTGCGTGAGCAGTTCAACGCCGCAATCAAAAAGATCCGTGACGACGGTACTTACGAGACAATCCGCAAGAAGTATTTCGACTTCGATATTTATTGATAAAATTATCGGACGCCGCCAGATGTTTAACTTGAAACAGTCGGCGTCCGGTGCTTCATTCAATCCATCAAATTGCGGGCGGGAAACCTGCAAAATAGAACCATAACAACGGTCAAGGGGAATATTATGTTGAAATCAATCCTGTTCGCGGGCGTGGCCTCCATTATTGCTGCACTTCCAGCGCAAGCCAAAGAATGGAAAGAAATCAAGATTGCAACTGAGGGTGCTTATCCGCCGTTCAATTTTGTTGCGGCTGATGGTTCTTTGCAGGGGCTGGATGTTGATATCGCCAATGCGCTTTGTAAAGCGATGGAAGCAAAGTGCACCATCATTGCCAATGATTGGGACGGCATGATTCCGGGCCTTCAGACCAATAAATTCGACGCGGTTATCGCTTCGATGAGTGTGACGGAAGAGCGCCAGAAGCAAGTATCTTTCACCGACAAATATTATTCCACGCCGCTGTCGGTTGCTGTTCCAAAAGATAGCACGATTACATCCCTCGATGCCGACGCGTTCAAAGGTAAATCAATAGGCGCGCAGGGATCAACTACACAGGGCACTTATGCGGAGGATGTTTACGGCAAGGCCGGTGCTGACGTAAAGCTTTATCCGACAGCGGATGAGGCGAATGCAGATCTCAAGAGCGGCCGCCTCGATGCCGTTGTTTCCGACAAGTTTCCGATTTCAGATTGGATCAAGGGCGATGGCGGTGATTGCTGCAAGCTGATTGGCGACATTCCAGGAACTCAGACAGATACGGCGATTGCTGTTCGCAAGGACGACAACGACCTGCGTGAACAGTTCAACGCGGCTATCAAAAAAATTCGCGACGACGGCACCTATGCGACCATCGTGAAGAAATATTTCGACTTCGACATTTATTGATTGAATATATGTGACTTGTAAAAGTCACCACTCTTTGCTGTATGCGGGAGCGCGCTGAAAATCGATCAGCGCGCTCTTTCACTTCATGGAATTGGCGGGAATACCATGCAGAAACAAGACGTCATTGTACTGGGTGCGGGTATCGTTGGGGTTTCAGCCGCGCTTCACCTGCAAGCGCGAGGGCGGTCGGTTACGCTGATTGATCGTGGTGAGCCGGGGCAGGGCACGAGTTTCGGTAATGCCGGTCTAATCGAGCGTTCAAGTGTCATTCCCTATTCGTTTCCGCAAGGTTTCTGGACGCTGCTGCGTTATGGCCTGAATCGCCGTTCAGATGTGCGATACGACCCGTTTTATGTATCGCGAATGGCCCGCTGGCTGTTCCAGTATTGGCGCGAATCTTCGCCAGTGCGCCTGAAGATTGCAACAAACGCCATGTTGCCATTGGTCGAAGCAAGTGTTCGCGAGCATGATGCGCTTATTGCCCAAGCTGGCTGTGAACGACTTGTGCGTGCGCAGGGCTGGATTGAGGTTTTTCGCAATGAAGCAGCTTTCAACGCTGCCGTACAACGCTTGCCGCAATTGCAGCAGTTTAATCTCGCCTATGATGTCCTGGATTCCCAGTCGCTAAAACAACGGGAAACAACACTTGGCGATGTTGCGGGCGGCATTCACTGGCTTGACCCAAAAACAATAGTCAATCCGGGTGGTTTGGTTGAAGCTTATGCTGATCTTTTTCGCGCGAATGGGGGCACATTTGTTCATGGTGATGCAGATTCCCTCGTTGAAAATGGTGATAGCTGGCAAGTAACGACTGAAGAAGGCCCGATCGTTGCGAGCGATGTTGTGGCAGCTCTCGGACCGCAATCTGGATTGATCTTCCAGAAGTTTGGTTACTCAATCCCGCTCGGTATTAAGCGTGGGCATCATATGCATTTTGAAATGCAGGATGGCGTGCGGCTCGGTCATACAGTTGTTGATGAAGAAGCAGGCTATGTACTCGCGCCTATGGTACAGGGCGTTCGGCTTTCAACCGGTATAGAGTTCGCTTCGCCAGATGCGCCTGCCAATTTCATTCAGCTCAAACGTGCTGAGAAAGTTGCACGACGTCTTTTGCCGCAACTGGGTACGCCTGTAGAATCCAAGCCATGGCTCGGTTTGCGTCCATGCCTGCCGGATATGCGACCGGTTATTGGACCCGCACCGCGCCATAAGGGACTATGGTTTGACTTTGGCCATGCTCATCACGGCTTGACAATTGGCCCGGCAAGCGGGCGTCTGCTTGCCGAAATGATGACGGGCGAGAACACATTTACTGATCCCGCGCCATATTCCGCAAAACGGTTTCTCTAATCGCTTTCAATTTTCAGCGAGCGGCCTTGTCAGGCGCGACACTGTGGGGGTAAGACTTTAGCCCCGTCAAATCCGCGTTCTGCGGGCAAATCGATCCGGAATAATCTCGTGAAAATGAAACCTTTGGGCCGTACAGGCCTCAATGTTACCGAAATCTGTCTCGGCACCATGACCTGGGGCGTACAGAACACTGAAAACGACGCGCATCAGCAACTTGATTTCGCTGTCGATGCCGGCGTCAATTTTATCGATACCGCTGAAGGTTATGCTATTCCGATGAGCCCGGAAAGCTATGGCAAGACTGAAACCTACATCGGCAACTGGTTCAAGAAGTCTGGTAAGCGTGATCGCGTTATCCTCGCCAGCAAGATCGCAGGTGGTGGTCGCCAGGAGTGGATTCGTGGCGGTGCAAAGCCAAGCCGCGCAAGTGTTACTGAGGCGGTCAATGACAGCTTGAAGAGACTGCAGACCGATTACATCGACCTCTATCAGATTCACTGGCCATCGCGTCCGCATTATCATTTCGGTCAAGGCTGGGGTTTTGATCCCTCCCATGTTGACCCAAAGGCGGAACGTAAACAGATCCATGATGTTTTGCTCGGACTTGAAGATGCGGTTCGCGCAGGCAAGATTCGAAACGTCGGTCTTTCAAACGAAACAGCTTGGGGTACGATGCAATGGCTGAAGATTGCTGAAGAGCACAATCTGCCACGTATGGCGTCTATACAGAATGAATATGGTCTGCTGCAGCGTGAATTTGATCATGATATGGCAGAAGTATCGCTGTTTGAACAAGTTGGTTTGCTTGCCTATTCAACGCTTGCTGCAGGTGTTTTAACCGGCAAATATCTAGGCGGAAAAATCCCAGAAGGATCACGCGCTTCGGTGACAGATGGGGGCCTTTGGCGTGATAATTCCTATTCGGAACCCGCAATTCGCGCCTATATCGATATTGCCAAGAAGTACGGGCTCGAGATTGCGCAGATGGCGATTGCGTTTTCGGCGTCGAGACCTTTCATGACATCTGTCATTATCGGCGCCACGTCTGTCGAACAGCTGAAGATCGACATTTCTGCAAGCGAAGTGACGCTTTCAGCAGAGGTACTGGCAGACATTGAAAAAGTCTACAGATCTCATCCGCGTCCTCTTTGATTAAAAAACGGCCAGCCACATATCTGTGGCTGGCTTTTATCCTTTAAGCTGAATCTCGTGCTTTACGTGCCATTCATCGATCGGCGTCTCGCTCGATGAACTCACAATTAGCAGCCGGTCAAAGCGCAGCTTTCGACCTGAAAGCTCTTTGGCAAGCCGCTGCATTTCCGTTTGTTTCTGCGTTGTAGCCTCAACACCATAAGCCAATGAGACATGCGGCATGAAGCTCTGCAGGCTGGCCTGACTAGATATTTCAAGGGAGTCTTGTTTCAGTCGCATCAGCGCCGGTGCTTTTTCAAGTGCCGCGTAGAAAGAGCGAAAATAGGCTTCGCTCCCCGTTACATCCTCAATCAAAAGTTCAAGTGGTTGGCGGCCGATTGCAAGGCTCACCACCTGTGGCAAAAGCTCTTCTGCAGATCGATTCATATCCGGTACCAGTGTTGCGTGTGGCTCAAATACCGGTGAGTTGAAGCGCCCACTCAAATGCCGGCCGATTTTCTCAAGAAAAACAAGATCATCATGCGCGGGGCGGAGCCAGATAGAATGATCGGACATTCAGGGTTTGCTTCCTTTAGAAGAGTTTTCCTTTTTAAGCGGGCGCACGCTGCCTCGCAAAATAAGTGGTGTGTCGATCATCGCCATCTGTGGCGGCTCGTTGGGTGCACTTTGTCGTTCATCGAGCATACGGATAATTTCAGCAGACAGGCGCTCTGCATTCTGGTCGAAGGTTGTGAGACGATATGCACCCCAGCGCGCTTCGGCGACATTATCAAAACCGATAACGGACAAGTCTGTCGGTATAGAGAGATTGAAAACCTCACGTGCGCAATCAATTAGCCCAAATGCCATCAAATCATTCACGCAGAATACGGCCTCGACACGGTCGCGCTCGCTGAGGAGAAGGGACGCAGCGGCAAAGCCGCCATCGTAATCCGTCAGTTCCCCGCGTTCTACGCTAACATCCAGGCCTAAGTTTTTAGCACGAGAGACATAGGATTCTTCGCGTTCCAGCAAATTAGGACTGCGAACATTTGATGTCACAAGCCCGAGCCTTTTCATGCCACGCGCGGCAAACACGTCGACAGCCGTTTCCGCCGCTTGTTTGTTATTGATCCGGATATGATCGGGGCCATCTTCGTTACGGCCCACAACGATCAGCGTATGGCCGTTGCGCTGTGCCAATTCGACAAATGATGATGATGGCATGCCAGATAGAACTACAGTCGCTTCTGCCCGATAACGGAGAAGCGTCTGGTGGGCTGCGGAAAGATTCTCGCCGTGCTGACCGGTCGGGATCAGCACCGGCACGCTGCCACGCGCGGTCAATCGGCGGGACAGCGCTGCGATCTGGCGGGAGCGAAAAGGACTTGCCGGATCGGCTGCGATCATGCCGACGATGCGGCTACGCTTAGCGAGCAGGCCCCTTGCAAGATCATTGACCTGATATCCAAGCTTTTCAGCTGCCTTCAGCACTTTCTCACGCGTTGAGGGGGATACGCTGGCTCCAGGCGTAAAGGTGCGAGAGACTGCCGAGCGAGAGACGCCAGCCTCCACTGCAACTTCATGTGCGCTGATGAAACGCGGTTGGTTTTCGGGGATCTCGTCCTGAAAACGATCTTTGTCGGCCATAGTTATCGACCCACTTTCGAGAGAACATCGGCGCGCAGGAAACGCTCGACCACGAACATGAAAGCAATGGACGGAACCAGCAGGATTAGCGCGCTGATCGACGCTATCTGATAGTTGCCACCGGAGCTTGCTGTATAAAGCATCAGCGGCAATGTTGTAATATCGGGTGCGCCCACAAAATATGTCCCGGTGAATTCATCAAGTGATTCAAGGAACACGAAGATAGCGCTGGCGAGCAGCCCTGGGGCTGCAATTGGCATTGTAATGTGGAAGAAAGTCTTCATGGCGGAAGCGCCCATGGAACGTGCGGCCTCTTCCAGCTCACGATCAATCGCGGAGAAAGCGGCTGTCGCAATCCACACCGCATAGACCAAGCCATGGGTCACATGAACCAGAACCACGCCGGTAATCGTACCGTTTAGACGCAGCGAATAGAACATCTGCGCAATGTTGACGTAGATCGGCAGATTTGGAAATGCCTGTGGTATCAGCAAGATAAGCAAGATCAATCCGCGAAATGGCAACTTCAGCCGTGCCAGCGCATAGCCAGCCGGGATGGCAAGACCCAGCGAAACAACCACAGTAAGGCTTGCAATAACCACGCTTGTGCCGAGTGATGAAAGAGCGTTGCCGCGTGGCGAAAACACATTGGCCCAGAAGGAAAAGCCATACTGAATAGGCAGCGTATGCGGAAAATACCAGCGTTCAGCTACGGCCCAGAGAAGGAGGTTTGCAAGCGGGCCGAAGATTGCAAAGGCAAGCAACCCTAGAAGAATTCCGCGCGGTATCCAGCGCCAGTCGAGTGCGGTGCTCATCAGCCGTGCTCCTTCATGGTTTGTCTGAGATAAATCCATGCAACCAGACTGGTCATCAGGAGCGATATTGTGCCGAGCGCATTGGCGACGCCGTAATCGCCATAGGCATTGATGCGGAAAGCCATATTAGCAGTGATCATGGTTGGAGATTGAGCATTGATCATCAGCGGCACAGAAAGTACCGACATCATGGTGACGAAGCTGAGGATCAAGCCAACGAGCAGGGTGGGACGCACTTGTGGAAGCACGATTTCTATCAAAATACGTAGTCGTCCTGCACCGAGATTACGCGCAGATTCGATAGTACTGCGATCAATCGATGCCATTGCCCCCGCAAGGAGTAACGTGACGAAGGGCGTTTGTTTCCAGACAAAGGCGATGACGATGCCGCGCCAGTCGAGAAAGCTCATCGCCTGAAGCGGCGTGAGAATGCCGCTTTCAATCAGAAGGCTGTTCATCAGGCCGTTTTTAGCGAGAAACGTGCGCAATATCTGGCCGACCACAATGAATGGAATGAACAGCGGCCAACGGTAGAGCCAGCGCAGCAAGGTAACGGCACGCTGATTAGAGCCGAGCGTTAGATAGCCACCGATGGCGATTGCAAAAATTGCGATCAGCGCAGAAGAGAGCGTCACGATTACAAGGGTGAAAAGCATGTCGCTTGAATAAAGCTCGAAAGCCTTGGTGAAATTGCCGAAACCCCAGTCTTCACCAACATGAAATGCTCCGGTTATCGCGCCAAACAACGGCACGATGAATAGAAACAACACGATTGCCAATGCTGGCGCGACCAGCAGAAAACCCGTCATTCTCTGCGACATTGATATTCCCCGAATTTATGATGTAGGGACCGGGTCCGTGTTTCACGCACCCGGTCTATGCTTTAGTGCAGGCTAATTAGTTGCCTACCTGACGCTCGTAAGCTTCGAGGATTGCTGTATTGTATGGTGCAATCGGAAATGGCTTGCCGTAATTGGCAAGATCTTCCGGCGAAATGTCGGTGAAGAGCTTGTTCCACGTATCGGTATTGAGTTCTGCCTTGACGTGATCAGCATCAATGCCCGGATACCAGTTGAAGCGTTCAACGATGCCTTCAGCCTGAACTTTGGGGCTGGTTGCAAGTGCCACGAACTTTTCAGCAAGTTCCTTGTTGGCGCTCTTTTGAGGGATGACATAATGCATCGGCTGCCCCGGCATGCCCGGCGAAGGCAGAACAAGTTTCATTTCTGGTGGAAGCTGGCCATTGGCCTTCCATGAATAGAACATGTCAACCCAGACAGGGCCCATGGCGATTTCACCGCGGCTTAGCATATCGAGCGTACCGGCATTACCCGGTGTCAATGTTGCTTTCGTCGTGAAGTCCTTGAGCGACGCAAAGGCCTTGTCCCAGTTCTTGGCTTCGCCTTCTTCAAACGGGCCTTGCATTAGCTTGTCGGCATCGCCACCATAGGCATAAATCCAGCCCATCACGAAGCTCACGCCCGATGCGCCACCCTTGATGCCGTTATAGCCGAACTGCTTCGGGTTTTCCTTTGCCCATGTGACCAGCTCATCATAGCTCTTTGGTGGATTTGAAACGAGAGCTGGGTTGTAGGCGAGGGCTGTCTGGCTGTTGAACATTGGCATGACATAGCCATCAACATTTGTGCCGAGCGCCATCTTCGCATTGTCGCGTGTGACGAGCTTCCCGCTGTCGATCTTACTGCGATAGTTTTCGAGAAACTTTTTTTCAACCATCGGACCTGCGAATTTCTCGTGAACGACAGCAACGTCTGCGTCCCACTTTTCAACGCCCGCCTTCGACTGGGCTTCAAAGCGTTCGAGAATCTTCTGTGAACCAGCGTCGCCTGGGCCGGTGCCAACAACACGAACTGTCGTCCCTGGATTTTCCTTCTCGAACAATGGGCCGAGATATTCGTTCACGTAATCGACCATGTTCTGGTCCCCTGCGGTCAGAACGGTCAATTCATTCGCTGCGGCGGGCGATGCCGTCAGGACGAGGACAAGAGCTGTTTTCAGGATCGTCTTCATCGAATAATTCCTGCTTTTGTATCCGCATGGCGGAAGATTTCGGCGGTTGGATAATTGTGTATCCGGTGAGGTGTGATCGGGAATTTTGTGCGGCTGCGGGCGGTCGAAGGCCCGCAATCCTCTTCTGAGCAGGAAAGCCTGCTAACGATCGACTTGATGACAACTTCACTCGTATGCACACCTGTGCATCGCAGAAACAGTTACCAATTAAGCAGATCAGGTCACTTGTCGAACAGGAAGAGTGCCTGTTCGGGAATGCGGATTTCAACGTGTGAACCGGGTTGATGGCTCTCTTTTGCATCAACCAGAAGATGCTTGCCGCCGACGCTTATCATGTGCCGCCAAAGGCCACCCGGATAGCTCGTCTGGTCGACTGTGCCAGTTAGGATAAGTTCAGGTGTTGTGCCAGAATTTGGAGCACCGGGACTTGTAAGCTTTGCGGCTTCACTACGGAAGCGTGCTGTTGCGATGCCATCGGACAGATTGCGGCGGCCAGCCGGGATTATACTTGCTTTGTTTTGTGGGCCTGCGGCGATCGTGATCCGGTCTGCTTTAACACTGACAGGAACCTCAATGAGGTTCTCAGCGCCCATAAAGGCTGCGACGAAGTCGGATGCTGGATGATTATAAACTTCTTCTGGTGCGCCGGCTTGTGCCACTTCGCCATTATTCAGGATCACGATGCGATCAGCCATAACCATGGCCTCTTCACGATCATGCGTCACATGCACCGCAGTGATGCCAAGCCGACGCTGCAGAGCGCTGATTTCATGGCGCACCGACAGGCGAATGCGGGCGTCAAGGTTTGAAAGCGGCTCATCTAGCAGCAGAATGTCTGGCTCGATTGCCAATGCACGTCCGAGTGCTACGCGCTGACGCTGACCACCGGAAAGTGCGGCTGGCTTGCGATCAAGCAGCGCATCGAGCCCTAGAAGGCGTGCAACTTCCTGAACTTTCTGCCTGACAGTATCTTTCGCTGTACCACGAATACGCAGGCCGTAGCCGATATTTTGCGCCACAGTCATATGCGGCCAGAGCGCATAGGACTGAAACACCAGTGCCATACCGCGCTTGTCAGGCGGTAATTGAGTGACATCCTTGCCTGCAACGCGGATAGCTCCATCGCTGGGAGTATTGAATCCAGCAATTGCACGCAGCAAAGTGGTTTTGCCACAACCGGAAGAGCCGAGCAGCGCTACGAATTCACCCTTCTTCACTGAAAGGTCTACACCTTTAAGAATCTCATTATTGCCATAACGGACGCGTGCATCCGCTACCTCCAAAAACGCAGGCATATGCGTATCCTCCCCAGGATCGACGGCCGGTTTTATTTTTTCTGCACAGCCGTGCAATCTGGATTGAAGCATTTTTATTTTACCTCGACAAGCAACAAATTCTAGTGTGCTGGAAAATAGCGAACGGTTTTGAAGCGCCGTTCGTTGTTATGGTTATCTATCGAGGATTTATAACAGCCATATGACTGATGCTGCGCAGCTGTGCAAAAACGTGGACAGCTTTGCAAAGCTGTCCACGCTGCACGCAAGCTGTTCCGACACGAAAGGAGACAGCTCACAATGAAGTTTTAAGCCGTTTCAGCCTCTTGCCGCGTTTCTGCGCGTGCGTTTCGCCAGCTTGAGAACAGGAAAGCTGCAATGAAGATCACTGTCATCAGCAGAACAATTGTCGGTGCAGGGGCGCTGTCTATGAAGAACGAAAGATATACGCCCATGAAGGACGAGAAGACAGCAACGATGACTGAAACGATCATCATGCTGCTGAATCTGTGGGTGAGCAAAAAGGCGATGGCGCCTGGAGCAATCAGCATGGCGATTGCGAGAATAATTCCTACCGCTTTTAGGACACCTACGATGGTGAGTGAAATCAGGCACAGAAGCCCATAATGCAGCAGCCGGACTGGCAAGCCGACAGCACGCGCCTGTGCGGGGTCGAATGCATGCAGCAGGAAATCACGCCATTTGACGATGAGAACGCCTGCGGTCACAGCTGCGATAATCGCCGTCTCTATAAGGTCGCTTGCGCTGATACCGAGAATGTCGCCGAAGAGGATGTGATCAAGATGCACATTTGCACGCACAGAAACATAGAGCACAAGACCCAGCCCAAACATGCCGGAGAAGACGATACCCATGACCGTATCCTGCTTGATACGGCTGTTTTCCTTGAGAAAACCGGTTGCAAGTGCGCAGACCATACCTGCAACAAAAGCACCTATGCCAAAGGGCAGGCCGACGATATAGGCAATCACAACACCCGGCAGCACCGCGTGGCTTATGGCATCGCCCATTAGCGACCAACCCTTGAGCACCAGAAAGCAGGAAAGTAAGGCCGTTGGAATGGCAATCAGGATCGACGCGATCAGTGCATAGATCATAAAGTCAAACCGAAATGGCATTAGAAGCATGTCGGGGAAGCTCATGGCTCAACCTCCTGCAATGCTTTGGCTGCGCGCCTGCGGGCCGCAAGCATTCCGTGTTTAGGTGCCAGAAAAAATACGGTGAGAAACACCAGCGTTTGCAGCACGACGATGATGCCGCCGGTTGCGCCATCCATGAAGTAGCTAACATAAGCGCCGATGAAGCTGGTTAGCGTGCCGATTAGCACCGCAATCCACAAAAGTCGCGAAAAGCGATCGGTGAGCAGATATGCAGTCGCGCCGGGGGTAACGACCATGCAGATGACCAGAAACGCACCTACGGTCTGCATTGCAGCAACAGTGCTTGCCGAAAGCAGCGTGAAGAACATGATCTTCAGCGCCGTTGGTTTTAATCCAATGGAACGTGCATGGCTTTCATCGAAAAACACCACCATCAGGTCTTTCCATTTGAGCAAAAGCAGCGCGAGCGAAACGAACCCTATGATCGCCAGCTGAAGAATATCGCCCGGTGTTATCGCCAGAATATTGCCAAGCACTATTGTCTGGATACTGATCGAGGTTGGCCGCAGCGAAATCATAAACAGTCCAAGGCCGAAGAAGGCCGTGAAAATCAGCCCAATAATCGCGTCTTCTTTGAGCTTTGTTCGCTGGTTGAGAAACAGCATTGCTGCAGCAGCCAATCCACCTGAAAAGAAAGCACCTACGGAAAAGGGCAGACCGAGCATATAGGCGCCAGCAACACCGGGCACGATGGAGTGGGAGAGGGCATCGCCGATAAGCGACCAGCCTTTAAGCATCAGATATGCAGAAAGAAACGCACAAACACCACCGACAAGGGCTGAAACCCACATTGCATTGAGCATGTAACCGTAAGCAAAAGGTTCGAGCAGGAGAGCCATCAGTCTTAGCCTTCCTGCTTATGCTCATAGAGCACGAAGGGCCGCTCATCATCAGTTATGACACCGATTGCCGAACGATTCTGCTTGGTTTTCTCGTCGAGAATGAGGTGCCGTAGCACTCCGCCAAACGTCTTTTCGAGATTGGCCTGTGTGAAAATCTTCTCTGTTGGACCAAAAGCAAGCACCGTATTCTTAACGAGAACTGTCCGGTCGCAAAACTCGGGCACGCTGCCGAGATTATGCGTGGAAACAAGCATCACGCGGCCTTCATCGCGGAGCCCACGCAGAAGCGTGATGATCGCTTCCTCAGTCTTTACATCAACGCCGGTAAAAGGCTCATCAAGAAGAATGACGTGCGCATCCTGAGCAAGTGCGCGAGCAAGAAAAACACGCTTCTTTTGGCCGCCAGACAGCTCGCCTATTTGCCGCTTGCGAAAGTCGAGCATGTTGACACGGCTCAGTGCCATTTCGACTGCTTCGTGATCGGCACGACGGGAAATGCGCATCATGCCCATATGTCCATATCGGCCCATCATGACGACATCTTCGACCAAAACGGGAAAGTTCCAGTCAACCTCTTCACTTTGCGGGACATAGGCGACAAGATTCTGCTTGAGCGCCTGTTTGACCGGCAGGCCAAGGATGGAAATGTCACCCTTTGCCAAACGGACAAAACCCATGATGGCTTTGAATAAGGTCGACTTGCCTGAGCCATTCACGCCAACCAGTGCCGTAATCGTGCCGGTAGGGATCTCAAAACTGGCATTGCGTAAAGCCGTGTGACCATTGCGATAGGTCACAGTCGCGTCCTTTACCTTCAACCCTTCAACCGCGCTATTTCTAAGCGCGGCATGTTCCTGAAGATGGCGATTTATCGGAACGTTCATTGTTTTAGGCCTTTTGCGATCGTGTCCGAAGTTACTTTCAGAAGGTCGATATAGGTAGGAACTGGTCCATCAGCCTCGGAAAGAGAATCGACATACAGCACGCCGCCGTATTTCGCGCCGGTTTCTCGCGCAACCTGTTCTGCCGGTGCTGCCGATACCGTGCTTTCAGAAAAAACAGCGGTGATGTTATTTGCGCGAACCGCATCAATCACCTTACGTACCTGCTGAGGTGTGCCTTGTTGGTCCGCATTAATCGGCCAGAGGTAAAGCTCCTTTAGATCAAAATCACGAGCGAGATAGGAGAATGCGCCTTCGCTGGTAACGAGCCAGCGCTTGTCAGCTGGTATAGCCGTAAATTCTGCTCTGATCGGATCAATTGTCGCCTTTATCTCGGTCTTATACTTCTCAGCATTGGCTTTGTAGACTTCAGCATTGTCTGGATCATATTTGACGAATGCATCACGAATATTATCGACATAGATGAGGGCAGAAGTAGGCGACATCCATGCATGTGGGTTAGGTTTGCCAGAATAAGGGCCTTCTGTGATGCCCATTGGCACAACCCCGTCACTTACGACCGCGCTTGGAACGTTCTTAAGTCGCGAGAAGAACTTCTCAAACCACAATTCGAGATTAAGTCCATTCCAGAGGACGAGATCTGCATCCTGCGCCTTGATTAGATCGCCAGGCGTTGGCTGATACTCATGGATTTCAGCGCCGGGCTTGGTAATTGATTCAACAGTGGCGGCATCCCCGGCAACATTCCGGGCAATATCTGCAATGACCGTAAATGTAGTTACAGCTTTAAACTTGTCAGCTGCAAAAGCGGAACTTGATGCCAGCAGCATTGCGAATCCAGCAACAAAAGCTTTTGCCAAGCCACATCTGATCGGTCGATACATTACCTTCTCCTTAATGCGAATAATTAGCAATTGCATAACGTAGAATTATATTCACCTCAAGCGCTTTTGCAAATCATTTGCAATTAGGGAAGGTCTTTCTTGCTAGATACAAATTTCCTTCCTTTTTTCATGCAATCTAAAATTGTGTCCTTGTATTTTATGTTAAATTTCTTTTTTCAGAATCGAGATGATTCCAGCTTGGCTCCTTGAACCGATTTTTCAACGCGACCTGGGGTAACTCTGTTAGTAAACTGATGCAGCGTTTCTCGAATTTATTTCCATTTCTAACATTTGAGATGTCGGAAAGAATGCCCGATTGCAACGAAGTGGAGCCCATAAATAAGAAAGAATTTCAGGGGCAGCGGAGATGTAAGAATCAAGAAAAGAGCTCGACAGAACCGGACAACTTAGGTGAAGCTTTCTCTTATGGATTCCAGCAACCAAGGTAAGAGGACGTGGCTCGAAAAAAATGATGATAATTCTCTGGATTAAAAAGAAAACTTAAAGTTGTATTTTATGCAAAAATCATGATTTGCGAGCAATTGAATAATGCGAATTTTTTTTGTTACAGCTGAAATGGAAACAGCGTTCAAATTGCGAGATTCTTCGGAATTCCTAATAGTAACTACTCCTGAAACGAATATTCCCATCATTGATCTTGCGAAGATATACGCAGAATCGGCAACAACTCTCCGAGAGATCGTTAGTATTTTCAGCAACAGTGTTTGCAACTCAGTCAGTTTGTCATGGGCTACTTAAGAGACGCTGATGATAGCGGCGAACACCAGTTGCGTGCTCTATACTCCGTAGTGATTTAGCTTCCGACACGTAGCGACAATGCTTTCAGTAAGCCCATCGCAGTTCTGTGGGACTTCGCGCTCTTGCAACTTGGCAAAATTAGACACGGGGATCGCGCCAAAGGAACAACCCATCAGATAAATCATAGAACAGAACTGAGGAGCGGTTTGTTTAGCTAGCACTGGGTGTCGATCCTCGTTTCAGCCATTTACGCCAAATGTGAATTTCACTTCTTCGGCGCCAACGCCGCACGCGATGTGAGTCATGCGAAAGTACGATCAGTCCTAGAGGCAACATCCAGAAGCCTAGCACCGGGAGAAAACCTAATGCGCCACCTACGACCAATGAACCGCCAAGTGTTCGCCGCATGAGCACTGATTGAGGCATTGGGATTCGCTTTCCAAGAATCACAATTGCGCGTTTTCGTGGTTTAGGTTCGTATTCTTCGGTCACTCGGTCTTTCTCACAGCTTGGGGGCAGAAACTTTTCGGTTGGAAACGTCCCAGAGAATATAGGGTTTCATGATCAGAATGCAAAAAATTGAAAAAAAACAAAATTAGGGCTTGGCAAATCAGAAATCCTCCTGCTATACGCCACCTCGCTGACGCAACGAGCACCTCTTCCCCGGTAGCTCAGTGGTAGAGCAACCGGCTGTTAACCGGTTGGTCGCTGGTTCGAATCCGGCCCGGGGAGCCACTTACTTTTTGGGTTACAACTGCTCAAAAATTTAAGTTAAGCTAATCAAAGGCTTACGGCTCAATTTAAAAATCACAATATAACTATTGATCCAAATCGGCTACAATCCGGATTACATTGTGGGCGTTGATCTTGTCAGTTGATATTACGAAATATGTGCAGCGGCAGCCGAGCGGTATCTACCGCTATTATAGGCGCGTGCCGATCGAAGTGTCGAATCACGACAAATGAACTTTCGTAAAAATAAGCCTCAAAACTAAGAATCATAAAGAAGCACTGGAAAAGGCGCAGGGCGTTCATGACGCGACCGAGCGTCTCTGGGCTGCAATGTCATCGGGCAACGACAATCGCCCTGAATGGGAGCGCTATGAGGCTGCTGTGCGGACTGCACAGTCGCTGGGTTTTGCGTACAAGCCTGCGGCTGAGATCGCATCAGGATCATATGAAGAGCTCTTTCTGAGGGCGAAACACGCCGCAGAAGTCTTAGAAACAAAGCCGTCTGCGGCGAAAGCAATTGTCGGGCTGGTCGATTTTCCTAACCCTCGCATCTCAAATGTCTGGCAGATGTATGAAAAATTCAACCAGTCCGGATTATCAGGACTGTCTGAAGGCCAGATGTCCAAACACAAGGTCTCTCGCGAACGCGCGATTAAATATGCCAGCGAACTGCTCGATGATCTTCGATTAAGCGAAACTACGCGCGCTGACGTGCTTCGATATCGCCAATGGTGGACAGATAAAATTGCGACGGAGAAGCTTAAAGCGTACAGCGCCAACCGCAGCTTTAGTGACTTGAAAGGCATGCTGTCTGTCATCGACGATGCGCTTCAAACTAACTTTCGCGCACCATGGTCGGGGATTCGCCTAAAAGAAACTAACGCCACAAAACTGGATAAGCGGCCGCCGTTTTCGGTCGAATGGGTGCAAGATCGCTTATTACAGTCAGGAGCGCTTGACGATATCAATCAAGACGCGCGGCTCATTATATATACGATGATTGAAACAGGGATGCGTCTAGGGGAGGTGTGTAACCTTCGTTCCGAGGACATTCGGCTAAACGATGAAGTGCCTCATGTTGAGGTCGCTGAACGCGAAGACAGGCGACAGAAGACCGATTACTCGGTGCGTCGTATCCCTTTGGTAGGAGTTGCACTCTGGGCAATGAAGCAAGCTCCGGATGGGTTCGCTCGTTACGCTGACAAGTCAGATTCAGCGTCGGCTGCTATCAACAAGTTTTTGAGGTCAAAAGATTTATTCCCGTCACCGAAGCACACGATCTATTCGCTCCGACATACCTTCCAGGATCGAATTGAGAACGTGGGCGCTTCCGATCGCATGCAAGCGGATCTAATGGGGCATGAATTCGGACGCCCTAAATACGGCGATGGCGCCGAGATGAAGCGGCGCCGTGATCTGCTGGAGTCCATTAAGTTGAAATGGGAAGGCTAGGCCGCGCGAAGTATCGCCTGAGCTCGAGCTAGAGCGCTGTCTCGGCTTGTAGCGGCTGTAAGCTCAGCTTCCGCGCGCTCTAACAAAGGAATGGCCGCGTCTCCGAATTTTACGACGAGCTTAGCTGTATTCCGAACGCATTCTTCGTATTCGGCCATGCTGAAAGTCTGGCTCATGCTTGGTGCCGAGTAAATATAATCGGAACGAGGGCTGATTTAATCGTCAAAGGATGGAACATTCGATTCCTGTCCACGTTATTGCGGCAAATTCCCCTCCTAAGGATATGGAAATGTGGCCCGTAAACAGCACGATTCATAATTTTTACTACCTCTCAGAACAGTCGAATGGTCTTTGGGCCGTAAAGGAAACCGTCAGTCAGAATCCGGTTTCACTCAATGGGCAGCTATGCTGCTCGCTTAAGAAGCGCGATGCCGAAGAACTGATTGAGTACCTCAACGGATTGGATGAGGCGCTAGCGGCTTAGTGGGCTATGGCGATGATCTACCCTTTCCAAATTGATTTGTTTCGGTTTCGTTCCTGTTGTAATTGCCGCCTGACAGGGGAGCCACATGCACATCCACAGTACGAACCGAACGATTGGCGACTGTATCCGCTCCCGCCGTCGGTTCGATCCATACGAGTTGCGCGCCCTTGATACGGGCGTTGAGGCAGTTGGGGAGTTTTTGCAGTCCATACAGAAAACCGACCTTGCGGAATGCGACGAGTTAGAAGCGCGCATGCTGGTGAAGGCCGCATGGGAAGGCTGCGGGCGAGGGATGCGGGAAGCTTTGAAAGCTGCGCCGTTTTGAAGGGAACAAGATGAAGCACGACAATGATAATAGCCTCGGTCTCGTCGTCCTATTGTGCAATCTAACAGATGCGATGTCTCAACCGTGGGTGGATGGGGCTTCGCATTCTTTACGGACGCGTCAATATCGATCCCGGCCCAGATGACCTCTACGAAATCCCCGATTTAGGCGCTCCTGTTTATGGAAGATTGCGGGAAGGTATCAAGATGGTGCTTAACGCTATGATCTTCTCTAAGAAACCACTTAGTCGGATGCCCAAGGGGACACGTCAGCTCTTTCCGAAGGGGGCAACAATCGGAAGCATTACGTCAGCGATTGAGAACCGACACCCTGCCATAAGGCATCTCTTCTATAAAGGCATTGGTCACCGTGACCAGTTCACCGAAAGTCAGATCATGGTGGATTTGCTGTTACGGCTGATGGACGAAGGTGTCGTCGCCTTGCAGCTTCATGACGCCGTATTGGTTGCAGAGAGCAAGGCCCGGAAGACGGAGGTAGTGATGCTGGAAACTTTCATGACGCATGTCGGTATCGCCGGAAAGGTCACCCGCGAATAGAGTATTGCCCCCGAAGTTTCTCGCAGGTGGACCGCTTGGCAGACCTTTCATCCTTACCGAAATCATACAACAGGTTCATGTATTAAGAGGGAAAGGTTGTCCAAGCTTGTTTCTTGACCGTTCCTGTAATCTGTATGGTCTTCAACAATCAGAATGGCGAAGCCATCAGCAAGGATGACAACTTAGGCGATCCTCTGGTTGCACGTTAAGCCAACTTCGCAGGAACCTTGCATGTGGACAGTTCGCAGGAACCTTGCATGTGGACAGGGGGTCAGCCTAAGGTGATAACCTATGGTATTGATCTACTCTGAGGAGGAGGATCATTGAGCCTTAAGAGCAACCTAAGCTAACATGTACAGCTACAACGTTCAGGTGAACCTAAGGTACAGCAGTTGAAGGCGAGGGGATAAGTCATCTGACGGCAGGTCTTCAATGCTCCATCTGATCGGGCACGTGGCAGTGCGTGGGATCACCTTATATCTAGAACGGATGCTGCCATGCGCAGGGTTCGAAGGGATTAGGAGGAGGATTACCTCACCTTGGCAATGTGTTCTTCTACAGATACCTTCGAATATCCGAGAAGAAATCCATCTATCCGTTCGCGGTCTAACCTATCGAAAACCCCTTCTATGTTGCCTGCCCAAGAGAGCCGAGAAATAAGGTCCTTGAGCTTGCAACGCCATTCCTCGGAAGGCAAGCAATAGGTGCGCAACTCGAAAGCCAGCTCTTCGTTACGTGTGACGAATTTCTTAATTTTCCCACTGTCGACATAGGGTTGAAATTCAGCATCTCCTACGAGTTCAGAAGGAACGGCATCGTCTGCAAGAAAGCTGGCCATAGGCTTCGCACCGGCAAGCATCAATTCCAACTCTCGACCGTTGTGTGACCCTGGCTTGTCCAGATCAATTTTCTCATTCTGCATTGTATCACCCTTAATCAGCTCGATCACCTATGACAGCCAGCCTCGCAAGACGGAGCACCGCCGCCGCCCCCACTGAAACTCGGAGGGATGTACCCCCCTCGGTCATTATCCCATACTCAGTTGTTAATTCCAAAGTTCCGGTCAAAGCAATCCTGACAAATCGTATTCCCGTGCCCGTCCATGAACGTGCCGCCCGTAGGAGCACCACAGTCTGCACTTGTGCAATTCCAAGTGGGGGACCGTTTGTCATCGGCCGCGTAAGCGTGCCATAAGGCTGGCATAAATGATAAAGCTATTACTACCAAAATCCTGAAATAATACATGAATTCTCTCCTCATATTTGTACTGTAGACGAGGTGAAGAGTGGTCAAAATCGCAGTTCATTGGGTGCAATAAGCTGTTGGATAGACTGCTGATGTCCCTGAGGGCGTATCAATCCTTGTCCTCTGCTCCATCTTGGGACTGAACGTTTCGTGGCTGGATACCCGGATTGTAATCGTGGTGGAACGGCGATGGCATCAGCGCAGCATCCTCGTCAGGTTCTATAGCTGCAGGTGAATTCCTCACGGGTGCTTTCAGCTTCGCAGCACAGATCTTCGATCGTCTTGACATCGAAGTACTGCTGTCGAGCGAGAACGTCGACGATTTCGAAAAGAAAATGTTCACGATCCGCGTGGAAGAGCGACTGGCGTTCTCTGTCTATCGTCCAGAGTCATTCGCGACCGGCGACGTCGAAGGCGCTTAATTGAGGGTGGGGAGACATTCGCCCGAAAGGCCGGGATGCAGGAACAGACCTCGCAGATCATGCGCGCCGTCGAAAGCGTTACACACCGCATCGACGGGCTTACCGAGCGCATGGATTGTGTGTTTGAACAGAAGACGACGCGGGCGAGGGGTAGGGCAGTAACGCGACAGGGTGGAAACAAACTGGCGCGAACGCGAAACGATTGCAAAACCCGGCTATGTCGGTTTTCAAAATGCGCTTATGAGTTCGCGTTGTGGATGGTGAGCGATCGATTGTGGGAGTGTGTTTGTGATCCCTGATGTGATTTCTTTGCTCTCTTCTTTTTCGCAACTGGCTGAACAATAGTTTGTTCATATTCCATCCGAGCATTTCTAAGCCGGAGAGTCTTTGCAATTCGAGCGTCCATCTCGACCTGTTGTATGGCGCGCGCAGTGCGATCTATTCTGGCTGCGATTGATTCTTTAACAGATGAGGTTGGCTTAAAGAGTGTCTCTTTGGTGAAGATTGGTTGCGTTTCAATTGACATAAATGAATTCCCTTAAAAATAAAAAAGGTCAGGCAACGCCTGACCTTAAAAGTAATCTTCTTTCAACAGTGCCAGTACATCCGTGGTCAAAGCAAAGAAGAGAACCTATTTATGCAGCCTGCAGGTTGCACGCAGACATTTTGCCCGACTTCATGTCGCGCTCCAAATCATAGCCAATCTTCTGGCCTTCGACGATTTCGCGCATTCCGGCGCGCTCGACAGCAGATATGTGAACAAACGCATGGAGGCCGCCATTATCAGGCTGAATGAAGCCGAAGCCCTTGGTGGAATCGAACCATTTAACTGTGCCAGTGGTCATAAAGAACCCTTTCATAGCAATAAAGATAGCAGCACGCATTTGCGTGACGCAAAGTGATAACGATTTTTAAAAGGGGGTTCGTTCAGGGCGCGATGCTAAACGCGCAATAAGCAAAACACATCAAAAAATATCGATAAACAATACATAAATAGTTATTTTGATTTTGTCAAATTGTATATATTTTTTTTATTTAAAATGGGAATCTTAGATAGCTTTTTTACCATATTTATTTAATATTTATTTTAATAATTACAGCAGCCGAACTCTCGAAACGGTCGGTTGACTGAATTATTCGTCAGTGGGCGAAATAGGGAATTTCAGGCGCTATTTCGGCACAAACTTGTTGACGCCCCTTTCACTTCCACCACAATGACAAATTGCGGGCCACCAACCCGCAAACAAACCAACACGAGGAGACTGTATGTCTGAACAGTCACAGAGCACGGCGGCGCGCGTAAACACGGGTGGGCATGCAAATCCATTCCTTACTTGGCAAAATCCTCAAGGGTTCAATATTGCCAGCCTGCATGAAGGCCTGACAATACGTGATCATTTGCTGGGCAAGCACTGACTGGCCTTATTGGCGGATCGCACCATGAGATGGCGACCGTCGCAGAGATGGACAATACAACAATCATCAAGGTAGCTTCCTCGCTGGCTTACGCTTACGCCGACGCCATGATCGCTGCCAGAGGTGAGGCGAGAAGAAGCAGAAGAAAAAGCCACACGTGCAACTGTTGAGGGGCGGCATGGCAACATCAGGTTACGTGAGATCTATGTGGATGTTGATGTGCCAAATACAGACAATCCAGATGAAGTGGGTTGGAAGGTCGGAAGCAAGATAGTGTTCACGGCTGACAAGTTCTATTTCGGCGATGAGCCATGGCCTCATACTATTCCTCGCACTAATCATCCTGCCGACCTCGTCATAATCGAAACTCCATACAGTGGCGACGTGGAAGCAAACACAGCCTATGCTAGAGCTGAGACATGGATGGCGTGGATGGCGGTGCTCATAGTTATAGGATCAATTCTTGCGGAATGGTTCGGCGTCCCAACTGAATTTACTATACTAGCGGCACTGATCGGTATGGTGATTTGGGCACCTTTTTATTGGAGGTCGATACTATGGACAGGATCGACGAGACCACCGATCAGTTTGATGCTCGTGTGACCGGATACTGTTTAACTGTGATCGCTGCAATTGTCGTTTTGTGCGCTATTGGAGACCTAATAAAATGAACCAATTCCACGTCGGCCAAAAAGTGGTCTGCATCGATTCAGTCGTTGGGTTTGAGCAATACCTCGAGGTAAAGGAAGGCGAGATTTACGAGATCGAGTGGATCGGACCGTTCGAGCATTATACTCATGGCTCCTACATCGGAGTACGGCTTAAAGGCGTTGATCGTGGAACGTGCCCTCAGTTTGGTTATGAAAACCCGCCTTTTGCCGCGAGACGCTTCCGGCCGCTTGTGGAAGATAAGTTGTCAGCGTTGCGCGGCTTGCTTGCTGGCGGGCCAGTGACTGAGAAGTTTGAAGGACCAAAGCGGAAGGTGGAGGAGGGTGTGTGATGGTGCCAGATGCAAGAATTGACCGTGAGACACTCCCAGGTGATCTGGATAACTAGTCTCTATGAAGCAGATTATGCCGAAGCCGGTGCACTTGACTGATCTCGGCCTTTGATCCAATAGCGCGATCAAATCAGACGGCGGCTCGACCAGCTATTACGAGCTCCCGAAGGCGGCGAGCGAGCTAAACGATCTTATTGAACACAAAGGCATGTCCTTTGCGCTCGGCAACATCTTTAAGGCTTGCTATCGTTTCGGAGAGAAGGACGCCGCCAGCCGGCTGTATGATCTGAACAAGAACATATTCTTTGCTGAGAGATTGGAGGCGATCGAACTGCGCTCGAATGATCAACACTGGACAGCATAGACTAAACTCTAAATAATCTTTATCGCACGTTAACGTTAATCGCATTTACTAAGTTGGCTGGCTAATCCAATCCGTACCGATCCCTCCCGCCAGCTAAAGCCCAAAAAAACCGCTCAGATCAATCACTGGACGGGCTTTTGTATTAGCGCAATAGAAAAACCCCGCCGAAGCGGGGCCATCTTAAACGGATTACTTTTTCGGCGGACCGACGCGATCGAGCAGCTTGTAAACGATCTCAGCACAGTCGTCTGTTGACTGATCTTCAGCGCACTTCACATCTACCTTAAATCCCTTATCCTCAACGCGGATGTGTGCTGACTTTTCGGGAGGAGGCGGACCTCTATGTGGCGGAGGTGGTGGTGGCGTACCCGGCGCTTCGGCAGATGAAGGTGCCGGTGGCTTAGGCGGCTCCTGCGCAAGTGCAGAGCTTGAAATCATAGCGAGTGCAGCTGCAGCAATAAGGACGATCTTCATTGCATTACTCCTAGCAGTGTTTGCGCAGAAGAAACATGCGGACGAACCTTTGGTTCCTAGGCAGGTTGATCATATTTTTATGATTGATGCCTGCAACAGAAAAGCCCCGGCACGTCTTCAACGTCACGGGGCTGCGCATGCGCTTGGACCCAGCTTCCTGACACGATGCGTGGCAAAAATTTTATCAAAATGAATTTTCATTGAAAAGTGTGTTTTGTTCGTTCGTGCCTATCCCACGTTCGCCTATATGAATAGCGGTAGCGGCTTCGACGAGGGCCTCGGCCGCTTCCAACCTATCCAATCCTGCCGTTTTTGGCTTCGTCTAAGGCCTCGACCAGCAAATGCGAAATACGAAATACGACATATGCCTTATGGCACTGTAACTGAGTTTGCGGTCATCTGCCTTTTGGATCGTGCATGACGCTTGCACGGTCGATTTTGTTTTCAGCTTAATGACTGGCTAGGCCAGTAGAGGAGGGCATAATGAAAATCGTTGCCATTTTAGCAATCGGATCAATCATGGCATCGGGGGCTGCGTTCGCAGCAGCTCCGGTCACTTCGGATAGCAAGCAAACCGTCACGCAGGATCGAGCATCTGGGCCGGTACTCGCTGGCGGGCCAGGCAGAATGCTTTCCCCATCCATCCCTCGTGGTGGCAAAGGGATTTACATAAGATAAGCGTCTGAAGTCTGCCTCGTTTTTGCGTGGCAGACTTTCCACCTTACCGCCGTCCAGCCAACGCGTCTTCGCCAAGCTGCCGGTGTTCGTAGCAGAACCAAAGCTGGCCATACTTTGTCTTGTAGCCGTAGCTGACGAACTGAACAATATCATATTCTCAGCTGAGCGATTGAAGGCGATCGAACTGTGTGCAAAGAATCCAGGTCCGAGGCTTAGATGACATTTTAAGTAGTTTTAGCTGCACATTGGCCTTGATTGCATTTACTAGGCCCGCTGGCTGATCAAATCCGTACGGCTTCCTCCCGCCGGCGAAGAACCAAAAAAAACGCTCCGATCTATTACTGGGTGGTTTTTATCCGCGCGATGATAAAAACGCCGAAGATTGGGAATACCGAACGGATTACTTTTTTGGCGGCCCTACGCGACCAAGCAGCTTGTAGACAATCTAAGCACAGTCGTTTGTCGACTCGTCTTCAGCGCACTTCACGCCTAACTTAAAGCCCTTATCCTCAACGCGAATGTATGTATGCGGTGGTGGCATACTCGGCACTTCGGCTGAAGGAGGTGATGGTGGTTTAGGCGACTCCTGCGCGAGCGCAGATCTGGAAATAATAGTGAGTGCAGCGGCAGCAATAAGAACGATCTACATTGCATTAATTCTAGCGGTTTCTGCGCGACCGAAACATGCAGACCAAAATTTAGGTTCCGCGGCGGAACTATCATTTTGGGTTCGAAATCTACAAAAAAATCCCCGCTTTGGCGGGGCTCTCTATTTCAAGCAATCGGTTATTCCATTTCCGGAATTTCACCAAATTGGAAATCAATGCGGCTTAGCGAACAATAATTCGTTCCCAGTTACCCTCGCCAAAAGGCTTGCCTCCATGACGCCGTATAAAAGCGCTCATCCGTCTTGCTGATGGAAAACTAAACACGCAAAAGTCAATTCCTGACTTACGTGCCATGCGGTGAGGCAGGAGTGCGCCAAGGCGCCCTGCGTCCCGGTGAACTTCACGCCGAGCGCACTTCAAGGCATAGGCTTCAGGAAGCGCTGCTTGAAAGTTCCTCATCACGCAGCCCTCAGAAAAGGGCTTGGCCGGCGTCCATGGGAGATTGCAAGGCTGGCATACTTTACTTCTTTGATTAGATATTCACGATCCTTGAGCAAAGATTCGATTGCCCCGCGCACGTCGCCCTTATGGTAGGCTAATACCAAATCAATCTCAGCGTCGTAGTTTTCCAAAACTCCATTCATGATGCTCTCCATAGCTCTATTTGTTCTTGTTATGTTCCATTTTCGATTAACAGTCAATAGGATTGATTCGCCACGGGCGAGGGAACCGCTTTCAATTCTAACTACCTGAAAGTATAACTCGTTGACTTTGAATGATTGATCGTTCGAGAAAATTTCAAGTATGTTTCCATCAAATCATGAATCTAATCTGATTATTCACCCCGCTTCGATTGTTTTTTGCGTTTGATTCCACCCAAAAGGCATCTTCGAGAATCTGGAGATCACTCTCCCTTCGGGAACCAGTTTGGCTCCTATGCATTGTTATTCTTGTCCGTAGAGGAGAGAAATATGCTGACAGCTGGTGTCATGTGGCTTTTCGGTGTCCCGCTAATCGTAGTGATCCTTATTTATTTTCTTGTGCTCCGAAGGCGGTAGTTAAATACATAACTGCAGGAACCATCAATCTATTGGGCATATTGGAAAAACAACGTGATGACCCATCGATGTTTTCTTCGTTTATGTTCCTAACATCGTTTGTTTTTTAGAATGGAGGAAGGCATGAGGCTCTCAGTAATTTCACTGGCGGCAGCGATGGCTATGTTTTCATTTGGTGCACAGGCCGCACCGGTTTCAATGCCAGAGCCAGCCAATCAAACGGGCTTGACCCACAGCGTCGATTATCGCTGCGGACCCGGGCGCGTGACGGACCGAAGAGGACGTTGTGTGCGTGTTCGGCGCCATGCCCCACCGCCACCTCGTTGGGATCGCGAACGACCATCTCGCGATTGGAGAGGTAAGCGCCATTATCGGTCTGAGAGGCATTATCGCGGAAGGGACAATCGTCACTTCTGGCCCAGAAAGCGCGAATCTCATAACTAATCTTAATGTGCGATTTATAATCTAAAACGGCTCTGTCAATTCAAGAATTGACAGAGCTTTTTCTTGCGCTTGACTTATAATTGGATCGCTTCATTAATATAAGAAGGCTCAATAGGGTGTATTTTATGAAAAGAGCGCTTCTAGCCGCGATAATCACTGTATCTGCCACTCCAGTTCTGGCAGATAAAATCTACGATAAATGCATCAGTAAATCAGACGGGAGCAATAGTGCCTGGTCGCAGTGTGGTGGCGACTGGCTGAAGCGTGCCGATGATAAGCTGAATGCGACGTGGAAAAAAGCGTACAGTAAGGCTGACGGACAATCCAAAACCGATTTGCTTGCAGAACAGCGTCTATGGAACAGTTATAAGGAATCGTCGTGTAATCTTTATGCGAACGGAGACTGGGGTAGGGAAGGTCAAATTCTCAACTATCCCAACTGTCGGGCAAGCGTGATTGAAACGCGCACTAAGCAATTGCAGGAATACAACGCCTTCATGGCCGGTCAGTAATCAGGCAAGCAGTTCCCGGTCGACGCTTCTATGGCAGGAAACTCGTCTTTTGAGACGATGGCGATAGGCTTTAATAAAGCAACCATAGCCATTTCGGCTTGTGATCCTGGGGCTTGGAATGAAAACCCTGATGGCAGATAAGCGTCGTCCAAGATGTCAGGGCGACGTCCGATACACTACAAGCCAATCAATCGGAAGAAGGCAATCATGCGACTTGGCTGACGGCCTCTGCTGATCTTCCGGCTCCTTCTATTTTACGATGAACCAGCTTGCTCGGCGTCCGCGCATATCGGAATCTTCCGTTGGCGGACGCTGCTTATTTTTTCTCATTGTTGTCATGCCTCCGCGAACGCCGAAAATGAACGGGCTCAATCGGCAGACCTATCTAGGCGAGATGCTCGGAATTTTTCACATTAATTGAACCAAATCGGAATACCTGCGTTCTTAATCTATCATTAACCATGACGGAGTTTGCTATGCTGTTATATTCGAAGATTGAAACAGGTATTGCAGCGGCGTTTCTCGTTCTTATTCCCCTGATGCTCTATATGGCATGACGAGATGAGACGTTTGTTACTCGGGCGGCATTAAAGATTATAATCTTTTTTGCCGCCATTTTATGTTTCGATCACATTGATTTTATTTAATGTTTGGAAAGCCCTTCATTCATCTCTTGTTCACTCCGGCGGCGATAAATTCGGTCCAACACAAAAGGAGTGTCCCATGATTAAGAAAGCCTTTCTCGCCGCCATTGCTCTCTCGTTCGCTGGAGCGCCTCTTGCACAAGCTCAAGATTATCATCAACCACGTAAGCCTGGATACAATCGCGTAGAGCCATCCCGTCCGTCGCATGGGAAGGAATTCCAGCGTCATGACCGCCGTGATCAGGGCCACAAACGGTGGTCGCGTGGCGAGCGCTACGGTGACTGGCGCCGTCATCAGGAAATCCGCGACTACAAGCGTTATGGCCTGCGCAAACCAGGTCGCGGTCAGCATTGGGTAAAGGTTGATAACCAATACCTACTCATCACAGCTGCAACCGGCCTTATCGCAGGGATTCTCGCTGCTCGGTAGGCTTCGCGAAAATCGAGATATTCTAAGCTTGAAGGCGGCATCAGCCGCCTTTTTGCATTTTCAGCATTTCAATCTGGATAAGCAAATACGCGATAAAACAAGGAACGGGGAAGAAAGCACTGCTTGCCCAAATAATCCCGAGTCTGCAATGTAAGGTCGCGTGACACCCCCGTCACATATGCAGGCACGACGCGCAGATACTAACGCGTTAAGCGGAGAATTCTATATGAGCGGCTTTCTTGCCCTTCTGGATGACGTTGCAGCTATCGCAAAAATTGCTGCGGCTTCGGTCGATGATATATCCGCAAATGCTGCGAAAGCTGGCAGCAAAACCATTGGCGTCCTGATCGACGACGCTGCTGTTACACCGAATTATGTTGTTGGGATAGCTGCTGCGCGTGAATTGCCAATGATAGGCAAAATCGCGATAGGTAGTCTTCGAAATAAAGGCCTGCTTATACCGGTACTCTTGGCGCTGGATTATTTTTTGCCGATCGCCATCACCGCGCTTTTAATGATCGGTGGCGCTTATCTTTGCTTCGAAGGCGCAGAGAAAGTCTGGCACAAACTATTCCCAAGCAAGGACGATCATGAGGATGGAGGTTCAAAAGAAAAAGATCCAACTGCATTGGAAGAAAAGCGCGTTGCAGGTGCAATCAAGACCGATCTCATCCTATCCGCTGAAATCATGACACTAGCGCTTTCCATGATTGAAACTAATTCAATCTGGATCGAGCTTTTTACGCTGATTGTTGTCGGCATTATGATCACGGTTTTGGTCTATGGCGTCGTTGCTGTCATCGTAAAGCTTGATGATTTCGGCGTCCTAATGGCTAGGAAAGGACGGCTTTCGGTGACACGCGCATTGGGCCGATGGACAGTCCGCGCCGTACCTCAGCTCCTGCTTCTTCTCACCATAATTGGAACAGCCGCAATGTTATGGGTGGGCGGCAATATCTTTATTCATGGCCTTCATGAACTTGGCGTCCATCAGCCATTTGCATGGATTTCCGAAACAGCCGGCAATCTGGCTGCGTTCGTGTCGGCCGGCCTCTCGGGAACTGTTAACTGGTTCGCCACGGCCTTTGCTGATGGTGTCTTCGGCTTTGCTCTCGGTTCAGCAATAGTGATTATTATAGCCAAAGTTGTAGAACCACTTTGGAATACCGTTGGCCAAAAATCCTGATTATGCAGAATGGGCGAGGAACGGAACTTCCTCGCCCATTGTTATCTTAGATCATGCCACCATTGGCACGCAGAACCTGTCCATTTATCCAGCGACCATCTTCGCCGACAAGGAAATCCACTAAAGATGCGATGTCCTCCGGAGTTCCAAGGCGCTCCAACGGGTTCATTTTTGCCATCCGCTCAATCAGTTCGTCAGATTTGCCATTTAAAAACAAATCAGTTGCCGTCGGTCCCGGTGCAACCGCGTTCACTGTGATATTTCGACCGCGCAATTCCTTGGCAAGTATTCCTGTGAGGGTTTCGACTGCAGCCTTGGTTGCTGCATAAACACCATAGTTTTCAAGCTTCAGACCAACCACACTTGTTGAGAAGTTGACGATACGACCACCATCACGCAAGCGCTGGGCAGCCTCTCTCATCGTGTAAATGCTGCCCTTCAGATTAATCGCAATCTGGCTATCAATGACTGAGTCATCGCCGTCCTTTACGGAAGCAAGTTTCATAATACCAGCATTGTTGACCAACACATCAACTCCACCAAAGGCGGATTCGGCACTTTCAAACATATGCTTAACGGCCGCAGCAACGCTCACGTCTGCTTGATGAGCGACGGCCCGACCGCCTGACTGGATAATTTCTGCGACTAATTTTTCAGCAGCATTTTTGTTACCAGCATAATTCACGATTACGGTAAAGCCATCAGAGGCTAACCGACGTGCGATAGCAGCCCCGATACCACGCGATGCGCCCGTAACGATTGAAACTTTGTCCTTGTTTGCTGACATGAGCCTAATTTCCTTAAGATACGCGTTTAAAAAATCCATCAGATTGCGGCGCATTGCGAATGCGCTTTTCACCTTTGAGACGAAACATAGCGCTTCTATAATTCCGAATAATCATCCATAATTCGGCATCACTATCCGAAAATGGCGAATAGTATCATGGACCGATTTGATGCCATGCGGGTTTTTACTCGTGTAGCGGAACGACGCAGTTTCACGCTCGCAGCAGAAGATTTAGGCCTGCCGCGCTCAACTGTAACAGATGCAATTAAGCAGCTAGAGAAACGTCTGGGTGTATGCCTTCTACAGCGAACTACGCGCCACGTTAGTCCAACACTAGACGGTGAGGCCTATTACCGCCGCTGCATTTCTATCCTTGAGGAGCTGGAAGACGCGGAGGGTGCGTTTGCCGGTGCAAAGCCTAAGGGTCTATTGCGTATCGATGTGCATGGAACATTAGCCCGGCATTTCCTGATGCCTGCATTGCCGCGTTTCTTTCAAACATACCCCGATATCGAAATTTATATGAGCGAAGGTGATCGCTTTGTCGATCTTGTTCGCGAAGGCATCGATTGTGTTCTGAGGGCAGGCGTTCTGCAGGACAGTGATATGATCGCTCGTCGTGTCGCTTTATTGAAAGAGGTCACATTGGCTTCCCCGACCTATCTCGAGCGTCACGGTATGCCCGCACATCCAGACGAGCTAACAAATGGCCATCACATGGTCGGTTTTCATTCGACATCGACAGGCGGGTTGCTCCCGCTTGAATTTACCGTCGCAGGCAGGGTGGTGGAGTTTGGTCTGCCCGCGCCAATGTCAGTTAATGCTGCTGAAAGTTACGTATCAGCCGCTTGTCTTGGTCTCGGACTTATTCAGGTTCCCATTTATCACGTACAGAAATCGCTTGAAGCTGGTGAATTGCTTGAGGTTCTAGCTGATTTTCCTCCAAAACCGACACCAGTATCTTTGCTCTATAGGCGAGAGAGGCAGCTTTCTCCGCGCGTGCGTGTTTTCATGGACTGGTTGCAACGTGAGTTCAAAGAAGCGCAGGCCTCTGACACAGACCTTGCATTCGTGCAGTCTTAGCGTATGTCAGTGTCCGGGGATGTTTTGAAACATGGTGCGATTGCAATCATTCATGCGAAATATGCGATATGCAGCAATCCGAAGAGGATTGGATGCAATTGCATTTTCCGGTCTGGGTAAGTTGTTTCCATCCAGCGGTGGGCGAGGTGTAATCTTTACTTTGCATCATATCGGCGCGGATAAAACTGATGAGTTTCGCCCAAACTCCATTTTATCGGTTACACCTGAGTTTCTGACAGATACAATCGATATTGCGTTTGCTGCCGGTCTTGTGCCTGTTCATCTGCACGATCTTCCCGCGTTACTTTCAAATAAGTCAGATAATCGAAAATTCGTAGCTTTCACTTTTGATGACGGCTATCGCAACAACGCTGAGATTGCTGCTCCGATCTTCCACAAATTCGGAATCCCCTACACGGTTTTTCCGACGATGGGCTTTGTCGATCGCACCCACACAATCTGGTGGGAAACGACGGAAGCACTCTTGAGAAAGACAACGGAGATTAGCTTCGACTTTGGTAGAGGGCCTGAGACCTTATGCACCAAAACGGTCGCGCAAAAATATGTGGCTTTTGACCGACTAGCCGCTTTCGTTCGCACTTTCGATGAAGACGAAGCTGTCCGCCAAATTGATGATCTAGCCGTTAGCCAATGCGATATTGATCCGCGAGCCATCGTTGATAGCTTGGTTATGAATCAGACCGAACTTAAAGCACTGGCTACTGATCCGCTCGCTCATATTGGCGGACACACGATCACGCATGTCAATCTTCGGCGCGTAAGCGAAGAACGCCTCACAAATGAAATAAAGGCATCTCAAGCCGCAATAGAGCAGGTCGTGGGCTATCGGCCAAAATCGTTTTCCTATCCATACGGCTGGTGTTCCGCGGTTGGAGAACGTGAAATCGAGATGGTCGCAAAAGCTGGCTTTCAGGTAGCGGTCACAACACAGCCAGCGGTCCTCCAACATTCTGACGCGTTGAGACCGACGGCCATAAAACGAATATCGCTAAATGGCGATTTTCAAAAGCAACGCTACGTCAAAGCTTTGATCTCAGGTCTTGCCTTCAAGTTTTTATAAGTTCGGGTGGGACTCGAGCAGTTCCATGCATAATGCTTTGCTGGCCGCTGAAATATCGGGATTGAAAACTAGCCAATAGCCTTTTTTGCTCTTGAGGGTGACGTCGCAAGCCGGAACGAGTTGCCCTCGCTTGATCGCACCATCAATCAGACCGGCCCAACCAAGAGCCACGCCCTGTTCCGCAATTGCTGCTTCGAGCACCAAATTATAGGTATTAAACACCAAACCGTAATTTCCGTCCTCAATTTCCTCACCAATAGAGTCAAGCCAGGTCTGCCAAGTGTACCATCGATCACCTTGGAGAGTATCGAGGTGCAAAAGTGCTGTCGAACTTAAACCTTTTCCATTCGGAAATGGGCCATTACGTTCCAGAAAGCCGGGAGAGCAGACCGGCACAACGGATTCCCCGACAAAAGAGACAGCATCTTTGGGAAAATCCTCGCGCGATCCGAACAGAACAGAGATGTCCGCCTCCCTATGATCGAGAGGCTGCAGCATCGAAGACGCTGTAATGCGAACGTCAACATCGGGATACTTTGGTCGAAAATTTGCAACACGCGGCATCAACCAGAAGGCAGCAAAGCCATAATCCGTAGCAATCCGAAGCCCCGGCATGCGCTGTTTACGCTTGATCTGCTGGATAGCCTCGTCGATTCCATTCAACCCTTGCCGCACAGCCTCATAAAGTATGCGTCCTTCGGCCAAGATTTCGACCCCGCGCGCCCGTCTGGCGAAGAGTGAGACGCCCAGACGTTCCTCCATGCGTTTTATTTGATAGCTAACAGCAGGTTGCGTCATCCCCAATTCACGCGCTGCAAGGGTCAGATTTTCCAACCGCCCCACCGCTTCAAAAACACCAAGACTGCCAACATCCCAAGATGGAGAAACCATAAACACCCTTTATATCTGCAATAAAAAATGAATGTCTTTTCCCTTATCCTTAAAGATGTTTTCCTTAAAGGCAGAATGCAAGACATAACGAAATTTGATTTTACCGAGCGGGTTTCGTTAAAGCCAAACAGGGGAAAAGAATGCGCTATCTCAAATTGACGGCATTAGCATTGGCAGCGTTCACGGGGCTTACGGGCGCGGCTGCTGCAGCAGATCCTGCTGCATGTGAAACTATCCGTCTTTCCGATCCAGGCTGGACCGACATTACATCCACAAACGCCATCGCAAGCGTACTGTTGGATGGGCTGGGCTATAAGGCCGATGTAAAAACCATGTCGGTACCGATTGGATATGAAGCCCTCAAGACCAGCAACATCGATGTATTCCTCGGCAACTGGATGCCAGCACAGCAGAAGTTCCGTGACGATCTCGATAAAGCAAAGGCTTCTGAAGTTCTGGTCAAAAATCTTGAAGGCGCCAAATTCACTCTCGCTGTGCCGGATTATGTAGCAAAAGAGGGCGTAAAAGACTTTGCCGACCTGTCAGCTCATGCTGACAAATTTGGCAAAGAGATTTACGGTATTGAGCCAGGCGCTCCGGCAAACCAGAATATCCAAAAAATCATCGAAGATAAGAAATTCAAGCTGGATGGCTGGAATATTGTGGAATCGAGTGAGCAGGCCATGCTTGCGCAGGTCGATCGTCGAAATAAAGACAAGCAATGGGTGGTCTTCCTTGCTTGGGCACCACATCCAATGAACACCAAACTTAATATAGAATATCTGTCGGGCGGTGACGATTATTTCGGCCCCAACTTTGGTGGCGCAGAGGTTTACACGCTTTCGCGTACCGGTTGGGCTGCGCAATGTCCAAATGCTGCGAACTTGTTTAAAAATCTCGTCTTCACGGTCGATATCGAGAATGAATTGATGGATAAAATCCTGAACGAAGGAGCGGAAGGTCCAGCTGCAGCTACTGCTTGGTTGAAAGCCAACCCAGAACATATCGACAAGTGGCTGGAAGGTGTGACGACCTTTAAAGGTGAGCCGGGTGCCGCAGCAGTGAAAGCCAAATTCGGTCTATAACCTGCACTGAACATGCTTTTAGGCGGGCGTTCTCGACGCCCGCCATTCTGCATTTTGATTTATTTCCATTTACGGTCTTAGCCAAATGAAAAAACCGAACATCCTCGTTCTGATGGCCGATCAGTTGAACGGAACGTTCTTCCCCGACGGACCTGCTGATTTTCTGCATACGCCCCACCTGCGCAAGTTAGCTGAGCGCTCGGCACGCTTTGCAAATTGCTATACAGCAAGCCCACTCTGCGCACCCGCACGCGCATCCTTCATGTCAGGACAGCTGCCTTCCCGAACAGGCGTCTATGACAATGCTGCTGAGTTTTCGTCAGAAATACCCACCTATGCGCATCATTTGCGCAATGCGGGCTACCAAACAGCATTATCTGGCAAGATGCATTTTGTCGGACCGGACCAGCTGCATGGTTTTGAACAACGTCTGACCACAGATATTTATCCTGCCGATTTTGGCTGGACGCCAGATTACCGTAAGCCGGGTGAGCGTATTGACTGGTGGTATCATAATCTCGGTTCGATCACGGGAGCCGGTTCTGCCGAGATCACCAATCAGCTCGAATATGATGACGAGGTTGCATATCAAGCCGAAGCGAAACTTTATGACCTTGCTCGCGGCCACGATGATCGCCCATGGTGCCTGACTGTAAGTTTCACCCACCCGCACGATCCTTATGTAGCCCGCAAGCGCTTCTATGATCTCTACGCAGATATTCCAGAGCTTGATCCGAAGATCGCACCTTTGCCTGAAGGTGAAATCGATCCCCACAGTGAGCGCCTGCTGCGCGCTTGCAAGGCTGAAGACTATGATCTCACGTCCAAGGAGGTAAGGGCTGCCCGCCAGGCCTATTTTGCAAATATCTCCTATGTAGATGAGAAGATTGGCAATTTGCTTGATGCAATAGAGCGATGTGGGATGAGCGACAATACATTGATCGTCTTTACATCCGATCATGGTGATATGCTCGGTGAGCGTGGTCTTTGGTTCAAAATGAACTTCTTTGAAGGCTCAGCGCGCGTGCCGTTGATGATCGCAGCACCCCAGCTAAAACCGGGTTTAGTCGAACAGGCGGTATCGACCCTTGATGTTTTGCCAACTTTGTCTGACCTCGCAGGCATTGACCTAAACGGTATTATGCCATGGACTGACGGCGTTTCGCTCCTCGGTGTTGCATCCGGTGCTAGTTTAAGAGGTGCAGTTCCTATGGAATATGCAGCAGAAGGAACAGTCGCACCGATGGTTTCACTTCGAGAAGGGAACTGGAAGATAAACCTCTGCAGAGTGGATCCGCCACAGCTATTCAATCTTGCCCGTGATCCTGATGAGTTGGAAAATCTGGCTACTTCTGCAAAACATAAAGACGTGTTTGAACGCCTTGTCGATGCAGCCGAGAAGCGTTGGAACCTTGAATTGTATGATAGCCAGGTGCGAGCCAGTCAGGCGCGGCGCCATGTGGTTTATCCTGCTCTTCGCAACGGCGCTTACTATCCTTGGGACTACCAACCTCTGCAGAAGGCATCAGAACGCTATATGCGCAATCATATGGATTTGAATGTTCTTGAAGAAAATCAGAGGTTTCCGCGTTAGATTTGATAAAAAGGCTGATCAAAGATCAGCCTTTTTTAATTAGCTAAGAATGTCAGAAAGACGCTTTTGTTCTTTCTCAGTCCCGTCAAGATTGAGACCCGTGAGAAAGTCTAGAATGTGTGTTTACATCAATGCAGACGCCTCATTGGATCTATGTCGTTATATCGCAACAACGAGCGCGTTATGCGTATGGCTGCAACAAGTCGTTTCCCAACGTTGCCAGTACAGAGCAATAATCAGAGAACAACTTGGTAAAAGCTCGGCTACAAAGCCCGCCAGGATAGAATGCCCCCGCAATCTCAACAAGATCGAGAAGGCCAAGTGCCTTTGCAGCTTCAATATCACTATCGCGCTGGCTCAGCAGATCGAACTCATTGGCCGCCACGAGTGCAACCCGCCATACACCTCTGTTTTCTCTGACATATTTATAAATCTCCGGCCCGGACTGATAATTGGCAATCATACTAAGTCCGGCAAAGTATGCAGGTGTCAACAATATTAATCCTCATCATGAAGAATACAGAGGAAGGTCGGTTACAATGGATATTAGTAATAAATAAAATAGTTTATTTTTAGAGACTTACGCTGAATCCTGCACGTAGAAAAGTAAAACAAAACAGGCGTGTGATGCTACAAAAATGCAGACGCACTTGATATCTAAAAGGCATCGATGATTCGTCGACTTAACCAAAGTTCAATTAGTTTTGCTCATCGAATGTCTTAATAGCTATTGAATGTAAAACGAATAGCGGTCACGTTTGCCACCCGTCTTCAATTAAAAGAGATGCCATGTCCGTCCAGCGCGCAAGTTTCTACATTCTTCTAGCTCTGGTCACTATAGCCTTCGCATGGCTGCTCATTCCGTATTATTCGGCTGTTCTCTGGGGAGTAATCCTCGCGCTTATCTTTTTTCCAGTACAGCAACGCCTTGTCCGACTGTTGCGTGGTCGCAGAAACATAGCAGCTTTTCTGTCGGTACTCATGTGTATCTGCCTTGTCATCATCCCGACACTGCTGATTTTTGGATCGCTTGTTCAGGAGGGAAACTCTCTCTATCAGCGTCTGAGTACGCGTGAATTTGATCTAAACAGCTACATTACGCGCATATTGGCGGCGCTTCCCGATACATTGGAAGAGTGGATGGTGCGCTTTGAACTCGGCACTTTCGCAGAATGGCGCACGCGTATTACCGGCGGTATTCTTCAAGGCAGTCAGATTTTTGCGAGCCGCCTTGTAAGTTTTGGTCAGAATACTCTGCAGTTTTTAATCAGCTTTGGCATCATGATCTACCTGCTTTTTTTCCTGTTCCGCGATGGCGCGGAACTGGGTGAGAAGATCCGTCAGGCAATCCCTCTCAGCGAAGATTACAAGAACCAGTTCGTCGAGAAGTTTGCTGCCGTCATTCGCGCCACCGTAAAAGGTAATATTATTATCGCACTCGTTCAGGGGACGATTGGCGGGGTTACGTTCTGGCTCCTTGGTATTGAGGCCGCGTTGCTGTGGGGTGTGATGATGACGATCTTCTCACTGCTCCCAGTTGTCGGCGCTTCCCTTGTGTGGGGACCTGCAGCCATATGGTTTGCAGTCAACGGTATGTGGGTCCAGACAATCATTCTGATACTGGTTGGCGTTTTGATAATTGGCCTGATCGACAATCTCTTGCGTCCGCCATTGGTTGGCAAAGGCACGCGTATGCCCGATTTTGTCGTGCTCATCTCGACGATCGGCGGCATTTCCCTGGTAGGGATCAATGGATTTGTCGTCGGCCCGATGATTGCAGCAATGTTCATTGCTGCCTGGTCGCTTCTAGCTCAAGAGCAAAACACGAAAATCCAGCCTCTGTCAGAATCAGATTAAAAATCTCAAACAATGCCGGGCTTAAAAACAAGAACGCCCACTGCACTGGGAGGAGGAGTGTGCAGCGGGCTGATCTGAAAAGCGCGACTGGGAGGAGGAGTGCCGCGCTTAGGGTTCAGTTTCTGGGAGGAGGAGTGAAACTGAACAAGCCCAAAATAGGTGCTAGGCTTGGCACTTACAAGAGGCGATACCGCAATGCAGTTATGCATTTACGAATAGCTTAAATAAAGAAACCGCCCCGCAGCGATATACGCGCTGGGGCGGCTCTATACTCCTCCAAGTGCGGCCGACAATAACGGCACTTAATCAAAAAGCAACCCCTTTATACGTACTTTCATTTTCAGTATTTACTGAAATTATTGCATGTAAAACCAACACTATTAAATAGCCATCAAGCTGTAACGGCAGCCACTTCGTCAATCATCATGTAATAAGAAATTTTTTAATAACCCTGTAAAAACTTACACGCCTGAGACTCACCTTTTAACTTTAACTAGTCGTGAAGGTGTTCAATTCTTTAATCGATTAAAGCGCTGCAATGCTTCACATTTCACAACCGTACGCATAGCCATGGCCACCATTATATAATTAAAGTTGACTCATTCCATCAGGATTAATATAGCCTCCCAATTAATATGAGTCTTTTTATCATCTTAATGGCATGGCGGTGAAAGCCAATACGGGGGTTGCAATGAAAATGAAGTCGAAGCGCGGCGGTTATCTGTTGGAAACGACGGTTTTAAGCGGGGCGATTGGTTTGAGTTTGTTGGCAGCAATGCCTGCTTTTGGACAAAATCTGAGACAAATCGCGACAGTTCAGAATCAGAAGGCGACGGAAGAAGCACAGCCAGCTCAAAAGAAAGAGCAAGCTCTTCAACTAGACACCATCACTATTTCGCCGACAATCCAGAACCAGGCTGCGATTGATGCAATGGCCTCGACCAGTGTCATTACACAACAGCAGCTCGATCGTATTCAGGCAACAACACCGGCCGACCTTTTCCGTTCGACACCGGGCGTACACGCATCTCTGAATGGCGATGACCCTGCAACATCCATTAACATTCGCGGCCTTCAGGAATATGGTCGGGTTGCGGTAACGATAGACGGTGCTCGTCAGGACTATTGGCGCGTCGGGCATGGCTCGGGTTCATTCTATATCGACCCTGAAATGCTTAAGCAGGTAACGGTCATCCGAGGACCGGTATCCAATGCATATGGTTCTGGTGGCATTGGCGGTCTCGTTGCTTTCGAAACCAAAGATGCAGGCGATTTCCTGCGCGATGATGAAACATGGGCGCTGAGCGAAAAGCTACGCTATGAAAGCAACGGCAATGGCTGGATGACCAGCACCGTCGGCGCCTATCGCTTCAACCCGAATTTCGATGTCATCGGTAATATCAACTATCGCGACAGTGATGCCTATAAGAATGGCGACGGCGATGTCGTGCGCTGGACTGGCGAACGCGTTGTCAGCGGGCTTGGCAAGATCACAATCCGTCCTGCAGATGGGCACGAAATAAAGCTTGGTTTCCAGCGTCAAAAATATAATGACATCATGACCGGCAGCAGTGGTTCCACTTCGAGCACGCTATCGCGTTATAATGCCGAAACCATCGTCAGCACTTACACGGGTAATTACACTTATAAGCCGGACGACAACCCATTCTGGGATCTGTCGGTCAACGCCTATTACAGTGATACGGATAACGATCAATATCAGGTCTGGCCGAAAGCCAATATCGGCAAGACGCGTTATTATGATGTCTCGACGGCAGGTTTCCGCGCTTACAACAGCTCACGTTTTGAAACCGGCGCTATGAGCCATACGCTCACCTATGGCGTGGATTACTATAAGATGCGTGGTGAATCCGACACCGACAACTTCGGTAATGGTGAACAGCAGGCCTATGGTGGCGTTGTTCAGTGGCAGGGCGATTATCAGAAGTGGCTCGAACTGATTGGCGCTTTGCGTTATGACGGATACCGTCTCGATGGCACGACCAAGGCAACGAATATTCTGCCCTCGGAAGAGGTCAACGTCGACGGCAATCGCGTTTCGCCACGCTTCAGCGTCGGTGTAACACCATGGGACGGCGTTCAGTTTTACGGTCTCTATTCCCAAGGTTATCGCGTTCCTCATATGCAGGATATGTTCAGGCAAAACGGCGCACATGGCTCGGGATATGAACCAAATCTGCTTCTCAAGCCCGAAGTCGCAACCTCCTATGAATTTGGGGTGAACTTGCGCCAAGACGGTATTCTGGATGCAGGCGATCAGGTTCGTGCCAAGCTCAATCTATTCCATACAGACGTCAAGAACTACATCAACACTGTGAAAACCGGGAACGTAACAACATCTGAAAACGTCGGCGCTGCACGCTTGCAGGGTATTGAGCTGGAAGGCACTTATGACAATTGGTGGGGCTATGTGAACCTGGCTGCTTCTTACACGGATGCCGAAATGAAAGACGGCGTTTACAAAGGAGAAAGCCTGAGCAACACGCCGCTCAACAATTTCAGTGCAACGCTTGGCCTCAAGGCATTTGAAGAGAAGCTCGTTTATGGTGTCGAATATCAGAGCGTCGGCAAGGTCAATCGCGCACTGACAACCGGTGGCGTCAAGGTTTACCCGCGTGTCGATCTCGTTAATGCCTTTGCCAACTGGCAAGTCACCGACAATGTGAAGCTCGACTTGGGCGTCGATAACCTCTTCAACAAAGCCTATACCGACGCCCAGACTGGTTGGGCGACGAGTACGGATATTGAGCAGGCAAAGGGGCGAACCTTCAAGATCGCTATCACAGGTCGCATTGGTGGCTGATCATGGGGCAGGCGAGGCTACAAATTGCTTCGTCTGCCAATCACTCATCTGAACGATAAAAGTTTTCCCGAATTCTCAAGTTTATGATAGTGAGATTCCAGAAAACATAGATTGAGAAAAGCCGTGTCCAAGATGTCATCAGCACTGACCTCCAAGCTGACAAGCCATTCCCATATTCGCCTTCTGAAAGGCGAAGCCTATCTGCCGAACATCATTGATCGGCTCAACTCTTATCAGGCGCAATATAACAGTCACGAAAGCCGCCACGAGTTCACTTATGAATTCGGTCGGATCGAGATTGATGCTGCTGATAGTGGCTATCGCGCTTCCTTGCTTGCAGAAGAAGACATCGGTCTGCATCGCCTTAAAGATCTCGCAGCCGTTGCCATCAAACTCTACACCAAGGAAGAAGCGCCGGAGATCGTTTGGCAAGGCGATCGTGCTGGTGAACAGGTTTTGCCGCAGTTCCGGTTGATGCGGGTAATTTCTACAAGTCTGTTGACGCCGCATATGCTGCGCGTGCGGCTAGCTGGTGAGGACTTGAAACGTTTTTCCCTCTTTGGGGCGATGCATATTCGTCTGCTGCTTCCCACGGAAGAAGTGCCACAGCCTATCTGGCCCATCATGGGACCAAATGGCTTGCCATTTTGGCCGGATGAACAACGCAGACCCGATTCGCGCGCTTATACAATTCGGGCTCTTGATATCGACGCTGGATGGCTTGAAATCGACTTCTATCTCCATGAAATAGAAGGCCTTGCCTGCAAATGGGCGAAAGGCGCGAAGATTGGCGATACGATTGGTCTGATGGGACCAGTCGGACGTCCGTTGCGCCGTGCAAGCCGTTATCTTATGGGCGCAGATGCAACTGGCTTGCCTGCTATTGGTCGAATGCTTGAAGAGTTTTCCTCAGACGTAACAGGTCGCGTCATCATTGCCGTCGATAGCGAAAAAGACGTTCAGCCTCTGCAGCACCCAAAAGGTATTTCTGTCGACTGGGTTATCGATGCGGATCAAAAGCGTGCGGGCGAAACGCTGACGCAAATTTTGTGCGAAGCTGAGTGGCCCGAAGGACCAGACAGTTTTGGCTGGTTTGCGGGTGAGGCTGATCAGGCTAAGATTGTTCGCCAACATTGGCGTCAGACACTGGGTAAAAGCCGCGAGGAAACGCTTGTTGCCGGTTACTGGCACAAGGATGCGGTTGGTTTTATGGCTGGGTAGGCCGAAAAAGCTGATTCCCAAAGAATGCTGACCCAAGAAGTCATAATAGCCTTCCACTCACGATAGGAATGCGCTAGGCACCCTACTAATTGTGAATGGAAGGAGCCATGCCATGGCGGATTTGTTGAAGCGCTTCGGCACATATTACCGCCCGCATCGCGGGTTGTTCATGCTGGATTTTTCGAGCGCCGTGGCAGCTGGTCTTTTGGAACTGGCCTTTCCAATTGCCGTAACTCTGTTCATCGATAGGCTTCTGCCCACTGGCCAGCTCGGCATTATTGCTCTGGCTGCAGTTGGGCTGCTTGCGATTTATGTCTTTAATGCCATTCTGCAAGTCATTGTGACCTATTGGGGTCACATGCTCGGCATCAAAATCGAAACCGAGATGCGTCGCAAGGCATTCGACCACCTGCAGAAGCTTTCATTTGGGTTCTTCGACAATCAAAAAACCGGACACTTGGTTGCGAGACTGACAAAGGATCTCGAAGAAATTGGGGAGGTCGCCCATCACGGACCGGAAGATCTCTTTATCGCTATAATGACGCTCATCGGCGCGTTTTGCCTGATGATGTGGGTTCATGTTCCACTTGCACTTATAACAGCTGTGATCGTACCGCTTTGCGCTTATGTGACGCTCCGTTATGGCGGACGGATGACCGCAACGTGGCACGCTCTCTATCGTCGTGTTGGTGACTTCAATGCCCGTATCGAAGAGAATGTCGGTGGCATTCGTGTGGTTCAAGCCTTCACGAACGAAGACCATGAACGCAAGCTGTTTGCTGAAAGCAATGAAAACTATCAGAAGACTAAGCTCGCTGCCTATAAGATCATGGCTGCTTCAATGTCATTGTCTTATCTATCAATGCGCTTCGTTCAGGTTGTGGTTATGCTGGCGGGTGCATGGTTTGTTGTGCAAGGCGATCTAACGGCTGGCGGTTTTGTTGGTTTCCTTCTGCTGGTCAACGTGTTCTTTCGCCCGATCGACAAGATCAACTCGGTCATTGAAACCTATCCGAAAGGTATTGCGGGCTTTCAGCGATACATCCAGTTTCTCGATACCCGCCCGGATATTGCTGATCGTCCGACAGCAAAATCGGTTGCGCGCCTCAAAGGCGACATCGAATATCGCGATGTGAAGTTTGGCTATAATTCCGAACGCCCGATTTTTGATGGTCTGAACATGAGCATCAACGCAGGTGAAACCATTGCTTTTGTTGGCTCCTCTGGGGCAGGCAAGACGACGATATGTTCACTGCTGCCGCGATTTTATGAAGTGACAGGCGGTGCCGTTCTCGTCGATGGCATTGACATTCGCGACATGACGCTGAAGTCGCTGCGCTCCAATATAGGCATTGTAAGCCAGGATGTTTTCCTGTTTGCAGGTACAATCCGCGAGAATATCGCCTATGGTCGCCTTGATGCGACGGATGAAGAAGTTGCCGATGCCGCTCGTCGCGCACGTCTCGACGCTGTAATTGCAGCTATGCCTGATGGCTACGATACGGTCATTGGCGAGCGCGGCGTCAAGCTCTCTGGAGGACAAAAGCAGCGTTTGGCAATTGCGCGTATTTTCCTGCGCAATCCACCAATCCTGATCCTTGATGAGGCAACTTCCGCGTTGGATACAGAAACTGAACGTGCAATTCAGCAATCGCTTTCAGAGCTTTCAGTGGGCCGTACAACGCTTGTGATCGCACACCGCCTGGCGACTATCGTCAATGCTGATCGTATCATGGTTGTCGAAGGCGGCCAGATCGTAGAGCAGGGCAGTCATTCGGAACTGTTGTCGGTTAAGAATGGTCGTTACAAGCGTCTTCATGCGGTACAGGCGGGTTCTACTAGCGATGGAATTCTTTCCGCGGCTGGATAAAGCTTGGACTTTGATCCGTTACAGTCATCGGGGGCTTGCTCTCGACGTGAATAGACCTATTGTTTCCTCACCAACCAGTCTTGAAACAAGCCATGCCCGATATCGAGATCAAACGTATTTATGACGAACCGCAGCCGAATGATGGTTTTCGGATTTTGGCCGATCGCGTTTGGCCACGCGGGATGACAAAAGAAAAAGCTGCAATTGATCTTTGGGCCAAAGACTTGGCCCCTTCAACAGAGCTTCGAAAGTGGTTCGACCATGATATTGCCAAGTGGCCTGAGTTTCAGGAAAAATATCGCGACGAGCTGAAAGCCAATCAAGCGGAAATTCAAGAAGCCCTCACAAAAGCCTCTGGTGCACGCCTCACTTTGCTTTTTGGTGCGAAAGATGTCGAGCACAATCAGGCGGTCGTATTACGTGACTTTCTAATGGAGCAATCCTGAATTATTTTATTAGAAAAGAAGCTTATCTATTTATAAAAGCGCAAATAAATAGCGCCCACGATGAATAAATAGTGGGCGCTAATATATATAAAGCTCAACCTTTTTGGGGCTTATCCGACCTTTACCACTTGGTATGGACTTTGAGCAAAGCCTTACGGCCTTCGCCATAGCCACAAACATAAACGCCCTGGCAGCCAGCTACATAGTCTTTGTCGAAAAGATTTGTGACGTTGAGATCAATGCCCCAATTGTCCTTTTCATAGCCGAGCTTCAGGTCGGCCAAAGTCACGGCAGGCACCTTAAGCGTGTTCTGGGCATCGGCATAAGAAGAGCCGACATAGCGAATACCGCCTCCAAGCTTGACGCCTTCAAGTACGCCTTCCGGAACTTTATATTCCACGAATACGGAGGCCTGCTGTTCTGGCAGAAGATATGGGCGCTTGCCGATGAGCGATGTGTCGTCGTCGTCTTTCACTGTCAGATCATAAGCCGTCAACGCTCCCGTCAGCCTCCATGATTCATTGATATTGGCCTGTACCTCGAACTCAAAGCCCCGGGAGTTTACGCGTCCCAGCTGGCTCTTGTTACCGAATGGGCCGGTCACGACATTTTCTTTGGTGAGATCAAAGAATGATGCAGTGATGAGACCGTCGAAAAGTTCGGGGCGATATTTTACGCCGACTTCGTACTGAATACCGGTTTCAGGTTTGGCTGGCGTAATGACGATGTTCGGGGCATCGCCAATTCGATATAGCTCATCCAGCACCGGGTTGAAGAATGATGAGACGCTCACATAGGGCGTGAGACCATTTTCAAACTCGTAGCCAATACCTGCGCGACCTGAGAAGCGATCATTATGGTCCTTGTAGTGCGGCAAGCCCTTCGCGTTTGTCGTCACATAATCATAACGACCATTCAGCGTAACGATCCAGCCGTCGCCAAATTCCATACGATCCTGTGCATAGATACCAAACTGGTTCCGGCTCAGATCCTGATCGATATATGGATCGCGCATCGTAGGCTGCGTAGCGCCATATACCGGATCAAAGGGGTTGATTAGCGTGCCATCACCAGACTGCTGCATCTGGTCGATACCAAAATAACGATACTCAGCACCAAATAGAAGATTGTGAGTCAAGGCGCCAGTTATAACTGTGCCTTCGAGCTGGTTGTCTGCCTGAAATGTATTGATTGTCGTATCGTGCTTGAAATTGATGCGTGACACATATGGATTTCCAGGCGTAGGTTGCGCAAGGAAACCATCATATCCGAATGCGTAAAGGCTATGTTCCTTCACATGCGCATAGCCGTAACGAACATTCTGGCGAACAGTCCAATCATTGTCGAACTGGTGTTCGAACTCATAACCGATTTGCACCTGCTCGCGGTTATAATCATCCAGGCCCGGCTCTGTCAGATTGGTCTTGCGCGAAATCTTACCGAATTCGGTTGGAACAACGGTGCCATAATAGGGTAGGAAGCCACCGCCATCATGTGTCAGATCAAGATGGCTATAGCTCGCCAAAATAGTAAGGCTGGTCGATTCATCCGGCTTGTATTGAATACTCGGCGAAATGACGCCCCGGAATTCCTTGGAATAATCCGTGTAGTTGTCGCCGCCCTGAATCTTGCCGTTAATACGGTAATTAACGGTATCTGTTGCCTTATCGCCGATATCGAAGCCAAGGTAGCCATTGCCGTAGCTGTTAATGCCAGCCTCAAGATAACGCGTGCGCTCGCCATCAGGACGTTTGCTGATATAGTTGACGATACCGCCGGGGTTGGAGCCGCCATAAAGCGCCGAAGAAGCCCCCCGTAGAACTTCAATACGCTCAAGTCCGAAGTCATCGATCAGGAAGCCACCGAAGCCATAGCTGAAGTTCTGCAAACCATCGAGATAGGTGCCGTACTGGGTTGCTTCAAAGCCGCGAATATATATCCAGTTTGTATCGTTATCGACGCCAAACGGCTGCCCCATGACCCCAGCGGTATAACGCAGCGCTTCATCGATTTTCTGTGCGCCTGTCGCATTCATCTGGTCACGACCAACAACTGCAACAGACTGCGGGATCTTTTCAATCGCAACACTATCTTTGGAGCCTGTTGTTGTAGCTTGGGGAACAAAGCCCTGAACAGGTGCAGTTCCATCGGAAGGCTTACCGTCGCCAGTCTGTACGACCACCGTATCAAGACGGATTGAAGTGTTGGCGTCCTGTGCCGCAGCAGGCATCAGCGAAATTGGCAAAACGGCTAGAGCCGTTCCGCTGGCAAGCAGCACCTTAAGCGTCAGCTTCATTGATCTCGTCATGTAATCAGCCCCTCAAATAATCTGGAGAGTGCTTGCTTCAAACGAATGGCTTTTCTGATCGCAAGAAGCTGCTGGCACTATAATTGCGCCGATCGTTCGACGCAGCAAATTAATATGAGTGTTTACATCAGGATATGGCGTGAAGATTGATCGTTATTACGCCTAATTGAATGATATTTCGCTAATATACTGGGCCTCTATCAGGCCTGCAAACGCAGCCAGGCTGCAGGCGTAGTCCCTGTCAACTTCTTGAATACGCGCGTAAAATGCGCCTGATCCGAAAACCCGGTAATCATGGCAATATGCGGCAATGATGCACGGGGCTGCAAAAGAAACCCCTGCGCACGCTCAATACGTCGCTTCATTTGCCATGCATGAGGGGAGATTCCGGTCGAAGCTTTGAATGCGCTGCAGAAATAAGATTCTGAAAGCTCAGCCAGCGATGCGAGCTCCTGAAGACGGATGATCCGGTGATAATTATCTTCGATGAAATCTGTAACGCGGCGCAACTGCCATGGTGACAGTTTGCTACTTCGCGATGGAACATCCCGGCGGACATCGAACAATTCGCTGACAAGCGCGTTGATAAGACCTTCACCATAAAGATCGTGAAGCGGTTCGGGTGAAAGGCATTCATCCGCCAACAAGGATCCGATCTGCTGAATCTTTGAGTTTGAGAAGAGGAGACGAGGACGCTCCAAATTACTTTTACTTAGCGCACCTCCAAGTCGTTGTTGAAGGACAGTCGTATCCAGATGCAGGTCGAGATGTCGTAGTTTTCCGGGTCGCGTGACACGGCTCCAGATCGTCATTCCTGCCGGAATATAGCAAAGTCGTGGCTGTTCGGTGTTTTGCACGATTGTGCGATCATTTTGCTCAGGCCGGATCGCAAGTTCCCCACGACTTTCAAGCACCAGAAAAAGCCGCGGTGCCTGCGAGACATACTCACCCCGCGCTCCAGGACCACATTCGACCGTCCACACATCTGCAATCGCGCCATTCCAGACACGATAATGAAGATCGTCCAGCAAACGGACGTCCTCAATGCGGCTTGTCATATGCGGATGGAAGCCCAATAGCATTTTCCTGATTAAGCAATTTTAATATGTATATCTTCGTCAGGTTTTGCTATCAACCGGCGAAATGCTGCTTAAATGCAGAGCTGCTATCCGAAAACGGGATAAATTGATGACGTCCGCATTGTTTGAACTTGAGAATGTCAGCTTCGCTGTACCAGGGCGCACTTTGCTGCAGCCCCTGACAATGTCGATCCAAGCGGCAAGCCTAACAGCGCTCATTGGTCATAACGGATCGGGCAAGTCCACCTTGCTGAAAATTCTGGCGCGACAGCATCCGGCATCAGGCGGGATGGTGCGCTTTGCAGGCAAGCCATTGAATGAGTGGGGCGACCGTGAGTTTGCTCGCAAGCTCGCCTATCTGCCTCAGCAAACAGCTTCGGCATCCGGCATGCTAGTAAAAGAGTTGGTAGCGCTTGGTCGATACCCATGGCATGGCGCTCTTGGTCGCTTCGGAACCGTTGACCGCCAAAAGGTTGAAGAAGCCATCGATCTCACAGGAATCGCACCTTTCGCCGACCGTATGGTCGATACGCTTTCAGGGGGCGAACGGCAGCGCGTATGGCTTGCCATGCTGGTTGCACAAGATGCCGAATGCCTGTTGCTCGACGAACCAACATCAGCTTTGGATATCGCGCATCAGATTGAAGTGCTTTCACTTGTGCAGAAACTATCGCACGACAAAAAACTAAGTGTGTTTGTTGTCCTTCACGACGTCAACATGGCTTCCCGTTTCTGTGACGCAGTGTTTGCGCTGCATAGCGGTCGTCTTATCGCGCAGTCGACGCCAACCGGTATTATGGTGCCAGAACAGCTCGAAGAGATTTACGGCATTCCGATGGATGTCATGCGGCATGCGTCGACAGGACATTTGATTGCCGCACCGAGATAATCAGCTAAATATTCAAGCTTCGGACTTGTAGTCTGCACGGTTTATCCCGTGTCGTTGCATTTTGTCATAGAATGTTTTGCGCGGAATACCGAGAGATTCCAGTGTCTGCTGAACATCGCCTTTATGCTCTGCGAGGGTTTCACGGATCAGTGAAGCTTCGTAACGCTCAAGCCGTTTTGGCAGCGTAGCTTGATCGTCCAGAACAGGAACTGTCTTCACAGGTGTCATAACACCAAGAGAAAATCGCTCGGCAAAATGCACGAGTTCTCGAACATTGCCAGGCCAGTTGTGTTCCATCAGATGGCGATGTGTAGCGGCATCGAGAACTGGAATGTCCCGATTAAAACGTCGAGCTGCGCGCGCCAAAAAATGTGAGAAGAGCAGGGGAATATCTTCACGCCTTTCCCGTAGTGGTGGAATCGTCAGCGTAACCACGTTCAGCCGATAATAAAGGTCTTCGCGAAAATCACCCCGTTGCTGAGGATCGCCGAGATCGATCTTTGCAGCCGCTACAACACGAAGATTGACCGGACGGACTTCATTGGTACCAAGAGGCGTGATCTCACGCATTTCCAGAACCCGCAGAAGTTTCACCTGAGTTGCCGCAGGCATACTTTCGATTTCATCAAGAAAGAGAGTACCGCCACTCGCGTGTTCGATGCGCCCGACGCGCTTTTTCTGCGCTCCAGTGAAAGCTCCTGCCTCATGACCGAACAGCTCGCTTTCAATGACGGTTTCAGGTAGAGCACCGCAATTAAGCGCAACGAAGTTTCCTTTTTTTCTGCGGCCCCAATCATGCAGTAACTGAGCGACGACTTCTTTGCCGCTGCCGGTTTCTCCTGCAATGAGCACATCGACATCCGTATCAGCGATATCTCGGATCGTGCGGCGCAGATTTTCAATTGCTGGCGTCTGGCCGATCAGTGGCATGTCGTTCTGTGCTTCATCCGCCAAATGGCGTAGGCTGCGATTTTCCAGAACAAGTTTTCGGCGCTCACCCGCACGCAACACACTATGAACCAGTCTGTCGGTTGCAAAAGGCTTGGCGATAAAGTCGTAGGCACCATTCTGAATGGCCCGGACGGCCATTGGAATGTCGCCATGACCAGTAATCAAGATGACCGGTAAATCGGCGTCGATTTCGCGGATTCGGGCAAAAAGCTCCAAGCCGTCGATCTGCGGCATACGCACATCTGTAACGATCACACCTTCGAATGAGGAGTTGATTGCATTTAGCGCCTCGCTGGCGCTGCCAAAATCCAGCACTTCATAACCCGCCAGCTCCAATGTTTGTCTGGTTGCTCGGCGTAATGCTTTGTCGTCATCGACGAGTATGACCGGAATATTCATCATGCTTTCTTAAATTCCACACGGAATAGAGTGCCATTCGCACTGCTTTTTACTGAAATCTTGCTACCATAATCGGTTAGAATTTCCTTGGCGATCACCAGTCCAAGCCCAAGGCCTCTTTCCTTGGATGTATTGAATGGCGTGAATAGATTATCGAGAATATGCTGCGGAATGCCCGGACCATTATCAGAAACCGTGAGTAAAACACTCTCCGAAAGAGCTTTTGTTCGGACTTCTATGCGTCCATCATCTCCTTTGTTTTCAACTGCTTCCAGCGCATTCTGAAACAGATTTATGAGAACCTGCTCAAGTCTGATCGAATGACCGAAAACACAAAGATCTGGCGCGGGAAGCTCGATATCTAGCTGATCCATACTTCCTGAAAAGCGACTGCGCAAAAGGACAATTGCCCCTGAAATCACCTGAGCTAGCGGCACTCGTTCTGAAGCACGATGTCCTTTACGTGCAAAGGCGCGAAGATCACCGGTGATCGTACCAATACGTTCGGTAAGAGCGGCGATTTCCGAAAGGTTTTCCGCCGCATCATCCAGTCGTTTGCGATCAAGAAACGTCCGTGCATTATCGGCATAAGCGCGGATTGTCGCGACGGGCTGGTTGATTTCATGTGCAACGCCAGCAGCAACTTGTCCCATAATCGCCAAGCGGTTTGCATGTACCAGATCCTGCTGTACGCCTTGCAACATGCCTTCGGTTTTATGGTGCTCGTTTATCTCGGACTCCAGTCGGTCGCGCGCTGCAATGAGATCAAGCGTTCGCTCCGCTACACGTTGTTCGAGTTCAATTTGTCGGCGTTGCGCATCGGCAATACGTGCAACAACACGCTGGCGGCGGCGTAGCAGAATACCGGCCAGAGTAGCAATACTCGCCAAAATAATGAAAGCGATAAGGCGTGCCTCACGTATTGCCGCGTCTACAGGCTGCCTGATCGGCGCGAGGCTATACATTAGCCAAGGTGTGCTTGGAACGTGCGAGCGGATTGCCAGAAAATCTGTGCTCCTTGCCGACCCCGGCAGAATAGCATCAACTAGCACCATATCGTCTCCCGCCACAGGCTTTAGCGAAAGCGGCAGAGGTTTAAGAGGCGCGTCACCAAACTGTAGACTGTTGCGAATGGTTTCAACTATTTGAGACCGAAGCTCACCAATGGTCATAAACCGCCATGAGGGGATGGTGGTGATCAGCACTATACTTCGATTATCTGTAACGAAAGTCGGGCGGCCAGTTTCATTCCAATCGCTTTCCAGCTGATCGAACGACAGTTTCACCACAACAACACCAAGTGGCCCATTTGGCCCATCCACACGACGCGAAATATAAAGGCCAGGCCGCAAGCTGACATTACCAAGCGCAAAATATTCGGCATTCGTGTTCTTCAAAGCGTCGTTGAAATAAGGCCTGAACTTATAATCATTACCGACAAAGCTGTCCGGCTCGCGCCAGTTACTAGCGGAGATTGCATAGCCATGAAGACCAACAAGATAGATCACCGCTGCTTGTGTGCCTTCAGCAAGCGCCTCTAGCTTTCGGTTGAGCTGATCGATGGCCACAGCACTCGGCATTGCAAGCGCGTCGGCAAGCTCTTTGTCTTTGGAAAGAACCAGAGGCAGCGCTCGTTGTTTCTCAAGAACGGTTCGCAGGAGGGCCGTATTCAGATTTGCATCGATCCGGGTCTGCTCACCCAGTGAAAGCAATGCGCGATCACGCGCAGCATCGCCCACAATCCAGAAAGCGAGTGCAAAAACAACTGCACAAAATGCGCCAAATACCCACCATGTCCGGCGGTTATTGGTGGGAGGCGGATTTGCTTCAATTGTAGAAACAGACGCTTCTTTCATGGCGTCAATTGTGCATTATTTCACACTGCATGAAAAGCAATATGTGCGATAATTCGCACAATTAAGCAGAAATTCGTCCCAATTAATTGCTAATATATAATTTTTTCAGACACTTAAATCCAAAGGCGGGAACTGGCACGCAGCTTGCAGATCATTTTGTCAACAGCAGCGGAAGCTGTTGAACGACAGGCGAATGGCTCGGGAGGCCGGATGAGATCCGGACTGAGCCGAATGGAGGACATCATGATTTCCGTACAGTCAGGCGCTGTGGCCGAGCCACGCCGTCCAATTCCTTTATATAAACACCTCTACGTGCAGGTTCTGGTAGCCATTGCTGCCGGTATTCTTCTCGGCCATTTTTACCCAGAGCTTGGCACGCAGCTAAAGCCGTTAGGTGACGCTTTCATCAAGCTGGTGAAGATGATCATTGCGCCGGTAATTTTCCTGACCGTCGCGACCGGTATCGCTGGCATGACTGACATGAAGAAGGTGGGACGCGTGGCCGGTAAAGCCATGATCTATTTCCTCGCGTTTTCGACGCTCGCTTTGATCATTGGCCTCATCGTTGCCAATGTTGTGCAGCCGGGCGCCGGAATGCACATCGATCCTTCCTCGCTCGATCCGAAGGCGGTTGCAAACTACGCCGAAAAAGCTCATGAACAGACGATTACCGGCTTTCTGAGCAACATAATCCCAACCACCATCGTTGGAGCCTTCGCGTCTGGCGATATCCTTCAGGTTCTTTTCTTCTCGGTCCTGTTTGGTATTTCGCTCGCCATGGTTGGCGATAAAGGCAAGCCAGTCACCGACTTCCTACAAATGCTCACAGCACCTGTCTTCAAGCTGGTTTCGATCCTGATGAAGGCGGCTCCGATTGGTGCCTTCGGTGCCATGGCTTTCACTATCGGCAAATATGGTATCGGCTCGATTGCCAATCTGGCCTTGCTGATCGCGACGTTCTACATCACAGCTCTGCTATTTGTTCTGTTCGTGCTTGGCGCGGTCGCACGCTATAACGGCTTCTCAATCGTGGCGCTCATTCGCTACATTAAAGAAGAGCTCCTGCTTGTGCTTGGCACTTCATCGTCAGAAGCTGCTTTGCCGAGCCTTATGGACAAGATGGAAAAAGCGGGCTGTAAGCGCTCGGTCGTGGGCCTTGTCATTCCAACTGGCTATTCGTTCAACCTTGATGGCACGAATATCTATATGACGCTTGCCGCACTGTTCATCGCACAGGCAACGGATATCCCGCTTTCGCTTAGTGATCAGATCCTGCTGCTTCTCGTAGCAATGCTTAGCTCGAAGGGCGCCGCTGGTATCACAGGCGCAGGCTTCATCACGCTTGCTGCAACTCTTTCGGTTGTTCCGGCAGTACCAGTCGCAGGTATGGCGTTGATCCTTGGCATTGATCGCTTCATGTCGGAATGCCGTGCATTGACCAATCTCGTCGGCAATGCCGTTGCAACCATCGTTGTTGCGCGTTGGGAAAACGAACTCGACACCGACATGCTGGCTGCAGCGATGAAGGGCGATGTGCTCGACGTTCAGGGCACACCGGTTCTCGAACCGGCGGAATAACTGGGCTGATCTACTTTCTCAGGCAACCGGAACGGCCCGCTTTTGGCGGGCCGTTTTGTTTATTTGTTATGTTCGGCAGCCCTGCCCTGAGTGATGAGGCGCGCACTGTGCTGCCCGGATATAAATGTCCAGAGCCAACTCCAGGCAACCGCTGCGCGACTACGCGTGCCGATCAGGAAGAAGATATGGGCGATGCCCCATACCCACCAGGCAATTGTGCCTTTAAGCCTGATCCGCCCCATATCAACCACGGCAGCACCTCGACCAATAGTCGCAAGATTGCCCTGATGGCGGTAACGAAACGGCGCTGGAGCAATACTACCCGAAACGCGACTGCGAACAACCTTTGCAATATAAGCGCCTTGCTGTTTTGCGGCGGGCGCAATACCCGGGACGGGCTTTCCGTCAGGTCCCTCAACCAAGGCTGTATCGCCAATCGCAAAGATATTCTCGTGCCCCGGCACCGTAAGATCGGAAAGCACGCGAACGCGGCCCGCTCGATCGCTTTCCGCTCCAAGCCATGAAGCTGCAGGCGATGCAGCGACACCTGCAGCCCAGATAGCTGTTTTGCAGGGAATAAACTCTTCGCCAACGGTGACGCCATCTTCGGTGATCTCCTTGACTGGTATGCCGAGGCGCACTTCTACGCCGATCTTCTGAAGAGCATTTTGAGCGTAAGTCGATAGGTCTTCTGGAAATGCAGCCAAAATGCGTGGCCCTGCCTCCACAAGCAGCACACGCGCCTCACGCGTATCTATATTGCGGAACTCAGGCCACATTGTCTGCTTGGCCAGCTCTGCGATAATGCCTGCCAGCTCAACGCCAGTTGGTCCCCCACCAACTACCGAGAAAGTAAGCAGTGCCTGCCGTCTCTCCGGATCTGTTTCGCGCTCTGCGCGTTCGAAAGCCAGAAGCAAGCGGCGGCGAATGGTCGTAGCGTCCTCCAGCGCTTTAAGACCGGGTGCCAGCTTTTCCCATTGATCATTGCCGAAATAGGCGTGCCGTGCGCCGGTGGCCAAGACGAGCGTGTCATAGTCAATCTTCGTGCCGTCTTCTAGCCGCACCTGTTTTGCGGATGCATCGACGCCCACGACAGTGCCAAGCAATGTCGTCACTTCCTTACGATCACGGAAAAGATGGCGAATCGGCCAGGCAATTTCCGACGTAGCAAGGATCGTTGTAGCAACTTGATAAAGCAGCGGCTGAAAAAGATGATGATTGCGTTGATCGACAAGGGTTATGCGAACATTCGCACCTTTAAGATCATGAATTAATTGCAGGCCTCCGAAGCCTGCACCAACGACGAGGATATGGGGGGTATCCGGTCCGTTCATTGAAGTTATACCACCTAAGGTTGGCGTGAACCCGAGTCACGCTTTTCGTACGATAGTTGCACTTCGCAAACTAACGTTATCAGGCAGATGGTAAAGAGCCTAACGGCAAAGTGACATTAATTCTTGACGAAATACTTCAAGATTATTGTCATCGAATGTGCTTTCGAGTTTCGCATGGGCTGATGTCCAAATAGGAACAGCTGATGCGAGAACCGTTTGTCCTTCAGAGGTAAGCAAAAGAAGGCGTTGGCGGCGATCGTCGGGATTTATGATAATCTCCACCCAGCCATTGCGCTGCAAAGGCTTCAATGCTGCGGTGAGGGTAGTTTGATCCATAGCCAATAGTTCCGCCACCGGCTTCATAGGCGGCGGGCTAGGGCGGTTTAATGCCATCAGAAGCGAAAACTGGCCATTGTTGAGACCAGAAGAGCGGAGTTCCTCATCAAAATAGCGGGCAAGCGCACGTGCTGCACGCTGAACATGCAAACAAAGACAGGAATCACGCACAAGAAGCGTGGTTTCAAATGGAACAGCGCGACTATCTGGCATTGCTTAGTAATGTTGATATCAATCTATTTCGTCAAGACAGATAGTGAGCAGCTTCATTAACCCGCATCCGAAAACTGTTAAACGGTTTTCAGACAAAGATGCGCATTAAACAGACGCCTAGAGCAAGAATTTGATCCAATCGCACCAATGTTCCGAGATCCGAAGTTTTCAGGCGCAATCTGAATTACCGCTTAAAAATCATCACCATGATGCATGTGACGAAGGTAAGCGAAAGCAGTTCCGGCCAGAACCGGCAGAATGACAAGCGCCATCCAAAATATAATGTTGCTCATTTCTCCCTCCCTTTACCAACAGTTTACCATACAGGCGGATAAAAGAAAAACGCGTAATGCGAAGGCTTGTTCCACGGATGCAAAAGACCGTTCTTTTCGTCTTGAGGACGCACTTTAAACCGCAGCAACTTTGCGCGTTAAATTGTTAGAATAAAATTCCATCACAGCCGAGTTACATGCATTCAAAGACTATTGCCAGGATGCCGGAGTTTGAGTAGAAGTAGCACCACATCAAGAGTTGGGGCGACGCCCAACGCCAACCTGCCTTTCCGGGCAAGGTGGTACTTCCTAAAATGGAAGGATGTGGCCAACCGGCAAATATACGGATCAAGCCACACGCGTCTGCTCTGACATAACGAAGGACTGACGCGACATGCCTATTAAAATTCCTGACGATCTGCCCGCAACCAGTGTCCTCGAAGCAGAAGGCGTTATGGTCATGCGTGAGGCAGATGCTGTTCGTCAGGATATCAGGCCGTTGAAAATCGGCCTTCTCAATCTCATGCCAAATAAGGTCACCACGGAGACGCAGATTGCGCGTCTTCTGGGTTCAACTCCGTTGCAGCTGGAATTGACGCTTGTTCGCATTACCAATCACGTAGCGCGTCATACACCTGCAGATCACATGCTTTCTTTCTATCGACCTTGGGAAGAGGTGCGGGACGAACGTTTCGACGGCTTTGTGATCACCGGTGCACCAGTCGAGCGTATGGCGTTTGAAGACGTGACATATTGGGACGAAATGCAGCGTGTCTTCGATTGGACGCAGACCCATGTTCATCGGTCGCTCAATATCTGCTGGGCAGCGCAAGCGGCCGTACATCATTTCCATAACATGAGCAAATATGATCTACCCGCTAAAGCGTCAGGCGTTTACAGCCAGCAAAACCTCGCTCCAGCATCGCCTTACCTCCGCGGGTTTTCAGACGACTTTGCAATTCCCGTTTCCCGCTGGACAGAAGTACGAAAAGACGACATCCCAGCGGATAGCGATCTGAAGGTTCTCGTCGATAGCCCTGAAAGTGGCCTTTGCTTGCTGGAAGACCCAAAGCACCGAGCGCTTCATATGTTCAATCACGTTGAATACGATACAACGTCGCTTGCTGATGAATATTTCCGTGATATCCAGCTGCAACCAGATACACCCGTGCCAGCCAACTATTTCCCGAACAACGATGCAAGCCGCAAGCCACAGAACTGCTGGCGAGGCCATGCACATCTACTTTTCGGTAACTGGATCAATGAGATGTATCAATCGACGCCATATGATCTGTCAAAGATTGGCAAGTCTGATTGAACCTACGAGAATTAATAAATCGCTATAAAACAGAATATTAGAGCGCTAATCTAATTTATCAGATCAGCGCTCTCTCGATTTTTACACTCGCAGATTAGCTTGCGAAGCGTCCGATCCACTGGTGCCACTGGTCTTCACTTCCGTGAAAGACATTGAGATCAATCTTGCCGTTTACGCCCTGCGACAAGCCTGAGCCAGAATACTGCCAGAAAACCCAGCGACGCCCCGGATAGACCTTGGATGGATGTTGCGCCACAGCACGCAGCCAGAACGGATAATCTGTGAACGCACCCTTCAAATTATCATCGTAAAAATCCGGTGCGGTGTAGATAACCGGACGCTTGCCATAATGGCGCTCAAGCGCATCCATGAAGACCTGCATCTTTTCTCGCACTTGAGCTGGCGATGGACGACGCTTGCAAGACGAGTCGCCGTTCCATTCAACGTCGATGACCGGCGGCAACGCATCTGGATCAACCGGCACGTTGCGAATGAACCAATCAGCCTGCTGACTGGCCACGCGGCACCAATAGAAGAAGTGATACGCACCACGCTTCAGCCCTGCAGCTTTGGCCTCACGCCAGTTCTTACGGAACATTGGATCAAGATGATCGCCACCATCGGTCGCTTTGATATAGGCAAAATTTGCTCCGTTCTGTCGCAACGTTGCCCAGTCAATGTCTCCCTGCCAACGCGAGACATCCACGCCATGCACTGCATGTCTGCGCGGCGAAACACTACCAAAATTGATCGGTTTCGCATCGCGGAAGCGCTGGCTATAGACCTTATTGCGCGTTTGGCGATCTAGGCGAACAGATGGGTAAGCCGCGACTTCCGGCTTGGGAACCGAGATTGGAGCCTCCACATGCTGCTCTGGGCGCTGCGTCAATGGTGCAGGCGGCTCGTTTTTAAATGGGCCAGCATCAGGAACGGGACCAGCCCAGGCAAGAACTTCATCATGGGGTGCGGATGGCATCGATTGCGGTGCTCTCGCCACGTCTGTCAAAGGCGCAGAAGGTCTGACAACCGAGCTGGTCAATTCCGCAGACGGCTGAGACATGACACTGTCGATGCCGGAGCTAGACGTGCAACCCGCCAAAGCGGTGCAGGCAAGGGCAATTGCTGACACAACCGAAAAACGCATGATACCCATACACAAAAATCAGGCGCTCCACAACCAAACCAAAACTGGCTGCAGAAAAGCCATCGACCAACACCCGCAACGCTCCTCCCGAGCTATTTGCTAACCAAAGATTACTGCCAAAAGCTGAATCCAAAGTTTACGAAATGCTTAAGAGACCTGACAATGATGATTTCTGTCTTTTGTTGCGCAGATAACTTTTACGGCCTGTTTCAGGCACGCTTCGCTGGAAGATCAAAATCTTGCGGAAAGAATTGTCCTGCATATGGCTTCGGCTTGACGCTCTCAACCTGAAGCATCAGCTCAGCGATCTTTTCGGGGCTTGAAATACCGCATTCATAAATTTGGATAATTTCCCGCGACATCTCATCCTTTTGCGGAGAAGTAATCGGGCAGCGACCAAGAACTTCGCACGTCTTGAGATAAGCCGCCTGCAACTGTTCGAGCTCAGCGGGTTTGAAACGCTTAAAATAATAGTCTCTCGAAAACGGCATATTGTTTCATTCGCAGTTTGGTCGTGATTGACCGGATTTCATAACCTGTGATGATACTTTTCAAAGCATGTCTTTAGTAAGACTGAACACGTTACTATCATACTTAGGGATAGTTTACATTCAGTAACTGTTTTCAACTACGCACGATTTCTACTCGCGCTGCGATAGCAGCGATTTTTTCAGGATCGTATTCGCCGGATTCATAGATTCTGATGATCGCACGGGCGAGTTCATTTTTCGCCTCATGGGTTGTCGGGCAGCGGTCTAACATGGCACAGCTGCGGTGATAGGCGGCTTGCAGAACTTGCAAGTCATCGGGATTGAACGTCCCGCGGTATTCGCTGCCCCGAAATGGCATTTTTTCTCTCCCCAGCCTGCTGATTGAAGCTCGATTTTAAGAGGAAAGCAACTGCATTTTGATGGCGAGGTGATATACCAGATTTCGGAGGAGAGCGGCCGACTTCAAACCTTAACAAGGCAGGGCGTGGTCGCTATAAACTAAAGTAAAAGCTGAATTAAAAAGGATAAGATAGTGAAAATCGGCGTCGTTACCATCTCAGACCGCGCAAGCCGCGGAGAATATGAAGATTTGAGCGGCCCTGCTATCGAAAACTGGCTAAAAACCGCGATTGTAACACCATTTGAAATTGTTAAACGCGTTATCCCAGATGGCTTGGAATCCGTGCGCGATACGCTGATCGAACTTGCGGATAATATTGGTTGCGATTTGGTTCTTACCACAGGCGGAACCGGCCCGAGCCCCCGCGATGAAACACCAGAAGCGATGAAAGCTGTGCTGCATAAGGAATTACCCGGTTTTGGCGAACAAATGCGTCGAGCAAGTCTTGAACAGACGCCAACCGCCATTCTTTCGCGTCAGACTGCCGGCAGTCGTGGAAAAAGCTTCATTCTCAATCTTCCCGGTAAACCAACCTCGATCGCCATGACATTGCATGCCGTCTTTCCTGCTGTTCCATATTGCCTTGATTTGATTGGCGCAGGTTACATAGAGACCAATCAGTCCGTTGTTATAGCGCATCGTCCGAAATAAGTCCTGCGGTCTTGCTTTCAGTGCGTCAATGCAAATGCGCAACCCAGCTTTGCGCATTTGCATGAATTGCACACTTGCATTTCCCTGATTTGAAGCTGAGTATTGGTGAAAAAGAAGGGGACCTAAGTGAAGCCATTCGACGAGATGCTCAACCATGGCGGGAGTGTTCGCCAACCTTACGAATTTCTCAAGCAGTGGTTAGACCAGCAGGATCAGCATAAACTTCAGCAAAAAACACATGATGCGGAAAGTGTTTTTCGAAAGACCGGCATCACGTTTGCGGTCTATGGCGATCAGGACGCTGCGGAACGCCTTATTCCGTTCGATATCATTCCGCGTATCATTTCCGGTCAGGAATGGCGAAGACTTTCGCAAGGTATTGAACAGCGCGTGATGGCGCTCAATGCCTTCCTCGATGATATTTATCATCGCCAAGAGATTGTCCGGGCAGGGCGCATCCCGAAGGAACTCATCACGAATAACGAGGCATTTCTGCCTGAGATGATCGGATTCCGTCCGCCTGGCAATGTTTATACACATATCATCGGTGTCGATATCGTCCGGACTGGTGAGAACCAGTTTTACGTGCTGGAAGACAATGCGCGCACGCCCTCCGGGGTTTCCTACATGTTAGAAAACCGTGAAACCATGATGCAGCTATTTCCTGAGCTGTTTCAGAACGTGAAGGTTCGTCCGGTCGAGAACTATCCGCAATTGCTGCGGCAGTCATTGGCAAGCGTTGCACCGCCCGGAACGCAAGGCGTGCCCACCGTTGCAGTCCTCACACCTGGTATTTACAACTCAGCCTATTTCGAACACGCGTTTCTTGCCGATCAGATGGGTGTCGAGCTTGTCGAGGGTAGTGATCTTCGTGTGGTGGATGGTCGTGTCGCCATGCGGACAACAAAGGGTTATCGGACGATAGACGTACTTTACAGGCGCGTTGATGATGACTTCCTCGATCCGTTAACGTTCCGTCCGGATTCAACTCTTGGGGTCGCGGGCATCATGGATGTCTATCGTGCTGGCAATATAACAATTGCCAATGCTCCTGGGACAGGGATCGCAGATGACAAGGCGATTTATTCCTATATGCCCGAAATCATTGAATTCTATACGGGTCGTAAAGCGATCCTTGAAAATGTACCCACATGGCGTTGTTCGGAACCTGAAAGTCTTGCCTACGTACTGGATAACTTGGCAGACCTCGTGGTGAAGGAAGTGCACGGCTCCGGCGGTTACGGAATGTTGGTGGGGCCTGCGGCAACTAAAACCGAGCGCAAGGCGTTTGCGGAAAAACTGATGGCACGTCCACGCAACTATATCGCACAGCCAACGTTGGCCCTCTCAACAACGCCAATCTTTACCGAAAGTGGCCTGGCTCCACGTCACGTCGATTTGCGTCCTTTCGTTCTGGTGTCAGACCGTATCCGGATCACGCCTGGCGGGCTGACACGGGTTGCACTCAAAGAAGGTTCGCTTGTCGTGAATTCCAGCCAGGGTGGCGGCACCAAGGATACTTGGGTACTCGACGATTAAAACACATAGCACGCAGCAACTGACACTAAGATCAGAGCGTGAAAAGGGGAATGATTTTATGCTTCTTGGCCGTACGGCAAATGGGCTTTACTGGATGTTTCGCTATATTGAGCGTGCTGAAAACATGGCGCGCCTGGTTGACGCCGGATTACGCATGGCATTGACTAAAACATCGGATGCGCCGGAAGAGTGGTCTTCTGTGGTCGTGTCTGCGGGTGCAAGCCAGACATTTTCAGCCAAATATCGCGCTTATAATGCAGCAAACGTCGCAGACTTTCTGCTGCGGGACATGGACAACCCTTCCAGCGTGATGTCTTGTATGGAAACCGCACGTTCAAATGGCCGTATGGTACGCACAGCGCTTACACGGGAAGCTTGGGAAAGCGTCAATGAAGCCTGGATGACGCTGAAGAAATCTCTCTGCAAACCGTTAAAGGAAGCCGACCTTCCACCGTTGCTCGATCAGATCAAGCGGGAAACCGCACTGATACGCGGTGCTTTTCACGGCACGATGCTGCGCAATGAAATCTTTGATTTCGCGGGACTTGGCACATTTATCGAGCGTGCGGACAACACTGCGCGCATTCTCGATGTCAAATACTACGTGCTTCTACCCGCCGTCTCTTATGTCGGCACCACACTCGACAACTATCAATGGGAATCCATTCTGCGCTCTGTTTCAGCGCATCGATCTTACCGCTGGGTTTATGACGGTGACTATCGTCCTTCCCATGTTGCCGATTATCTGATCTTGAATGGCCGTATGCCCCGTTCGCTCAATCATTGCTACCAATGCATCACAGGTCATCTCGGTTTTCTTGGCAAAGACTATGGCGAGAGTGCTGCCTGCCAAGCGACTGCGGATCAAATCTATGATAGCTTGCAAAATCAGGACATCAGCGGGATATTTGATGTCGGTCTGCACGAGTTTCTGACTGAGTTTATTGCGCGCAATAACCGTCTCGGCAATGAAGTCGCCGAAACCTATAATTTTTATTGAGGTGTCCGTTTGCTGCTCAATATCCGGCACGTTTCACATTATCGCTATGACAATCCGGTTCCCTATGCGGTGCAGCGCCTGCGTTTGCGCCCACCGACACTACCGGGGCAACTTGTCAAACATTGGGAGCTGAAAATAGAAGGCGGCGAGCCTGAAGTCTCCTATATCGACGGTTTCGGTAATAAAACCGACCTCGTGCAGCACGCGCGGAACATCAACGAGATCATTATTACAGCCACCGGCAGCGTCGAGGTTGAGGATCGCGTCGGAGTGCTTGGCCCGGTCTATGGTTATGCTCCGCTCTGGCTTTTTGAGCGAGAAACAATGCTGACCGAACCCGGAGAGCGCATTCGAGCTCTCGCTGGCGGTCTGGGCAAAGAGCAGGAACGTCTCGCATTGCTGCACGAACTGATGAATGCAGTTCATGCAGCGGTCGCCTATATGCCCGGCACCACCAGTGTCGCTACAAATGCAGAAAGTGCGCTTGAGGCAGGCAAAGGCGTTTGTCAGGATCACAGCCACATCTTTTTATCTGCGGCTCGCTTACTCGGAATCCCTGCGCGCTATGTATCCGGTTACTTACTGATGGAGGGTATCGAGGAACAAACTGCGAGCCATGCGTGGGCAGAAGCACACATTGATGGTCTTGGCTGGGTTGGGTTCGATGCCGCAAACAATGCCTGTCCCAATGATCGCTATGTACGGATCGCAACCGGCCTCGATTACCGGGATGCCGCACCGATTTCGGGGGTAAGGCTTGGAGGATCGGTTGAAAGCCTTGCGGTACACATCAATGTAGGGCAGTGATTATTTCACCGTATGATTTGCCTGCCGGAAACTGTTGATGACCTATTGCGTTGGAATGAAAATTGATCGCGGCCTTGTGTTTATGTCTGATACCCGGACGAACGCAGGCCTCGATAATATTTCGAAATTCTCAAAGATGCGGAGCTGGACCAAGTCAGGCGAACGCGTGATCGTGCTTCTTTCGGCGGGCAATCTCGCCACGACGCAAGCTGTTGCGAGCCTGCTTGAAGAGCGTACGAAGGCACCGGACGAGCGCAATCCTTCGATATTCGAAGCGCCATCCATGTTTCAAGTTGCCCGCCTCATTGGCGATACGGTCAAGGAAGTCATCGCAAATTCGGCCACTGGCGGACAGAATGCGGATGCATTCGGTGCCTCCTTTATTCTGGGTGGTCAGATTAAGGGCGGTCAACCGCGCCTTTTTTATATCTATCCTGAAGGCAACTTCATCGAGAGTTCAGATGATACGCCGTTTTTCCAGATTGGCGAAAATAAATATGGCAAACCCATTTTAGTGAGAGCCTATCAGCAGGAAATGAGCTTTGAGGATGCAGTAAAACTGCTGCTGGTTTCGTTCGATTCAACACTTAAAGCTAATCTTTCCGTTGGGCTGCCACTCGATATGCAAATCTATGAAACGGACAATCTCAAGCTCGGTGAGCATCGCCGCTTTGAAGCAACAGATCGATACTATCAGACAGTTTCTGAAAGTTGGTCCGAAGCGCTAAAATCGGCACTCGAACAATTACCCGCATTCAGCTTCGAGAAATAAAGAGAAAGCCGGGTGATCTATCACCCGGCTTTCTTAGTTTCAGTCCTTTGTCACTGTTGCAACATAATTGGCGTCCGCCACCATGTTGAAATTGTGAATGTTGGAAGATGTAACGGCCGTTTCGATCTGCTGATAGATCACGGTGATCGGGCTGTCTTCCTGAAATTTCTTCTGAAGATCGTGGTACATTGTTTCGCGTTTGGCCGTATCGCGTTCTTCTGCAGCGGCCATTGTTTCAGCTGTCAACTCAGGAATATCCCAAGAGGCCTGCCAAGCCGTGGTTCGCAAGTTTACCTCATCACCGTTATTCGGGTTGTTGGTAAAGGTGACTGCATTTGTGTGCGGGTCCCAATAGTCTGGGCCCCAGATGCCAAGCGCCATCTGATGCTTGCGCGCACGAACCTTGGTTGTCGTGAGCTTACCATCGCCCTGCAAGATTTCGACATTCACCCCGGCTTTTGCCATAGTCTGCTGGATGTTTTCTGCAATGCCGACGTAAGGCTGTGTGTTGCGAACATCAAGCGTGATGTTGATACCATCCTTTAGTCCCGCTTTTTCAAGTAGTTCTTTCGCTTTCGCAACATCATACTTGAACGGCTTGTCGTCGGTCGCACCAAACATGCCTAGCGGCAGGAATGACTGATGCGTACGGCCAATACCCTTGATCAGCGTGGCTTCAATCGTATCGTAATCAATCAGATACTTCAGTGCTTGACGCACTTCCGGCTTGGCCAGTTCTGGCATATTCTGGTTTGCGCTCAAGTAATAAATGCGGCCCTTCGGAGCGTTGATGACGCTGAACTTGCTGTCCTTGCCAAGCTCCTCGATGTCGCCCGGTTCAAGATTGCGTGCAATATCAATATCACCCGCCTGAAGCAGCAGGCGTTGCGACATGCCTTCCTTCACATGACGATAGATGACGCGCTTCATCGCAGGCTTCAAGTCTGCATAATTGTCGTTGCGCTCGAGCAGCAGCACCTCATTGGCGCGCCATTGCTTGACGGAAAACGGGCCGGAACCAGCATAACCGTTCTTCAGCCATCCATAACCAAAATCCGTTTCATATGGATTGGTATCGGTCTTTTCGATTTTCTGTTCGTGTTCCTTCACCAGTTTACTGTCAACGATCGACGCAACACTGGAGGTCAGGCAGTTGAGAACGAAGCTTGGTGCAAAGGCCTTGCCAGTGGTGAAAACAAAAGTCTTGTCGTCAACCGCAACCACATTCTGATCGACATTTTCCCGCGTGATACCGAACTGACTCAATATGAATGCCGGGCTCATGTCGAGCTTGATCGCGCGTTGAATAGAGTAAGCGGCATCCTGCGCAGTAATCGGATTGCCTGAGGCAAATTTCAAACCGCCTCGAATTTTGAAGGTGATCGACTTACCGTCGTCAGAAAATGTCCAGCTCTCAGCAATCTGCGGAATGATCTTTGTCGGATCTTTGGTGTCGGTCGTCACCAGGCGCTCATAAGTGCTGGTGAGCATTTCCGATGTTGTGATTTCAAAAATTTCTGCGGGATCAAGCGATATGACATCATCGATGCTCATCGCGATCACAAGCGTGTCCGCAGGCGTGGCAGCTTCAACAGCCTTAGTCGAGGCCGAGAGGCAAAGCGCAAAGGCAAATGCTGCCGGAATGCTCGCGCGCATCATTCGTGTCGCGACAGCATTCCTATTCAAGCTGAAAAAGGAGGTTTTAGTGTTGGCTTTCATGCGGTGTCCCTCTGGAGATCAGAGCCTATCAAGGCAAATGATCGTCAATGCTCATTGCGTATCCGTCGCGTCTCCCCAGACAGCGACTCTCAAGCACGCGCGAGTATTAGATTCCGTTTTTTGAGGGGGCACAATGGTGGGAATAATTTAGCCGCAAAATAAAAACGGCTGGAAAATCCAGCCGTTTATCTGATGCTTTGGAAGAAATTATCCGAAGACTTTGAAGCGTTCGGCGTCGTCCATGAATACCTTTTCGCCGAACGGCTGTTCGTTCGAACCGAAAGGCATCTGCGCGCGCAGTTTCCACGAAGCTGGAATGTTCCAGGTCTTGGCAACTTCTGCATCAATCAGCGGATTGTAGTGCTGAAGGCTTGCACCGATACCTGCATTGGCAAGAGCGGACCAAACCGAAAGCTGAGCCATCCCGCCAGCCTGTTCAGACCAGACTGGGAAATTGTCTGCATAAAGCGCGAAATTTTCCTGAAGGCCCTTAACGACGTTCTGGTCTTCAAAGAACAGAACTGTACCCGCACCAGCTGCGAAGCTGTCGAGCTTGGCTTCAGTCTGAGCAAATGCGTCCGCAGGAACGATCTTGTGAAGCACTTCCTTGGCGATATTCCAAACCTTGTCGCTTTCGGCTCCAAACAGCACAACTGCGCGCGAGCTCTGGGAGTTGAACGACGATGGCGAATGCTTGATGGCTTCGCGGATCAGTTCGGCGACTGAGTCCTGGGAGAGGGGAAGCGTCTTGCCAAGAGCATACTGTGTGCGGCGCTTCTTAAGGGATTCTATATAACTGTTGCTCATCATCAATGTCCTGTTGTTCTGCGATTCTTTGCTGCGAACCAATCGCAGCGAGTGGGAAAACTTGTTGCAAATATTGTGATTTTCATACGAGTCGCCAGCCCGTGTTTCTGAAACACACTGTCAACGAATAGGGATGGACAGTCGTATCATTGTCATCCTTTGGTGAACCAAAGTTGCTACGTTTTGGCTGTCTTCAGGATTTTTTCTTTCCCGCCGGTTTAAAATCTGATCAAATTAGTAGGAAACAAGGGAATGCCCAAAATAACGGGTCGATGGATGCGATATCCGTAAACCAACGACGGGCAATGAGGTCACGATAATTTGAAGTCAATTATTATTATAGGTGGTGGAGCGAGCGGTGTTTTGATGGCCGCGCAATTGCTTGGACAATCGTCAGATACAAGCGTCCGCATATTCGAGCGATCAGGTGATGTCGGGACAGGGATCGCCTATTCAACACAAAACCCCAACCATCTTTTAAATGTTCGCGCCAGTAATATGAGCGCTATTCCGGATAAGCCGGATCACTTTTTAAACTGGCTTACAACCAACACCGAAACGCTCAGTGCAAGCGAATGGCAGCCACAATCTTTTGCACCGCGCGCATTTTACAGACTTTATCTCCAAAACTTACTGCAGCCATATCTGACGAATGAACAGCAGCGTCTTTTCATCGAGAGTTCGGAAGTTTCAGATGTCGCGATTGAAAGCGGCCGTCCGCTAGTGACGAGCTCATCAGGTGAGCGTTTTCCTGCCGATGCCGTTATCATCGCGACAGGAAACGAAGCCGCAATTGCAACATCCGGAAATCATGTAACGGAATATTGGTCCAGCAATGGATATTTCGACATTCCGTCGAATGATCCAGTCGCTATTCTTGGCACCGGATTATCCATGGTCGATAGCGTGATTTCGCTGCTCGATAGTGGGCATAAAGCTGCGATCCATGCGATTTCCCGACGCGGACTGTTACCAGCACGCCACGCACCGGCGGATGCTATGTCGATAAACGCAGAACAACTTCCCGTCGCTGATGGCTTGCCCGCTCTGCTGCGTGATGTTCGGCATATGATTGATCAGCGGGAAAACGAAGGGAAAAGCTGGCGCGACGTTATTGACGGATTGCGACCGCACACGAAAAATATCTGGTCTAGATTGCCGATCAGGCAACGCCAGAGTTTTTTGCGTCACTTGCGACCGTGGTGGGATGTGCATCGCCATCGAATGGCGCCCTCCATAGCAGATCGCATTGAAGCTGCACGACAGTCAGGGCAACTAACAATCATTGCTGCACACCTCGTTTCAGTCAAAAACCAGGCAGAGCACATTTCCATTCTTTACCGACAACGTCGCGGGCTAGCGATAGAACAGCTTAATGCAGCGAAAATCATCGATTGCCGTGGCGGTAGTTCCCGTTTTTCGACCACGCGCAACTCTGCGCTGATCAGCCTGATGGAAAATGGCTTGGCGAAACCGGACGCGATTGATCTCGGCCTTGACGTCACTGCGGATCTGCAAGTTCTCAATGCTCGGGGCGAGCCATCAGCGCCGATCTTTGCCATTGGACCTGTAACCAAGGGTACATATTGGGAAGTGACCGCTGTACCTGATATTCGAGTGCAGGCTGCCCATCTGGCGAAAGTCCTTCTTGAAGGTTAGGAAACAGTCATAAATCTCGATGATCCCCGCAACCGGCACTTGTCATTTAGGTGCAAAGTTTGCGCGGCAATATGTCCGAGAAAAAGACGATATGTGGAAAATCAATACCGAAGACGCGGTGTTCTTGGCTGTTTGCAGACTAAAATGATTCAAATCATTGCGATAAGCCATTGAAAGCTATTGCCATAATAGCCGCTAGCCCGTCATAATAATGACATCGGAATATATGATTCCACTCGGACAACTTCCGGAGCGTTTCTGTTGCTGTTTTCTTGAGCGGTGCCGGCTTCGGATCAACCCAAGAATTCGGCTAGGAGGCCTTTAGCGTATGACGATGGACGGCAGAATGCTTTTTTTGCTAGTCCTTCTTCCCTTTCTTGGCAGCGCTATAACAGGTCTATTCAGAGGCGTTGATCGTACAGGATCAGCTTGGTTCACCGCAGCGATCGCGATGGTTGCATTCGTCATAACGGCGAGCCTTTATCCTATCGTTTCAGATGGAGGGGTCATTCGAGGCACGATCGAGTGGCTTCCTGCTTACGGCCTCAACATCACGTTGCGAATGGATGGATTTGCATGGCTCTTTGCCATGTTGATTACCGGCATTGGCTTGCTTGTCGTCATTTACGCACGCTATTATATGTCGCCGGAAGACCCGGTCCCGCGTTTCTTTTCTTTCCTGCTATCCTTTATGGGCGCGATGCTCGGCGTGGTGCTTTCGGGTAATATCATTCTTCTCGCAGTCTTCTGGGAACTGACAAGTATTTTCTCATTCCTGCTCATCGGCTACTGGTATCAGAATGCCAGTGCCCGCGATGGTGCACGTATGGCACTCACCGTTACAGGGATCGGCGGCTTCTGTCTGCTCGCAGGCGTGCTGCTGTTAGGTCATATCGTTGGAAGCTACGATCTAGACAAGGTTCTTGAAGCCGGAAATGTTGTTCGCACGCACCCGCTTTATGTGGTTGCACTTGTTCTCATACTCCTGGCCGCATTCACAAAAAGCGCGCAGTTCCCGTTCCATTTCTGGCTGCCAAATGCGATGGCCGCCCCAACGCCAGTTTCGGCCTATCTGCATTCCGCGACAATGGTGAAAGCAGGTGTATTCCTGCTTGCGCGTTTGTGGCCGGTTTTTGCTGGCACTGAAGAATGGTTTTGGATTCTGGGTCTAGCTGGCTTGACCACGTTGTTGATCGCGAGCTTCTTCGCTGTATTTCAGCAGGATCTCAAAGGTTTGCTTGCCTATTCGACCATCAGCAATCTTGGTCTCATTACAGCGCTTTTGAGCCTTGGTAGTCCGCTTGCTGCTGTGGCTGCAATCTTCCACATGGTCAACCATGCGATCTTTAAAGCATCGCTATTCATGGCGGCTGGCATTATCGATCATGAAACCGGCACGCGCGACATGCGAAAGCTTAGTGGTCTCGCTCGAGCGATGCCCTATACGGCCACACTGGCAATGGTAGCCAGTGCGTCGATGGCCGGCGTTCCATTGCTTAATGGCTTTATTTCTAAGGAAATGTTTTTCGCCGAAGCCGTTGAAACACACATGGCTTCGTGGCTCGACACGATCACGCCTTACGTTGCAACAGTGGCGGGCATTTTCACAGTCGCCTATTCGATCCGCTTCATCTATTCGACCTTCTTTGGGCCACCGCCCCACGACTTGCCAAAAGAACCGCATGAGCCGCCGCATTGGATGCGCCGCCCAATCGAATTGCTGGTTCTGCTTTGCCTGTTGATTGGCATCATTCCAGCACTGTCTATCGGCCCGTTTTTACACTCAGCCGTTCTATCCGTGCTTGGCGATGCTACACCGCAATATAGTCTTTCGGTCTGGCATGGCTTCAACCTGCCATTGATGATGAGCTTTGTTGCGATGATCGGCGGTATCATCGTGTTCTGGGCGTTGAAGAATTATCTTGCGACAAGTGAAGATGGTCCTCCATTGTTTCGCCACTTGCAGGGACAGCGTATTTTCGAACGCGTGCTTGTGACGCTTTCGTGGAACTGGGCCCGTAAGGCTGAAAGCTTCTTCAGTACAAGACGTCTGCAGCCGCAACTGCGTATTGTTGTTGCTGTTGCACTGGTCGCAGCCGCGTGGCCAATTCTCGAAGACGGTATCCATTCCGGAATGCTGGGTACTCAACCTGTCGACCCAATCTTCGCAGGTCTATGGATATTGGGTGGGGCCTGCGCGATTGGCGCGGCCTATCAGGCAAAGTATCATCGCCTGGCCGCACTTATACTCCTCGGCGGCGCTGGGCTGATAACCTGCATCACCTTCGTCTGGCTTTCTGCGCCGGATCTTGCGGTCACGCAGCTGCTCGTAGAAATCGTCACGACAGTTCTTCTTCTGCTTGGGCTTCGCTGGCTGCCAAAGCGTTGGGAAGATCCAGATCCGATCCCCGTCAAGTTTGGTCCGCGTCTACGCCGCTATCGTGACTTTGCGTTGGCGATTGGCAGCGGGGTTGGTGTGTTCATCATTTCCTATGCAATGATGACCCGCCCATCGCCCTTGAGTATCGGTGATTATTTCTTACAGAACGCCTATTCAGGCGGTGGCGGCAAGAACGTGGTCAACGTTACTCTGGTTGATTTCCGCGCCTTTGATACTTTTGGTGAAATTGCCGTTCTCGGTATTGTGGGTCTCACCATCTTTGCATTGCTGCGTCGTTTCCGCCCTGCACCGGACAGCACGGGTTCAACCGCACAACAGAAGATTCAAGATGCATATGATGAGGCGATGGAAGACCGCGAGAAGGGCGAAACGCTCACCGATTATCTTGCAGTGCCGTCAGTAATCATGCAGTGGCTTTTCCCGGTCATTATAGTGCTTGCAGTTCATCTGATCATGCGTGGTCATGATCTGCCGGGTGGCGGGTTTGCTGCGGGTATAACTTTGGCAATCGCGTTTATCCTGCAATATCTTGCGGCTGGTACGCGCTGGGTGGAAGATCACCTACGTATCCTGCCGGTACGCTGGATCGGCATGGGTTTACTTGTTTCTGCCGCGACAGGAGCGGGAGCATGGATATTCGGTTACCCGTTCCTGACATCTTATTTCCAGTATGCCGACATTCCAAATATCGGGAAAATGCCGATTGCGAGTGCACTTCTGTTTGATATCGGGGTATTTGCTCTGGTTGTGGGTGCCACAGTACTGATGTTGATCGCGCTGGCTCACCAATCCATCCGTAAACACCGTGTCGAAAAACTAGCCGCTGCGAAGGAGGAGAACTGATGGAACTTGTTCTCGCTATAGCAATCGGCGTTCTTATGTCCTCAGGCGTTTGGCTTATTCTGCGTCCACGTACATTCCAGGTGGCCATAGGTCTGGCGCTCGTATCCTATGCGGTCAATCTTTTCATCTTTTCGATGGGCCGCTTACGGACCAATGCGCCACCAGTGCTTGACTCCGGTATCAATGTTCAGGCAGCTCAATATACAGACCCGGTGCCACAAGCACTGGTGTTGACTGCTATCGTAATCGGCTTTGCAATGACCGCACTTTTCCTTGTCGTTTTGCTCGCATCGCGCGGAATGACACGTACCGACCATGTCGACGGCAAGGAGAATTGATGATGGATTGGAAATCACACCTCATCGTCGCTCCCATTCTCCTGCCACTGGTAACGGCCGCATTGCTGCTGATGTTCGACGAACGCAAGCGCAAGCTGAAGATGGCCATCAACTCGATCTCAATAATAGGTCTGATTGCCATCGCTATCACATTGCTGGGCGTTGCAAGCGATAAAGCGCCGGCAGCCGATGTTTATCTGATCGGTAACTGGCCAGCTCCATTTGGCATTGTACTCGTTCTTGACAGGCTTGCTGCGCTGATGCTGGTGTTGACAAGTGTGCTTGCCATGGCCGCACTCAGTTTTGCACTAGCGCATTGGTACAAGGCCAGTCCGAATTTCCATACGATTTTCCAGCTATTGCTGATGGGTCTGAACGGCGCCTTCCTGACAGGCGATCTATTCAACCTGTTCGTCTTCTTCGAAGTCATGCTGGCAGCGTCCTATGGGTTGGCGTTGCATGGCTCTGGTCCTGCACGCGTGAAAGCCGGTATGCATTATATTGCCGTCAATCTGGTTGCATCGTCATTGTTCCTGATCGGCGTCAGTCTGATTTATGGTGTCACCGGAACGCTGAATATGGCCGACCTTGCGCAGAAGGTTGCACAGGTTACGCCAGAAGATCGTATGCTGTTGGAGGCAGGCGCTGCCATCCTTGCCGTTGCCTTCCTGGTGAAGGCGGGTATGTGGCCACTCAATTTCTGGCTTGTCCCCGCATACACGGCTGCGGCTGCTCCAATCGCTGCTATTTTTGCCATTATGAGTAAGGTGGGCATTTATGTCCTACTGCGTCTTTCGCCGCTCATGTTCGGTATCGGAGCAGGGGACTCATACGGTTTCGGCAGTGACTGGCTTTATTACGGCGGCATGATCACACTGGCCTTTGGTCTGATCGGCGTTGTAGCTTCGCAGGCCATGGGACGTCTTGCAAGCTATAGCATTCTGGTCTCTTCAGGGACGCTGCTGGCTGCTATTGGCAGCGGCAATACCGCTATGACCGGCGCTGCACTGTTTTACATGGTCAGCTCAACATTGACGATTGCAGCATTCTTCCTGCTGATCGAACTGGTCGAACGCGGACAGGATGCGGCTGCCAACGTTCTCGCTGTTACTATGGAAGCCTATGGCGACGATGAAGAAGAGGACGATGAAGAGGAAGTTGGCGTGGTCCTGCCTGCAACGCTTGCTATCCTCGGAACTTGTTTTGCCATCGTGGCAATTCTGCTGATCGGCCTGCCGCCATTCTCTGGTTTTATTGCCAAGTTCCTCATACTCGCAGCCGTGTTCAACGGCGACGGAACAGCCCCAACACTGGCAATGCCTGTCAGCCCGGCAAGCTGGGCGCTAATCGCGCTTATTCTTCTATCTGGTCTGTCGGCTTTGATTGCGATGACCCGTACCGGCATACGCACCTTCTGGGCGTCACTTGAGGGTAATGTCCCGCGCGTTCTCGTTCGCGAAGTTGTGCCAATAGCAGGTCTTCTGGCCGCGTGTTTAGCGCTCACAATCGCAGCTGGCCCAGCCATGCAATATATGGATGCAACCGCCCGATCGTTGCATAGTCCAAAGGATTATATCGATAGCGTCCTGAATGCACCTCGTGTGGGCCGTGAGAAAGTGGAGGTAAAATGAGAAAAATTCTACCTTTCCCGCTGCTTTTCGTTTCACTGATCCTCTTTTGGCTTCTGTTGAACGGGTTTACACGCGCGCAGCTAATTCTTGGCGTCTTAGTTGCTCTTCTTTCCTGTCATGCCATGACAGCACTTCAGCCACAGAAGAACCACTTGCGGTCCATACCAACCATGATCTGGCTGTTTGGTGCTGTCAGCCTCGATATTCTCACATCGAACCTTGCCGTAGTGAAACTGATCTTGTCACCACGAAAGGAGCGTCATCCAGGCTTCGTTGTAATTCCGCTCGATCTGGAGAACAGAACTGCGCTTGCAGTGCTTGCATGCATTATCACGACCACGCCTGGCACTGCTTGGGTCGATTACAACGTCGCACGTAAAGCTTTGACGATTCATGTTTTGGATCTGGAAGATGCAAAGGCTTGGCGAACAACGATCAAGCAACGTTATGAGCGGCCACTTATTCGCGTATTCGGAGCAAGAGACGTCGTAAAAGAGGAGCAATCAGCATGAGCGCAGTAATTCTTTTCTGGTCGCTGCTCGCAGCACAAGTGATGCTGATTGGAGCAATGGGCTGTGCTGTCTACCGCCTGCTTATAGGTCCGCGTGCGCAGGACCGCGTGCTTGCTACCGACGCGCTTTATCTCAATGCTCTTCTTCTTCTGCTCACATTTGGTATGCGGACTGGCAGCGTTATCTATTTTGAAGCCGCGCTGATTATTTCGCTACTCGGATTTGTTGCAACGGTCGCTCTTGCCAAATTCCTGATGCGCGGGGAGGTGATCGAATGATCGGAGCCGCTGATCTGCCCGTCTGGGCTGCAATCATTATTTCATTTTTTCTTGTCGCTGGTTCTTTCCTGACACTCGTCGGATGTATTGGTCTTGTTCGTTTTAAGAGTTTTTATGAACGCATTCATGCGCCAACAATCGGTTCCTCGTTCGGTGCAGGCGGAATCTTGATTGCTTCGATCATGTTTTTCTCCATCTTGCAATCCAGACCGATTCTGCATGAAGTGTTGATTACCGTCTTTGTGGTCATCACAACGCCGGTAACGCTCATGTTGCTCAGCCGCGCGGTGATTCATCGGGACCAAACGCACGACAGCAAAGAGCTCCCTTCATCTTCCGACCAGAAGTGATGGTTGGAAGCATCGGCTTGAAGCATTTGGAGGAGTGCTAAGAGCTGCGGCCAATTGTCCATATGCGCCTTGCGTCCAGACATGCGGATTGAAGGTTCATGTCATTTGAATTATCTGAATTTCAGTATTTTCTGAAACTTCAGAATTTACGGGAGAGAGAACTTGGAATTATCGCCAATTGTTCAGTCGTTTGTTCTCCACTTCGGAGAGATGGGCAGCCGCTGGGGCATCAACCGCACGGTTGGGCAGATTTATGCGTTGCTGTATCTATCGTCTGAACCCCTGTGTGCGGATGATATTGTTGATGCGCTAGGTGTTTCGCGCTCAAACGTCTCGATGGGTATCCGCGAATTGCAGGGATGGAATCTGGTGTTGCTTAAGCATATCCCCGGCGATCGCCGTGACTTTTTCACGACGCCGGGTGATGTGTGGGTGATTTTGCGAACGCTTGCTGAAGAGCGCAAGAAGCGCGAGATCGATCCGACCTTGTCGGTCCTGCGTGAAGTTCTCATGGAACAACCTCAGGACGTCGGCGACCGTTATGCTCAAGATCGCATGAAGGACATGTATGCGATGATTGAGCGGCTCACCAACTGGTACGACGACGTCAAGAAACTCGACACCGACAGATTGACCAGTCTTCTGGCGCTTGGCGCCAAGGTTACACGCTTTCTGGAAACGACCGACAGGATCGTCGCTCTGGGGCGCGGAAGAACAGCGGCCAAGAAGGAGCCTAAACGAGAGTGAAACCCGTTGCCCCCCGGACGGAAAAAGCGGCACAACAAGGTGGTGAAACTTCAGGCGACAAACATCGCCCGCCTCGACGCCCAGTTCCGACTCTGCTCAAAGTGGGGGCTTGGTTTCAGGCAGTGGCAGCACTTTTATGGCTGCCACAAGCCGCACTTCTAGCCTACGGCGTAGGCTATTTGGCCGACACTGGTTTTGACGCCACAATCTATCTTCTGGCTGCCGGATTGTTTCTTATAGGCTGCTTACGCAGCTTGCTTGATGGAAACGGCGCAATCAAGGCTTTCGACGCAGCTCGCAGTGAGCTTACCAGTTTACGCGAAAAGGCAGTCATCGCCTTATCCAAACGCTCTCCACTTGATACATCGCGTCCATCTTCCGGCGAAGCCGCCAGCATATTGGCAGAGCAGGCCGAAATGGTCGTTCCCTATCTCTCCCGCTTTGTTCCTGTGCGTATTCGCGTGATGCTGGTTCCACTGGCGATACTCGCAGTTGTCCTGTGGTTTTCATGGACAGCGGCGCTCATTCTGCTCATTGCCGCACCTCTGATCCCGATTTTCATGGCGCTCATTGGCTGGCGCGCAAAGGCTGCCAGCGAAAAACAACTCGTCGCTTTAGGCGATATGAATGGCTTCCTGCTTGATCGGCTACGTGGCCTTGCAACAATCCGCAGTTTCCATGCTGTGGATACAACTGCGACACGTCTGCGCGACAATGCCGAGACTTTGCGTCGCAAAACGATGATCGTTCTGCGCATCGCATTCCTCTCATCCGCAGTCCTCGAACTGTTTGCTGCCTTGGGTGTCGCCATGGTTGCCGTCTATATCGGTTTCCATCTGCTCGGCCCTCTGGATTTCGGCGCATGGGGGCACAAGCTCACACTTGCGGAAGGTTTGTTCATTCTTCTGCTTTCGCCAGCATTTTTCGAGCCTTTGCGTGATCTTTCGGCAGTCTGGCACGACCGCGCTTCCGGCGAAGCGGCAATTGATGCCCTCCAACAGCTTGCAAAGCATGAAATGCCACTGATTGGCGGTATCAATCCTGTTGACGAAGTCGCAAACGAACCCTCGGTGATGTTACGGAATGTCCGGTTTCGTTATCCCGCAGGCTCCGCAGATATATTCAACAGTTTCAATCTTGATATCGAGGCGGGCGAGCATGTAGCTCTTCTCGCGCCAAGTGGTTACGGAAAATCGACCTTACTAGCCCTGATCGCAGGGCTGGCCGCACCACAAGAAGGCGAACTACGAGTCGGTAACATAACTTTGAGCGATGAAACTGCTGCTGCAATTCGTAGCCGAATGAGCTGGGTAGGTCAGAAGCCGCATATTTTTGCGGGCAGCGCCCGGTATAACATCAGTTTGGGCCGCAATGTTGATGGTATGAAGACTTCATCCATCATCGATCAGATGGCGCTGAGCCATGTCGCGGGTGTCACCGGCGCCGGAGTTATCGGCGAAAACGGCGCAGGCCTTTCAGGCGGCGAGGCGCTGCGATTAGCGGTCGCACGGATCGCCGTCGATGATCATGCAGACATTATTCTTGCCGATGAGCCAACCGCGCATCTTGACCTAGAAACAGCAGGCCTCATCGCCAACAGTCTGATTAATGTCGCGAAGGGCAAGACGCTGATTATTTCCACTCATGACAAGAAACTGGCTAGCCGTATGGATCGGGTCGTCCGTCTTGATGATTTGAGCGCGAATGCGCAGCTCTGGCAGAAGAGGGCAGCAGAATGAACGGTCTTAAATCACTTCTCCCGATCTTTCAGCTCTTTTTCCGCACAAAAGGGACCGCACTTTCTGCGGGCATAGCGGCTGCTACCGCGACGGTTCTTGCAGGCATAGCATTGCTCGGCCTATCAGGTTGGTTCATCACAGCCACCGCGATTGCTGGTCTTAGCGTTGCAACAGCGGTCGTGTTTGATGTCTTTGCACCTGCTGCAGGCATTAGGCTGCTTGCCATTCTGCGTACTGGAGCGCGCTATCTTGAACGCCTCGTCACGCATGATGCTACGCTCGCAATTCTTGCAGCGCTCCGCGAACAACTTTTCCGTGCATGGGCGCGGCCTGCCGCAGCCAGCAATTTGCTCAAAAGGCCCGCTCGGCTTCTTTTCAGGCTGACAGCGGATATCGATGCACTCGACTCCCTTTACCTACGTGTACTTGTTCCGGCAGGGGCAGCGCTCGCAACCGCCTTTATTGCTGGCATTGCGCTTGGTCTCATGCATTCGCTTCTCGGATTGGTCATCGCGTTGACGTTGCTTTGTGTCGGTCTTGGATTGCCACTTGTTGCTGCCAAACGTTCGGAAAAGCCGATGCGCCAACGCGCCAAAGGAACTGAAGCCCTGCGTGCGCGAACTGTCGATCTGGTAGCAGGTCAAACCGAACTCGTCATGGCGGGGCGCATGGATAATCAAAACGCCATCATCATGCGTGCCGATAATTACATTGCCTCAAGTGACCGGACACTCAATCGTATCGAAGTTTCGACCGGGGCAGGGCTAGGCATTCTTCATGCAGGGCTCCTTGCCGGTGGTTTGATTGGCACTGGCTTGCTGATGCAGGCGGGCTTGATCAATGCGCCTGTCGCAGCACTTGGACTGTTGATAATCCTCGGTGCGATGGAGCCCTTTGCAGCGCTAAGACGTGGCGCAATGGAACTCGGCCGCACTATACTCGCTGCGCGTCGTGTTGCCCCGGCACTCCACACGAGGGATGAAATTCAAACACTATCCTTGCCTGCCGAGGGCGATGCGGTTCGGCTGGAGAATGTAACGGTCTGTCACGAGGGCTCCAGCACGAAAGCGCTCAACGCTGTTAATCTGAATATAGCAGCAAGCGAACGCGTTGCTCTTATCGGAACCAGTGGGGCGGGTAAATCCACGCTCTTTAACGTGCTTGCGGGAGAAATCCGGGCTGAATGCGGTGAGATACACGTCCTTCCCGCACGGCTTCTCACACAGCGCACTGAGCTTTTCAAAGACAGTCTTCGAAACAATCTCAAGCTCGCAAAACCTGATGCCACCGATGCTGATTTGAATGCCGCATTGGAAGCTGCAGGGCTTGGCGTCTTTATGAAAACCCAAGCCGAAGGGCTGGATACAGTTCTCGGAGAGGGGGGGCTGGGGCTTTCTGGCGGTCAGGCCAGACGCCTTGCTTTGGCTCGCCTGTTTCTGACCGACGCTCCGCTGTGGCTTCTGGATGAACCCACGGAAGGGCTTGATCAGGAAACTGCTGAGGATGTGCTTCGCCGCCTCAGCGAACAGGCAAAGGGCCGTAGCCTGTTGATAGCAACGCATATTCAGCGCGAGGCACAGATTTGTGATCGAGCGATTGTTTTGGATCAAGGCCTGCTGGTTCAATCCGTGAACAAAGGAGAGCCGTCATTTGGCAAAACCCTCAATTCCTTGAGGTGAAATTTGAGTAGGGGGGCTGTTTGCTGGTATCATATCAGTGACAGCTCGTAACATTAGGAGGGCCGGATTTGCCGGCTTAAAGAGATGGAATTCGATATTGTCTCCCTGTCGCGATTGCAGTTTGCAATCACGGCACTTTATCACTTCCTCTTCGTACCTCTGACATTGGGTCTGTCCGTGCTGCTTGCAATCATGGAAACCGTATATGTTATGACCGGAAGACTCATCTGGCGGCAGATGACGAAATTCTGGGGTACGCTGTTTGGTATTAACTTCGTTATGGGCGTCGCGACCGGCGTTGTGATGGAATTTCAGTTCGGCATGAACTGGAGCTATTACAGCCATTATGTCGGAGACATTTTCGGAGCGCCTCTGGCAATTGAAGGCATGATGGCCTTCTTTCTTGAAGCGACCTTCGTTGGCCTGTTCTTCTTCGGCTGGGATAAGCTGTCCAAAGTGGGCCACCTTATGGCCACTTATGCAGTTGCCGCCGGTTCCAATTTTTCGGCGCTTTGGATTCTTATCGCGAATGGCTGGATGCAAAACCCGGTTGGTTCAGCCTTCAACCCTGAAACCATGCGCATGGAAATCACCGATTTCTTCGCAGTTCTGATGAACCCGGTTGCCCAGGCTAAATTCGTGCATACGGTTTCGGCTGGTTATGTAACCGCTTCGATTTTCGTGCTTGGTGTCTCGGCCTGGTATTTGCTGAAAGGCCGTTCCACCGAACTCGCCAAGCGGTCGATGACAGTTGCAGCATCCTTCGGTCTTGCCGCATCACTTTCTGTCGTCGTTCTGGGTGACGAAAGCGGTTATCTCGCCAACGAACACCAAAAGATGAAAATCGCGGCAATAGAAGCCATGTGGGAAACCGAGCCAGCTCCGGCTTCGTTCACAGCTTTTGGTTTCCCTGACCAGGAATCTCGCGAAACCCATTATGCCGTGCATATTCCTTGGGTTATGGGGCTGATTGGAACACGCTCGCTGACGACGCCGATTGAAGGCATTGAACAGCTTGTCGCAAACGCTGAGGGCCATATCCGCAAGGGTATTATTGCCTATGATGCGTTGCAGCAGATCCGCGCTTCTGGCGATACAGATGCAGTGTCGCAAGGGGTGAAAGATACCTTTGCCGATAACAGCCAGTGGATGGGCTACGCGCTTCTGTTGAAGCGTTATGTCGATGATCCACGTCAGGCAACAGATGCACAGATTACGCAGGCAGCGAACGATACTGTTCCCGGCGTTCTACCGCTGTTCTGGGCATTCCGCATCATGGTGGGTATCGGATTCTTCCTGATCCTGCTGACCGGCACATTCTTCGTGCTTTCGGCGCGTCGTGCCCTGGATCGTCATCGGTTCCTGCTGAAAGTGGCAGTCTTTGCCATTCCGCTTCCATGGATTGCAGCTGAAATGGGCTGGATTGTTGCCGAGTTCGGGCGACAGCCATGGATTATTGAAGGCATTCTGCCAACCGCAGTCGCCGTCTCCAATCTTGGTGCTTCGACGGTTCTCTTCACCATCGTCGGCTTTGTGGCGATCTACACGGTTTTGTTCATCATCGAGATGGGCCTGATGCTGCGCGCGATTAAAGCTGGACCTGAACCTGACAGCAAACCGGAAGCAAAGCTCGCCCCGGCAAGCATTGCGCCAGCGGAGTAAGAATCATGATACTCAGCGATTTGTTGGACTATGAAACACTGCGCATCATCTGGTGGGTGCTGCTTGGGGTATTGTTGATCGGCTTCGCCGCAATGGATGGTTTCGACCTTGGTGTTGGTACACTTTTGCCGTTTATCGGCAAAACCGACATTGAACGCCGTGTCATCATCAACACCATCGGCCCGGTCTGGGAAGGCAATCAGGTATGGTTGATCCTCGGTGGTGGCGCAATTTTCGCCGCTTGGCCACCACTTTATGCGGTGTCCTTCTCTGGATTCTATCTCGCGATGTTTGCCATATTGTTTGCCCTCATCCTGCGGCCTGTCGGCTTCAAATTCCGCTCCAAGCGGGACAGTGTGGCTTGGCGGACAGGTTGGGACTGGGCATTGTTCATCGGCGGTTTCGTGCCATCCTTGATCTTTGGTGTCGCCGTCGGCAATGTGCTTCAAGGCGTGCCGTTCCGCTTTAATGACGATCTCCAGATTTTTTATGATGGAACGTTCTTCGGCTTGCTCAATCCGTTCGCACTTCTTTGCGGTGTAATTTCATTGACCATGCTTATCATGCACGGCTCCGCATGGCTTGTTCTGAAGACAACGGGCGTAGTGCAAGCACGAGCCCGTGCCTATGGCAGCGTCGCTGCACTGCTCACCAGCGTTCTCTATGTCATCGCCGGCGTCATCAGCTGGTATTGGGTTTCCGGCTATAAGATCACCAGTGCAGTCGTTACAGGTGGACCCTCCAACCCACTACGCAAGGCTGTAGAGTTTGATCAGGGTGCCTGGTTCGTCAACTACATGAATTATCCGGTTTTGCTGATCGCGCCTGCGCTGGGCATTCTGGGACCGTTGCTCCTATTTGTGTTCTTCCGCAGCAAACGTGAAGTGGCGCCATTGCTTATCGGTCAACTATCGATCTTCGGCATTATCTCATCGGTCGGTGTGTCGATGTTCCCATTCATCCTGCCATCGTCAGTCGATCCACGATCGAGCCTGACAGTTTGGGATGCATCATCGAGCCATATGACCCTCTTCATCATGCTGGTAGTGACGATCATCTTCCTGCCACTCATCGTCGCTTATACTTCGTGGGTCTACAAAGTCTTGTGGGGTAAGGTCGAGCAGCGCGACATCGAAGATGAAAGCAACCACGCTTATTAAGCTATCTGCGGGCGCTTGCAGCCCGCATAACCCCAATCAAGAAAGGAGAGCAAGATGTGGTATTTTTCTTGGCTTCTAGGCCTGCCGCTTGCTGCAGCTTTCGCAGTTCTGAATGCCATGTGGTATGAATTGATGGATGACAGGGCGCGAAAGCGCCTTGCCGGTGACCCGACCGCCGATCTGGCACGTGAAGGCAACAACCATCACTGAATTGAGAAAAGCGGTCCGGAAACGGTCCGCTTCTTTTGCGTGTAACGACACCGATTGAGCGAAACCGGGCATGACGCATCTGTGGACAAAATGCCTCATCCCACGATCATTATTGCTTCTAAGGGCTTGGGAAGCACTTCAATAGTACCGAGCGGTACTGACGTTTTCGTCAATTATGAGTAATAATGTTGCGTTCTTGAGATCAAATATTACCATATAAAACATATATAAAAACAGTCGTATAAGCTTGTTTCGGGAAGGGCCATACGCCTTCGGTCGGCTCGCTGAGAACGCGGTCGGAATCCAGACCCTGACATCTTTGAAGAATAATCTTGCTTTATTCCAAAACCCGTTCCAACCTGACTAAAGTGAAATCGGAGGAGGAAACCGGCTTCACGTCGCATGGGAGAAAATGAAGCTGATCTAAACTGGATTGGCTCTCGGATGTAGTTGAAACTCGCAGCCGGAACAAAACGCAAATTCTCCCGTTCGACATTTTGTGCAAGTTTACGAGGAACACCTGCATGAGCGATGATGTCGTACTTTCTCTGCATGTCCCAGAACCTGAGTGGCGCCCCGGCGATGCCCCAGATTTCTCCCACGTTAAAATTCCGCGGGCAGGGAGTGTCAGACGTCCGGAGATAGACGAAAAACCAGAAGGCATGCGCGATCTGGCTTTCAGCATCATCCGTGTATTGAACCGCGAAGGCGAGGCGGTCGGCCCCTGGGCGGGTAGCCTGACCGATGATGAACTCAAAGACGGTCTACGCCACATGATGATCCTGCGTGCTTACGATGCACGTATGATGATGGCGCAGCGACAGGGTAAAACCTCGTTCTATATGCAGCATCTGGGTGAAGAGGCGGTGAGTTGCGCGTTCCGAAAGGCGCTGCGCAAGGGCGACATGAATTTCCCAACTTATCGGCAGGCAGGGCTTCTCATCGCTGACGACTACCCGCTCGTTACCATGATGAACCAAATTTTCTCCAATGAGCAGGACCCGCTTAAAGGCCGCCAATTGCCGGTGATGTATTCCTCCAAGGAGCATGGCTTCTTCACCATTTCCGGAAATCTCGCCACGCAATACACGCAGGCTGTGGGCTGGGCGATGGCTTCAGCCATTAGCCATGACACTAAAATTGCAGCTGCATGGATTGGTGACGGCTCGACAGCCGAAAGTGATTTCCACGCTGCACTTGTCTTTGCATCGACCTACAAAGCCCCGGTGGTGATGAACATCGTCAACAATCAATGGGCAATCTCAACATTTCAGGGCATCGCGCGCGGTGGTTCCGGCACTTTTGCGGCGCGCGGACATGGCTTTGGCATTCCGTCACTTCGCGTTGATGGCAACGACTATCTTGCGGTTCATGCGGTTGCGAAATGGGCTATTGAACGCGCACGCCGCAATCTTGGTCCGACTATCATTGAATATGTCACCTATCGCGCTGGCGGGCATTCGACGTCTGACGACCCTTCCGCTTATCGTCCAAAGGCAGAAAGCGACGCCTGGCCTCTTGGTGATCCCGTCTTACGGCTCAAAAACCACCTGATCCTGCGTGGCGTATGGTCTAACGAACGACACAAACAAGCGGAAGCGGAAATTCTGGATCTCGTCGTCAGTGCACAGCGCGAAGCAGAAGCTATCGGCACGCTTCATGATGGTCGCAAGCCGTCAATGCGCGACATGTTTGAAGATGTTTATGCAGAAACACCGCCGCACCTTATTCGCCAGCGTCAAGAGGCGGGGTTCTAATCATGACAAAGTTAACGATGATTGAGGCGATCCAGAACGCCCACGACATTGCCATGGAGCGCGACCAGAAAGTCGTCGTTTTCGGCGAAGACGTTGGTTACTTCGGTGGCGTTTTCCGCTGCACAGCCGGTTTGCAGAAGAAATACGGCAAGGAGCGCTGCTTCGATGCCCCAATCAGCGAGCTCGGCATTGTCGGCACCGCGATTGGCATGGCGTCTTACGGCTTGCGTCCATGCATCGAAGTGCAGTTCGCGGACTATGTCTATCCTGCCTATGACCAGATCGTTTCAGAAGCGGCACGCCTTCGCTATCGTTCTGCGGGGGAGTTTACCTGCCCTATCGTTATCCGTATGCCTTCGGGAGGCGGCATTTATGGTGGGCAGACACACAGCCAAAGTCCGGAAGCACTTTTCACTCATGTTTCTGGTCTGAAGACCGTGATGCCTTCAACGCCCGCAGATGCCAAAGGCCTGCTGCTGGCAGCGATTGAAGATCCCGATCCCGTCATCATGTTTGAGCCCAAGCGCCTTTATAACGGACCTTTTGACGGACATCATGACAAACCCGTCACTTCTTGGAAAAAGCATGAGCTGGGCGAAGTACCAGAAGGTTACTATACCGTGCCGCTCGGCAAGGCCGCGATCCGACGTGAAGGCAGCGATGTGACTGTTCTCGCCTATGGTACGATGGTTCATGTGGCATTAGCCGCGACTGAAGAAACCGGCCTCGACGCGGAAGTCATTGATCTGCGCACCCTGCTTCCGCTCGACACGGAAACAATTATGGCTTCCGTTAGGAAGACCGGACGTTGCGTCATTGTGCATGAAGCAACATTGACCTGCGGATACGGCGCCGAGCTTGCGGCACTCGTGCAGCGCGAATGTTTCTATCATCTCGAAGCACCGATCATCCGCGTGACGGGCTGGGATACACCCTACCCGCACGCGCAGGAATGGGCCTATTTTCCGGGGCCAGATCGTGTTGGTCGTGCACTCGTTTCAATCATGGAGGCTTAAATGGCTCATTTTGCGATAAAGCTCCCTGATGTTGGCGAAGGCGTTGCAGAGGCTGAACTTGTCGAATGGCATGTGAAGGTTGGCGATATTGTCCGGGAGGATGATCTGCTCGCTGCCGTTATGACCGATAAGGCCACTGTCGAAATACCTTCTTCGCGCAGCGGCAAAGTCATCGCAGTGAATGGAGAAATCGGCGAGAAAATTGCTGTTGGCTCAGAACTGGTTCGTCTCGAAATACAAGAGGGAAGCAGCGAACAAAAGCCAGAAGCACCAGAACCCGTAGCGGCCGCGCCTGCTGAAACACCTAAGCCGCAACCAGCCAGCGCGGAAGCGCCCGTGCTTTTGCAAACGCCGGTTCCACCTAAACCTGTTCCACAGAAAAAAGAAACCTCAGGCCGGGCCTTTGCCGGAGCAGGGCCAGTGCGGGCCGAAGGTGAAAAACCGCTAGCAACACCATCCGTCAGGTTGCGCGCACGCGACGCAGGCATTGATTTAAGACGTGTCAAAGGTAGCGGCCCTGCCGGGCGCATTACGCATGAAGATCTGGACGCCTTTTTCCAGACTGAAAGCGGAGCTGCGCCTTCAGTCTCGGGTTATGTTGCAGACACCACAATCAACGAGATCAAGGTGATCGGCCTAAGGCGCAAGATTGCGGAGCGTATGGCCGAAGCAAAACGCCATATTCCGCACATTACTATCGTTGAAGAAGTGGATGTGACACAGCTTGAAGACCTTCGCACGGGGCTTAACAATGAGAAGAAGGAAGGGCGTCCGCGCCTGACCTTGCTGCCATTTGTTATCCGCGCAATCGTCAAGGCAGTCAAAGAACAGCCGGGGCTCAACGCACATTTCGATGATGAATCGGACATTATTCGTCAGTTTGGCGGTGTGCATGTGGGCATTGCCACACAGACGCCAAGCGGCCTTATCGTGCCGGTAGTTCGCCACGCGGAAAGCCTTTCTGTATTTACCGCAGCATCGGAACTTGTCCGCGTGACGGATGCAGCGCGCAACGGCACAGCTATGCGTGAAGAACTGACAGGCTCGACTATAACCATCACATCATTGGGACCACTAGGCGCCATCGCAACCACGCCAATTATCAACCGGCCCGAAGTGGCAATTGTCGGCATCAACAAAATGGCCGTGCGCCCTATGTGGGACGGCACACAATTTGTACCGCGTAAAATGATGAACCTGTCGTGCAGCTTCGACCATCGCGTTATCGATGGATGGGATGCGGCAGTATTCGTGCAGAAGCTGAAGAGCCTGCTGGAAACGCCTGCGATGATTTTTGTAGAGGGCTGATCGGATGAGTGAGATTTCCTGCAAACTTCTGATCATTGGTGGCGGTCCCGGCGGTTATGTCTGCGGTATTCGCGCAGGCCAGCTTGGGATCGATACGGTTCTGGTCGAGAAAAAGCGGCTGGGCGGGACCTGTCTTAATGTCGGCTGCATACCGTCCAAAGCTGTTATTCATGCCGCTGACGAGTACCACCGCCTCACGACATTCGCGTCGAAAGGTACGCTTGGCATCACAGCTGAAAGTCCTAAGATCGATTTTGCCAAAACGCTCGAATGGAAAGACGGCATCGTCAATCGCCTGAACAGCGGTGTCGCCGGACTTCTGAAACGCTCCCGCGTGCGAATGTTCCAGGGGCAGGCGCGTTTTATGGATGGTAAAACCGTTGTGGTGGATACCGACACCGGTCGCCAGACTATCCATGCCGAGACCATTGTGATCGCAACAGGGTCGGTGCCGGTTGAAATTCAGTCACTGCCTTTTGGCGGCAATGTCATCTCCTCAACGGAAGCGCTTTCACTCGATAAGATCCCTGAAAAGCTTGCAATCGTTGGCGGTGGTTATATCGGGCTCGAGATCGGTACGGCCTTTGCAAAGCTTGGTGCAAAAGTGACCGTCGTTGAAGCCACTGATCGCATCCTACCGCAATATGATGCAGAGCTGACACGCCCGATCATGGCACGGCTGAAAGTACTCGGCGTTGACGTGCTGACGAATACGTCTGCCAAAGGCTTATCCGCCGATGGAAAAGCGCTGGATGTGTTGCTGGGTGATGGCAAAAGGCATTCAATTCCTGCCGACAAAATTCTTGTCACGGTTGGCCGCAAGCCCCAAACCGATGGCTGGGGTTTGAGCGAAATCCGGCTCGATATGGATGGCCGCTTTATCCGCATCGATGACAAATGTCGCACATCAATGCGCGGCGTTTATGCCATCGGCGATGTAACAGGTGAGCCCATGCTTGCGCATAGAGCTATGGTTCAGGGCGAAATGGTTGCTGAAATCATTGCGGGCGGCAAACAGGCCTGGGATAAGCGCTGCATCCCGGCAGTCTGCTTTACTGATCCTGAGATCGTAACAGTCGGCTTATCTCCTGATGAAGCGCGCAAGGCAGGTCATAATATCCAGACCGGCATTTTCCCGTTTCAGGCCAATGGACGCGCGATGACTATCGAGCGGGAAGATGGTTTTATCCGGGTTGTCGCCCGCGCTGATAACCACCTGATGCTTGGCATTCAGGCCGTTGGTGTCGGGATTTCCGAGCTGTCATCCGCCTTTGCGCTTGCTGTTGAAACAGGCACACGCCTTGAGGATATAGCAGGAACGATCCACGCTCATCCGACCCTTGGTGAAGGCTTTGCCGAAGCCAGCCTGAAAGCACTCGGCCACGCGCTCCATGCCTAAAGCATGTCGCGGAAAATTGAGAACCGCTTTCGCGGAGAAATCAGTCCACAGGACTGATTTCTTAATCCCGCGACGATCCCATAACGACATGAGCAAAAGCAAAGAGATAGAGAGAGAGCGCAGCGTATACAATTAACTGCGACACGCTCTAGAACACGTCTTTATACCAAAATCGGCTTCCACTTTCGGGAGACACGCCTTTATACCAACGCGGCCCAATATGCTGACGCATCACGCCTTGAAAAAGTTCAATCTCCACTCGGACTTAACCAACACTCCATTACTCATACTGATGGAGTGTTGGAATTAGTGCTTTGATTTGCGCTCGTACCGCCATACCAAAATGGCAGCACCGGCAATCATGGCTGCAAGCGCAAACCATGTGATTGCATAAGAGAGATGGTTGTTGCGGAAGGTAACAACCGTAAGCCCGCCAATAGGCACGTTGCCCGGATTGGAGTTATTATCTGCATCAATGAAATAGGGCGCGACTGCCCCCAAGCCTTCTTTTTCAGCGAAAGCTTTGACATCTCGCGAATTCCAATCATTGCGGGCAGGGTCGTTGGGACGAAGGAAGAAGCCATCAGGCTCCGGCATGCGCAGAAGGCCAGTTACGGTCGTCTCGCCCGCGATTTGCGTTTCTACGCGTGAAGATGGATCGCGCTTGGTATCAGGAATGAAACCACGATTGATGAAGGTCAGTGTACCATCATCTGAACGCAACGGCGTCAGCACCCAAAAGCCTGAACCGCGTTCAGTCAGCGCACGAACCAGCACTTCCTTGTCATTGAGGTAAGAGCCGGTCAGCGTGACATGCCGGTACTCGTCATCGGCCTGATTGACATTGGCCCAATCGTCTTTGCCCGGAGCAGCGACCGGCTCCGAATGAACGCGCGCATCAACGCGGGCAATCAAGTCGAGCTTCCAATGCAGGCGCTCGACTTGCCAGATGCCGAGGCTCAGAAACAATGCGAAAAACAGCGCCCCCAAAACAGCCATGAAGCCAAGGAAGAAGCGTGATTTCTTCTTTTGCGATGTCGAACTGGCTTGCATGGGCGTTGTCATGATTATTCCTGGGAGATGGGGAGAATTGCTGTTTGAAATACTCCAGATGCGCGCTGTAATAAAGGGCGGCCGGGGCAAAACTACGTGATTGATCAATAAGAAACAGCGCCGACACCCCTCTGACCGGATGCGGCGCTTGAATATTTTAAGATTTAATTATGCGTTTTTATGAACTCTGCGTCTGCGATGTGAGTAACCGCCCTTAGAAAGACGTAGAACATTGCAAACCTGTGTTTTATCGTCAGAAGGTTGCTGCATCTGAGTTTGAGCATTCTGCAGCATCTGTGTCGTTACAGGGGTAGGCTTTGCACTTGGTCCAATTGTGATGCTTCTCATCGATCATTCTCCCTGTTTTTGGGCGCGGTAGGAGCCTCAACGGCTACTCCGTCCGGTAGTCAAGAATGTGCGAATGAACTAAGTATTAACCTTATTGGGGTGGTTGACAAGCACCAAATACAACCCTGCGTAAGTCATTGCACACGCATAATAAAAGGCCGGATCGTTGAAACGACCCGGCTTCTGCAATCTATAATCCGATCACTTAATCGCGGTTGCCAGTGAGGATTTCACGCTTACCAACATGGTTAGCCGCACCGACAAGGCCTTCCTGTTCCATACGCTCGACAAGTGAAGCCGCGCGGTTGTAACCAATGCCGAGGCGACGCTGGATGTAAGAAGTCGAGCACTTCTTATCACGCAAAACAACCTTCACAGCCTGTTCATACACATCGTCACTGTCTTCCGAAGCCATGGCCGAAGCATCGAAGACTGCAGTGTCCTGCACGGCATCTTCATCTTCCTCGTCTTCGGTGACAGTCGCCAGATAATCAGGACGACCCTGTTCTTTCAGATGATTGACGACCTTTTCAACTTCTTCATCCGAAACGAATGGTCCATGGACGCGAACAATGCGGCCACCGCCGGCCATATGCAGCATATCGCCCTGACCGAGAAGCTGTTCGGCACCCATTTCACCAAGAATGGTACGGCTGTCGATCTTAGACGTGACCTGGAACGAAATACGGGTCGGGAAGTTAGCCTTGATCGTACCGGTGATAACGTCAACAGAAGGACGCTGCGTTGCCATGATAAGGTGGATACCAGCAGCACGCGCCATCTGTGCAAGACGTTGTACAGCACCTTCAATGTCCTTGCCGGCAACCATCATCAGGTCGGCCATTTCGTCAATAATCACGACGATATATGGCATTGGCGTCAGGTCGAGTTCTTCCTGAACATAGGTTGCTTCGCCGGTTTCCTTGTCAAAGCCGGACTGCACCGTGCACATGACGGTTTCGCCTTTGCCCTTTGCAGACGCTGCACGCTGATTGAAACCTTCGATGTTGCGAACGCCCAGACGTGCCATCTTGCGATAGCGGTCTTCCATTTCGCGCACGGCCCATTTCAGAGCCACAACGGCCTTCTTCGGATCGGTCACAACTGGCGTCAGCAGGTGCGGAATGCCATCATAGATGGAGAGTTCCAGCATCTTCGGATCGACCATGATAAGGCGGCATTCTTCCGGTTTGAAGCGGTAGAGGAGCGACAGAATCATCGTATTGATAGCGACAGACTTACCCGAACCGGTGGTGCCTGCTACGAGCAGGTGAGGCATCTTCGCAAGTTCTGCGATGATCGGCTCACCACCGATGCCTTTGCCCAGACAAAGCGGCAGGCGGTAGTTCGAGGATTCGAAGGTGCGGGAGTCAATCATTTCGCGCAGATAGACGGTCTCGCGATTGGCATTTGGTAGTTCGATGCCAATGACGTTACGCCCCGGAACAACGGCAACACGTGCAGAGAGTGCCGACATCGAACGCGCAATATCATCAGCAAGACCTATCACGCGGGACGACTTAACGCCGGGAGCTGGTTCAAACTCATAGAGTGTGACGACAGGGCCAGGACGAACATGGATGATTTCACCACGCACACCGAAGTCTTCAAGCACGCTTTCGAGAAGGCCAGCACTGCGCTCAAGCATTTCCTGCGTGATGACATTGCCATCGAGCGAAGGCGGTTCCTGCAGCAGGTCACGCGGCGGAAATTCATAGTCGCCATGCATGACGACAGCTTCTGTCCGGGGGAGGGGCTGCGGCTGATAAAGAGCGATTGAAGGGGCTGTCTTCGTAGGGGCTTCAACCTTTGGCATTTCTGCAACAGGTTCAGGAGCCACAATGTCCTCGACCACATGCTCTTCTGCTTCAGCGACAGTAAGCACGCCTTGATCTTCCGTTGCTTCAGCAGCAACATCAGTGACGACTTCGACAGGTGCCTGAGGTGCAGCCTCTTCGATAAGCGCACGAGGTGATTCAATCACCACTTCTGCAACGGGTATAGCAACTGGCTGTGGAGCTGGAGCAGTCTGGTCTGGCTGAGCAACTTCAGCAACCGGAGCAGGCTGTTCTACGACAGCAGCAGGAGCCTCCTGAGACTTACCCTTGTTCCATTCAACCGTGCGGAACTGTGCGATGATCGATTCAACAGTCGGCGCAGCACGCTTTGGCGTTGCAACTTCTTCAACTTCTTCAACTTCTGCAATAACGGCAACAGACTGAACTGGCACGGCATCAAAATCAAAGCTTTCCCAAAAAGCAAAATCCGACAAATGTGAGAATGCCGAAATAGCTGCGGCTACATTCGCTACAGGCTGAACATCAATCGATTGGGCAGCCAAAACAGGCGCTACTTCGACAGGCTGGACTACGGTTTCGGCTGGTACGGTCGTCAGAACAGGCGGCACGGGCGCGACGGGTGTGCGAACCATATTCTGTGAAACGGACTGCTGAAGAGCAGCAACAGCCATTGGCTGAGCTTCCGCAACTTTTTCGATCTCGACCGGAGCATGATCAGCTTCCACCTCCGCAGGCTTCGCACGACCATTGATATCCGGCAGATCTTCACCGCGACGACGCACCAGATCAATCTCTGGCGTGCGGGTAAAACGCACATTCGCACCGAGTGAAAAATACGATTTCCACGTCCCGTCCGAATTTGGCGAATGCGCTCCCAACGGGTCGCGCTGCGGCTTCTGCTCTGGAGCAGACTCTGCACGATTTCCATCTGTATGGGGAAGATTTTCTCTCAAATTACGCATGATACCCGAACCATAGATATGTCGCCTGAATGAGCCTTAGTAATAAAAAATGAAGGTTAACAACCCCCTTCATAATTCACTCAAAACCGACAAATTTCTTTGGTCCCATCAATCGACCCAGGGCATTAACTTGTATAATACAATCACATTTTATTATTAAATAACAATACGATATAGATTTAAAATAATCTATTTTATTAAAAAATCAGAAAACTTCTGCTCGTTTTACGAGCCGTGGAAGCTGTACTGCCACGGCTCTTTCATCAGACTCAGTGAGACTCGGAACTTTTAAGCCAATCCGCCAAGGAAATGCGGCGATTTCCGCCACGACCAACAAAGGTTTCAGCCGCACACATGGAATTCAGCACGGCCTCCTGCGCGGCCTCAGCGGCGGCCCGGAAAAGAATGTCGATACGATTCTCGTTCAGAGCCTTTAATGAGATCAAGTCGGATGCTTCATCGTGATCGAATGTTGCAGCCGTTGAAAAACCAATCGCAATATCGCCGCTGCCATTGCCCCAGAATGCACCGAGGCGAGCCAATCCCGCACCACAACGTTTCGAAACACGCTTTAATTGCCGATGTTCGAGCGGCACATCGGTTGCGAGCACAAGGATGACCGAGCCTTTTTCCGATTGCGCAATGGTCTTTGGCGATGGCCTGCGCCCATCCGGCAGAATCAGATCGCCAGTGCGCCCAAAATTTGTGAGCGCCAGAATGCCAAGGTGATAGACTTCGCCATTCAGATCAAACCGACGAGATGCACTACCAACACCCCCCTTGAAACCGAAGCATGTCATGCCGGTTCCTGCACCGACATTGCCCTGAAGGAAGCGATTGCTGGCATTTCCAAGTGCTAGCCGCGCATGATCCTCAGTTATCGCCAAAGCTTGAATGTCATTGAATGGCCCATCATTACACTCGAGAACAACGGGATTGACGGTTGCGGTCGTCCTGCCGATATCAGGATTTGCGGCAATTGCCTCACGAATAAGGGTATTGGCGCAAGTTCCGACGCCGAACGTATTGGTAAGCAGAATAGGGGTCTCGATAGTGCCCAATTCCTCCACCTGCATCAGACCGATGCTTTTGCCAAAGCCGTTGATGATATCGCAGGCGCCAAGAACTTTCTGCCGATAGAGATTGCCGCTGTGAGGCATGATGGCCGTGACGCCGGTATTGATGTCGCCATCTTTAACTGTGTGTTGTCCAACCAGAACACCAGGAACATCGGTGATAACGTTCTTATCGCCTGTTGGCATTGTTCCACAAACGATACCAAAATCTCTTGCCGTATAGGTCATGCTCTCATCCCACCTCAATTTATCAACAGTCCTAGACGCTTTTGAGATCGCGCGAAACTCACAAACAGACATTGAGGCGTGACCAGAAAAACGCACGTTAAAGATACTTATGCTCATTTTAAGCAAAAGCGTCTTATTTCGATCAAATCGCGATTGACAGACGAGGCTGAGAGGCGCAGCAAAAGCACCGTAGAATTTCGGCCGGAAAGAGGGGATCATCGCGGCATGAAAGTTACAATCGAACAAACGCTCGATCAGGCCGGAGCCGGCCCCTTCCAGCGCAATCTTCTCGGTGTATTCGGACTTGTATGGGCTGCAGATGCCATGCAGGTCCTAGCGGTAGGTTTCACCGCAGCCTCGATCGCCGCAACTTTCGGCCTCACCGTTCCACAGGCGTTGCAGACTGGTACGCTGTTCTTCTTCGGAATGCTGATTGGTGCAGCACTGTTTGGCAGGCTTGCCGACAAATATGGTCGCCGCCGCGTTCTTCTCATTACAGTTGCATGTGATGCAGTGTTTGGCTTGCTGTCTGCTTTCTCGCCGAACTTTGCTATTCTTCTCGGCCTTCGCTTTTTGACCGGTATCGCGGTCGGCGGAACCTTACCCGTTGATTATGCAATGATGGCAGAATTTCTGCCATCCAAGAATCGTGGCCGCTGGCTGGTTATGCTCGAAGGTTTTTGGGCTGTTGGCACAGTGATCATTGCGCTTGCTGCGTGGGCCGCAAGCCTTGCAGGCGTGGCCGATGCGTGGCGCTACATTTTCGTCGTTACCGCCGCACCGGCCTTGATCGGCATCTGGCTGCGTATCTGGATTCCTGAATCCCCGATGCATTTGCTCAAAACCGGTCAGACACAAGAAGCAAAAAGCGTGATGAATCGCGTTCTGCGGCGTAACGGCAAGCCGGAGCTGCCGCCAAAGGCTGTTCTTGATGCACCGCTTCTGGTGACAAACGAAAAACTTCTTTCGCCAAATCTGCGTCAGCGCACGCTGACCACGCTGGCGATATGGTTCCTTGTTTCTGTATCCTATTACGGCATCTTCACATGGATTCCGGCCAAGCTTGCAAGTGATGGCTTCGGCTTCGTGCGTGGTTATGGCTTCCTGGTCGTCGTTGCACTGGCACAGCTGCCCGGTTATGCGCTGGCCGCATATGGCGTCGAGGCTTGGGGCCGTCGTAAGACGCTGATCGGCTTCCTGTTCATAAGTGCCGCTGCCTGCGCGCTTTTCACTATCGCCGGAAGCTCTGCCCTGGTTGGTGCATCGATCCTCATCATGAGCTTTGCTCTGCTCGGCACATGGGGCGCGCTTTATGCGTTTACGCCGGAGCTTTATCCGACAGCATTGCGTGCAAGCGGCATGGGCGCGGCAGGCGCTATGGCACGCCTTGGCGGATTACTCGCACCTTCGGCATTGGCGATTGTCGTCACACAGAGCTTCAATACGGCTGTTGCAATGTTTGCAGGCTTGCTGGCGCTTGCGGGAATAATCGCCTTCTTCATAAATGTGGAAACACGAGACAAGGCGCTCAACTGATAAAAAAGACGCCCGGGTTTCTGGTTTGAAATCCGGGCGCCTTAAATTTAAATTACTTTATTAATTAATGCTATCTAACCATTGTATTTTATAGTTTTTATATGTTTCATTAGCTGGACTAAAGATACGTTCAGAGATTGACGGAACCGCAGCTCCGGCAAGTAAAGCAGCCCCCATCGCAGTCCCTGTCGTCCCTGAAACAGCAATCACATCTCGACCAGCGAAACCTGCCAGAGCATGAAGATAGATGCTGTTTGCCGCGAATGGACCTTCGACGATTATTTGACCATCAGCACCCAGAAGCTCAAGGCAACTCTGCGTCATCAGTGCTGCATAAAGGCAGGAAGCTACATAACGCTCCGCTGGTCTTGCATCTTCGGCGTTTAACCAGCGTAGCGAAGTATCCGGGTACGGCCCGCAACCCGGCACAGCAGAAGGTAAAGCCATGATGCCGTGTGCCAAAACCTGATCCAGGACGCGTTCATACTCTTCTTCGCTCGGGGGCATCAGATTTGCAGTCATCACGTCGAATTCGCGTCCGCCCATATAGCGGGCAGAGGGAACAGCGCGACCATAGGCATCGACATTGGCGAGCGTATCGCGTTTCGGATCAAGCCCTTCGAGATCACCGCCAACTGCAAAACTCACAACCCATGTACCCGTCGAGACAACCGAAAAGGGCGGCTCACGATCCATGAGATGCGGAAGTAAGGAGGCGTTTGAATCATGGATACCGCAATAGACGGGAACAGTGGCGACAAGCCCAATCTCCTGCGCGAGTTCGGGCAGCAGATTGTCCAGCGCATCGAATGCCGATCGCAGCGGCGGAAACTTGCCCTCAAGGCCAAGGCTTTCGACCAGCGACGAATAAGTACCGCTTTTCGGCAGCCAAAGATCCGTATGGCATCCGAGTGATGTCAGCTCGACCGCAGGAACCCCGGTCAACCTATAGGCCCAGTATTGCGGATAGGTCACGACCAGCGCCGTTTCGGCAAACTGTTCAGGAAAAACTGTCTTCAGGTAATGAAGCTGTGCGCCGACATTGAGCCCCAGCGAAAGTGTTGGCGAATAAGTCAGCGCGAAGTCCGGCTTGATGCGTGCATAGTTTTCACGGATTTCAGCGCCATAATCATGCTCGTAATCAAGCGTGGGCATGGCAAGCTCGCCATCCTTGTCGAGCAATACTGCACTCGCACCATGGGTTGTAATCGAAATAGCGTCAAAGCCCGGGGCTTTTGCAAACTCGGTAAGGCTTTTCAGGAAAAAGCCCCACAGCGTCTCCAGATCATAATGCGGATAGGGACCATCGTGCAGCACTGTGTTTGGGATGCGCCGCACGGCAACCTCTTCACCTGTTACTGCATCAAGCAGAACGGTCTTGGCATTGGTTTTGCCGACATCGAGAATGGCAATATGTTTCATGGCATATGAAAGACAGGTTTGAGGTCGATGGAAATCGGCGAATTATCGGCATTCGTTTCCATGATGTCGGCCATATGCGCCCACCATTTCTTCATGACCGGATGATCTGGCAACGCTGCCATGTCATGCGTCTTGGTTCGGGTAAGCGTGCCGAAAAGGATATGTGTGTCCTCATCCAGCCATATCGAATAATCAGACACTCCGGATTGCTGCAGCAGATCGATAAGCTCGGGCCAGATTTCATCATGACGGCGCCGGTATTCTGCTTCCTGACCGGGATGAAGCTTCATGCGGAAAGCATATCGTTCACTGTTCATGACTTTTGCCTTGCTTTGAATTTGCGCCCAAGGATTGGCAGCGAGATCGTGGTGATCAGCAAAAGCCCGATGAAGATCGACATGACAATGCCCGGCACATTGAGAAGGCCGAGGCCGAAGGTCACAAGCCCCATCACAAAAGCCGCGATTACAACGCCGATGATGCTGCCTGCGCCGCCGAGGATCGACACACCACCGAGCACGACCATCGTTATGATTTCAAGTTCCCAGCCCTGTGCAATGGATGGCCGGGTGGAGCCAAGGCGTGAGGTGAGGCACACGGCAGCTATGCCACTCATCAGCCCTGTGAGCATGAACAGTGTGAACTTCATGCGCTCGACAGGGATGCCAGAAAAGCGCGAAGCAAACTCATTATTGCCGATGGCATAAATGCGTCGTCCGAAAGTGGTGGCATGCAGCAGTACGCCGAAAATCAGTGCAAAAGCGACGAACAGCACAAATTCAAACGAGAAAACCCAGATGACATAGCCCTGTCCGAAATAAGCGAAGCTTTCCGGATATCCGCCATAGGCTTTGTCGCCAAGTACAATATAGGAAATGCCACGAAACAGACTCATCGTACCAATGGTGACAACGATGGAGGGAAGCTTAAGTCCAGCCACAAGTCCACCATTGATCGCCCCGCAAACAAGACCTGTACCGATACCGATTAACACAAGACCCGGAGTGCCTACACCCATCTGTGCTGCGGCCCCCATGGCGGTCGATGCTAAAGCAATGATCGCAGCAACCGACAGATCGATCTCACCGGAGATGATGAGCAACGTCATTGCAAAGGCAATGAGCGCTTTCTCAGTGAAATTGAACGTTGCGTCGGAAAGGTTCCAGGCATTGAGGAAATATGGCGAGGCAAATGAATTGGCGATGAAAATCGCAATCGCCACGCCAAGCAACAACATTTCCCAACTGGCAAACAGCCGCGTGTAGGACGTTCCCAGCCGATCCGGGATATGACGGCGTTCCGTTATCTCGCTCACGTGGCTGGCTCCTCATAAGTCTTTGCGGCTTTGTCGCGCAGAATGATACGTCCGCCGCGTTTCTCCTGTCGGGCATTGAAGATCACGGCTGCGATGATAACCGCGCCGGAAATCGCCATTTGCCAGAAGGGTGAGATGTTGATGACGGGCAGGGCGTTTTTGATAACGCCGAGAAACAGCGCACCCAACACTGCGCCAAAGGCCGTGCCAATGCCGCCGATGATTGAAATCCCGCCTATCACGCAGGCAGCGACGCTATCGAGTTCAAATCCGTTGGCGATATCGACATAAGCAACCGCATAGCGTGAAACCCAGAGATAACCGCATAACCCTGCCAACGAGCCGGACAGTACAAAGGCGAAGAAGCGCGTGCGGCCCACATCGATACCGGCATAGACCGCAGCCGTCGGATTGCCACCTGATGCATAAAGTGCTCGGCCAAAGAAGCTGCGCGTGAGCAGCACATAGATGAAACCGATGATGAGCAGTGCCGTCCAGCCTAGGAGCGGAAGCCCCAGAAACACCGTGCGGGGCGTATTAAGAAACGGCCCGGTCATCTGATGAGCATTGACCCAGCCACCACCTGACAGAACAAAGGCCATGCCGCGATAGATGGTCAGTGTGCCAAGTGTTACCACAATAGCTGGAATATCCAGCTTCCAAACCAGAATTCCATTGATCGCACCCAGAATGGCACCAATGCCTACGGCTGCAACAATCAGCACGACCAGCGGTATTTCAGGGTAGGCGGCATTGAGCATCGCCACCGCCATGCCGGTAAATGCCAGATTGGCCGCGACTGAAAGATCGATGGACTTTGTCAGGATCACCGACATCTGACCCAGAGCCAGAATAATCAGGATCGACGTGTCGTTGAAAATGTTCGCGAGATTGCGCGGCGAGCTGAAACCCGGCGCACGTATTGAGAACAGCCCGATCATGATTGCAATGATGACAAGAAGCAGGAGTTCGCGCTGTTTGAGAAGCTGTTTCATATCTTACTCCGCATTCTCACCGGCATTTCCAGTGGCCGCACGCACCAGAACTTCGGCATCAAGGTCGGCACGATCAAAAACGCCTTCCACCAGCCCTTCGCGCATCACCATGACGCGATCCGACATACCTATAATTTCGGGTAGCTCGGACGAGATCATGATGATGCTCAGTCCTTCCGCAGCTAATTCGCTGATAAATTCATGGACGGCTGCTTTCGAGCCAATGTCGATGCCTTTGGTCGGTTCATCGAGAATGATGACCTTTGGATGGGTCGCGAGCCATTTACCGATAACCACTTTCTGCTGATTGCCGCCGGAAAGCGTTCCCACCGGCACCGACAGTGCGGCGGCGCGCAAATCAAACCGCTCGGCATATTTGCGTGCGAGCTTGAATTCTTCCGCCAGGCGCAGAAACCCACGCCGCGATGTGCGCGTCAGCGAGGGGAGCGATACATTCTGAAAAATCGGCATCTGCAAAACTGCGCCATGCCGTCCGCGCTCTTCCGGCACATAAACAATGCCTTGAGCAATTGCATCGCCCGAGCGGCAGATTTTGATTTCCTTGCCTTCTAGCACAACTTGACCGGATGAAGGCGTCGTCATGCCAAACAGCGATTGAGCGAACTCAGAACGACCAGCGCCCACCAGACCATAGACACCGAGGATTTCACCGCGCCGCAGTTCAAACGATATATCGCGAAACTCAGTCGGATGAGAATAGTTCGTAACCTTCAGCACCGTGTCGCCAAGCGCAACATCTTGCTTGGGAAAAGCCTTTTCCACTGAGCGTCCAACCATCAGCCGGACAATTTCGCGTTCATTCATCTCCGACAATAGTCCGTGCCCGACCGCACAACCATCGCGGAAAACCGCATACCGATCCGCTATCTCATAGACTTCATCGAATTTGTGGCTGATGAACAGGATTGCTTTGCCCTGTGATTTCAGCCTCTCGACGATGCGGAAAAGATCATCGACTTCCTTGCGCGACAGGGCCGCTGTCGGCTCATCCATAATGACGACGCGGGAATCCACCGAAAGCGCACGCGCAATCGCAACAAGATGCCGCTGCGCAATGGAAAGTTCTCGCAGCTTGATACGTGCATCAACCGTGATTTCCAGCGAAGAGAGCAGAGCCTGTGCCCGTGCAAAAACGGCCGCCCAATTGACGAAGCCAAGCTTCGTGCGGGGCGCGTGGCCGAGATAGATATTCTCGCCAACGGATAATTCGTCGAACAGCACTGTTTCCTGATGAATGGCGGTTACACCGGCGTCGGTCGCATCCTGCGCAGTTGAAAAATGAACCGGCTGACCATCAATCAGAATTTCGCCTTCGTCCGGGTGATAAATTCCCGTCAGAATTTTAACGAGCGTCGACTTGCCCGCTCCGTTTTCGCCGATCAGTGCTGTTACCTGGCCTGGATAGAGCGCGATATTGACGTTATCGAGCGCTCGCACTCCGGGAAATGTTTTGGCAATGCCGCGCATTTCCAGCAAAGGCGTATCCGGATGGCCGGCAGGCAACACCGATTGCCCGCTTTTCTGCAAAGCTGCATTCATCAGAAATACCTGAATTCAATTCGGAAAATGATGGCGGTGTAAGATTATCCCTCACACCGCCAGCCTCAGTCTTAAAATTAAAAGACCTTGGAGAATTCGTCGATGTTCGATGCGTCATAGACAAATGGATCGCTCATCGCGGCTTCGCCGTTTTCGCCGATCTTGATTTTGCCCATGCGACCGGCTTCGATTTCCGAGCCCGGCTTACCGTCTGCATCACCCTTTACGAGATGATAGGCAATCTGCGTTGCAGAATAACCCAGATCGATCGGGTTCCAGATCGCGAATTCCTTGGTTGCACCCGACTTGATGGCGCCTGCCATTTCAGACGGCAGGCCAAGGCCGGTTACATAAACATCGCCGATTTTGCCTGCATCTTTGACAGCCTGCGAGGCAGCAAGCACGCCCACCGTAGTTGGAGCGACAATCACCTTCACATCAGGATTGGAAGTGAGGAGACCCTGCGCTTCACGGTAGCTTTTGTCGGCAAGGTCATCACCGTAAACGGTGGTGACGAGATTAAGGCCCGGAAAATCCTTGAGCTGCTTCTTCATCTCGTCAATCCAGATATTCTGGTTGGTCGAGGTGGTTGTTGCCGAAAGGATCGCGAAATCACCCTTGCCACCTGGCAAATGATGAGCTGCCAGAGTCAGGCACATTTTTCCGATCAGATCGTTCGATGATGGATTGAGATGGACGATGCGGCCTTCAGGCGCGACACCGGAATCCCAAGAGATAACCTTGATACCGCGCTGCGCAGCCTTCTTGAGTGCTGGAACAACCGCATCCGGATCGTTTGCAGAGATTGCAATGGCATCCACGCCTTGCGCAATCAGCGAATTGATGACTTCAATCTGACCTTCGGCAGTCGTTGTCGTTGGTCCGGTATAGATGACTTCAACGCCACCCAGTTCCTTGGCAGCTTCCTGTGCGCCCTTATTGGCCGCTTCAAAAAAGCCATTACCCAACGATTTCGCAACGAGTGCGATCTTCATATCTGCGGCCTGTGCGGCATTCGCTATGAAAGCAACAGCCAACGCTGTGCTCAATGCCAGTTTCTTAAAAAGTTTCATGTCCCATTCCTCCCGATTAAGAACATTCATATGTTTGGTTACAGCTTAGGCAACTTCTGTGGCTTCCCCCCGTTCGTCACCCTTGCCAGCATTTGCAGAGACCTGCGCTACGATGAGCTTGATGCCCGCATTCTCCACCATTCGCCGCGCATCATCCGAAATGCCTTCATCGGTGATCAGCGTGCTGACCCGATCAAGAGGGCAGAGGATAAGGCTTGAGCGACGTGTGAATTTCGATGAATCGACCATCAGGACAATTTCGTCCGCCTGGCCCATGAGTTTCTGCTCGCTCTGGATAATCAGGGCGTCAGCTTCCATCACGCCGAGAGGGCTGACACCCTGACAGCCCATGAACATGCGGCGTCCGTAGAAGTTACGGATCACATCATTATCGAATGGCGACAGAATAAGGCTCTGATCACGATAGATCGCGCCTCCCGGCACAATGACCGTGCTTTTTGACTGGCGCAAAAGGTGTTCAGCGATGGCAAAGGAATTGGTCAGCACCTGCAGACGACGCGCCGCGAGATAATGCACCATCTGGAAAGTCGTAGAACCACCGTTGATGATGATGCTGTCGCCTTCTTCGCAAAGCGAAACAGCTTCGCGAGCAATCGCGCGCTTGCGATCCGTGTTTTCCGATTCCGAAACCTTGAAAGGTCGGCCTGCAAGGCTGCCGAACTGCGGGGGATGGATAGCCTCCGCGCCGCCGCGAACCCGCTTGATACGGCCCTGCATGTGAAGCGATGCAATGTCGCGCCGAAGGGTCGCTTCCGACGCCTCCGTCAATTCCACCAGATCCTGAATGGTGATCACCGGCTTTTCCTGAACAGCACTCAGGATAATACGGTGGCGCTCTCTTTCGTGCATGACTCCTCCTTTTTTCTTGTATCGAACACAAATGCGGGTAGTGTCAATCATAAACAATCATCATAGCGCACAAAAATAACATATATGATTATTTATGATCGTTTTTGATTGACATTAATTTGCACAATACGCCATATCTTTTCCCAACATGATCGTTTGTGCGTGAAAAAGAAAGCGCATTCCGGTCTTCACCATAAAACGGGAGGATGAAATGGTGGTCCAAAGCAGGCTCTTGGATAATCGCTGGGATGACGCCAAAGCGGCAACGTTGGATGAGCCAGGCAAGCTGCTTTATCGTTCAAACCTGCTCGGTTCCGATAAGCGCATCACCAATTATGGTGGCGGGAATACATCGGCAAAAGTTCAGGAAATCGATCCGCTGACCGGCGAACAGGTTCCAGTGCTCTGGGTCAAGGGCTCGGGCGGCGATGTCGGCACCATTAAGCTCGACGGCTTTGCTACGCTTTATCAGGACAAGCTCGACGCGCTGAAAGGCATCTATAAGGGCGTTGAAGACGAAGACCGTATGGTCGGATTCCTTCCGCACTGCACATTCAATCTCAATCCCCGTGCCGCTTCCATCGATACGCCGTTGCATGGTTTTGTACCATTCACCCATGTTGATCACATGCATCCTGATGCGATCATTGCAATTGCCGCATCAATCAACTCACGCGAGCTGACTGCCGAGGTTTTTGGCGATGAAATTGGCTGGCTGCCATGGCGTCGTCCGGGCTTCCAGCTTGGTCTCGACCTCGAATCCTTTGTGAAGTCAAACCCGAACGCAAAGGGCGTAGTCCTTGAAAGTCATGGTCTTTTTACCTGGGCCAATGACGCTAAGGACTGCTATGAGCTGACGCTTGCCATTATTAACAAGGCTATCGAATGGCTTGATAAGAAGGGTGAAGGCAAGGCCGCTTTTGGCGGTTCCGTGACCCAAAGCCTGGATGTTTCGGAACGCCGTGCAATTGCTGCGCGTCTCATGCCGGAGATACGCGGGTTGATCGGAAAGGAAGAGCGCAAGCTTGGCCATTTCGATGATCAGGATGCGGTTCTGCAATTTGTAAACTCGAAAGAACTGGAGCCACTCGCACGCCTTGGCACATCCTGCCCGGATCACTTCTTGCGCACGAAAATTCGCCCGCTTGTGGTCGATTTCGATCCCGCGAAACCGGATGTGGATGGTGTCGTTGCTGGCCTTGAAGCTTCACTCGACGCCTATCGCGCTGATTACACGCGCTATTATGAGAGCTGCAAGCATGACAATTCGCCGAAAATGCGGGATCCTAATCCGGTCATTTTCCTGATCCCCGGTGTCGGCATGTTGTCTTTTGCGCGCGACAAAGCGACAGCGCGTATTGCCGGTGAGTTCTACGTTAACGCGATCAATGTCATGCGCGGCGCATCATCCGTATCTGAATATCAGGGGCTGCCCGAACAGGAAGCGTTCGATATTGAATATTGGCTGCTTGAAGAAGCCAAACTCCAGCGTATGCCGAAACCTAAAAGCCTAGCCGGACGCATTGCGTTGATTACCGGCGGTGCAGGTGGAATTGGCTATGCTACCGCTGAACGTCTGGCAGGTGAGGGCGCTTGCGTGGTTCTGGCAGACATTGACGCAGAATCGCTCAAAACCGCTCACACAAATCTTGCCAAGCGTTTTGGCGCCGATCAGGTTCGTAGCGTCGAGCTGAACGTCACCAATGAGGGTGCCGTCATCAACGCTTTCACAGAGGCAAGTGTTGAACTGGGCGGCATCGATATACTGGTTTCAAATGCTGGTATTGCATCGTCTGCTTCGGTCGAAAATACCGAGCTTTCGATGTGGAACCGCAATATCGACATACTTGCTACAGGATATTTTCTTGTTTCTCGTGAGGCATTCCGGCTTTTCCGGCGTCAAAAACTTGGCGGAAACGTGGTTTTCGTCGCTTCCAAGAATGGGCTCGCCGCTTCGCCGGGCGCATCCGCCTATTGCACGGCAAAGGCTGCGGAAATCCATCTGGCGCGTTGTCTTGCCCTTGAAGGTGCCGAAGCTGGTATTCGTGTGAACGTGGTCAACCCGGATGCTGTGCTGCGCGGTTCGAAAATCTGGGACGGCGAATGGCGGGAACAGCGTGCAGCGTCATCGAAAATTGATGTGACGGAACTGGAAGAACATTATCGCAAGCGCTCGCTGCTCAAGCTCAATGTACTGCCGGAAGATATTGCTGAAGCGATCTACTTCCTTTCAAGCGATGCATCGGCCAAGTCCACCGGCAACATCATCAATGTGGACGCCGGAAACCAGCAGAGCTTCCCGCGCTAATTACTCAGAAGGTAGGTAAGGCGATCTTGCCTTCCTGCCTTTTATCCAAGAAATTGAGGACATTCTGGGAGGAACCATGTCCGAACAAAGTATTGCAGCCGATTTCATCGCTGAGCACAATTCCGGCTTTGAGAATGCACAAAAGAGCGACTATCAGGCTCTTGGCGAACAGCTTGCCCGGCGCGGCATTGAAATTGAAAACATCACTGAGAAAGTTGCAAAATATTTTGTCGCTGTTCCCTCGTGGGGGACAGGAACGGGTGGTACCCGCTTTGGCCGTTTCCCTGGTCGCGGTGAGCCGCGCGGGATTTTCGACAAACTTGACGACTGTTCGGTCATCAACGAACTCTCACGCGCAACGCCAAATGTTTCGCTGCACATTCCGTGGGATAAGGCTGACCCGAAAAAACTGAAAGCCCATGCGAAAGCACTCGGGCTTGGTTTTGACGCGATGAATTCCAACACGTTCTCGGATTCGGCTGATCAGCAGCATTCCTATAAATATGGCTCGCTTACCCATGTCGATCCGGCCGTGCGCGCTCAGGCTATTGAACATAATATTGCGTGCATCGAGATCGGAAATGCCATTGGCTCCAAAGCTCTGACAGTCTGGCTCAGCGATGGTTCAAACTTCCCCGGCCAGCAGAATTTCACTCGTTCATTCGAGCGTTATCTGCATTCGATGGGTGAAATCTATAAAGCGCTTCCGGATGACTGGCGGCTGTTCTCTGAACACAAAATGTATGAGCCAGCCTTCTATTCGACAGTCGTTCAGGATTGGGGCACGAATTACCTTATAGCCTCGACGCTTGGTCCAAAGGCACAATGTCTGGTCGATCTTGGCCACCATGCACCAAACACCAATATTGAAATGATCGTGGCGCGGTTGATCCAGTTCGGAAAGCTCGGTGGCTTCCATTTCAATGACAGCAAATATGGCGACGACGATCTCGATGCGGGATCGATTGATCCATACCGTCTGTTCCTCGTGTTCAACGAGCTCGTTGATGCAGACTATCGCGGTGTAAAGGGTTTCCATCCTGAACATATGATCGATCAGTCGCACAATGTGACCGACCCGATTGAAAGCCTGATTTCATCTGCTAATGAAATCCGCCGCGCTTATGCGCAGGCTTTGTTGGTGGATCGGGAAGCGCTGGAAACCTATCAGCAGGAAAACGATGCCCTGATGGCATCCGATACGTTGAAGCGCGCTTATCGTACCGACGTTGAGCCAATTCTGGCAGAAGCGCGTCGTCGTACCGGCGGAGCAATCGAGCCGATTGCAGCTTACCGCGCCAGCGGCTATCGTGAGAAGGTTGCGAACGAACGACCTGAAAGCAAAAGCGACGGCGGTGCGTTCAACTAGAGCGCGTTCGATCTGAATATTTGTTTTAACGCGCATTGCGGAAAAAATGCGCGTTCCAAATGAATGCATAGAGTTAAAGACAGCCCGCATCTAATTGGAGTTATTTAGCTTTTCTGAATGTAAGATTATAGCGATTTCGACCAAACTGCGGATACTCTCCATCCTTCAATGGCAAAATACCATGATAGAAGAGTCGGGATGGGCCACCCCAAACGACCACATCGCCGTGGTGCAGCACGAATTTTCGCACCGGATCACTGCGCTGCAATCCGCCGAATTGAAATGTCGCGGGTAGTCCCAGCGACACAGAAACAATCGGATTTTTGAAATCCTTCTCGTCCTTATCCTGATGCAAAGACATTTTTGCGCCGGGTTCATACCGATTGATGAGACAGGCATCCGGTAAGAAATCAGGATAACCAGCTTCGACCGCTGCGCTTTCTGCAAGATCGCGAAATGCCCCCGGCATAGAAGGCCACGGCTTTTCCGTTTCAGGATCAAGGGCGCTGTAACGATAGCCCTTCCGGTCCGTCACCCAGCCAAAGGACCCGCAATTTGTCATAGCGACTGACATGCGAAATCCGCCTGGCGTCGTCATATTCCGAAAAGGTGCATCATTCTCAACGACTTGCATGGCGTTGAGAATTTCGGCTTCGTTTGCGAGCGCAAATCCCCGCAAAAGAACGGCGCCGTCGGCAAGCTTTTCTCGAGTTTCAAGCTGGGAAAACAGATCAATCATAAGGCCATTCTAACACAAAGCCGCACAAGAACGTCCGGAAAACTGCTTTCATATTATCGCCTCTCTTGACAGAGTCCGAGACTCGTAACATATAAAGTTACATGAAAAAAGATAGTAAACTTTCGGGCGTCCTCCACGTCCTCCTTCACATGGCTGAGTATAAAAAGCCCGTAACCTCCGAAGTCCTCGCAAAAGCGATGGGCACCAATCCCGTTGTCGTGCGTCGCGTCATGAGTGGTTTGCGAGAGCAGGGTTATGTGAGCTCCGAAAAAGGTCATGGCGGCGGATGGGAGATCGCTTGCGATCTTAGCAAAGTCACGCTGCATGACATTTACAACGCCATCGGCAAACCGTCGCTGCTTGCGATGAGCAATCGTACGGAAATGCCGGGCTGCCTCGTCGAGCAGGCCGTCAACGCATCGCTCAACAAGGCGTTCAGCGATGCAGAAGAGCTTTTATTGAAACGTTTTGGCGAAGTGACACTCGCCATGTTGAGCGCGGATTTTCATCAGTGCGCGATTGAACGCGGCGCAGCTTTCGACTTGGAGACAGCCCATGACGCATCATGATGTGATTATTATCGGTGGCAGCTTTGCCGGACTTTCGGCGGCAACCTATGTGGCGCGCGGCAGACGCTCGGTTCGCGTGATCGATGCAGGCAAGCCACGCAACCGCTTTGCTAAACATTCACATGGTTTCTTCGCTCAGGATGGAAGCAGCCCGGCAGCGATGCTCAAAACGGCAAAAGAGCAGGTTAAAGCCTATCCGACTGTAAGAGTAACGGAGGGTAAAGCTGTAAACGGAATCGGGCAGATTGATGACTTCTCGATTGAACTCGATACAGGCGAAGTCGTCAGTGGGCGCAGACTGATCTTTGCCTTCGGCATTTCTGACGTTTTGCCAGATTTACCGGGGCTGGCTGAACGCTGGGGCAAATCGGTTATTCATTGCCCCTATTGCCATGGCTACGAGCTCAGCGGCAAAAAACTCGCCGTGTTGAACCTCTCGCCAATGTCGTCCCATCAAGCCATGCTTATCTCCGAATGGGGACCGACCACATTCTATCTGAATGGCGGTGGAGAGCCTGATGCTGCAACTTTGGCAGAACTAGAAAAGCGTGGTGTCACTCTTGAAGCGAAACGGGTTGCAGGCATAAGAGGTGGGGGAACATCCATCTCCGAGATCGAACTTGCTGACGGTCGCCTGTTGCAAGCTGACGCATTATTCATTGGACCGTCCAACCGCCTAAACAGCCAGATCGCTGAGCAATTCGGCTGCATATTGGAAGACATGCCGCTTGGAAAAGCCATCAAAACTGATGAGATGAAAGCGACAAGCATTCAGGGTATCTATGCCGCCGGCGACATTTCAAGGGGCGCACATAGTGTTGCATGGTCCGTTGCGGATGGTGTTTCGGCTGGCGTTAACGTCCATCGGTCTTTGGTATTTTAGATTTATATCACTTTATAAGAAAACGGGGCCAAAGCCCCGTTTTTATTTAATTTAATCGTTTGTACCAAACCGCTCTTCGCTCAGCGCTGCGGCCATGAGAGCCTTCGTATAATCCTCATAGGGGTTATCGAAAACCTGTTCTGTATCGCCTTGCTCGACAATCTTTCCGTTCTTCATAACAATCACATAGTCGGACACGGCACGTACCACCGCCATGTCGTGACTGATGAAAAGATAGGAAAGCCCGTGTTCCTTCTGCAGATCACGCAGGAGCGTAACGATCTGCTTCTGTACGGAACGATCCAGCGCACTGGTCGGCTCATCAAGCACGATCACCTTTGGTTTCAGGATCATTGTGCGTGCGATGGCGATACGCTGGCGCTGGCCACCTGAGAACTCGTGCGGGTAGCGGTTACGCATTGCCGGGTCCATGCCGACTTCACGAAGCGCTTCCTGCGCGCGACGATCCCGTTCCTTTGCCGAAAGGTTCGGCTCATGGATAAGCAGACCTTCGGTGATGATCCGGCCGACGGTCATACGCGGGCTGAGCGATCCGAACGGATCCTGAAACACCAGCTGAAGCTCACGGCGCTTGGGCCGCATGGCCTGCGATTCCGTCGGCAACTCTTTGCCCAGATAAGCAATCCGACCTTCTGACGGAAGAAGGCGCAGGATCGCGCGGCCAAGTGTCGATTTGCCTGAACCGGATTCACCGACAATCCCGATGGTCTGGCCTTCCTTCAAGGTCAGAGAGACATCATTTACCGCCGTCATGTAGGTAGCGGCACCAAGCCAGGGCTTATTGATAAGGAAGTTCACCTTCACATTATCAGCACGGATAAGGACCGGCGCTTCTGCAGGCGGAGACAGCTTTTCACCTTCTGGCTCTGCATCAAGCAGCATCTTCGTATAGGGATGCTCTGGCTCGGTAAAAAGCTTTTCGGTCTCGTTGGTTTCCACCACTTCACCCGAACGCATCACATAGACGCGGTCGGCAAAACGGCGCACGATACCAAGATCATGGGTAATGAACACAACCGCCATCCCCAGCCGCTGCTGAAGATCAGCCAGCAGGTCGAGAATTTGCGCTTGAATGGTGACATCAAGCGCGGTTGTCGGTTCATCGGCAATGAGAATATCCGGCTCATTAGCCAGCGCCATGGCGATCATCACGCGCTGGCGCTGACCACCTGAAAGCTCGTAAGGGTAGCTATCGATGCGGCGTTCGGGTTCAGGAATGCCGACCAGCTTCAGCAATTCCAGAATACGTGGACGCGCCTGCTTCTTGCTCAATCCGCGGTGATAGCGCAGAGGTTCTGCCAGCTGATCGCCAATCCTATAAAGTGGATCAAGCGATGTCATCGGCTCTTGAAAGATCATGGTGATCTTAGCACCACGGATTTTGTTCAGCGCCTTATCGGACATGCCGATAAGATCCTGACCGCGATAAAGCGCCTGTCCTGTCGCTTTACCGTTTTGTGCCAGCAATCCCATCATCGCCATGGTGGTCTGGCTTTTACCGGAACCGGATTCACCAACGATTGCGATTGTTTCACCAGCTTTGACATCGAGGTTAATGCCGCGCACAGCATCAACCGGACCGTCATGCGTGTCGAAAGTGACACGAAGATCGCGAACGCTCAGAATATTTTCTGTTGTCATCTCAGCGATCCTTCGGGTCAAGACTGTCGCGCAGGCCGTCGCCAAGGAAGTTCAGCGCAAACAGGATGATGGTGAGGGTTGCGGCAGGCCAGATCAATTGCCAGCTTGCGCCGCGCATATTCTGAGCGCCTTCTGAGATAAGGAGGCCGAGCGAGGTGAGGGGATCCTGCACGCCCAGACCAAGGAACGAAAGCAGGCTTTCAAGCAGAATGGCCTTTGGCACCAGAAGCGTTACAAAGACAATAACCGGCCCCAACGCATTCGGGATAATATGGCGGGTGATGACGCCGCGGCGGGTTGCGCCGAGCGCTTCTGCCGCCTGCACAAATTCCTGCCGTTTGAGGCTCAATGTTTGTCCACGCACGATGCGCGCCATATCCAGCCATTCGGTTGCACCAATGGCAATGAAGATGATGAAGATCGACCTCCCGAAGAAGACGAGCATCAATATGACGAAGAAGATGAAGGGCAGGGAATAGAGAATATCAACAAGCCGCATCATGATGTTGTCGGCACGGCCACCGAGGTAACCCGAAATAGCACCATAGCCAACGCCAAGGACCAGAGCCATGGCTGAAGCGAGCAAGCCGATTGCCAGCGACATGCGCACACCGATGAAGATGCGGGTCATGAGATCGCGGCCAAGATTATCTGTACCGAGCACAAAATAGTTGCGCGAGACATTCAATGTCAGCTTGCCACTCAAACCATCGGCAGCAAGTTCGATCTTAGGATTACTGAACAGGTCCGAGCGCTGGAAGTAGCGAAGAACGCGCTCATCGGTCGGACGTTGCGCAGTGAAGTCGATGACCACATTGCTTCCGGTCAATTCTGGCTCGGCTGATGCAGTGAGGCGAGCACGAGCCAATTCACGTTCCAGTCCCGGCATGATCGTGTCAGCGCGCGGATAGGCTTCCAGACTTGGGGCAACGCGGACAAACTGCGGATAGATTTTGTCATAGGGATGCGGGCTAAGCATCGGCCCGAAGATACCGACAAGTGCAAGCACGATCAGCACGATAGCACTTGTTACAGCTGCCTTGTTCCTGCGCAGGCGCAGCCATGCGTCCTGCCAGAGTGAACGGCTTTGTACCGAACCAAGCTTTTCCGTTTCAACGGCTGCAGTAAAATCAGTCATAGCGAACCCTCGGATCAAGCCATGCATAAAGAAGGTCGACAATGAGATTGAACACCACGACAAAAACGGAAATGACGACAACGGTTCCCATCACCATCGTATAATCGCGGCTCAGCGCGCCTTGCACGAAGTAACGGCCAATACCGGGGATACCCAAGATGGTTTCAACGACAACCGAGCCAGTAAGGAGAGCAGCAGCTGTCGGCCCCAGATAGGAAACCGCCGGCAACATGGCAGCACGCAGAGCATGAACGCCAACGACCACGCGCGCGGGCAGGCCGTAAGCGCGAGCTGTCCTAACGTGATTGGCGCGCAAGGCTTCAATGGTTGCGCCGCGCACGAGGCGCGCAATAACGCCAACCTGCGGCAGCGCCAAAGTCAGCACCGGCAATATCCAGTAAAGGATATTGGCCGAAGACCAGCCACCAGCCGGCACCCATCCGAGGATGACGCCGAAAAGAAGGCTCAGAAGAGGGGCAACGACAAAATTCGGCGTCGTAATGCCAAAAGTGGCGAGTGCTACAACGAAATAATCAATCGGAGAATTCTGTTTCAGTGCCGCAATTGTTCCGAGAAATGTTCCGATAATCGCAGCCAGACTAAGTGCCAGCGCACCAAGCATGATCGAAACCGGAAGACCGGAAGCGAACAAATCATTGACGGTGAAGTCGCGACGCGTGAAGCTCGGGCCAAGATCACCGCGCAACAGATTGCCCAGATAAATAAGATACTGCTGCCAAAGCGGCGCATCCATATTGTAGGCTTTCTTGAGGTTTTCGAGGATCAGCGGATCAATCGGGCGCTCAAGGTCGAAAGGACCACCCGGCGCAAGCCGGATAAGGAAGAAAGTCAGTGTGACGATGATAAAGATAGTTGGTATTGCACTACCCAATCGTCGGAGCGTGTAGCCCAGCATTTTTATTTCCCTTCTTTGCCGGAACGCTCAAAAAGCGACCCGGCAAATCCCACTAAGGGCGTTCCTGTTTTTGTTTAGCCTTTTATCGACAGCCAGTGTGTGGCGTGCGAATTCATCAGGTTGTCGTCGTAGCCTTTGACCTTGTCGGCAACCAATGCGGTAGATGAATAGTAGAGCAGAGGAATAGCAGCCCCGTCTTGAAGCAAAATCTTCTCTGCGTTGGTGAGGATTTTCGCCCGTTCACCCAAATCTGCTGTGATGGCTGATTTCATGATCAGTGCGTCATAGTCCTTGTTCGACCATTGCGCGTAATTGAAGTAGCTGTCGCTCGTGAAGAGTGACAGAAACGAGTTCGGATCATTATAATCCCCAACCCAGCCATCGCGGGCGATATCAAACATGCCTTTCTGCTCAAGATAATTGAAATAGGTCGTGCCATCGACTTCGTCGAGCGTGGCATTGATACCAATATCCTTGAGCATGTCGGCAATCGCTGCCATCGTGTTCTTGTGATTTTCTGACGTGCTATATCTCAGCACTATCGACAGGCTGCCAGGTGTGACACCGGCATCTGCCAACAGCTCTTTTGCCTTGTCTTCGCGATCAAGAATGTCTTCTTTGGCGTAGCTTAGCTGCGGTCCGTCTTTGACGTAATTATTGATTCCGGGAGGCACCATCGAGCTGGCAGGAAGCATTGTACCGCGCCAGACTTCCTGTGCCAGAAAATCACGATCAATCGTCATTCCAATGGCTTGTCTGACACGACGGTCGCGCAACTTGCTGGAAGGCTCACCTTTGATGTCGATGTAATAAATACCCAGCAGCGGTGCCTGATGAAACCATTTACCGAGGTTCTGTTTCACATAGTCCATCTGTTCAGCGGCAACATCAGAGCAGATATCAACTTCTTTCGCCTCAAACCGGCGCATACAGCTGGAGCGATCCTGAAACGGTATCCAGTTTACCTGATCAATCTGAACATGCTCCGCATCCCAATAATAGGGATTTTTCTTCATAACAATCTTGTCGTTCGGATTGAAACTGACAAGCTCATAAGCGCCATTGCTGACCATGTGGTCCGGCTGGCTAAACTTTGACCCGAATTCCTTTTCGGCTTTCGGATTGACCGGAAATCCGGTGTTGTGGGTCAATAATTCAATGAAATATGGAGTAGGCGCGTTGAGCGTGATCTGGAGCGTTTTGTCGTCCAGTGCTTTCACGCCAAGCTGATCGACATACATATGACCCGTCGCGATCTGCTCGGAGTTCTTGATTGAATAAAAGACACTAGCGTAGCCCGCAGCCGTCTTAGGGTCCATCAAGCGGCGAAATGAAAACTCGAAATCGCCTGCCGTTACAGGATCGCCATTCGACCATTTTGCATTGTCGCGCATATGAAATGTATAGGTGAGGCCATCGGGTGAAATTTCCCATGATGTCGCCGCACCGGGAACTGCTCTGCCGTGGCTATCCTGCGCGACCAGTCCCTCATAAAGATCTTTTAAAACGCGGTCTTCCTGAACTGTAGTGGTGAGCTGCTGATCCAGCGTTGAAGGATCCATATCATTGCCACGGTTAAGCAAAATTGCAGCAGACGCGGCGCTGCCAAGCGAAATCAGGCAAACGCCTGCCAATAAAATTTCGCGAACCATCGTGAAACTCCCATAAGTCTTAAAAAATATCTGTCCCCATGAAAAGAGGGACCCTCCGACCCTCCCAGGTCGAAAGAAAAAGGGGCTGCGCCGAAAGGCACAGCCCGAACTGAAAATTTACTGTTTGAACGAAAGCCAGCGGGTTTTGTGGCTGTCCATAAGGTTGTCGTTCCAGCCATCGATCTTGTCAGACACAAGAGCGCGCGAGGAATAATAAAGGATAGGAATATTGCTCATGTCATCGAGCTTGAGCTGCTCGGCTTCAGCCAGAACCTTGGCGCGGGCATCCAGATCAAGGATCTTCGCTGCTTCAGCCATCTTCGCATCGTATTCCGGGTTTTTAACCTTGGAATAATTGAAGCTGACATCGCTCTGGGCAATGTAAAGGAAGTTCTGCGGATCGTTGTAATCGCCGATCCAGCCAGCGCGTGCGATATCGAACGGACCGTCTTCACGCAGGAAGTTGAAGTAGGTAGCGCCTTCGGTTTCGTTGAGCGTTGCCTTCACACCGATATTGCCAAGCTGATCGGCAATTGCTGCCATCGTGTTCTTGTTGTTTTCAGATGTGTTGTAGAGCAGCTCAATCGAAAGCGTGTTTGGCTCAACGCCTGCTTCCTTCAACAGCTCCTTGGCCTTGTCTTCACGATCCAACATGTCGTCGGAATAGTCGAGTTTAGGCGCATCCTTGACGTAGTGGTTGATACCTGGAGGAACCAGCGAATAACCTGGGAGCATGGTGCCCTGCCAGACCTGATCGGCAATGAAATCACGGTCGATCGCCATGGAAAGAGCCTGACGAACACGCGGATCTTTCAGCTTGCTGTCAGCAGTCTTGCCTTTGACCGGCAAATAATAAACGCCGAGATAAGGTGCCATTCGGAATTCGTTGGCGAGGTTCTTCTTCACATAATCCATCTGTTCGGCAGGAACGTCCGAGCAGACCTGAACTTCCTTGGCCTCGAAACGTCGCATGCAGCTGGCGCGGTCTTCGAATGGAATCCAGTTGATGGTATCGATCTTGACCTGATCGGCTTCATAGTAATTCGGGTTCTTCTTCATGACGATTTTGTCGTTCGGCGTGAAGCTGACCAGTTCGTAAGCGCCGTTCGTCACCATTTTCCCAGGTGTCGTGAACTTGTCGCCATTTTCTTCAACGCTCTTCTTATGCAGCGGGAAGCCGGTCTGGTGCGTCAGAAGTTCGAGGAAATAAGGAGCAGGGGAGTTAAGCGTTACCTTCAGCGTGTGATCGTCTACAGCTTCAACCCCCAGCTCATCGACCGGCTTTTTTCCACCAGCAACGTCTTCCGCGTTCTTGATCACAAACAACATGCTCGCATAGCCAGCAGCTGTCTTAGGGTCCATCAGACGGTGAAAAGCGAAGCTGAAATCACCAGCAGTTACCGGATCGCCATTTGACCATTTCGCGTTATCGCGCAGATGGAAAGTGTAGACCAAACCGTCTTCCGAAATATCCCATGACTTCGCCACACCCGGTACGGCCTCACCATTCGCGTTCTGGATGGTCAATCCATCATACAAATCGCGAAGGACGTTGCCTTCAGACACGGTGGACGTACGATGATGATCGAGCGTGGCTGGATCAGTGTCATTGCCGCGATTAAGAACGACCTCAGCCGATGCCGCTCCCACCAGTGTCAGAAGACACACGCTTGTCAGTAGAGTTTTGCGAAACACGATGAACCCCTCCTAGGTAATTTTTGAAATGGCGTGCATCTTATAGATAAGATTGGTTCTTGCAAGAGAAGTTCTCAAGATACTGAATTAGTTACCAGATTGACTACGCTGCAGCTAATTTAGAAGGCAAAAAACTGGTACGCAATGGCGATTTTAAAGCGCTTTTGAATGCAATCTCAGAGGATGAGAAATCAAGAAAACTCCATATTTTGCGGCACTTTTATAAGCTGCTGCCAGCATTTTTTTACAGGCTACGACATCCGATTCGCTTAAATTTTCACCAGAGTTTTCGAGTTGTGGAAAATACGCAAAGGAAAGCCATTTGAACTTGGTTTGAGTGATCATCACCGCATCATATTGGGGCGGTGAGAAATGTCTCATCGCAACAAGATGCTAGCTTTTCATTCTTTTTTAGTTCCATAACATACGTTATGCAATCGATGTGTATAACGGCAATATACAGATGCGACACATGGGCAATTTAGAGATGCGACAATTTTTGCCTCTCTTGCCCTTTTCAAATCGAACGCGGAAAGGAAGACTGGGCTTTCAGCAG